>CALKXV010000029.1 GCA_938005545.1 uncultured Paracoccaceae bacterium
GCGCTTCGAGTGTCTTTCGTTTGATCCTTTCTCGTTGTTCTAGAATGGCTTTGGCACGACCGAAGTAGGCGTCTGCGGGTGTGACGTTGTTCAGGCTCTCATGGTAACGTTGATTGTTGTAGTAGTCGACGAATGCCCCAATTTGGTGTTCGAGATCGCCTGGCAGATAGTAGTTTTCTAGCAGAACACGGTTCTTCATGGTCTGGTGCCAGCGCTCGATCTTGCCTTGGGTCTGTGGGTGGAACGGTGCGCCACGAACGTGCTTCATGTTTTGCCTGTCCAACCATTCAGCCAGATCACCAGAGATATAGCAGGAGCCGTTATCGCTGAGCAGGCGTGGCTTGTGGCGCACGACTGCTTGGTCGCAACCAGACGCGGTCAACGCCAGTTCGATCGTATCGTCACTTCCCAGCGCGCATGTTAGTGCAGAGCTTCCAGGCAATGATATAGCGGCTGTAATCATCCAAGATCGTGCTGAGATAATACCAACCCCAGCCGATGATCTTGAAGTCGGTGAAGTCGGTTTGCCACATCTCGTTAATAGCTGTCGTTTTGTCCTTAAACTCCTCAGCCGCTTTGATGACGACGTAGTCCGGTGCTGTGATCAGATCAGCCGCCTTCAAGATGCGGTAAGCCGACGATTCAGAGATAAAATACTTCTTCTCATCGGTGTATCTGACTGCCAACTCCCGTGTACTCAACGCCTTATGTTCCAATACAAACTCAATCAGATCATCGCGGCGGGCATCCGGAATACGGTTCCAGACGGATCCGGGCGCGGCGAATGATCCGCCAGCGCGTCCAGGCCACCATCGACATAGAGATCGTACCATCGATAAAATGTACTGCGCGGAATGCACAGCATATCGAGGGTTTGTTTGACTGGCGGGTGTGAGCTTTCGACCGTGCGGATAATCTCAAGCTTTTCAGACGCGGGAGACCTCATTCCCCGTACTCCCCATTTCCTGTCATGCTTTTTTTGAGCAGACGGTTTTCAAGGGTCAGATCCCCCACGCATTCCTTCAAGGCCAAGGACTCTGAGCGCGGCTCCTTCACTTCTGGTGACGTCGCTTGACGGGCGGTGTCACCAGAAAGACGACGCTTGCCAGCTTCAAGGAATTCTTTGGACCAGCTGTAATACAGGCTCTCTGCTATGCCCTCACGGTGACACAAAACGGCGATGCTTTCCTCGCCACGAAGGCCCGCCAAAACAATGCGGATCTTCTCTTCAGATGAATAGGTTTGGCGCGTCTTGCGGCGGATGTTCTTGACCACCTTGTCGGCGGCATCTTTCGATGTAGTCGGCTTCTTCGTCATCTCGATCTCCTAATCGATAAGACGAACCAGAAATCCTCCTGTACTCAAATCCTCAAATCTGTCCAACGGGTGCTGGCGCCAGACAGAGCGCAAGCTGCCCAAAGAACTCTATCGTTCCCTGACTTGGGACCGTGGATGTGAGATGGCTGGGCACAAAAGCTTTACCTTAGCAACCGATATCAACGTCTTTCTGTGTGACCAACACAGCCCGTGGCAACGGGGCGCAACCACCTAACCTGACAGGGTCGTCCCTCACTGGACGAGGTCTGTGCCCTCTCGGGCATGTAAACATGCCCTGTCTGGTAACAGATGAAGCCGAAAATGACTGCCGCGCCACCTGAAGCGCGTCTCGAAGCAAGGCTCTCCACGTCCGGTCCGACATATGCTTGCAGCGGTGCCATCACGGCATCAACCAGACTGCGGAGAGAAGCGTGACCAGGATGAGTGACAATGACCCAAAACAAACAAGGAAAACGAGCTTGACCTAAACACCCAATTAGAGAAGCCGCCCTTGACCCACAAACTCCCCAATCAAATCGGCTCCAACTCCCGCTCCAATTTTTCCCGTAAATGCGCATGTTGGGACGGCAGCTTCAAAGCCTCGCCCAAATGCGCGCTGTCTTCATCCACGTCAAACCCCGGTTCATTGGTCGCGATTTCAAAAAGCACACCACCCGGCATACGGAAATAGATCGCCCAGAAATAATCCCGGTCGATCACCGGCGTGACCTGATACCCGGTGTCCATCAATGCCTCGCGCACCTCCAACTGTCGGGCACGATTTTCGACGGAAAAAGCGATGTGGTGCACTGACCCGGCACCTTGCCCCGCCGCTGATGCGCTGGTGGTGTCCAAGTCGATCACATTGGCGTCGTTTCCGCCCGGAACCGCAAACCGCGTGATGCCGCCCGCCGCATCCAACTGTTCATAGCCCATGAAATTCAAAAGCTCGGACGAGGCACCGGCATCCGCCACGCGCATGTCCGCCGAATGGAACCCACGGATCGCCATATCTTCGCCAACGCCATGTCCCGTCCAGGGCGCGCGGTCGTCATCCCTAACCCCAACCAAAGCGAATGTGTCCCCGTCCGGGCCATCGAACAACAATCGATCCTCGCCGAACCGTGCATCCTGGGACATTGCGTTTACATCGAAGGTCACCAAACGATCCGCCCATGCGCGCAAACTGTCGGCAGGCACCGAAAACGACGTCCGCCCAACCTCGCCCACACCTTTTGAACCGGGCGCGGCATTTGGAAAGGGGAAGTACGTCATGACAGTGCCCGGCGTGCCCGCCGCATTGCCATAGTAAAGGTGGTAGACATCCGGCGCATCAAAGTTCACAGTTTTCTTGACCCGGCGAAGACCCAAAACGTCTGTGAAAAAGGCGTTGTTGTCCCGGGCCGAGGATGCGAGCGACGTTACATGATGTAACCCTTTGATTTGTTTCAGCATGGGGCTCTCCTCCGTTTTTCCGAGCCCAACCTAGTGTGTACATACAGAATAGATACCGATGTAGTCGCGCGGCTATTGCGCATTTCTGCACATGAGCGGTCCCGAATCGACTTCGAGACCAACGTCACGAATTTTTTGCAGAACCTTCACAAAGGAGAGTCTCAGCCCCGCTAACCACATTCCAGGATCGCCAGACATTGGGCGATAGAAACCAGAAATAAACCAAGTGGAGGAAACCATGAAAGACATCGACACAACCGAGATGAGCTGGGACGATTGGGACGAAGTGAACGATCCCCGCCCGGCGCGTAATGATTTTGATGCCGTCATCGACGAAGCAATCAGCCGTCGTGGTTTTTTGGGCGGCGTTTTAGCCTTTGGTTCTGGTGCTATGGCCATGGGCACAGGGACGCTGCTGTCCTCCACCGCTGTCAAAGCCGATGGTCATGCCGCCAGCCGCTTCCCCTTCGACAACCTACCGATCCAGACCGATGCCACGGTCCATGTACCGGACGGGTATCAGTGGAAAGTCCTTGTGCGTTACGGCGACCCTCTGTTCTCGGACGCGCCCGCATTCAGCCAGACCGAACGTCTTCCCGCCGGTCAAGCCCAACGCGTGTTCGGTGAAAACACCGATGGTATGGAGCTGTTCGAGGTGAACGGACACGAAGTCATTGCGGTGAACCATGAATATGTGAACACCAAGATCAACCTGCCCGCAAACGAAGACGGCAAAACGGAAAACGCAGATGATGTTGATGTCTTGCAGAACCTGCAAGGCGTCGGCGTGTTCGAAGTTGCACGTGGTGACGATGGATGGGAAGTGGTTGTCGACAGCCCCTTCAACCGCCGCGTTACCCATCAGACCGAAATCAAGATCGAAGGCCCGGCCGCTGGTCACGACCTGATGAAAACCGCCGCAGATCCGACGGGTACGGTTGTGAAAGGCACGATGAACAATTGTGGGGCCGGTCGAACCCCTTGGGGCACCTATCTGACGTGCGAAGAAAACTTTAACGGCTACTTTGGGTCGTCAGATGAGAATTTCGAGCGCTCAGAAGACTACAAGCGCTACGGCATCAATCTTGAAGGCAGGTATGGTTACGAAGTACACGATGAACGCTATGATGTCGCCAAGAACCCGAACGAACCTTTGCGGCACGGCTATGTCACCGAAATCGATCCGTCGGACGCTTCGAAAATGCCCGTCAAACGAACGGCCTTGGGGCGCTTCAAGCATGAGAACGCCGCCGTTGTGATCGCACCTTCTGGCCACGTCGTGGTCTACATGGGCGACGACGAGCGCGGCGAACACATGTACAAATACGTCTCGAACAACACCTATGCGCCGGGTGGCGATACGGATGATCTGCTGAACAACGGCCGCCTATTCGCCGCCAAGTTCAACTGGGACGGCACCGGTGAATGGGCCGAACTGACCGAAGCCGCAACCGGCATGTCCGACGCCGAAATCCGCATCTACACCCGACTGGCCGCCACCAAAGTCGGCGCCACCACCATGGACCGCCCCGAATGGGTCGCCGTGAACCCCGTGGCAGCAGAAGGCTATTGCGCGCTCACCAACAACTCGCGCCGGAACGTTCCGGCCGACGGTGGCGGCTTACGCACCAATGCAGCCGGTCAGGAAATGACCCTGAACGCCGCCAACACGCGCTCCGAAAACCGCTACGGCCAGATCATCCGCTGGTACCCGGCAAGCGACGACCATGCGACCGATGCCTTCCGATGGGATCTGTTCTGCATGGCGGGCAACCCGGACATCCACTCGGACGCCTATGGCGGCACCCCGAACATCCACGCGGGCAACATGTTCAACTCGCCCGACGGGATGATGTTCGACAGCGCGGGCATCCTGTGGATCCAGACCGACGGAAATGACGACAACGAAGGCGACTTCGAAGGCCAGGGCAACAACCAGATGCTGGCGGGCGATCCGGTCACGGGCGAAATCCGCCGCTTCCTGACGGGCCCCAACGGCGCGGAAGTCACGGGCCTCACATGGTCCGCCGACAAACGCACCATGTTCGTCGGCATCCAGCACCCGGCCTCGCCCTTCCCGGACGGAGACGGCACACTGGCGCGCTCCTCCATCGTGGCCGTCTGGCGCGAAGACGGCGGCCTGGTCGGGTAACACCGCCCCAAAAGAAACGCCCGGTGGCAACACCGGGCATCCCCCGACCGTCCCCCCGGGCGGGGGATGCCCTATACTCTAAGCAAACCCCTCAATGCCGCTGGCTGAACATCGCGCAATGAAGCGCCGTCACAATCTGAGCCAACAGCTCTGCATCAATAAACCCAAAGCACTTCGCCCCATAAAGGTTAGCGAAAGGTGACGCCCGCGTGCGGGGGCACCGACGTGATACCGACGCAATACCGACGTGATACATACCTTGTACCGACGCACATAAATGCGCCGATCTCCAAGCCCATGTTCGAAAAAGAAAGACCCGGATCGCATCGCGCGACCCGGGCCTTTTGGTGTTTCATGTGGCTGTTGGCGCGTTACGCCGAACCGGGTTCAAAGTTCAAAGACGCCCCATTGATGCAATGGACCAAGAAAAGCCCAACTTGCAACACGTGCCCCAAATGCGATCCGCAGCGGCGGCAATGGCTTTCGATCAGATGACCCGCTGGCCCTTCAACCATGCCGCTTCCACCATATTCTGAAGGCCTTTGCTTATCGATCCCAAGCATCACATTGTTCGGGATGCCGTGGAAAAAGAAGACCCAGCCTTTTCCAAGCTGAACCTGATATTCAGATTCGTAGACATGAAGATCGCAGCCCTTGCACGAGTACGTCCCCGCTTCCGTGTTTTCCCACCACAGGCTGGATTTCGGTGTTTCGGTCCCGCCATTGCGCAGAATTTCAAACTCTTCCGGCGACAACATCGCGCGCCATTCATCATCCGTCCGGATGACTTCAAATTCATACCCACCCCCCGCACTCACCAATTCTGCCTTTACGGGCAAGGCACTAGCGCCTGCGATACCTACGGCTGCGCCTGCAAGCAACTGGCGGCGGTTCATAGTTTTGTTCATGTCAATCTCCGCGATGTATGTGTCAAACCGGTCAGAACACTAGAGTTGTGATGCACCTGATCGTCGCCAATTTACGGCTAGGCTTTGTCTTACCTACGTGTGGCGTGTCCCTCGCGCAAGCCTTGGAACGTTTGGGTCTATGAACTTAAGGCGAGAACCGTGCGAAGGCGCACATAAGCCGCGCAGTGACTCCTGGCTCGTGCGGCCTTAGCTTTGCGCCAGATCTCTCAAATGAGGCTTCGATGGGACAGCTCGTTGACGGAAACTGGATCGATGGACCCGTTGGGGCTTCGGCGAAAGACGGGCAGTTCAAGCGCGCGCCTTCAAGCTTTCGCAACTGGATCACGGAAAACGGTTCAGCCGGGCCGTCTGGGGAAGATGGGTTCAAAGCTGAAGCAGGACGATACCATCTTTACGTGTCTCATGCTTGCCCGTGGGCGCATCGCACGCTGATTTTCCGCACATTGAAACAGCTGGACGATTTGATCACCGTTTCGGTCGTCCATCCTGATATGCTGGATGATGGCTGGACTTTTGCGACGGATTATCCGGGTGCCACCGGCGACACGCTATATGATCTGCCATTTGCGCGTGACGTTTACATCAAGGCCGATCCCAGTGCCAACGGACGCGTCACGGTTCCCATTCTGTGGGACAAGACCCGAGAGACGATCGTGTCCAACGAAAGTTCCGAAATAATTCGCATGTTCAATTCGGCATTTGATGGACTAACGGGAAACACGCTCGATTTTTGGCCAAGCGAGCTGCACACCGAAATAGAACCTGTGAACGCGCGTATCTATGACACGCTGAACAACGGTGTGTATCGATCTGGCTTTGCAACGTCGCAGGACGCTTATGAAAAAGCGGTTAGCGAATTGTTCGACACATTAGACTGGCTGGAAGACCGGTTGGCCGCCAGCCGGTATCTTATAGGCGACCGCGTCACTGAAGCCGATTGGCGTCTTGTCCCGACGCTTTTCAGATTTGATCTGGTCTATCACACACATTTCAAATGCAACCGGAACTATCTGCGCGACTATGCGAACCTTTGGGCCTATACGCGTGAATTGTACCAATGGCCCGGCATCGCCGAGATCGTGAATTTTGACCATATCGTGCGCCACTATCATTTCAGCCATGAAAGCATCAACCCGCACCGCATTGTCCCAATCAATCCGGTTTTGGACTGGCAAGAACCACATGGGCGCGATATCCAGTTTTCTGTTAACGAATAAGGCAGAACTGTCGCACTAAAGAACCCTTAAAGCGCCACGAAACGGCCCCTTTGAATGGTGACATTCCTAAGCCTAATGTGACGTTTTCGGTTTGGAATTTCAGTGATCAGAACGATCCAAAATCTGCTGTTTTCGCCTCGTGCGTGGGCAATTTCCGCAATGCTGTGCTTCGCGGGCTGTATTCTGATCGGATATCATCAGGATCAGATGGCTGCTAAATTGGTTCTGGATCAGATGGTCGGAAAAGACACAAATGCGGCAGATGTTGCCTTAACGTACGAAGCGCAGCGCCAGGTCTTGTTCGTGATTTCGTTTACCATGCTTATGGTCGCGATCATGCTGAAGTACCGTCAGTCGACCAGAGCTGCACAACCGACTGCGACAAAACCTCAGAGCTCGGCAAGTTCCAAAAGGGCGCTTTCGGGCGCTTTCCAACCCATCCGAACGCAAGAAGAGATCATCGGCGAAGACGAAGTCACCAATGGTGATCATTCGCGGAGGCGGCGCGTTTCTCGGGTGGCCTCGCAGATTGCGCAAAGCACATTTCAGGTCGTGCGCTTGGTCAAAAGTCGACAGTGACGCCCGGCAATCGAAGTTCCTTCACCAATTCGCGAAGTTCTTGGCGGGCGGCCACATTCGACAAGTTCAAGTTTTGAATACCGATGTCCCGAAGATCCAAAAGGGTTAGGCCGCGCGGGAATAATTCACGAAAGATGACACGTTCGGCAAAACCCGGTGCGACGCGAAAGCCGATGCGCTTGGCCAGTGTTTCGACTGCCTCGGCCATTTTCTTTTTGTTGTGCATCGCTTGTGCGCCAACCCTGTTGCGCACCACCACCCAGTCGATGGGATCCAACCCGGCTTGTGCCCGCAACTGGCGCGCGTTCCAAACCATCTCGGCATAAACCGACGGGCTTAGTACCTTGCCGGTCTTCGGGTCTGTATGCGCCAGCAGATCGAAATCCACAAAGCTGTCGTTCAAAGGCGTGACCAATGTATCGGCGAGTGAGTGCGCAACTTGGCTGAGCCGGGTGTGTGAGCCGGGGCAATCGATAAGGATGAATTCGACTTCACGCTCAAGCCCGGTGACGGCAGCTGACAGGCGCTGATCATATATGTTTTCACCGGGGCCAAGGCTTTCCGGGGCGATCTTCGGAAGTTCGCGATACACCGGGCACGGCAAGTCCAGTTGTTCGGATTCCATGAACTTGATGCGATTGTCGATATATCGACCGAAGCTGCGTTGCCTCAGGTCCAAATCAAGCACGCCAACTGTGTGGTTCAACCGAACCAAGGACGTCGCGATATGCATCGACACGGTGGATTTGCCCGCGCCGCCTTTTTCGTTGCCGACGACTATTATATGCGCCACTGGTTCTGCCCGTGTTATCGTGTTTTGTGCACTATATGGCGGAGTTCTTATTATTAAAAGAACGAGTTTCCTTACCGGCGGGAAACAAAACCCAAAGTCTCAATATGGACATAGCCTTAACTCAGCCTCACATGGCCAGTTTATCGTATTGTTGCATGTCATTGCGTCAAGAAAAATGGCGGGCCACAAGGACCCGCCAGACAAGCGCACCAACAAGGGAGGATGTTGGTGATCTTTACTCGTACCTAGAAACTCTTACTTCGCAGTCGCTTTCTTAGCGGCAGCAGTCATCTCTTCTGTGGCTTTTTTGACAGCCTTCTGAGCGTCTTCGCCTACGTCTTTGCCGGCAGCCATCATAAGTTCAACAGTTTCCATCTGAACTTTCTTGGCAACTTCAGCGAAAGCAGCAGCCGACTCGGCGCTCATCTCAGCTTGCGAAGACGCGAAATCGGTCATCGCTTTTGTATAATCAGCAACGTCATCTTTGGGGTTTGAAATGACGCCCATTTTGCCGATTGTCGACTTTGTCCAACCAGCGGAAATCTCGGTTGATTTCTCAGCGGCTTCCAGAACGACTTTCGACATTTTGTCTGCGAAAGCGGCCTGGGATTTGAATGCGTCTGTGAACGCGGCGGTGTCTACTGGGAATGCACCCATCATGTCGTTCATGATCTTTGTGTAGTCTGCTGCAGCTGCTGCTTTAGCCATGGTCTTTCTCCGTCTTTGAAATAGCGGGAAAGACCCGCCCGTTGTTCGTATGATTTAAAGTAACCGCTGCACCGCAGCATTTCAAGTGCTTTTTTCTGCACCGCAGCAATTTTTTTTTCGTTTAAAAACAGATTATTGGCCGACTTTGACGACTTCTTTCACATAAGTTCCGGGTGCGGGGCACAAAATTGGGTGAGATTTCTTTGCACCTGCAACACGTGCGGGAACCATCTTTCCAGACCGGGATTTCAGCCAAGCGTCCCAAGTGGGCCACCAACTTTCGTCATTGAATTCCGCACCCGACAGCCAATCCTCGGATGTGCCCTTCATGTCGGCATTGGTATAATGACCGTACTTTTTCTTTGTCGGTGGATTGACGATGCCAGCGATGTGGCCGGATTCAGATAACAGAAACGTTTTCGACCGGCTGCCCAGATTTCGAAAGCCGTTGTAACAGGATGCCCATGCCGCGATGTGATCCGTTTCGCAGGCAATCGAGCACACCGGAACTTTCACGTCTTTGACCGTGACTGTCTCGCCCAGAACCTCAAAGCCTTCGTTCGCAAACCGGTTCTGTTGGCAAAGCCCCCGTAGGTATTCCATCAACATCGCCGCAGGCAGATGCGTGCCGTCACCATTCCAATACAAAAGATCAAAAGCAGGCGGCGCCTCGCCCATCATATAGCTACGAATGGCTGGGCCATATATCAGATCGTTTGATCGCAGGTAGCTGAACGTCCGGCTCATGATGAAATATTCGAGAATGCCAACTCGGTTCGATTGTTCTTCGATCGCGTCTACAAAATCGTCTGTGAGGAAGACACCGAATTCGCCTTGATCCGAGAAATCCGTCAAGGTTGTAAAGAAGGTCGCCGACTTCACCGACGTGTCGCCGCGCTTTTCCATCAAAGCCAAGGCCATCGACAAGGTGGTTCCCGCGATGCAATAGCCGACCGCGTTCACTTCTTTCTCACCAGTGATGGTTTTGACCTGATCAATCGCCGTCAGAAATCCCTTTTTAACGTAACCATCCATGCCGAAATCGCGATAAGTTTCGTCAGGGTTTTTCCATGACACCACGAACAGCGTATAGCCCTGATCGACGATCCATTTGATCAGGCTGTTTTTCTCTTTCAGGTCCAGAATATAGAACCGGTTGATCCAGGGCGGAAATATCACAAGCGGTGTCTTGTGCACGGTTTCTGTGGTCGGTGCGTATTGGATTAACTCGAGGATCTCATTGCGGAACACCACGGAACCTTCGGTTGATCCAATGTTGCGACCGACTTCAAACGCCTCTTTGTCGGCCAATGTCACCATCAGTTCGCCATCGGCGTTTTCAACGTCGCGCACGAGGTTTTCCAAACCACTGACCAAGGATTGCCCGTTTGTTTCAACGGCGCGGGCCAAGGCCTCGGGATTGGTTCCCAGAAAGTTCGTAGGGCTCATCATGTCAATGATTTGACGTGTGAAATAGCGTAACCGCTTGTGATCGCGTTCCTCTAGATCATCCAAGCCTTCAACGGCCTCGGAAATCGCCTCTGCCGACGTCAAATATTGCTGTTTGATGAAATTGAAATAGGGATGTTGCGACCAGAGCGGGCTGGCAAAACGTGGATCGTTCGGGCTGTCGTCTTCGGCGGGGGTCAGAATCGCCTGCATAAGCTTTTGCTGTGTATCCATATATTGGGTCAGCGATTTGCCCCAGAATTCGACTTGATTCTCAAAAACACGTGATGGGCTGGTCATGACATCGGATGTGTATGCGGCGGCGGCTTTCGCAAAAAGATCTTGTCCGGGGCCCTGAAGACCGGGGTTTATCTCTTTTTTCTGGGAAACGGCAGACATAAGCCGTTGAGACAATTCCTCAATCCGAGCGAGGTTTGCATTCAACACTTCAAGGTTTTCCGCCGCGTTATCGTTTTCTTCAGTTGTCATAGACCATTATCCAACTTACTTTGCACCTGCAGCATTGAGCCTATGTAATGGTGCAAGTCGCAGGTGGCAAAGCGACGTTTTGGCTCGGGGTTTGCTAGGAGTTTTTCCATGCGTCACATGATGTCCTACGATCTAATTGAGACGATCCGCAATACCAACCAATGGGTCGGTGCAACGGCGTCGGCCATGGCATCTTATCCGATCTGGGGCGGCGTGCCTAATCCTGCGATCAATATGATGGCTGCTTGGGGCGAAGTGACGGAACGTAGTTTTGCGCGCATGGTCGTAAAACCCGATTGGGGCATCAATTCTGTTGTCGGGTCAGACGGACGCGATCACATTGTTTCCGTCGAAACCGAAATCGCCCGCCCCTTTGGCGACCTGATCCGGTTCCACGTGCAAGGTCGTCCTGAAAAGCGCCGTCGCATTCTGTTGGTCGCGCCGATGTCCGGCCATTATGCCACGCTGCTTCGTTCGACCGTACAAAGCCTGTTGCCGGATGCCGAGGTTTGGATCACCGATTGGCACAATGCGCGCGACATTCCTGTCAGCGCCGGTAAATTCGATGTCGAAGACTACACGCTCTATCTGGCTGATTTCTTCCGCCACCTTGGACCAACGATTAACGTCGTTGCGGTTTGTCAGCCCGCCCCATTGGCATTGGCTGCAACCGCTTACTTGGCTGCCGAAGACCCGAAAGCTCAGCCCCGGACATTGACTCTGATCGGCGGGCCGATTGACCCGGATGCCGCCGCAACTGACGTTACCGATTTTGGCCGTCGCGTTACCATGGGTCAATTGGAACAACTCATCATCCAACGCGTCGGCTTCAAATATGCGGGCGTCGGACGCAAGGTTTATCCCGGTCTTCTTCAGTTGTCGTCATTCATGTCGATGAACAGCGAAACCCATTCCCGCGCGTTTAGCGATCAGATCATGCGTGTCGCCAAGGGGGATGCGGGCGATCACGACAAGCACAACAAGTTCTATGACGAATATTTGGCCGTTATGGACATGACAGCAGAATTCTATCTGTCGACCGTCGAACGCGTCTTCAAAAATCGCGACATTGCCCGAAACGCGTTTGAGGTGAACGGACGTCTGGTCGATATCGCTGCGATTACGGATGTTGCCGTGAAAACCGTTGAAGGCGAGAACGACGATATTTCAGCGCCCGGACAGTGTAAGGCCGCGCTTGACTTGCTAACCGGGCTGCCTGAGGCACGCAAAGCGTCCCACCTTGAACCGGGGGCAGGCCACTACGGCATTTTCGCGGGCAAGAGCTGGCGCAACAACATCCGTCCACTGGTTCTAGATTTCATTGATCAGAACACGCCCGGTCGTCGAAAAAAGAAAACCGCCTAGGCGCTACGTCCAATTGACATGACCACCGCCCGGCAAGGCGGCGCGGGCCCGCATCGGGTAATCCGGTGCGTGATCCGATGCGTCGCAGAATTGCTGCACCCAAGCGTCATCCATTAACAAAAAATCCAGTACCGAGGCGAGGAAGTCACGATCTTTTGCGCGCTCGCGCAGATCTGCCTCGGAAGCGCCGGTTGAGCCAAGAAAAACAGGCAAAAGCTCATCGTTTCCGACCAGCCACGACAAGGCCTCAAGAGCCAGTATCTCGGCGGATTGCTGCGTAAGGGGCGTCATGGGCTATCCGTAGAAAGGGTTTGTTAACGCTTATGAGAAATCAATGAACGGGTGAACCAGAATTTTAGGCAAATTTATCATCATGCCAAAGTGCTTACTGATTATTGATCCGTTACCAACCAATCGAATTCGGCTGTCCGCTGTTTTTGAAGCGGCTCAGTATGACGTTTTCGCCATCGATAGCCCTCACGACACAGCACGATTCGAACATCCCGATCCCGATCTTATTGTGCTTGGTATCAACGGCGATCAACCGGTCAAGGCGTTGGCGGCAGTGAAATCGTCTGGCATTGCTCCCGATATACCAGTTTTTTGTCTCGACACCGATGCCTCGCCGCTTCGACGACTGCAAGCGTTGCGCAATGGCGCGCGCGATATGCTTGCACGTTCTGTGCCCGACGCGCTGTTGCTGGCGCGCTTGCGCAGTCTGATCCGCGAAGGCGACGCAGAACGCGAATGCGAACGCCGTCGCGTCACCGCGACCAGCTTTGGGTTTGCCGAGGCGATGACACCCTTCGGAACGCCCGCACGTGTCGCCTGTGTTATGGCGGCAGACGCACCAATGATCGTTCCCGACATTCTTTCCAGCGCAATGTCCCATAGGCTTGAAATTCTGACACTCGAAGATGCCTTGCGCGGTGCCTCAACCGGTATAGAACCTGATGCCTATCTGATCGTACCGGGCTCGGACGAAGACGCTTTGGAAACGCTTCTTCCGGAGTTGCGCGTCCGCAGCCATTCGCGCCATGCCCCGGTGATGGTGCTGCATCAAGCCGATCAGCCGACCCAAGCCATTCGCGCACTGAACCTCGGCGCCAGCGACATCGCAGCCGACACCGCCAGCGGCGATGAACTGGCGATCCGCATCGACGAAATGTTGCGCCGGAAACGTCTGCGCGACACGCTTCGCCAAACCAACGAGCAAAGCTATCGGCTAGCTGTCACCGATCCTTTAACCGGCCTTTACAACCGTCGCTATGCCGAAGCCTATCTGGCTGATCTTCTTATGCGCGAGGTTGATCAAAACCGCGGCTATGTGATGATGCTGGTCGATCTCGACCACTTCAAAGTCATCAACGACGAACATGGTCATCCAGTTGGCGACAAAGTGCTTTGCGAAGTGGCCGCCCGGCTTCGCGACAACCTGCGCGCGGGGGATCTGGTGTCACGCCATGGTGGCGAAGAATTTCTGGTGGTCCTGCCTGATGCCGACACGCTGGAAGGCGAGATGACGGCGGAACGTTTACGCGCGGCCATTGATGAAAAACCGATCGCACTGGAAACGGGCGAAGAAATCAACGTTACTGCAAGCATTGGTGTCGGCTTCAGTCAAAATCACGAAAAACCCGAAGTGGCCGCGAGAACCGGCACCTTCGATGTGGCGGAAATGACCAGCCCACCTTCGCTACAGCGCTTGTTCGATGCCGCCGACGCAGCCCTTTACCGCGCCAAGAATGCAGGCCGGAATCGCGTCGAGTTCAGCGTCTCCTAAGCGACTTCAACGATTCTTCCAGACGGTCGGCATAGGCCGCGCGCCCTTCGGCGTCCATTTCGCTCAGGCGGTTCAACAACAGGCTTTCACCCAGTTCCTGACGCCCTTGCGCGACTTGCCGTTGATCCTGCATCAGACGCATCACGTCTTCGGGCACAAAGGGATCCGCGCGAAGTGCCGCCAAAAACGCTTCGAAACGCCCGCGCAGACTGTTGCGGTTCTCACGGAATCTTTTGGACTCGCGGCGCACATCCCTTAGAAGGGCGTGCCGGTCGTCTCGCTCCAAGGCGCGTACGAATGGTTCACCGATGACGCTACGAACCTTACCGGCGACGCGGTCCCTCTGATCTGGGCGGTCTGGTGAAAACGAGCGGCCCACGATCGCGCCGACCACCAAAAGGTTCAAGGCCAGCGAGACGAACAAGACCGGCATAACCCAGCGACGGCGACGGGGGATTGGTTCTGGCATTTGATCACTCATCGAAAAGACTACCCATATCGGCGCCCGGCAGAAACGCAGTCAATTCGACCGAACTGTCCGCCAAAAGGCTAAATGCGTCGAAACTCTCGGGCATAGCAAACCCTAACCAGATGCCGGCCAAGGTTGCCCCAGACAGACCGGACGCCGTGAATACGCCAGCCAGCCAGCTTGTACGTCGCAGAACTGGCTGAGGGTGCGAAACAGAACGAGGCAACGCGGCATCCGCATCGGCTTCAAGGCGCGCCATAAAGTCTGGCGTTGGTTCGAAACGTCGGGTGCGTTCAGCCTGAAACAGCGCATCAAGAGCTGCATCATCGCGTGGATCATCCGTCATCACTATACCCCAGTTCTTCTTTTCGCCCGGACAATGCGGTCTTTAACGCGCGCCTGCCCCGAGCTGTCAAACTTTCCACGGCCTCGACCCCGATGTCCATGATCTTGGCAATGTCCGGGTTCGAGACGCCTTCCAAGTGCCGCAAGATCACGGCTTGGCGCTGTCGGTCAGGCAATGTGTTTAGTGCCTCCGTCAAAGCCTCGGACCGTGCAACGTCGGTCATCGCCTCAACCGCACTGGCCAGATCGGCTTTGGGTTCAGCGACGTCATCGATGTTTATTTGGCTACCGCGTCGTTTTCGCAACCGGTCGGTGCAGAGGTTCGCCGTCACCCGGTAGGCCCAGGTTGATACCTTGGCTTCCCCTTGCCGCCAATCTGGTGCGATTTTCCAAAGCCTTAGCATGGTTTCCTGCACCACGTCTTCGGCTTCCGCACGATCCTGTAAGACGCGCGTCGCGTAGCCAAACAGAATTGGCGACAAACGACGGACCATTTCACGCCCCGCCAACGCGTCTCCGTTGGCGTAAGACACCAAAAGCGCGTCATCCGGCACGTCTCGCGCCGCATCGGGCGCATGTGAAAGGCGTTGATCCATTCTGCTTCGGGCCTAACGCCGGACACCCCAAAGGGCAATCCGGCGCCAAGTGCCTTAGTTCCGACCGCGGTCACCGCCACGCTCGCCACCATGTCCGCGACGTTTGCCGCCACGTTCTGCCATTCGCTCTTTGGCCGCTTCGAATTCTTCGGCAGAAACACCGCCCGAATTGTCTACATCGAACCGCGAGATCATCCGCTCACTGATGCCGCGTCCACGACGTTGCTCCAAGACATCGCGACTAAGAGCGCCATCACCATCGGCATCAAGCCGTGCAAAACGCGCGGCCGCCTGTTCTGCTGCATGGGCGACTGCCACAGCCGTGAACTCTTCTTCGTTTACGCTTCCGTCACCATTGGCGTCCATTTCTGCGAACCGGGCATCGCGCAGTGCCGTAAGATCTTCAGTGGTGATTTCTCCACTGCCATCGGCGTCAAGCGTTTCAAAATTCAAGGCAGCACGGCCCTCACCGCTGTGGCTTTTTGCGACAGCGACGCCTGTACCTGCAAGGATCAGGGTTGCTGCGACCACAATCTTCAATGTCGATTTTTCCATTCTACTCTCTCCAACAATTGGTTTCTGATAGATCAAACGCAGCAGCCTGCACTTTCCGTCGAAAAAAGTTTCTGTTTGGGCAAGTGAGTGATAACGCCAAACCTTAACCCGCCATTTACCTAAAAGAATTCATAACGGCCGTACCCACAGAACAGGAGCGGCGCGCATGGACATTTCGGACAAACTGGTTGCAGAGAGGCGTGCAAGGTTGGCGGCGGAACGCTCGATTGAGCAGATGAAGTCCGAGCTTTACGAAGCAAATCAATCGCTTTCCCTGCATGCCCGCAGCCTTTCCAGCGAAATTGCCACAACGCAGGAAGAGGTGCTGACCGTTCGGAATGAAGCTGCCGAGTTGAAGGAACAATACAACCAAGCCGAAACAAACCTGAAAAACGCCAAAAGTGCGATCACCATCGCCGAACGACGACTGTGGGATTCGTTGGAAACCATTCGCGACGGATTTGCCGTCTTTGGCCCCGACGAGCTTTTGATTGCTGCGAACCGCGCGTATTTGTCTGTCTTTGACGGGTTGGAAATGGTCCGACCGGGGATTTCACTGAACGAGTTGTTTTCGCTTCTGGCCGAAGAAGGCATTGTTGACACGGGCGGCCAGCGTGCTTCGGTCTGGCGCGACGCCATGCTAAACCGTATCCAGCAACACCGCATTGAAAGCGCCGTTCTGAAAATCTGGAACGGCACCTATATCAAATTGGTCGACCGGCGCACCCGTGATGGCGATCTGGTTACCTTGGCTCTGAATATTACCGATCAGATCGAGCGCGAACACCAATTGCGCGAAGCCAGTGAACGTGCCGAGGCCGCAAACCGCGCCAAATCCGCCTTTCTCGCCAATATGAGCCACGAAATTCGCACGCCCATGAACGGCGTCATCGGCATGACTGATATTTTGTGCGAAACGGAACTGGATGACGAACAGCGCAGTTATCTCGACACCATCCGATCTTCGGGCGAAGCGCTTTTGGTCATCATCAATGACGTACTTGATTACTCAAAAATCGAAGCCGAGAAAGTCAGTCTTAAACCGCGCCCCTTCGATCTTGAGCGTTGCATACACGACGTTGTCACGCTTTTGTCGCCAACAGCGCGCGAAAAAGGGTTCGAAATCGCCGTCGATTACGACCTATTTATGCCGACGGAATACAACGGTGACGCCGGGCGCATCCGCCAGGTCCTGACCAATCTTGTCGGCAATGCGATCAAATTTACAGACAGCGGTCATGTGGCGATCCAGGTTGTTGGTCTGCCCGAAGATGCCAATCAATCCTATCGCATCCACGTCACGGTCGAGGATACCGGCATCGGCATCCCCGAGGACAAGCTCGACGATATCTTCCGCGAATTCCAGCAGGTCGAGAACGAAAAAGACCGCGCGCATGATGGAACCGGCCTTGGTCTGGCGATCACCAAGCGTTTGATCAGCCTAATGGAAGGCGAAGTCTGGGTCGACAGTTCAGAAAGCGAAGGGTCGGTATTTGGCTTCCACGTCACCTTGCCCGTCGTCAACGATACCGAACTTTCCGGCATTTCGGCCCCCGGCTGGATGGACCGCGCGATTGTTATTGACCGGGACGGGATGAACCGGTCGATCCTGATCAAACAGCTTGGGTTGATGGGTCTGCGGTCGGTTGTTGCCGACAGCCTCCAAAACCTTGCTGAACTTCGCCCCGGATCGCGCGATGTCGTTTTCATAAGCGCTGACGCCGATGATGACGTCATTTCAGCCAGCCAAGCCCTTCGCGCGCAGTTTTCGCCCGCAGCCGTGTTTTTGCTGACCGATCCGGGCCGTGGCCCACGCCGCAACGCGGAATTCAACGGTTCACTCCAACGCCCTGTGTTGCGCGCAGACATGACACGCTGCCTTCACAGCGTCGCCAATCCAGATGCAACACCCATGTTGCCGGACGACGTTGTCGCGGACGTTTTGGAGATCGAAGAATTAGAGGCGACGCCTTCGCCATCGGACGAGATAGGCGAGGTTCAGGTTATCGAAATCGCTTCCGAAGTCGAAACGGAGAATGCTGCTTCGACCTCGATCCCCGATGACGTGACAGTTCCACCAGAGGACGTCGCCGACACAACTGAAATTGAAACTGCGGAATCCACCGAAGCCATTGATGACTTCGCCCAATCTCCAGACAATCCAATCGAAGTTGTCGCCGACGAGCTCCCTGAGGCAGACATCGACATGGCGGATCACGACACGGACATTCAATTCGACGTCACCACCGAAGCGGACCAGCCTGTTGAATTCCAAGCCGATGGCGAAACAATCGACGTAGATGAAACCAATCCGCTCACCGAAGCCACTCCAGAGGATACGCAAATTTCGGCGCAAATTTCAGATGGAGAGGTGCCAGAAGACGAAGAAGCCCTTGAAGTCACGAGCCCCGTTTCTGAACCGATCGAAGAACACACATCCAGTGAACCGGAAGACAATTCAGACGCGAGCGAACCCCTTGCGCCCGCCATTTCTGGAATGCTCAGCACGGTCTTGGCGAACAGACCGACCGTCACAGTCACACTAGCCGCTGCTGACCCCGAAGTGGGCGTCGACACTTCCGCAGAAGAACCAGCGCTGACTGAATCTGACGAAGAATATGCCGCAGCCTGGGAACCCAAGACAGAAATTACACCAGACATCCCAGCGCCCGAACCCGAAGTTTTCGACATCGACAACGTATTGGAACCTGAGGCAGACATCCAAGCCAGCATCCCCGAAGTCGATGAGACTTCGTCGGGCATCTCAGACTTGTTGGAAGACCCGTGGGTCAAAAATACGCCGATGACTTATGACACCACCCTAACCGGTGATCTAAATCTGGAAGCGCCGCTGGACGCGGGTATTGATGTAACGGAGCCTGAATTCGACATGACATCCCCGGCAGCCGATCAAGCCACCCGCCCGGTGCGTGTTCTTGTGGCTGAAGACAACAAGACAAACCGCATCGTCATTGAAAAGATGCTGAAATCCCTGAACATCGATCTGGTCTTTGCGGAAAATGGTCAGGAAGCCGTCGATCAATTCCAATGGCAGCAACCGGACATCTTCTTCACCGACATTTCAATGCCCAAAATGGACGGTAAAGAAGCGGCGCGACGTATTCGCACCATGGAAACCGATGACAGTCTTTCGCGCTGTCCCATTGTCGCCATAACGGCACATGCGATGGAAGGTGACGCGGACGATATTCTGGCGGCTGGTATCGATCACTATCTGACAAAACCCGTAAAAAAAGCCGCGCTGATCGATCACATTCTGAAGGCTCAACCCGAAGGCACATTGCCCATTCTGGAAGCCGCCGCCGAGGAAGCGATTTCGGCTTAATTCAATAAGCTATGCGGTGACGGCCTCGCGTTGAAAAACCAGCGTGCGGCCGTCGTCCGTGGCGTCTGAAAAGCGGTATCCGCCAAGGTCGAACCTCTTTAGCCCCGCCACGTCATCGACGCGATTGTCAACGATATAACGCGCCATCGCGCCGCGCGCCTTCTTGGCGAAAAAGCTGATCATGCTCGATTTGCCATCCTTAATCTCAAAAAACTGGGGTGTGATCACGTCGAGTTTCAAGGCCTTCAGATCAACCGCACCGAAGTATTCCTGGCTGGCACAATTGATCAGAACTTTTGAGCCCACTTCATCTGCCGTCGCATTCAAGGATTTGGAAAGCCGGTCACCCCAATAGGTATAAAGATTGCTACCGCGCCGGGTCTTCAATCGGCTACCCATTTCCAGACGATAGGGTTGGATGGCATCCAAAGGCCGCAACACACCATAAAGGCCAGACAGAATGCGCATATGACTTTGCGCGCGATTGCGCCCATCCGCGTCCAGCGAAGCCGCATCGAAGCCAAGATAAGTGTCGCCCGCAAAGGCATAAAGCGCAGGCCGGGTGTCATTGTTTTCAGGGGTATTCTGAAAGCTGCGAAACCGATCCCGGTTCAAACGCGCCAGATCGTCGGACAGGGCCATCAAGGATTTCAACTTGCCCAGCGTCAGTTGCCGAGCATGCCCCGCAAGACGGTTGGCGTCTTCTAGAAAGTCAGGCTCTGTCGTTTCGAATCGGCGCACGTCCCAGTCCAAACGTTTCGCAGGCGACACAACAACCAGCATGAATTCTCTCCCTCGGATGATATTCTGAGAATTAGCATGGCCCGCGTGAAGGTCCAGCCTCAATCTGCCGTTTAAACGTCGTCCAAAACCGCTTCGAAGGCTGGTCCGAAGCGTTCAGCCAAGCGTTCGCCCAAAAGACGCTCGACTTGTTCGGCGGCCCCCGGTCCAAGGGCCGCGACCTTTGCCAGCAAAGACGCCGAACACGACATGGGTTTACCAGTGCCATCTTCACCGCGCGATAATTGCGCCTGCACGGCAAGCAACCGGTCATACACATCGCCTGCTGCACGGCCCGCCAATTTGCGACGCGCGGGGTGCGGTGCTGCTTCTTCCTCGCCGGTAATGACCTCAAGAAAGGTGCGGCCATAGCGTTCCAGTTTCTTTGCACCAACGCCATTGATCGCCGCCATATCGTCCAGCGTTTTCGGGCGCTTTTCAGCCATTTCAATCAGCGTACGGTCGGGGAATATCACATAGGCCGGGGCCCGCTTGGCTTCTGCCAATGCACGTCGCTTGGCTTTCAGTGCCGACAAAAGCGGTGCATCTTCCTCCGAGACCATCGCCTTGGGCGCACGGCGTGTTCCGCCGGCCTTCAGCGTGTCTTTGCGCAAATCTATCGAAGCTTCACCCCGCAAAATGGGCCGCGCGTGCTCTGTCATCCGCAAAGCGCCATGGCGTTCAGGATCCGGGCGCACCAGGTCGCGGCCCATCATCTGACGAAACACCGCGCTCCACTGATTTCGGCCAATGTCTTGACCCACGCCAAAGGTTGGAAGCTGATCATGACCCCGCGCGCGCACTTTGTCCGTGGCTGTGCCCACAAGAATATCGATCAGATGGCCAGCACCGAAGTATTCACCCGTGCGCAGAATGGCAGACAGCGCCTTCATGACGGCTTCTGTTCCGTCGAATGTCTCGGGCGGACGGTCGCACAAATCGCAATGGCCGCAATCCGTCGCCTCGTCCCCGAAAAAATTCAACAGTCGGACGCGGCGACAGCCCAGCGCCTCAGCTAATCCCAAAAGTGCGTTCAAACGTCCATGATCCGCCATCCGACGTTCGGGCGGAGCCGGGCTTTCGTCGATCTGCATGCGGCGAAACCTGATGTCGTCGGCGCCAAATAGCGTTAACGTCTCAGCCGGTGCGCCATCACGACCGGCGCGGCCGATCTCCTGATAATAGGATTCGATGGATTTTGGCAAATCGGCATGTGCAACCCAGCGAATGTCGGGCTTGTCGACGCCCATGCCAAAGGCAACTGTCGCCACGACGATCAGCCCGTCATCGGTCTGAAATCGACGTTCCACCTCGCGTCGCCGATCAGATTCCATTCCACCGTGATAGGCCAAAGCCATTTGGCCGGCATCCTTCAACGCTTTGGCCAAAGTTTCCGTTTTGGCGCGCGTGCCACAATAGACGATGCCCGATTGACCTTTTCGAGCCGCAGCAAAGTTCAGGATCTGATCGCGCGGTTTATTCTTGGGCTGAAAGGCGAGATGAATGTTTGGCCGGTCAAATCCACCCAGAAATAGATGCGGTTCTGTCTCACCAAACAGACGCGCGACAATCTCGGCGCGGGTTTCTTCATCTGCGGTTGCGGTAAACGCGGCCAAAGGCACATCCAAGGCGCGACGCAACGCGCCGATGCGCAAGTAATCGGGCCGAAAATCATGACCCCACTGGCTGACACAATGGGCCTCGTCGACCGCCAAAAGCGACACATCCGCGTTGATCAAAAGCCGTTCGGTTCCACCAGACGCCAATCGTTCGGGCGCCATGTAAAGCACTTTCAGTGACCCGTCGTGCAAGGCCTCGAACACGGCCGAGGTCTCGTCTTCTGAATTCCCCGAGGTCAGCGCCCCTGCGGCGACACCTGCTTCGCGAAGGGCGCGCACCTGATCGCGCATCAAAGCAATCAACGGTGAAATGACGACGGTTAATCCGGGTCGCAAAAGGGCCGGAAGCTGATAGCAAAGCGACTTGCCGCCACCTGTGGGCAGGATTGCAAGGACGTCTTCGCCTTGGGTGACTGCGGTGACGATGTCTTCCTGCATCGGGCGGAAGCCATCGAATCCAAAGACCTGTGCCAGAACGCCAAGTGCGTCAGGCCGGGAGCCATCCATCATTTGCCTCAAGTTTTATTCAACTGCTCTTTGAATAGACTGTGGCAGATGAAGAACGCATGAACAATGGTGAAGCGGAAAATGACGCATCATCCGATCCGTTTTTAGGGCAGAGATCGCGCCCTTACAGCAGGGCGCGTGCGAGATCGGGAACAATGATGTCGCGGCAAATGATGATCAGGATAAAGGCGACCAACGGCGCTAGATCCAAAGCGCCGGTGTTGGGCATCATCCGCCGGATCGGGCCATAAACCGGCTCTAGCAACCGGTTCAGCCCGTCCCAAATCGAGGCAACCAAAGGCTGACCCAAATTCAGAACGTTAAAATTGATCAGCCAACTCATGATAACGTGCACCAGCAAAATCATGAATGCCACGTCCAGAAGAAGTGCGATGATCGAAAGTATCGTGCCCATAGTCTAACCAATCTTTTCTACGCCCATCACCTAAGGCGCGCGCGCATTTTCTGCAAGCCCACCTTGCCGTGACGTTCCGCTTGACCTGTTTCGAATTTTATCAATAACCCAAGTCATGTACCCCTATATCCGCGCCATCGCCGCCATCATCCGCGCCCGCAAACTGCCGGCTATGGGGCTTTTTGACACCCATGTGTCGCATCATCGTGCATGGCCGTGGGACACAGACATTTTTGGCGAGTTGAACAATGGCCGCATCCTGACCTTGTTTGAGCTGGGCCGGTGGCAATCCACTGTTCGGATTGGGATAATTGCGCCGTTTTTAAAGGGCAAGATGGGCTTTGCGGTGGCTGGCGCATCCGTCCGATACCGCCGCCGCATTCCGATTTTTCAATGTTACCGGATGCAAACCCGGATCGTTGGCTTTGATGATCGGTTCATCTATGTTGACCAATCCATGTGGCAGGGCGAAACATGCGCCAATCAGCTTCTGTTGCGTGCTGCCATCCGCGAGAATTCGGCCACTCTGCCACCCGTCGAATTTCTGAAACGCATGGATTTCCCAACTGACCAACCCGAACGACCCAACTGGGTCAAGGCTTGGATCGAGGCGGATAACACACGCCCATGGCCGCCCGAAGGTGGCCCTGTCTTCAAGAACTAAGCTTGCAAGCCCAGCCCCATCTGGGCTTAGTGTTCCCCAGACGATCAAGAGGCCACAATGCAAGAACCAAGCCTTAAGAAGCGGATATGGGGCTGGTTCTTTTTTGACTGGGCCAGCCAGCCCTACCACACGCTTTTGGTTACCTTCATTTTCGGGCCCTACTTCGCCTCTGTCGCAGCCATACACTTTCTGGGTACCGGAATGGACGAACAGACCGCAGACGCGCGTGCGCAATCGCTGTGGTCCTTGGGGCTTTTGGTGTCAGGTCTTGCCGTGGGTTTTGGCGGGCCGATCATGGGGGCCTTGGCCGATGCCACCGGGAAAAGGCTGCCGTGGATAGCCGTTTTCTCAGTGCTTTATATTGTCGGGTCCGGATCGCTTTGGTGGGTTCTTCCTGACGGATCAAACCTTTGGTTCGGACTTCTGGCTTTTGGGATCGGGTTCATCGGGGCCGAATATGCCCTAATTTTCACCAATGCCCAATTGCCATCGCTGGGCACAAAAGACGAGATCGGCAAGATTTCAGGTACGGGCTTTGCCTTTGGGTATCTGGGCGGGCTGGTGTCTTTGATCGTCGGGCTTTTGATCTTTGTCGAACAGGACAACGGACGCACTTTGATTGGTCTTTCACCGCCTTTCGGACTGGACCCAGACGCACGCGAAGGCACCCGTTTCATCGGCCCTTTTGTTGCCGCTTGGTTTTTGATTTTCATGTTGCCCTATTTTCTGTGGGTCAGGGAGGACCCGTCGCGCCGCGTACGTATTCCGGCGTGGCTTGCCTTGGCCAAGCTTGTTCGCACGATCCGGGCACTACCGAAACGCCCAAGCCTTGCATCTTTTCTTGGCGGTTCGATGCTCTACCGGGATGGGTTGAACGGCCTTTACGGATTTGGCGGTACCTATGCAGTGTTGGTGCTGGATTGGAGCCTGACCCAAGTCGGAACTTTCGGGATCATCAGTGTCATTTCTGCTGCCTTTCTGTCATGGGTCGGCGGCGGATTGGATCTCCGTTTTGGACCAAAGCCGGTGATCAAAGCCGCAGTATTAATGTTGTCGGCGGTCTGTCTTTTCGTCGCCAATATGGATCGCACGATGGTGCTTGGGATGCCCATTGCCGAAGGTTCTGGCCTTCCTGATACGATCTTCCTTATTTGCGGCGTTTTGATCGGCGGATTGGGCGGGATTGTACAATCGGCCAGCCGGTCACTGATGGTCCGCCACACCGATAACGAAACGGCAACCGAAGCTTTTGGTTTGTATGGATTAGCGGGCCGCGCCACATCATTCCTGGCCCCTGCCCTGATCGGCGCAGTCACCCTTGCCACAGGCAGCGCACGGCTGGGGATCTTACCTGTCTTTGGGCTCTTTATTTTGGGACTTGTTCTGCTACGGTGGACCCACCCCGACGGAGACCAGACCTCATGATCCGCCGCCTGATATTCGCCTGTCTTGCCAGCACGCTGTTGGCTGTGCCAGCCCTGTCGCAACCGCTGGCCAAAGAACAATTTGGGGCCAAGCGCAATGGCTCGCCCGAAAGAAGCGCACCGCATGGAAGTTACGCCAAAGGCTGCCTTGCCGGGGGCGAACAATTGGCGGAAACCGGCCCCACATGGCAGGCTATGCGCCTGTCGCGGAACCGGAATTGGGGACATCCCGAAACCATAGATTTTGTTCGTGACTTATCCAAATTCGCCGCCAAACAAAGCGGTTGGGCCGGGCTTTACATCGGCGATCTATCGCAGCCGCGCGGTGGTCCAATGCTGACGGGTCATCGCAGCCATCAAATCGGTTTAGATGCCGACATATGGATGCTGCCCCCAAAGCGCCTGAACCTGTCAGCGCGGGAACGTGAGAACCTGTCGTCCATTTCGACGCGCCGTGCAGGTGGTGCCTATGTCAACGACAACTGGACGCCACAACACCACGCCATTCTAAAAGCCGCTGCCAGCGATAAGCGTGTTGCGCGCATTTTCGTCTTTCCCGGCGCGAAAGTTCAGATGTGCAAAGATGCCAAGGGCAACCGGCGCTGGCTTCGTAAAATCCGGCCTTGGTGGGGGCACCATTATCATTTCCATGTGCGCCTTGCCTGTCCGCGTGGTGCGCGCAATTGTGTCGATCAAGCCCCACCACCGGCAGGTGACGGATGCGCAGATGCGGAACGTTGGGTACGTGACATCCTGAATCCGCCCCCGCCTAATCCTAACCCACCGCCAGTGAAACCTCGGCGCGAATACGTTCTTTCAGATCTGCCCAAACAATGCTCCGACACGCTCTCGCGCTAATCCTCGCTCTGGCCGCATTCGACGCCAGCGCGGAAGAGGAGCTGACCCTGCTTGGGCGCTTTGCCTGGGAAACTGACTCCGTCATTGGGGTTTCTGGCATCGAAATCACCAAAGATGGCGCAGAATTTATTGCTGTTGCTGATCAAGGTTGGTGGCTTCAAGGCAAATTCCAACGCCAAGGTGACAAGATCATAGATGTCGAGATCGCCAGACTTGAGAGCATCATTGGGCAAGACGGTCTTCCGGTTTCGGCCCGCCGTGTCGGCGATTGGTCGGATGCCGAGGGGCTCGCCCTGGGTCCCGACGGTCAGGCGTGGGTGTCTTTCGAACGTTGGGCCCATGTATGGCGATTTGATCGCCCATTTTCGCGTGCCAATTGGATCAAAGATCACCCGACATTCTACGACCACTCAGAAAACTGGCAACTTGAAGCCGCAGCCATAGACCCCGATGGTCAGCTTTACACGTTCTCCGAAAAGCCACTGATCGAAGGCTTTCCGATCTACCGTCTGGGCCCCGAAAACCTTTGGGTTATTGACGGTTATCTGCCGGAGCGCGACGTCTTTGCCATTGTTGGTGCCGATTTCGCGCCCGATGGCACACTTTACGTTTTGGAACGCAAACTGGTCGTCGGCATCTGGTGGCAAAGCCGCATCCGTCGCGTCCGGCTGGATGGTTCGGTTGATGAAACGATTTGGACGAGCGAACGCGGCGCATTCGACAATCTTGAAGGCATCTCGGTCTGGGACGATGGCATCGGTCTGCGCATGACGCTTGTGTCCGACAACAACGGCAGCCAATCCACCCCGACCGAGTTTGTCGAGTTTCGCCTGACGGATTGATCAACCCAAATATGCGTCGCAGCTCACCTCGATCTTTTGGATGAAGTCTATGACACAGTTTGTGGCTTTGGGATTTGCGAACAATACGCCGTGCCCCGCGTCAAAAAGCTGGAACTCCGCACCTGCTATTGAACGCGCCAGTGCTGCCTGACTTTCGGGATGGGCCTGCCGATCATACTGACCCGCAATCATCATAGTCGCCGCGTTGACTTTACCCAGATCAGCGGCGCAATCGTGACTGGCGCGGGCTGCAAGCAGACGCGCGCACAGGTCATGCCAAGCAGGATCAGCACAACTGCCGAAATCAGCCCGCCAATGACGGATGCCACGGTTGCCCAACCCAAGGCCAAACACGCCTCACCGCGTTGTGCCATTGGATACCTACCACCGGCGTTGAACAGCGCGATCAGGTTGATCGGACGTTCTGGAAAGCCTTCGGCGTTGGCCGCACTCACCATAAATGTCGTGCTCAGAACAGCGCCCAATAGATGCTAAATTTTCATTTATTCCTCTTATTTATCTATTGGTAACGCTGTCATTCGATTGGTAACGCTGTCAATAATAATGATAGCGTTGTCATTCTCGGCCTTTTGGCTGGTATCGTGCTATGCCGTCCTCAGGTTCATCTCGGCCAGCAATTCCGTCCCGGGTTACGCTAAAAGACGTGGCGCGTTTGTCCGGCGTTTCGGAAATTTCGGTGTCCCGCGTCATGCGCGATGCGCCGAACATATCGAAAAAACTGCGCGACAAGGTTAATGAAGCCGCTGACACCCTTGGTTATACACCCAATCGCGTTGCAGGGGCGCTGAAAAGCAAAAGTAGCAAACTTGTCGCGGTTGTCCTGCCCTCGATGAGCAACGAGGTGTTTTCCCAAGTGCTGGACGGGATCGAAGCGATTTTGGCACAGCATGGGTTAAATGCCGTCTTAGGCCTAAGCGACTATGACCCCGAGCGGGAATTGCGCGTCATCCGGGAACTTTTGTCATGGTCGCCCACCGGGATCATCCTGACCGGTCTTCACCACAACGAAACCGTCGCGAAAATGATCGCCCAGCAGAACATTCCCGTCGTACAAATCATGGATATTGAAGGCACGCCTTTGCAATCTGCTGTGGGAATTTCACATACCAAAGCCGCACGTGCCGCCGCCGACTATTTGGTTGAAGCCGGATACAGAAAACCGGCCTACATCGGCGCATGGAGCGAGCGCCCGGAGCGATCACACGCCCGGCGTATCGCCTTTGAAATAAGGCTGGTCGAACTAGGCGCACCACTTGTAACGCACCGGATTGCGCCCGAACGATCTTCGGCGCTTGTTGGTGCGGAAGTTACCGCTGAACTAATTAAATCGCATCCAGACACCGATTGCGTTTTCTATGCCAATGACGACTTGGCGCTTGGTGGCTTGTTTCACGCCATGTCGGCGGGTCTGTCGATCCCGATGATCTTGCAATTCTTGGCTTCAACGGGATCGAAATCGGGAAAGCGACCCCGATCCGGCTGTCCAGCGTCGAAACACCCCGCTTCGAAATGGGAACGCGTGCCGCTGAATTGCTGCTGGCGACCCAAACCGAGGGCACCCAGATTGTAGATCTCGATTTCAATATTTTCGCTGGTGACAGCACTTAAGGCTTGCCGCCCGCATGCCATTTCCACGCTTGACGTTTAACGGCGGCAACGCTACGTCGCCCTGTCCTCATCAAGTGGGGCCAAGTCTCCGCAACCTTGTCAAAACGGAATAAAAACATGTCCCGACTTCTTCCTGGCGTCTTTGCCATGGCCATCATCGTTGTGGCCTCGAACATTCTGGTGCAGTTCTTCGTTGGTGATTGGCTGACGTGGGGGGCTTTCACTTATCCTTTTGCGTTTCTGGTGACCGACATCATGAACCGCATCCACGGTGCAAAAGCCGCGCGGAAGGTGATTGCGGCTGGATTTGTCGTGGGGATCATTTGTTCGCTGATCGGTACGCAAATCATGGTGGAATTGGCACCCGACTTCTCGGCCCCTGCGGTTACACTTCGCATCGCCCTTGGGTCGGCCACAGCGTTTTTGGTGGCGCAACTGATCGACGTTGCCGTCTTCGATCATCTACGGGTGGGTCGTTGGTGGCGTGCGCCATTGGCATCAACTTTGGTTGGATCGACATTGGACACTACATTATTCTTCTTCATCGCGTTTTCGGCGACCGCCACCGGGTTTCTTGGAGCAGATCACAACACGGAATTCTTCAACGAAGTGGTACAAACGCCTTTCGGCATGGAATTGACCCGCTGGATCGGTACTGCGGGCGTGGACTGGTGTGTAAAAATTGCCATCGCTTTAATCGCTTTGGTGCCATTTCGCCTGATTGTTCGGAAAATGATCGCCGATCCTGCGTAAATTAATTTGACAGACACAAAATCTGTGGCACCATCTCTGTATCGGTAACAAACGAAAGGAGGTGGTCCAGTGTCTAGAGCGATATTGGAGAAATGTGTCGGAACAGTCGGAGGGACCGTGATCTGAGGGGTTTGCCCTTAGACTAAACGCTTCTGATTGGGCAATTCGGATCTTTTCCGATCCCTAACTGGCCCATCTCCAAGACACTCAAGAAGGGTCGCCAAATCGGCGGCCCTTCTTCATGCGTGTTGGTTTCGCCGCGCTTTGCGCGCCGAGGTCAGCGGGGGGCTTTGCCCCCCGCACCCCCCAAAGTAGTCTGGACAGAAGAAGCGCTGGAAGACTGATGCATATCACGGATGACATTGAAATCGGCGATTGGGAGTTGACCGAGCAGTTCGTACGTTCGGGTGGCCCAGGTGGGCAGAACGTCAACAAGGTGGCGACAGCTGTTGAGTTGCGTTTTGAGGCCGCACGCTCGCCGGGTTTAACGGATGTCGTAAAGGCACGGCTTCGCCGGATTGCCGGACAGAAATGGACCAAAGACGGGGCGTTGGTGTTGCAGGTATCCGAGACACGATCACAGGCCCGCAACCGCGAAATTGCCCGCGAACGGTTGGCCGAGATGATCAGGCGGGCTTTGGTGGAACCGAAAAAGCGCCGAAAGACGCGCGTGTCACCCAACCAAAAGCGCAAACGGCTGGACGATAAAAAACGCCGGAGCACTGTAAAAGCGCTCCGGCGTCCAGAAGGTGGCCCTGACTAGGGACCGGTTGTCAGGCCAGTTCGAAGCGGTCCGCGTCCATCACTTTGACCCATGCTTTGACGAAATCGGCGGTGAAACGCGCCTTGTTGTCGTCTTGGGCGTAAACTTCGGCCAAGGCACGCAACTGCGAGTTTGACCCAAAGACCAAATCAACACGTGTCCCGGTGCGCTTCACATCGCCCGATGCACGATCCCGGGCTTCGAACAAATGATCGCCGTCACCCACCGGTTTCCACTCGACGCTCATATCCGTTATACTCGTGAAGAAATCGGTGCTTAGCGTACCGGGGTTGTCCGTGAAGACACCGTGCTTGGTGCCGCCGTGGTTGGTTCCCAACGTCCGCATACCACCGACAAGCGCCGTCATCTCTGGCGCTGTCAGGGTCAGAAGTTGCGCACGGTCTACCAACAATTCTTCGGCAGAGACCGAATAGATGGCCTTTTGATAGTTGCGGAAACCGTCCGCCATCGGTTCCAATACATTAAAGCTATCAGCATCGGTCTGTTCCTGGGTGGCGTCCGTGCGTCCGGGTGTAAACGGCACGTCCGCGCCGCTCGCCTGTTCGATGGCAGCAGAACCTGCCAACACGATCAGATCGGCCAGTGACACGGGTTTGCCAAAGCTCGCCTTGATCCCTTCCAGCGTTGCGATAACCGGCATCAACGGTTTGTTGACGTCCCAGTCTTTCTGAGGTGCCAGACGGATGCGTGCGCCGTTGGCCCCGCCCCGTTTGTCTGAGCCACGGAAGGTCGACGCCGAAGACCATGCGACCGACACCAATTCACCGACCGAATGACCAGAGGCCAAAATCTGGGAATTAAGCTCGGCGATGTCGGCAGAATTGATCAGCTCGTGATCAACGGACGGAACCGGGTCTTGCCAGATCAGCTCTTCCGAAGGAACTTCGTCGCCCAGGTAACACGCAATCGGACCCATATCGCGGTGCGTCAGCTTGAACCAAGCGCGCGCAAAGGCATCGGCGAATTGATCCGGGTTTTCGTGGAACCGACGAGAGATTTTCTCGTAAGCCGGATCCATCCGCATCGCCATATCAGCTGTGGTCATCATCAATGGCACCGTGTCGCCCGAGCCGTCTACCTGCGGCGCGTGGTGATCACCGGCCAAGTTTTTGGCGGCCCAAATGTGTGCGCCAGCCGGTGACTTGGTCAACTCCCAATCATACCCAAAAAGCACGTCAAAATAGCCGTTGTCCCATTTGATCGGGTTTGCTGTCCATGGTCCTTCGATGCCTGAGGTCGTGGTATCGACACCCTTGCCCGACCCATGGCCGTTCTTCCAACCAAGGCCCATTTCCTCGATCGCGGCACCCTCAGGTTCTGCGCCGACAAGACCGGGATCACCCGCACCATGCGCTTTACCAAAGGTGTGCCCACCGGCGACCAGAGCGACAGTTTCTTCGTCGTTCATGGCCATTCGCGCGAATGTGTCACGAATGTCGAAGCCAGATGCCACCGGATCAGGAGTGCCATCAGGGCCTTCCGGGTTCACATAGATCAGGCCCATTTGCACAGCGGCCAGTGGATTTTCCAACTCACGCTCGCCAGAATACCGGCTGCCCGGTTTGTCCGACGAGGCCAGCCATTCGGTTTCCATGCCCCAGTAGATATCTTCTTCCGGCTCCCAAATATCGACGCGCCCGCCGCCAAAGCCGAAGGTCTTGCCGCCCATGCTTTCAATGGCGACGTTGCCGGCAAGGATCATCAGGTCGGCCCAGGAAATCTTGTTGCCGTATTTCTGCTTGATTGGCCAAAGCAGACGGCGCGCCTTATCAAGGTTGCCGTTGTCGGGCCATGAATTCAAAGGCGCAAAGCGTTGCGATCCCGAACCCGCACCGCCTCGGCCATCTGCCGTCCGATAAGTGCCTGCCGAATGCCATGCCATACGAATAAAAAACGGGCCATAATGCCCATAGTCGGCGGGCCACCATTCTTGGCTGTCCGTCATCAGCGCATTCAGATCGGCCTTCAGAGCATTCAGGTCTAACGATTTGAAAGCTTCGGCATAGTCAAAGTCGCCCATAGGATCGGACAAGTCAGAATTCTGGTGCAATATCCGCAGGTTTAGCTGGTTTGGCCACCAGTCTCTGTTTCCGCGCGCGCCAAATGTTGCGTGCATGACAGGGCATTTACCTTGGGAATCGTTTCCGTCCATCGTTCTCTCCAATGTGAGCTGGGTGTTTTGTTACACCGGACTTATCAAGAAATTTCGATTAGAAGAAGTTGGATTTTCTGATCACTGTGATAACTTCAACTTATGAAGAACCTGACCCTGAAACAATTCCGCTATTTTGACGCTCTGGCTCGCCACGGCCACTTTGGCCGTGCAGCAGAAGCTTCGTCAATCTCTCAACCAGCCTTGTCGATGCAAATCAAAGAGTTGGAGCAAACCCTCGGCAACGAGCTTTTTGAGCGAAGCGCACGGGCTGTACAGCTTACCAGCTTTGGTCAAGACATCCGATCTCGCATCCAAGACATTCTGCGCGCCGTTGATGAGCTGGGGGATTTGGCGCGGACCAGCGGCGGTGCGCTGCATGGCCCTTTGAAGCTCGGGGTGATTCCCACGGTGGCGCCCTACATCCTGCCCACCGTGATCCGCGATATCACTGCTGCCTACCCCAGCGTCGATTTGCAAATCCGTGAAACTCTGACCCCAACTCTGCTGCAAGAGCTGAACCAAGGCCGTCTGGATGCGGCAATCCTTGCGCTGCCCATCGCCGAACCCTGGGTGACAGAAGTGCCGCTGTTTGACGAGGCTTTCGTTCTGGTCCGTCACAAAGATGACGCCAAGAAACCTGTACCCGACACCGAAAGCCTCAAAACCTTGCGCCTACTCCTCCTCGAAGAAGGTCACTGCTTCCGAGACCAAGCGCTCGCCTTCTGCAATACGTCGGCCATGCCCCGCGACGGCTTGGACGGCAGCTCGCTGACCACTTTGGTCCAAATGGTGGGCGCCGGCATTGGCGTCACCCTGATCCCAGAAATGGCAGTTCAGGTTGAGACCCGGTCAGCCGACGTTTGCATCGCTAGATTTCCAAAAGCCGAGCCAAAGCGCAAAATTGGGATGGTCTGGCGAAAGACAAGTCCATTGTCCGACGACCTGAGCACGCTATCCAAAGTTATCCAAAGTGCCGCGAAACCCTAACCGCTCGAATCCGAAGTCTCTCGTTCGACAGACTTAACCGTCGCGGCTCTATAGCCCAATCTTGCACTTCCAATTCGCTAAAAACAAAGTTTGTCCGTCGTCAGGGTTTCAGGGTCAGCGAGCAAAACCAAACAAGTCGGGGGTTTGGCGGACGGACTTTAACCACCACCGTCCGCACACAAGCCTCGCTGGCCTGACGCCAGCAGAATATGCTAACCGGTCAAAGGAAGGCCAAAACCTGAACAGAGCTAACCTAAATTAGCGGACTCAACGGGGAGCAGGTCAGCAGCGCCTGGTCTCCGATCGGAACTTGCGATCCATCCTGACTAAGAACGCCGAAAGTTGCGCGTGAAGATGAGAGTCGAAGTTGCTCAGATCCAGCGTCAGCTTAACTTTACGACCATCTATGTCACCCGCGATCAGGTCGAGGCGATGACCATGGGTGACCGAGTGGCGTTGATGTGCGATGGCGTGTTGCAACAGGTCGCAAGCCCCGAAACCATGTATCACAATCCGGCCAATACTTTTGTTGCCTCGTTCATAGGGTCTCCCGCGATGAACTTGGTTTTAGACCGATGAGTGCATACTGATGAGCAGATACCAAAGAAGGAACTGTTTCGCTCAATTACGATACTCCCGCTGAGCGTTTCAGAGCATGTGTTGCATCGATCAGTTGACACAACCAAGTATAACTAACTTTCGGGGGCTGGTCCAAAAATGAAGTGACGCCGAATTTCATAGCGATTGGAACGCTTGCTCCTCACAACACACTCGCTCTTCCCGAACGCACAGTTTCCCGCTATGGCGCAGTCAATCGCGAATACTAGGGAACGTTGCCATGCCCGTCATCTCACTGATCGCCCCGCGCGGCGCCCTTGACCCTTCCTTGGTCTCAACCCTGCAAGGCGCTTTTGGGACGACTGGCGACGCGCTCTGGCTGTCACCGGATGAGGCCGCCGAATTTCCAGTCGCGACAAGGCCGTCCAACTTCGAAGACATCCAGAAAACCCTGAATAGTCAGACCATTGACCTGAACTTCATCGATGATGCCAACCGCCGCAAAACCCTGCTGATCGCCGACATGGATATGACGATGATCGGTCAGGAATGTATCGACGAACTGGCAGAGGAAGCCGGAGTTGGTGCGCGCGTCGCCGAAATCACGGTGCGCGCTATGAACGGCGAATTGGACTTTGAAGCAGCCGTCATCGAACGGGTTGGTCTCATGAAAGACCTAAGCACGACGGTCATTGATTATGTTCTGAATACGCGCATCACATTAGCCAAAGGCGGCATGACGCTGGTTCAAACCATGAAAAAACATGGTGCCCACACCGCCCTTGTGTCTGGTGGATTCATCCAGTTCGCCGAAAAGGTCGCCGCGCAATTGGGATTTGATGAAGCCCATGCCAACCGTCTTATCGCCATGGACGGAAAGCTTACCGGCGACGTTGAACGCCCAATCTTGGGCCGTGATGCGAAAGTCGAGGTTCTTCAACGCCTGTCCCCGGACACCTCCAAAGCCATAGCGATCGGCGACGGCGCAAACGATCTGGGCATGATCGAAAAGGCAGGTATGGGGGTCGCCACACACGCGAAGCCTATCGTCGCAAAAGCCGCCCCGTATGCGATCAACCACGGCGATCTGACCGCTTGTTTGTTCCTGCAAGGCTATAGCATCGACGATTTCGCCTAGGCCAAGTAATCCGCCAAAGCTTTGTGCGGATTGGCGAAAAGCCCCGCTGTTTCAACAGGCGCAAACACATCGCCAGCGTCCACAAAAATCGTTTGCCCCGCCACGCCTTTGGCATCCATTGGGTCATGCGTCACCATCAAGACAATGCGGTCCGCCAGTAATTCTGTCACCAAACCCAACATCTCGACCCGCAATGATGGCCCGAGCGCCGAGAACGCTTCGTCCATCAGTACCACTGCGCGATCCGTTAACAATATCCGCGCCAAAGCCGCACGACTTTGCTGACCACCCGACAATTCGCCGGGCAAGCGATTTTCAAATCCAGACAATCCAACACGACCCAAAGCCTCAACCGCGCGCACTTTCGCATCCTCGGCTGGTCGCGCCAAAGGAGACGCGCCCAAAGCCACGTTCGTTAGCACATCCAGATGCGGAAAAAGGTTGTTATCTTGAAACAAAACGGCAACAGGACGGTCGCCCGGCGCAAGCGGGCGAAGGTCTGTGTCGCCCCAATAAATAGTGCCCGCATCAGGCAAATCGAAACCCGCGATCAAAGACAAGAACGTCGACTTCCCCCCGCCCGACGGCCCGATCACAGCCGAAATTCCCGGCCCCTTTACCGTGCAATCGACGCGCAACAGAAAGCCATCGCGCAGATATGAAACGTCTTTAAACGTCAGCACGTCGTGCCCCCCGGTCAAAAATCCAGAACAACCCAAAGCTTAGTCCCAGCAACAAAACCGCAGCGCCGCTTGCGTCGTCCATTCGATATGATCCCATCAAGCGATAGATTTGCAAAGGCAAGGTCGCCGTCTCGGGATCTGCGAACAAGGCGATCACGCCAAGATCCCCCATCGACAAAGCCGCCGCCAAACCAGCCGAAAACCCCAGTGGCCTGCGCAACCTTGGCAAGATCAAAAGCCGCATACGCGCCCATCCGGTAAGGCTCAAAGTATCCGCCAAACGCCCATAGTCAGCCTCGATCCCGCGATAAGCAGGCACCATGGCGCGAAGTGCAAATGGCAAAGTTGCCATCGCATTCACCAAAATTGTGACCGGCAAAGCCAAGGCTTCCGGGTTGGCAACCGGATGGATCAGAACGAACAACCCCGTGCCCAACACCAAAGGCGACGCCGCAACGGTCAACAACCCAGCCGTTTCCACCCAAGTCCCGCGCCTAAGCCGCACAACTGTCAATGCCATAGCAAGCGCCAAGACCACCACCAAAACAGTCGATGACAAGGCTACCAAGACAGACCGCAAAGCCGAAGTCCAGACTTGCGTCGGTAGCCCCCACAACTCCGGGACGCCACGAAAGACGACCGCCAAGATCGGCAGCAACAGGAACGTGGTCACTCCACCGATCAACACGCCATCCTGATAGGGTAAGACGCCACGACGCCCATCGTAACGCACCATCCGCCGGTCAAACCCACGATCAAAACCCGGATGACGCACAAACCGAAAAGCCAGCATTGCCAGCACCACTGTGATTGTGAGTTGGATCAGCGACAGGAAAGCCGCGCGGCTCAAGTCGAACTCAAACCTCAAGGCCTGATAGATCGCCAGTTCCACCGTCGTTGCGCTCGGCCCGCCGCCCAATGTTAATGCCACCGCAAAACTGGTGGTGCAAAGCACGAAGATCACCAAACCCGCACCCGGCAAAACTTGCCACAGCATTGGTCGCTCCAGATGCCTGTTTACGGCAGCGGCTTCCATCCCAAGGCTTGCCGCCAACCGATAACGTTCTGCGGGAATGCCTTGCCAACCTTGCAAAATCAGACGGGTTGCAAGGGGCAGATTGAAAAACACATGGGCCAGTACAACGCCGTGCAGGCCATAGATGGAAACCTCCGGTAACCCCATCCAAACCAACCCGACATTCACGAAACCGCCACGCCCAAAGACGGCCAGCAACCCAAAAACCGCAACGATTACCGGCAAAAGAAACGGCGCGCCCAAAAGCGTCACCAAAATCCCGCGCCCGGGAAACCTTTGCCGTGCAAGTGCGCGCGCCACTGGAACGGCTAATGCAACACTAAAAACTGCCGACAATGTCGCCTGCCACAAGGTAAAACGTACCGCTGCCCAATCCGACGACCCAAGTCCGCTTCCGGGCTCAGCCACCCAAAAAATTGCAAGCGTCGTCACCAGGATCAGTCCCGGGATCGCCACCGCAGCGGCAACCCCGACCCAAGTGCCGAAGCCTATTTGCTGAGCGCGTTCAGCCATTCGTCCAGCGCCGATGCGCGAATGGCCTGTGCCTCCTCAGGTGAAAACAACAAAGGCTTTTCAGGCTGGATCAAGGTCTCAAACCCGTCGGGTAACCCAGCCTCAGGTACGGCCGCCGGATACATCCAGTTTGTCGTCGGAATGATCGACTGAAACCCGTCCGTGACCATGAAGGATAAGAATGCCTCGGCCAAAGCAGGCTGATCTGACGATTTCAAAATCCCGCCAACCTCAACCTGCATGTAATGGCCCTCGCTGAACAAAGCCGCCTTTTTGGTGTCATCCTCTTCTGCGATCAAATGGTACGCAGGCGAAGTTGTGTAAGACAAAACCATGTCCGCTTCGCCCTCCAGAAAAAGCCCATAGGCCTCGGACCATCCCGGCGTCACCGTGACCACATTGTCCGCCAAGGCCTCCCAAACCGCAGATGCGTCGTCGCCATAGGCCGCCTTGACCCACATCAGCAATCCAAGCCCCGGAGTCGACGACCGGGGATCTTGAATGATAATCTTTGTATCACTTGACCCAAGCGCCTTCATGTCGCCCGGCACATCCGCCATATCGGCATTGTGGACAAACGCAAAGTAACCCCAGTCATAGGGTAGAAACGTCTGATCGGTCCAATCAACGGGCAAGTCTAATGCGGCCTTGGCCATGTCATGGGCGGCAAACAACCCGGTCTCAACAGCTTCCGCCGTCAAATTGGTATCAAGCCCTAGCACAACATCGGCCTCACTACGCGCCCCTTCCAACTTCACCCGCGCCAATAACGCAGCCCCGTCGCCAGCGGCCACAAAGTTCAAATCACACTCACAAAAACCCTCAAAGGCGTCTTCCACAGCCGGGCCAGGCCCCCAATCCGAGACAAAGCTGTCATAGGTCATCACAGTCAAAATTGGCTTGTCTTCTGCATGCACGACCGAAGCCGCCATCAAAAGTCCCACACCAAGGATAGAATAACGCATCTCTCACTCCTTGCAGTCGGACGGGGGAAAAGGATGAGAGTATCTCGACCTTCCCTCCGCCGGTGTTATCCGGTTCAGGTTCTACGGGTTCACGCATCGCGCATCTCAGCCAAAGGCACCCCGAGGTACCGTGTTAATTAGCGTCACGATGACGAAACGACAACCCACTACCTTCTTCTGTCCAAACACTTTGGGGAGGTCTGGAGGGGCAAAGCCCCTCCAGCGGATCGACGTAGCAAAGCTGCGGCGAAACCTTCCCCTCAGTGGCAAGAGCCGCTAACAGACATCAAAGAAGGAGCAGTACGATGAGCCTCAACACCTACGGACACCTCTTCCGGGTCACCACCTGGGGCGAAAGCCATGGCCCCGCCTTAGGTGCGACCATTGACGGCTGTCCACCGGGTGTTGCCATCACAAGTGCCGATATTCAAACTTGGCTCGATAAAAGAAAGCCGGGCCAAAACAAATACACGACACAGCGTCGCGAAGCCGACGAAGTCGACATCCTGTCCGGCACCTTCGAAGACATCACAACGGGCACGCCGATCCAGCTGATGATCAAGAACACTGACCAGCGCTCAAAGGACTACGGCGACATCGCTGAAAAATTCCGCCCCGGACATGCCGACATCACCTACTGGCAGAAATACGGCATCCGGGATTATCGCGGTGGTGGTCGCTCCTCGGCCCGCGAAACAGCCGCCCGTGTTGCGGCTGGTGGTGTCGCGCGCGCCGCGCTCGCCCATATTGCACCCAACGTCCAAATCACCGGCTACATGGTCGCCATGGGTGAACATGACATCAACCGCGCCAACTTCGACTGGGATCAAATCGAACAGAATCCGTTCTGGACCCCAGATGCACATGCCGCAGAAAACTGGGCCACCTACCTGGACGGCTTGCGTAAGTCGGGATCATCCGTGGGCGCCATCATTGAAGTCACCATCCGAAATTGCCCACCCGGTCTTGGCGCCCCAGTCTACGGCAAGCTCGACACTGACCTTGCCGCCGCCATGATGTCGATTAACGCCGTCAAAGGTGTTGAAATCGGCGAAGGCATGGCCGCGGCACGTCTTACAGGCGAGGCCAACGCCGACGAAATCTCAATGGGTCCGAATGGCCCCGAATACGCATCAAACCATGCCGGCGGCATCTTGGGCGGCATTTCCACCGGTCAGGACATCGCGGTTCGCTTTGCGGTCAAACCGACGTCGTCAATCCTGACCACGCGCAAGACCATCACCAAATCCGGCGAGAACACGGAAATCATCACCAAAGGCCGCCACGACCCCTGCGTCGGCATCCGAGCTGTCCCCGTCGCCGAAGCCATGGCCGCCGCCGTCGTGCTGGATCACCTTCTTTTGGATCGCGGCCAAACCGGTGGTGAACGGGGAAAAATTGGCTAAACCATTTTCTAAGCGAGTGCCCTGCGATGATACTTTGGACCTTTCAGGAAACGGCACGAAGCAGTGGCGGCGGACCTATTTCCTGTGTAAGCGATTTTGTTTCTTACCAAGAAGTAAATTTTGGCATCGCCATTCGGGATCTCAAAGTTACGGTTTATTCGAACCCTGAGAATATCGGTAAGGGGCCAATTTCGAAGTTGCGAAGCAACCGTGAGGGAAAAACTCATGATGTTTTTACACCAAGCGTGGTGTTCCGCAGAAAGGAGAAGACGCTTCGCATCAAGTGGCAATCACGTAACCTAAGTGAGGACGAAATGGAAGTATTGGGATGGCAGAATGTGACCACCTCAATATTCAACCGCGCTGTTCAAGATGTTTACGATGCGCTGAATTGGGGATTGAACGAATATCTTTCGGAACGGGATGATTTTGATATTTCCGGGTGTTTGGATTGGGTTAAAGCTGCCCAAAATAACGCTCCGGCTAACGATGATAACTTGCGTTCCATACTTTCTGCTCGGTCTAAGTTGTACGTGCACCTCATCCGCACCAAGCACTTCCACCAGAAAATTGATATCGACTGGTCTTTGATGCATGAGGATGCCGCGTATCTGCTGTATCACCCTGAACTTTGGAACGATACAGATCCCAGAATGCCGCATGGAAATGTCTGGGGGAAAGCTATCTTATCAAATTTTGATTACTACAAAAAAATGTCGGTTGGCGAAATTCTATCTGGTTTCAAAATGGATTCTTACGAAGATGCTGCCACCTACGACGGTAAAATCAAAGCGCTACAAGTAGAATTGGCCCTTGTTTTCGCGCATATAAAGAAAAATGGTTTTGTTTCCGACGCACTGGTAGATGCACTCATTCGGCAATTGATCGTTGAAGCAGAGAATGAAAAGTCATTCTGGGTGTATCGATCACGGCATGGCGTTTTCAGCCATTTTTCTTGGATGTGTGATTATCTCGAAGCCTTTACCAACATAAAGCGCCCATCCTTTCTTTAGCTCAAAAATCCACTTTTCACGGCCCGTGAAATGACGAACGGCGAAAAAGAACCCCGCCACAAAGGGCGGGGTCAGGTACCGGTCTCATGGGCGGCCACGAGGCACCGGGCGGTAAGCTCTTTTGGATGAGTAAGTAAGCTACATTTCAGATCGGATTTGCTGGCGGAAGACGTCGATAGAAACCTTTTTCCCGTCGATCTTCGTCGACCAATAGGTCCAGCCATTACAGCTTGGCGCGCCTTCCAAAGCAGCCCCAACCTGATGGATCGATCCTTTGATATCATCGGCCACAAGCGTTCCGTCTGCGCGGACTTTTGCGGCCTTCCCTCTTGGACTGACCAGCGTTTCGCCTGGCCTTAACATACCACGTTCAACCAATTGGCCGAACGGCACACGGGGCTCTGCGCGCTTTGAGGTCGACACCTCCAACGCGGCTTTATCAAATTTTCGGACCTTCGACAGACGGCGTTCCGCAACTTCGCGGTAAGCCGCTTCGCGCTCGATCCCGATGTAGGACCGGCCCAGCATTTTGGCCACCGCACCGGTTGTTCCAGTGCCAAAGAACGGATCTAAAACAACATCACCAGGGTTGGTTGTGCCAACCAGAATGCGATGCAACAAGGCTTCGGGTTTCTGCGTTGGGTGCGCCTTGTCACCCTCGGAATTCTTCAGACGTTCGTGCCCCGTGCAAATCGGGATCACCCAATCCGACCGCATCTGGATACCTTCGTTCATGGCCTTCAGCGCTTCGTAGTTGAAGGTATACTTCGACCCCTCAGCCTTCGACGCCCAGATCAGCGTCTCGTGGGCATTGGTCAAACGCTTACCCCGAAAGTTCGGCATTGGGTTCGACTTTCGCCAAACAACATCGTTCAGAATCCAAAACCCCTGGTTTTGCAGTTCAGAGCCCAAGCGAAAGACATTGTGATACGATCCAATCACCCAGATAACGCCGCCCGGCTTCAACAGCCGACGCGCTGCGGTCAGCCATTCTTTGGTGAACTGGTCGTAAACTTTTAGGCTATCAAATTGATCCCAAGCATCATCAACGGCGTCAACCTTGGAATTGTCAGGCCGATGAAGATCACCTTTCAGCTGCAAATTATACGGCGGATCCGCAAAGATCAGATCAACCGACGCAGCCGGAAGGCTTTGCATCACGTCGATGCAATCCCCATCAAGAATAGAATCCAACGGGAGTTTCCCCGCGGCTTTACGCGTCTTGGTCGTCATTACTGCCTCTGTCCCGAGGGCCGTTCCCGACCCGTCATTTGTTGACCCCAACATGAGTCAGAGGCGATTCGCCGTCAATTTCTTTTTTGAATCAGTAGGTTAAGAAATTCTCTTGTCACAACATGTTGTGGACAGGTTTAAAGGAACGCCTATGATGTGGTGTCACCCCCAAGGCCATTAGGGCCTCTTTATGTGACGGTGTCGGGTATCCGGCGTTCTTCTCCCAGCCATAGCCGGGAAACTGTTGCGCCAAATCCACCATAATCCGGTCCCGTGTCACCTTTGCGACGATCGAGGCAGACGCGATCGACAAGCTTCGACCATCGCCTTTGACCAAAGCCGTTGCCGGACAGATCAGCGCTTTAGGCACCATATTTCCGTCGATCAATGCGTGATCGGGCAGATGCGTCAGACCCGACACAGCCCGCTCCATCGCCAAATGTGAGGCATAGAGAATGTTCAGGTCGTCAATTTCAGCGACCGATGCATGCGCGACTGACACCTCCGCAACCGCAACTATTTCATCGAACAATCGTTCTCGGGTGGTTGCGTTAAGTTTTTTGGAATCGTTCAATCCAACTGGTACGTGGCTTGGTTCAAGTATCACCGCCGCCGCGGTAACCGGGCCTGCCAAGGGCCCGCGGCCAACTTCATCGACGCCCGCGACCAAGCGAACCTGGCCACAACGTATTTTCTCTTCTTCCAAAAAATCCGGCATGGGCGATAGAAAACCGGTTTCCACGAAAAGAACAACACACCTTTCTCGTGCGAGATAACGGCTTTTTCAAACGAGTTTAGCGGCACTTTAAGCGATCGGACGTGGAGTTATGTGGGGTTCGAAAAGGAACGGCTCAAGCCGTTCGGTTTTCTCGCATCTGAAAAACCTTACTTTTCGATCGTGTAAGTCTTGGTCTTTGAGCTCTTCTTGCCCTTACCGAAATTCGACGTGGATCGTGATTTGTGTCCCTCTTTACCAGCCTGCCCAGCCAGAGGTGCATCAATGCCCGAGATTGGTTTGGCCACGACCGGCACTGCCGTCAGAAACAGTCCAAGCACGGCGAATGCGGCGATACCAAGCGTTCTAGTTCGACCCATCTTTGAAGCCTTTCAAGTTCAGATATGCGCCCACAGCCGTGTTTCGTCAGCAAGGTGTGACCGGTATGTCATACAAGTTTCAGGCCTGCTCACGCGCCAATGCCACGCTTTCACGCAAGGTATGGAAAATTGTCGTGCGGCACAGGGTTACACGACAGCTCGGCCAATCTGACCTGAGCAACACACGTCACGCTAAGGCGTGCGACGAAACGTCATTCTTTCGGCACGACATTGCAAAGGTGGCAGACAGCGTTCCGCAAAAAGAAAAGACGACGGCCGCGAAGGACCGTCGTCTCATCTCTTAACAACGCCACCGCCTAATCCAACCTCGCAAAAAATGGAGCGCGCAACGACGTCGCCCTTGAGATTTTCCGGGTCAGGGAACCCCCTGACCCGCTGACACGAAGATTAGGAGATGTGCGGGTTTTCGTGCCAGAACCAAAGACGCCTTAGCGTTTGGCGACACGCCAGCCATCGCGCGACAGGCACCGGGCACCAAAAACCGCCTTGATGCCGCGATTGGTGCGAATTGCTGTTTCGCAATGCTCGGGCAAACGCGACGCAAACTTAAAGTTGTTGTTCAAGCAGCGCTGACCATAGACCAAACGATCACCACGACGCGTGCTGGCAACCCGCAGGCAGCGGTCCGGCAATGGGCGACGCTTGAACTTGGCCGAACGCGTGTTGATGTTGCCGCGATCAAACCGGCTCAGGCTGCCAAACTCAACGTTAGATCTGGCGCGATTTCGGTTATGAAAGACGGATTGTTGTTTGGCTTGTTGTTCGCGCGCCGCAGCTTTTCGATCTCGGCGGTCGTCAATAACCTTTGCCGCAATTGCAAGTGCTGCGAGACCGCCCAGTACCTTGGCAACATCATTCCCATCGGCAGCAGCCGGCATAGGTGTGACGGTAAGTCCAAGCGCTGTGACAGCAGCGACTGTAAGAGTTTTGAAGTTGGTCATGTTCGGGTCCCTTTCGAACTCATATGAAAGCGACGAGTGCCGCCTTTGATGTGAACAGACTTGGGGAATTGGGCGCTGACGCTCAATATCGGCGCTCTGATATACGATAACAGCTTGGTTTGCTCAGCATGTTATTGATTTTCTGCGCGGAAACAGACACGTTCAGCCACATGATTACACGTTGTCTTATATCGGCATTCACACTGTTTTTCTGGTTCGGTGTACCGCTGCAAGCGGCCTGCTTTGCCGACTATAAGGCCAGTCGGGATAATCCGCTCAAACTTCACTATGGCGTCATTCAGATCGACACGAACCCCTGTGCCATGTCAAATGATGTGCAGCGCATCGTAGCTCAAAGGCTTGGCGCAGCCGGATGGAAGCTTTTACAGGTTCAATCTGTCTTTACAGATAGTGGTTTGGGACGAAGGAAAACGGATGCCGGACAATACTTCCTCCGCTTCTGAGGCGAAAGCAGCAGGCACGCGGGTTGTCACTTTTGGTATTGCAGCCGTCATTTTAATCCTCGGCGGTGCTGGCGTCTTTTTGCTTTTGAACCTGCCGGATGCGAATGCGTTCAATGCGCGGGTCGAACAACTTTTCATCGACAACACTGACCTGACATCGATCGCTGAAATCAAGCTTCTGGAAATCCTTGCACAGTCCGGCACGGCGTTTTCCGAGGTTTTGGCCGGCTACCGTGTTGTGATCTTTGTTCTGCTTCTGTTTGCCACCGGCTTGCTGATTGCCTGCTTGGTGTTCGTTGTGACGATAATTCTTCTTAACCGCCGGATTGGTACCATCGAACGGCAAGGCATTCAGGTCTCGACTCTAACGATCAACCGCGAAGAAAATATCGTCGTCCTGAACGATATGGAATTCAAACTGACAACGGCTGCGGTCGAAACCATGTCTGTTCTTGCAGAAGCCCGAATGGACGGTGACGTTATGACCGGTGCTGAAATCGAGGCGATGATCTCGGGCAAACGACCCGAAGATTGCGAAGAAGCGTCAGGTGCAACGCGAATCAAACGCTTGCGGGACGCCTTGGGCAACCAGATGGTTTCAGAACTTTTGATCAAAACGGTTGCGCGACAAGGTTATGTCTTGGCCATCGACCAAAAGGCTATCAGCGTGGTTTAAAGACGTTTTTTTTCACGAATTCTATGCCATGAACCGTCGCGACCCACAAAACTGACGTATATCTTGGTTTTTTCCCATTAGAACTCAGGCCAGTTGTTACCTAAATCAATGAAGCCGGGTCGCTCACTCATCCCTGAGAGGTTCGGTTCCCTCGGTCGGGCGACTGCGACCCCAGCATCCGGCCGAGGGATTAGTTTGTGTGTGCCTTTTACGAGTAATGTGTGGTGTACGAGTAAAGTGTGAAGTGTGTGTGAAGGTTACGGTGGGGACAACGCCGTACGTTGGGGGCTCGGTCCTGTTATGGGGAGCAAGGGCCGACCCCTATTCACCCTTTAGTCGGTGTCTTGAAGATGTAACTTCATTTCGACAAGCACTTGTTGCAACGCGTTCGTTTCTTCGATCAAACGACGCGTCTCATTCAACGAAATGATCCCGTCTTCGATTGAATGGTTGTATTCCGCCATCAACGTCGCAAACCGTTGCGACAGACGGATCACATCAGAATTCAACCCTCCCGGGCTTTCGTCCCGTTCGGCATCGGCTTCCAACTTTAGTCCCAGAAGTTCAGCCAAAGCTTTGGTGACAAAGGGAATGCTGGCCACAGATTCAAGTTCAACCAACACATTTACGGGAATAAACCGGTCCGAATTCTCGTCATGCGACGAGGCATATCGACCCAAAGTTGCCTTAGATTTCCCGGAAATTTCACAGGCTTTTGCATAACCGATATCTTTGATCAAAGCTTCGGTATGCCGTTTTAGATACTCACCGCGAGAACATCGCTCATCGGACCCCATATCGATTCTTCCTCAATTCATCCACGCAACCCCAGAAGCTGCATATCGCATACGTATTCAAATGCATACTAGTTTCGAATATGACGGATTTTGGCCTGATTTGGGAATAAACTTACCCTGAGGGCGGTCCGACTATCGTCCGGTGACGGTTTCGCCGCATCTGGCCTGAACTAGTGGTGCAAAACGCCAGCGATCAACTCGGCATACGTAGCAACGCAATTTTCGCGGGCGTCCATAAATGACAGCCCCGATTGCCCCATCTGTTCGATCTGTTCTGAACCGAGGAGTACCGTCAGGGTTTCTCCAAGCTTTGCTGGGTTTTGTACAAGGACCGTAGCACCGGCTTGGGCTAAAGCCTCATAAGCATCCGAAAAATTTGCGACTTGGGAGCCCGAGACGATGGCATTGCCAAAACGGGCGGGTTCGTAAGGGTTGTGCCCGCCTTCTGTTCCAAAAGATCCACCCACAAATACCAACTGGGCAACCGAAAAGAACGAGCCAAGCTCGCCCAAAGTATCTGCGACATACACTTGCGTTTTCGAACTCAGATCCTCGTCAAGGCTCCGCCGCGCAACACCAAAACCTTGTGCTTGCGCCATGTCTTGCAGCGGCGCGCCCCGTTTCGGGTGCCGCGGCGCGATGACAAGCAAAGCGTCGGGATATTTTGTAAGCACGTAACCATGCGCTGCCAAAACTGCCACTTCGTCATCGGGGTGGGTAGAGGCCGCCAACCAAACCGGGCGTGATCCAATCAGTTGCGATAAGGAACCCGTCAATTCAGGGGCGACCGCCAGTTTGGGCGATGCCACCCTTAGGTCAGGCAGAACCTTTACACGGTCTGCGGGCAGTCCTAAAGCTAAAATGCCATCAGCCACATGCTGAGACCGGCATGTCACCAATGTAAACGGTGCCAAAAGCACAGAAAATATCGATGAAAATCGTTCCCTGGTCTTCGAATGCCGGGCGTTCAACAGGATCTGGGGAACCGACCTTTTCTGAGTCTCTGTCACCAGCCGGGGCCAAAGGTCACCCTCGACAAAAATCGCCACAGCGGGGCGCCAGTTATCAAGAAAACCGGTCACAGCGGACGGAGTATCAATCGGGGCAAATTGGTGCTGGGCATATGGCATCTCACGCGACGCCCACTCGGCCCCAGCTTGCGTTGTGGTTGTGACAAGAATGGTGGCCGCCTCGGTTCGGCTAAGACTGTCAGCAAGCGGTCCAATCTGCATGACTTCACCAAGGCTTGCGGCATGAAACCAGATTACGTCGGTTTCGCGATTTTGACGACGCTGACCTAGACGTTCCGAAAACCGATCGGCAGATGCGCCCATCCGTTTGTGCAGGTGCTTTGACACAAGTGTAATGGGAATAAACAGACACCGTGTCGCCAGCATCCATATACCCAGCAATGTCCGGACCCGAAGCGATGTCATGACCTAATCTGCTTCCTCATTGTCCAAAAACCCCCAAAAACAGATCGAAGTTGTAATGCGTTATCCACAAACTTACTATCCCTCCAATCTGCCTTATGGCTGTCAGAAACCGGAGCGAACAGCATGGAGACGAGCGCCGAAGTCCGTCACAACGGCACGGTGATCCGGTTCGACACCAGCATCATACCCACAATGGAACCAAGACTTTTCGAACCCGATTGGTTGCGCGCGAACGGACATTTCCAAGGAAGCGCAAAGGGGCGAGGCCAAGCCCATTTCCTGCGATTTGCCGGTCGCGACATGGTTCTGCGGAAATTCATGCGCGGCGGGTTCGTCGGGAAATTCAACCGTGATCTTTTCCTTCGCATCGGCAAAAACCAAAGCCGGGCTATGCAGGAATTCGATCTATTGGACTGGATGTACACGAACGGCCTGCCTGTCCCGCGACCTGTGGCGGCACGATATGCCATTTCTGGTCTTTTCTATCGTGCCGACATTGTCACCGAACGCATTCCCGATGCTCACACACTTGCGGACGCCTTGCGCGACGCCGCCCTGCCCGTCCCGCTCTGGATCGCCATTGGGGCGACCATAAGACAACTGCATGACCACAACGTCTTCCATTCCGACCTAAACTGCCGAAACATCCTTATTGACGCCCAAGAAAAGGTTTGGCTCATCGACTTCGACAAATGCGAACGGCGCAAAACCGGTGACTGGACGACGCAGAATCTGGACCGTTTACAAAGGTCTTTGCGAAAAGAGAACGTCAATTTCCCAAAGTTCCATTGGACGGATCAGGATTGGGCCAGTTTGATGTCTGGATACGCCGGCAAAGCCGGTGTTAATTCCGATGGAACCAAAAGCTGAGCTTCTTTATGACAACGCTCAATGCCGACAGAACCGTCACGATCAGGAACCAAAGATGCAAGTTGACCCACGCCTGATCGACGTCATCGCGCCAAATTTGAAGCGTCGGTACTCAGGCGTCACATCGACCGTTATTCGGCTGGTACCGATCCAGGCAAATGACATCCCGATTGCCACCACGGGTCCGGTTTTACCAGACGATGTTCCACAGTTTCCTTTGTCGAAGCTGCCTTTTCTATCGCGGTCGGGGCCATCCGGGTTTCGCATTTGGCACTCTCGCCGCAACATCGAAATGCTGGTGGGGCTGATCCTCAAGGTGGTCTTTCGAAAGCGGTTCAAGTTTGTGTTCACGTCGGCTGCACAACGTCGACGCAGTGGATATTCCCGTTGGCTGATCCGTCAGATGGATGCGGTTATCGCCGCCTCGGGCAAAGCTGCCTCCTATCTCGAAGGCACGTCGACCATCATTTTACACGGGATCGACACAGATGAGTTTTCGCCCCCAAAGGATCGCAACGCCCTTCGAACGCAACTTGGGTTAGATGAAAACGCTTTGATCGTTGGATGTTTTGGTCGCATCAGAAAGCAGAAAGGCACCGATATTTTTGTCGATGCCATGATCGAACTTTTGCCAAAGCACCCGAATGCCCAAGGGATCATCATGGGTGGCGTCACCAGCGATCAACAAACCTTTGTCGATGACCTCAAAAAAAAGATCGCGGCTGCGGACCTTTCTGATCGCCTCCGCATTCTGCCCGAAGACAAGGGGTTCACCATTGCACCCTGGTTTCAAGCATCAGACATCTACGTGGCACCACAACGCTGGGAAGGTTTCGGCCTGACGCCGCTCGAAGCTATGTCATGCGGCGTGCCTGTGGTTGCAACCCGCGTCGGAGCCTTTGAAGATCTGGTGGTTGACGGAGAAATTGGTTTCCTCGTCCCGCCCGAAGATGTCGCAAAGCTGACCGAGGCCACAGACAAAATGATGAGCGATGCCTCCCTTCGCGACGCAATGGCCACAGCATCGCGGGCCAAAGCCATCGATCAACACAAAATCGCCCACGAGGCCGAAGCCATCACTGCCATTTACCGACGCCTTCTCACTGGTAGTTAGTTAATCCACTCCCTTAGGCTCGCAGTGTTAGATCCTAACCTTCGTCGAAATCCTTTGTGGTGCTCAACCTTTCTTCTTTGGTCGATGTTTTCAGATTTTTCCCGTTAAGGAATGCGAAACATTACCTGAACCGACTGTTCTCGCGCCGGGAATCATGGACTTTCCTGCTCAAAATCGTGTGTATCGCCATGACTTCCACCCAAAAATCAAAGATGTGTCGAATTGTGTAATAAGTGTGTAACGGTATTCGGGCTCAACGCTTCAGACAAATACTTGGATAACATAATGTTTTTTCTAATTTTCTGGCGGCCCCGATAGGAGTCGAACCTATGACCTACCGCTTAGGAGGCGGTTGCTCTATCCGCTGAGCTACGGGGCCGTGCATCTCTTGTCTCGTGTTCTGAAGTTGGGATCAAGCCGCTTGCGTAGAACCCTGTGAGCAGTAACTTGGTCGAAACGACGCACGGGTACTTTGAATGAGCAATGATAAGATCATTCCCATGAAAAAAGACACAAAGCGAACGTCACGACCACTAACGTTGAAGGACGTCTCGGAAGCTTCGGGCGTGTCTGAAATGACGGTGAGCCGTGTGTTGCGCAACCGCGGTGACGTGTCGGACGCCACCCGTGAAAAAGTCCTGAAAACAGCAAAAACCCTTGGGTATGTGCCGAACAAGATCGCCGGCGCGCTGGCCTCCAATCGCGTCAACCTTGTCGCAGTCATAATCCCAAGCCTGTCGAACATGGTATTCCCCGAGGTTTTGACAGGTATCTCTGACGCCTTGAATTCATCGCCCCTGCAATCAGTGGTCGGCGTCACGAACTACAAACCCGAAAAGGAAGAAGAAGTTCTGTTCGAAATGCTGTCTTGGCGCCCGTCGGGCATCATCCTTGCCGGGCTGGAACACACGGATGCCGCCCACGCGATGTTGACCGAATCCGGTATTCCAGTGGTTGAGATTATGGACACCGATGGTGACCCGGTCGATTCCGTGGTTGGCATCAGCCACCGACGTGCCGGTCGTGAGATGGCGCGTCAGATTCTGCGCTATGGTTATGAAAGTATTGGGTTTCTAGGCACCAAAATGCCGATGGATCACCGAGCGCGCAAACGTTTCGAAGGGTTCACAGAAGCGCTTGCAAAGAATGGCGTCGAAGTCACCGATCAGGAATTTTACGACGGCGGTTCGTCCTTGTTGAAGGGCCGCGAAATGACTGCCCGGCTTCTTGAGCGCAGCCCCGGTCTCGACTTTTTATACTTCTCGAATGACATGATCGGCGCAGGCGGGCTTTTGTACCTTCTGGATCAGGGTATCGACGTTCCCGCACAGATCGGCCTTGCAGCCTTCAACGGCACTGACCTTTTGGATGGGCTTCCGGTACAACTGGCGACAATGGAAGCAGGGCGGTATGAAATTGGCCAGAAAGCCGCCGAAATCATTTTGTCGCACAGCGAGGATGAGAAATCATTTACCTCTCAGCGGATCGAACTGACACCACAAATCCAGCTTGGTGAGACACTGAAGAGAACCTAAAAACTTCTTCAGATTGTCGTAGAATTTACCGGAGTATTTTGGTGCCGGGTAACGTCATGGAAATCACGATTCCCTAATATCGACCTTGCTTTGGGTGGGGTGCTCGGAGCGGCCGTTACGTGATCCGTATTGTTTGCGGCACAGTTTGCGAGTGGCTCCATGTTATTTGGTGGAGTGTGAGTGTGTGTAGTTTGTGCCAAGAATTTCAGCCTTTTGTCGAAGGCTGTGTCTATTCGGGTCTTGAAGGTGTTCCCGCCGCGGATGGCGCGGCAGAAACCGATGGAGTTGATTCGAACTTGCCAACATTCACCTATGATCAAATCGCCGACCAACTGACCAACGGTTTCTGGGGCGGCAGCGCGCGTTCGTTTGACGCGTCAACCGGCGACACGCTTTACGTCGACATCACTGACCTGGCCGCAAATGGCCAAGCAATGGCGCGCGAAGCCTTGAACGCCTGGACGCTGGTGTCCGGCTTGAACTTTGTCGAAGTGGATTCTTCGTCCGCACCAAACAACACCGGCAACGAAGGCGCGGATGCCGCATCCGATAGCTCGACGGCCTATTCAATGTCAGTTGGCGACGACTTTCTGGGCGATCTCTCGGTTGGAAGCGACCGTGACGCGATAGCCATTAACCTGACAGCAGGTCAAACTGTCCACATCGCGCTTTCAGGCGAAGGCGCACAAGGCACCGAAGACCCTTACCTTTGGCTGTTAAACGGTTCGGGATCGGTGCTTGCTGAAAACGATGACGGTAATGGCCGCAATAGCGCCCTATCGTACCAAGCCACCTACACGGGCACCCACTATATTCGCGCCGGTTCTTTTGCTGACAGTTATGCGGGCGATTACCGTATTTCGGTTCGCGAGACTGCCTTGACAGCAGACATCGTATTTGGCGACGACCAATCAGGTGCCTATTCGACGTCATCGCTCGTTGGCGGCACGATTCAATCGTCTTTCGTGAACGTGAATGAAAACTGGGCAGGCGGATCAAACCGGATCGACGGGTATTTCTTCCAAACATACCTTCATGAGATCGGCCACGCCCTGGGTCTGGGGCACGCCGGAAACTACAACGGAAGCGCGACATTCGGCACCGACAACCATTACGACAACGACAGCTGGCAGGCGTCGATCATGTCATATTTCCACCAGACCGAGAATACTGAAATCGACACGAGTTTTGCTTATGCCGTCGGCCCACAGGTTGCTGACATTCTGGCGATCCAAAACCTTTATGGCACGCCAACGACAACCAACACCGGCGATACCACCTATGGCAACGGCTCGAACACAGGAACATACTTGGACAGCGTTCTATCATTATCGAACCCGGTGTCGTTCACTGTGTTTGACTCAAGCGGCCATGACACATTCGATGCTTCAAGCTATTCGGCGCATCAAGTGCTGGATCTGCGGGAAGAACAGTTCTCCAACCTTGCGGGCTATGACGGGAACATCGGCATTGCGCGCGGCACGGTCATCGAAGACGGCATCACTGGCACTGGCAATGACACAATCATCGGAAATGATGCCGACAACGGCCTAAGCGCGGGCTTCGGTACTGACGAAATCGACGGCGGCGGTGGCAATGACGCAATCCGGGGCGGGCAAGGCGACGATGATCTGAACGGCGAAGATGGCTTTGATCTGATCGAAGGTGGCACCGGCAACAATTTTATCGAAGGTGGCGCCGGCGGTGATCTTTTGATCGGCGATGATGTGACACTGGATCTACTGACGATGCTTTACCCGACTTGGACGCCAAGTGCTGGCGCTCAGACTTTGTTGGATGATGGCGATTATTCCACCCTTTGGGACGACATTCTGGACGACCAAGGCATCGCTTAGGCAATTCGGCGCGTTCGGTTCTGAACATTCGGGTCAATTCAGGGGCTCAGTTGTCCCGCCCAGTCAGTCCAATGATTGATGCCGGTCTTTGGCTGTTTGCCTTACGACTGCGTGTCGCATTGCGTTGCAAGCCCATAGGCACCTAAACTGCGGTGTTCTAGACGCGGGCGTTGGGTATCGCCTCGTCTTTAATGCCATGGTTTGAAATAATGCGCCCACCGCCAATCTGGACTTAACACAGGCCCTCAATTGGCGATACGTATGAACGGTGGCCTAAGCATAGGTAACATCCGCTACATTTGGGCTTGGGACGGGACTGAAAAAGAATGAACGCACCTAAAATCGATACGTCTCCCAAAGTTTCGGACGAGGTGCGAAAGACGACTTGCTACATGTGCGCCTGCCGCTGCGGGATCAACGTTCACATGAAATACGGCCCCGACGGCAAAAAGCAGGTCGCCTATATCGAAGGCAACCGCGACCATCCCGTGAACAAAGGCGTGCTTTGCGCCAAAGGGTCGTCTGGGATCATGCAGCACCTGTCACCAGCCCGCCTGAAAGCACCCATGAAGCGCGTCGGTCCGCGCGGATCGGGAGAATTCGAAGAGATTTCGTGGAATGAGGCGCTGGAAACCGCCGTTTCAATTCTGAAACCGATCCGCGAAACCGATCAGTCGAAACTGGCCTTCTTTACGGGGCGCGATCAGTCCCAATCCTTCACATCAATGTTCGCTCAATCCTTCGGCACACCCAACTATGCAGCCCATGGCGGGTTTTGCTCAGTCAATATGGCCGCCGCTGGCATCTACACCATGGGCGGCGCATTCTGGGAATTCGGCCAACCGGATTGGGACCACACGAAGCTATTCATGATTTTCGGTGTCGCCGAAGATCACGATTCCAACCCCATCAAAATGGGTCTGGGCAAACTGAAAGAACGCGGCGCAAAGGTCATTGGCGTTAACCCAATCCGAACCGGTTACAATGCCATTGCAGACGAATGGGTCGGCATCACACCCGGCACCGACGGATTGTTTATCCTAAGCCTTGTTCATTGTCTGATGAAGGCGGGCCGGATCGATCTGGACTATCTGGCACGCTTCACCGACGCGCCTTGTTTGGTGAACGAAGACCCGGAAAGCGACGAACACGGCCTGATCCTGACCAACGAAGCGGGCAAAAAGCTGGTCATCGACCGCCGCACCGGCAAACCTGAAGCCTATGACACCAAAGGTGTGCAACCTGATCTGTCGGGCAGTTATCGCCACGCCGGGATCACACATCGCCCAGTTCTGCACCACATGGCGGAGAAATACCTCGCCGACGAACATGCGCCCGAAACGGTGGCCGAACGTGTCGGCATCAGCGCCGAACGCATCCGCGCCATCGCCGCCGATTTGGCCCGCGTGGCATTTGACGAAGCGTTCGAGCTTGACCGCGAATGGACAGACTTCCGGGGTGACACCCACAAAACTATGATCGGTCGCCCGGTCGCGTTCCACGCAATGCGCGGAATTTCGGCCCATTCGAACGGTTTCCAAACCTGCCGCGCCTTGCACTTGTTGCAGATCATCCTTGGAACTGTCGAAGTTCCGGGCGGTTTCCGGTTCAAACCACCCTACCCAAAAGCTGCGACGATCCACCCCAAACCACATGCAGGTGTCACGCCCGGCAAACCGCTTGACGGCCCCCACCTTGGCTTCCTGCACGGCCCCGACGATTTGTTGATCGACGAAGATGGCAATCCAAAACGCATCGACAAAGCGTTCAGCTGGGAAAACCCGATGAGCGCGCACGGCCTCATGCATATGGTGATTTCCAACGCGCATGCAGGCGATCCTTACAAGATCGACACGTTGATGCTCTACATGGCGAATATGTCGTGGAACTCGTCGATGAATACCTCCGGCGTCATGAAGATGCTGACGGATACCGACGAAAATGGCGATTATGTCATCCCCAACATCATCTATTCCGATGCCTATTCCTCGGAAATGGTTGCCTATGCCGACCTGATCCTGCCCGACACAACCTATTTGGAACGCCACGATTGTATTTCGCTGCTCGATCGGCCCATCTGCGAAGCCTCAGCCGCAGCCGACGCAATCCGCTGGCCGGTCGTCGAACCCGACCGTGACGTGCGCGGCTTCCAATCCGTGCTGTGCGATCTTGGCGGACGGCTTGGCTTGCCCGGCTTCACCAACGAGGACGGCAGCCAGAAATACGCCGATTATGCCGACTACATCCAAAACCACGAACGCAAGCCCGGTATCGGGCCTCTCGCTGGATTCCGTGGTAAAGGTGACGAACATGGTCGCGGCGCACCAAACCCCGATCAGATCGAACGCTATAAGGAAAACGGCAGCTTCTGGATCAGCCATATCCCCGAGGATGCCGAATACTACAAACCCTGGAACAACGCCTATCAGGATTGGGCGGTCGACCTGGGCCTGTTTGATGCACCCTCACCTTATCTTTTCACGCTCTGGTGCGAACCCTTGCGCCGCTTCCAACTGGCTGCCGAAGGCAAGCATCGCTTGTCGCCACCGGAACACCTGAAAGCACGTTACGCCGAAACGATGGACCCGCTTCCCCTCTGGTATCCGGCAACCGAGGTAAGCGACCAGTTCACCGTCCACGCCATGACACAACGCCCGATGGCCATGTACCACAGCTGGGGTTCGCAGAACGCTTGGCTGCGGCAAATCCACGGCCGCAACCCGCTTTATGTGCCGACCAAAATCTGGGCAGCAAACGGGTTCGCAGAAGGCGATTGGGCCCGCGTGTCTTCGCCCCATGGCGAAATCACGGTACCAGTGGCGCACATGGCAGCCCTCAACGAAAACACTGTCTGGACGTGGAACGCCATCGGCAAACGCAAAGGCGCTTGGGCTCTGGAAGAAGACGCACCAGAAGCAACCAAAGGCTTCCTGTTGAACCACATCATGCACGAACTGATGCCGCCAAAAGGCGACGGTCTTCGCTGGGCGAATTCGGACCCGATCACCGGCCAAGCTGCATGGTTCGACCTGATGGTCAAAATCGAAAAATACACCGCCCTCAACGAATGCTCGCCTGCGCATCCAGCCCAGAAAAGCCCGGTTGGTAAAGGTCCTTCGACCGTCAAACAAAAGATCGGCACATGAGTCACACCTTTAAGAAGACGCCCGCCGCAGGCACCGCGGTGCCGCAGGCAGCGCAAATAAATAGTGTCACGCGATACGCGTGTCCGTTTGGAAACCGCCCATGACAACATTGCCCACCCACACCGAAAAGTCCCTCGGGCTTGTTATCGATCTGGACACCTGCGTTGGATGCCACGCTTGCGTGACGGCCTGCAAAGGTTGGAACACGGAAAACTACGGTGCCCCGTTAGCAGATACAGATGCCTATGGCGCGAACCCGGTTGGCAGCTTCCTGAACCGAGTGCACTCCTACGAAGTTCAGCCCGAAACCGGTCCGGCCCAGCTATACCACATGCCGAAAAGCTGTTTGCACTGCGCCGACGCGCCTTGCGTGACGGTTTGCCCGACTGGCGCCAGCTACAAGCGCGTGGAAGATGGCATCGTTCTGGTCAACGAAAGCGACTGTATCGGATGCGGGCTCTGCGCTTGGGCCTGCCCATATGGCGCCCGCGAAATGGACCCATCCGAAGGCGTGATGAAGAAATGCACGCTTTGCGTCGACCGCATCTATAATGAAAACCTGCCCGAGGAAGATCGCCAACCGGCCTGCGTGCGCACCTGTCCCGCAGGGGCCCGCCACTTTGGCGACCTAAGCGATCCTGAAAGCGATGTGTCAAAACTGGTCGCAGATCGCGGCGGAATCGAACTGATGCCCGAACAAGGCACAGCACCAGTGAACCGCTACCTGCCGCCCCGGCCACGGGACAAAGCGCCAGAAATGGACGTCCTCGCGCCCTTCCTAGAACCTGTTGCCGAAGAACCAACGGGTTTTCTCGGCTGGCTCGACCGCACTTTGTCAAAGGTGTCCTGATGCATCCGGCCCCTTCGATTATCATATTTACAGTTCTGTCGGGCATGGGTTTTGGCATGCTCGCGTTTTTAGGCTTCGATATTGACGCACCTACGGGTTGGGCAGCTTTCTGGTTCTTCCTGATTGCTTTCGCCCTGGCTGTGGGCGGGCTTTTGTCATCGACATTCCACCTCGGCCGTCCCGAACGGTTTTTGAAGGCCTTCTCGCAATGGCGATCATCGTGGCTCAGCCGCGAGGGTGTTCTGGCTGTGGCAGCGCTTTTGACGATGGGGCTCTATGCCTTCCTTTTGGTGTTCTTCGAAACACAAGTGTCCTTTCTGGGGTTCCTTGGTGGCGGATTGTCACTCGTCACAGTCTTTGCGACATCGATGATCTATGCACAGATGAAAACCGTGCCACGTTGGCACAACTGGACAGCACCGGTCATGTTTCTTGCGTTTGCACTGACGGGCGGCGCGCTTTTGACCGGAAACGTTTGGCTGGTGAAGATACTGTTGCCGATCCTCGCGATCCTTCAAGTGATATCATGGTTCGATCAGGACCGGCACGAAGCGTCCTCAGAGACCAACATCGAAACTGCGACAGGGCTCGGCGACATCGGAACCGTTCGCTCCTTTGAAGCACCGCACACCGGCGATAACTATCTGACCCGCGAAATGGTGTTTCGGATCGGACGCAAGCACGCGTTGACGTTAAAAGTGATTTCGATCGTGTTATTCGCAGTTTTACCTCTTGTTCTCTTGCTGCTGCCGTTCCACCACATGTTGGCGATCCTTGCAGTTCTAAGCCACTTGGCCGGGGTCTTCATTCAGCGCTGGGTCTTCTTTGCCGAAGCCCGCCACGTGGTGGGTCTCTACTACGGACGTTGATCGAATAGCGGCTATGCACCAGTTGTGACCTTGCGAGAGTTGCTTTTTTTCTGCACCTGCATAATAACCGCCGCAATCCGCAGATCGGATTCTGCGTGAATGAATTCTCAGGAGGAGACGTACATGACCAACGTTGTGATCGCATCAGCAGCGCGAACCGCAGTCGGCAGCTTTAGCGGCAGCTTTGCAAATACCCCCGCCCACGATCTAGGCACCGCCGTTTTGGAAGAGCTTGTTGAACGCGCCGGCGTTGACAAATCGGAAGTATCCGAAACGATCTTGGGTCAGGTTTTGACCGCTGCTCAGGGCCAGAACCCCGCACGACAAGCACATGTCAACGCCGGTCTGCCCATTGAAAGCGCCGCTTGGGGCATCAACCAGGTGTGCGGTTCAGGTCTTCGCGCCGTCGCTTTGGCTGCACAACACATTCAGCTCGGGGACGCAGATATCGTTGCCGCTGGTGGTCAGGAAAACATGTCAATAAGCGTCCATGCGCAAGCGATCCGCGCTGGCCAGAAAATGGGCGACCTGAAGCTGATTGATACGATGATCAAAGACGGCCTTTGGGATGCCTTCAACGGCTACCACATGGGTCAAACGGCCGAGAATGTTGCCGAGAAATGGCAGATCAGCCGCGAACAGCAGGACGAATTCGCGCTCGCGTCGCAGAACAAAGCCGAAGCCGCTCAAAAGGCCGGAAAGTTCGAAGACGAGATTTGCGCCTTCACCGTAAAGACCCGCAAAGGCGACATCGTAGTCGATAGGGATGAGTACATCCGCCACGGTGCCACCATCGAAAACATGCAAAAGCTACGCCCGGCCTTCACAAAAGATGGCTCGGTCACCGCAGCCAATGCATCGGGCATCAACGACGGTGCCGCCGGTGCCTTGTTGATGACAGCCGAAAACGCCGAAAAACGTGGTATCGAACCATTGGGTCGGATCGCGTCCTATGCAACCGCGGGCCTTGATCCTTCGATCATGGGCGTCGGCCCAATCCACGCGTCGCGCAAAGCACTGGAAAAAGCTGGCTGGTCGGTTGGCGATCTTGATCTAGTAGAAGCCAACGAAGCCTTTGCGGCTCAAGCCTGTGCTGTGAACAAAGACATGGGCTGGGATCCTGCAATCGTGAACGTCAACGGCGGTGCAATTGCCATTGGTCATCCCATTGGCGCATCCGGCGCACGCGTTTTGAACACGCTGTTGTTCGAAATGAAGCGCCGCGATGCCAAAAAAGGATTGGCGACGCTTTGTATCGGCGGCGGCATGGGTGTTGCGCTCTGCGTCGAACGCTAATTTGACAGCGTTCCGTTTCGCGGGACGCAGCTCGCGAGGGCACAGCCCTCGCTCCCCTGGCATATTTCAGCCATGATGAAAGCCTTCGGGCAATTGGATTTCAGGAGAGATCAAGATGGGACGTGTAGCACTTGTGACCGGCGGAAGCCGCGGCATCGGAGAAGCGATTTCAAAGAAACTGTTGGCAGACGGCTGTCAGGTGGCTGCGACCTATGCAGGCAATGATGAAAAAGCCGCAGCTTTCACTGCCGAAACCGGCATCAAAACGTACAAATGGAATGTTGCCGACTACGCGGCCTCAAAAGCGGGTATCGCGCAAGTCGACGCTGACCTCGGCCCAATCGACATCGTTGTCGCAAACGCAGGCATCACGCGAGACGCGCCATTTCACAAAATGACGCCCGAGCAGTGGAGCGAAGTCATTGACACAAACCTGACCGGGGTCTTCAACACAGTCCATCCGATCTGGCCCGGTATGCGTGAACGCAAATTTGGTCGCGTGATCGTGATCTCGTCGATCAATGGCCAAAAGGGACAGTTCGCACAGACGAACTATGCCGCGACCAAGGCCGGCGATCTGGGCATCGTAAAATCTCTGGCTCAGGAAGGCGCCCGTGCTGGCATCACAGCAAACGCCGTCTGCCCCGGTTACATTGCAACGGAAATGGTGATGGCTGTGCCTGAAAAAGTGCGCGAAAGCATCATCGCACAGATTCCAGCAGGCCGCCTGGGCGAACCAGAGGAAATTGCGCGTTGTGTCGCGTTTCTTGCGTCGGACGACGCAGGCTTCGTCAATGGCTCGACGATTTCTGCAAACGGCGGCCAATTCTTCGTTTAAACGAAGACGTTAAACATCCGATTGGGCCGGTCCACATGGACTGGCCCATTTTTTGCCGTCAAACCGTTTGGCTAAGACGCTCGATTTCCTCTTTCAGATATAGTTTTTGTTTTTTGAGATCGGTGATCTCAAGGTCATCGATAGCAAGACTTCGTTGCGCCGCCTCGACCTCCGTTGAAAGATGTTGATGTTTTTTGCGGAGTTCCTGAAGGTGTGAACTCATGCTCATCGGTATCCTCCTATATGGTTGTATCCCGGTACTTCAGCACGAATTGTGATTCGTGTCACGTCGAACAATCTCAAAATGAGAGGTGACCCTTAACCAAAGATTAATTTGACAGAGAAAGCGGCGCACCGTCGCGCAGAATGGCAGAAGCCGCATCTGTATAGCTGTCGCCGTCTTCTTTGTGGGCATCGCCTTTGTGCAGGACGAATGGCGGCAGCAATTTGAACACGCCCCTCGATCCTTTTTTTGCCTGCAATATAAATAGTTTAGAGGCTCTGTTCCGACGTGGTTGCAGCGGCAAAATACGAATGTCGCCCGCACGAGAATCAAGCGCGTTGATCACATCCGGTATGAATTCCGTGCGATGAATAAGCGTTAAAAGACCGCCCGAACGCGTGCGCTGCAAACCAATTTTGATCCAAGCGGCAAGTGTAACATCCCCGCCGCGCCCAACTTCGCGGCCCTGATTTTCGGAAACGGTCCCTGATTTTCGGTCAAAAAACGGCGGATTGAAGAACACGTGGTCGAAACTTTGCTCGGTAACGTCCATCGGCAAATCTAAGATATCGGCTTCGACAATCTTCACTGATGAATCAAGCACCGTTGCATTTTTGCGCGCAAGTGCGGCGTAACCGGGGTCGCGCTCAACTCCAGTAACCGGCAAGCCAGGAACGCGGCTTAATAGACAGCACATCGCCGTACCGACCCCGCAGCCCAATTCAAGAACCTGTTGTCCGGGTTTTGCAGAAACGGCGGCTGCCAGAAATACCGGGTCGGCCCCTGCGCGATACCCATCAACGGGCTGACAAATATTCAATCGCCCGCCAAGAAAAGCATCATTACGTGTTCCACTCATGGAGAGACGGGTAAGTCATTGTCTTTCAAAACAGTACTTGCCTGAAAATAATCCCGATCCGCCACCATCAGGCGGCGTGGCAAAACCCCGATCGATCCTTCAAGAACGCTCATGTGGACGTCCATTTGAAAGCAGTCTATATCCTCGCCTTCAAGTAGGGCGGATGCGAAGGCGATCATAGTCGGGTCGTTTGTGCGCATAAGCTCTCTCATGGAAACGACTTAAAGACAGACCACTGGGTTTGTCGAGCGATCTAACGAGCGTGTGATGAGTCTGGACGAAGCTAAAGCGGCAAAGCCACATGAACGCCTTGCCAAGGCGTTGGAAAGCGATCTGTCTGCGGTCGATATGCTGATCCGTGAACGGATGGCGTCTGAAAACGCGCCGCGTATCCCCGAAGTCACCGCTCATCTTGTGGATGCAGGTGGAAAACGTGTGCGTCCAATGCTGACGCTCGCGGCCGCCCGGCTGTTTGGCTATGCAGGCAAGGATCATCACCGGCTGGCGGCAACGGTTGAATTCATCCACACGGCCACGCTGTTGCACGACGATGTGGTCGACGAAAGCACCCAAAGACGCGGACGTCCGACAGCGAACTTGCTTTGGGACAACAAGTCGTCGGTTCTTGTCGGCGATTACCTCTTTGCGCGGTCTTTCAAGTTGATGGTTGAAACCGGTTCGCTGCGGGTCTTGGACATCCTGTCGGACGCCTCAGCTACGATTGCCGAAGGCGAGGTTTTGCAACTCACCGCGGCGGCCAATCTTTCAACCACCGAAGATGTCTATCTGAAAGTCGTGCGCGGTAAAACGGCAGCGCTGTTCGCGGCGGCCTGCGAAGTTGGCGGGATCATCGCGGGTGCAACCGAAGACCAGATCACAGCGCTGCGTACCTATGGCGATGCCCTTGGGATCGCGTTTCAGATTGCCGACGATTTGCTGGATTATGGTGGCGACGCAACCGCAACCGGCAAGAACCTTGGCGACGACTTCCGCGAACGCAAACTGACGTTGCCTGTCATCAAAGCCATCACACGCGCGGACGACGATGAACGCGCCTTTTGGGTGCGAACCATCGAAAAAGGCGATCAACAAGACGGTGATCTGGATCATGCGCTGGCATTGATCGCCAAACACGGCACCATGGCAATGACCCGTGATGATGCGCTTGGCTGGGCGACCAAAGCAAAAGACGCGCTGGACGATTTGCCAGACCACGACTTGCGCGACATGATGCGCGATCTTGCGTCTTATGTGGTTGCGCGGATCAACTAAGCGTCACAGGGGTCGCCAGTTCCGACTGATCCCCAAGAAACCCAACGGCAAGCCACCACGACGGATAGGTCTGAAGAATAAGATCGCGCGCGGTTTGTGCGGCCTCCACCGCGTCAAAGATCCCAAAACACGTCGCCCCTGAACCCGACATCCGCGCGAGTTGGCAATTTTCACTTCCGCGCAAAGCATCAAGAACGGTGCCTATGGCGGGAGCGATCTCAAGTGCCGGTGCCTCAAGATCATTGCGTTGTTCCTTCAGCCAGTCGACCAAAAATGTCTGCGTTAGTACCTCTGGCATGTCAGGCATCGGCGGATTACTCCGCGACGCAAGGGCCTGAAAAACCAGAGGCGTTGGCACTGGATCACGTGGATTGATCAAAAGAACCGGCAAACGCGGAAGTTCGACGAAGGTGATGGCCTCACCAATGCCCCGAACCCGTGCAGGCTGTGACAAAAGACACATGGGGATATCTGCGCCAAGGTTCAAAACCTTTTCCGCCAACGGAAGAACCATGCCCACAGGCGGCGCATTCCAGTCTACCTCGGTATGGTCAGGATTGATCACCAAAGCCGCACGTAGGGCCGCGGCTGCGTCTGCCGAACCGCCCCCAATACCTGATGCCGCCGGAAGGTTCTTTTCCAAGCGCAGCGCACCGCCTTCGCAGACAAGCTGCGCCGCCTGGATCGCCAAGTTCGAATTGTCGTTGGGAACCCCAAAGGCTTCGCCACCATCAACGGCCAGTGACCATTGCTCGGCGGTTCGAAAAGTAAGGTGATCGCCCACAGTCGCAAAAGACACCAGCGAGTCGATCAGGTGATACCCGTCGTCTCGCTGGCCTGTGATATGAAGCGTCAAATTTACTTTGGCCGGTGCAAAAACCTTAACCGTCGTCATTCGCCACGCGCAGCGGCGGCGCGCCTTCTTCCACCAACACTTCGTCCAACCCAACCTCAAGCTTGCGCCGGATACGGTCCGGATTGACGTCGCTAAGGTCGGTTTCATCCGTCACAAACGACAGGGCACGATGCCATTGGAATTCAGCCTCGCGGTAACGCCCGACTGCCCAGTAAACATCGCCCAAATGGTCGTTAACGATGGGATCAATCGGCTGAAGCGCCACGGCTTTTTCCATATGACCAACGGCTTCCTCATAGCGTCCAAGACGGTAAAGTCCCCAGCCAAGTGAATCGATGATGTAACCGGAATCCGGGCGCTGTTCGACGGCACGTTCAATCAAAGCCAAGGCTTCATCCATGTTGAGCTGCATCTCAAGCATCGTGTAGCCCAGATAGTTCAGCACCTGCGGCTGGTCGGGACGCAACTCCAGCGCCCGAAGAAAGTCGGCTTCGGCAGCATCCCAGTTGTCGAGCCGTTCAAACGTGATGCCCCGCGTAAAGAAAATAATCCAATGCTGCGAACCCGGTTCCGGAATCAGGTCAATCGCGGTGTTGTACACCCCATTGGCCTCGTCAAAACGTTCCAGGCCCCGCAATGTATCGCCAAGGGTCACGTGAACCAGCGGCAGATGGCCGTGGGTCTGGGTCAATTGCTGTAACACCTCAACTGCCACATCTTCGCGACCAGACCGGCGCAATGCATCAGCCCTGCCCATTTCAGCCGCATGGAACGATGGATGATCGGCGGGCACACTGTCGTAAACTTCGGTTGCCAACTCGTAGCGTTCAAGGTCTTCCAATAGCTCGGCGGCCAGTAACAGAGCGTCAGTGTGATCAGGGCGTAACCCCATGGTCATCCGCGCATAAAGCAAGGTGTATTCCGCCTGCGCCTCGCTTCGAAGCGCTGTGGCGATGGAATAATACACTTCGGCCAAACCATCCGTCGGTGTTCGAATGGATTCGAAAGGCACCGTGTCACCCGCGTCCAAAGCTGCCCTCAGACTTTCCAATTGCGGGTCTAACGTGGTTCCGAAGCTTTTTTCGATAAGGTCCAGCGCATCAGCGTTGCGATCCAACTGGCTGAGCACTTCAGCATAGGCCACAACACCGCGACGGGTCAGACGCAGCGTCGTGCCCGTGTCGCCCGAGAATATCTGAGCGGCACCTTCCAGATCACCGGCAGAGGCAAGCGCCAAGGCTTTGTGATAAAGTCCAAAGGCTTCGACACCCTGATTGGACGCAACCTGATCGAATGCCGCAAGCGCATCTGTCATGCGCCCAGTGCCAACCAATGCCCAAGCTTCGGCCAAACCATCGAACAAGGGCCCGACAGTGCGCCCATCTTCAAGGCTGCTTAAAACGCCGTCCCAGTCGGCGTCTTTGGCCGCATGTCCCAGCAGGATCATACTGGCCAGCTGGCTTTTGCCGTCAGCCGCGCTGAACCGTTCCGCCACCGAGGCCGCGCGATCCAAATCCCCAAGCCCCAAATAAGCCGTCGATGCATTTTCAAGGATCGACAAGTTCGTGGGGTCGCGGGCAAGCGCGCGCGAATAGTACTGCGCCGCAGCGCTATAATCGCTGGTGACCATGGCCGACCGACCGGCCAAATAACTGCCTGCATCGCGGGCAACACTGGGCACGGCGGTAAGCGTACCAACCGATAGGGCAAGAATTGAAGGCAGAAGGGCAATCCGCATTATAAGCTCCTTATCACTCCCGCAAGCCTAGGGCCCGCGAGATACTGGTGCAATCGCAGTCAAGCAATCTCATGGAATCCTGACGCAACCGTTACATTGGTGACTTAGTGCTCTATCGCTCAAGAAAAGCACAAATGTGGCAATCCCTAATAGTCACATGTTGGGATAGTTGGGCCCGTCGCCACCCTGCGGCGTTGTCCAGATGATGTTCTGGCTCGGGTCTTTAATGTCACAGGTCTTGCAATGTACGCAGTTCTGGAAATTGATCTGGAATGCGCGTTCCGCACCTTCGCCGACGAATTCATATACTCCTGCCGGACAATAACGCGCCGAAGGTCCGGCAAATTTGGCCCAATTCACCTTCACCGGTACATCTGGATCGATAAGATGCAAATGCGCAGGCTGGCTTTCTTCGTGGTTCGTGAAAGAAAAGCTGACATTGGTCAGGCGATCAAACGACAAAACACCGTCGGGCTTTGGATAGTCGATCTCAGCGTGCTGCGATGCCTCTTCGGTCGCTTCTGCATCGGTTTTGCCGTGCTTCATCGTGCCAAACAAGCTGAACCCGCCGAAAAGCGTCTGGAACCACATATCGAAACCGCCCAGCACCAAGCCACCCAACGGCCCGAATTTTGAGGCCAAAGGCGCAACGTTCCGCACTTTCTTAAGGTCTTGACCAACTGGGCCACTGCGTAACTCGGCATCGTAATCTTCTAGCACATCACCCGACCGGCCATCTTTGATCGCAGCATGAGCCGCCTCGGCCGCTGCAATGCCCGAATGCATCGCATTGTGATTGCCCTTGATTCGCGGAAGGTTCACAAGCCCCGCCGAACACCCCAAAAGCGCGCCACCCGGAAATGCAGACTGTGGGATCGACTGAAACCCACCTTTGGTCACAGCGCGCGCGCCATAGGCCACACGCTTACCGCCTGACAAAACTTTAGCGATTTCAGGATGATGCTTAAACCGCTGGAATTCCATGTAGGGGAACAGATGCGGGTTCTTGTAATTCAGATCGACAATGTAACCGACGTAAACTTGGTTGTTGTCCAGATGATACATGAACGACCCGCCAGATTGCTTGAACCCAAGCGGCCAGCCCATTGTGTGCAGAACCAGACCTTCATCGTGTTTATCTGGATCAACCTCCCAGATTTCCTTCATGCCGATGCCAAACTTTGGAACATCGCAATTGGCGTCTAAATCGAACTTGGAAATCACCTGCTTGGCCAGTGATCCCCGCACACCCTCCGAGATAAAGACATATTTGCCCAAAAGCTCCATGCCGGGCTCATATCCATCGCTTGGCGTCCCGTCAGCGTTCTTGCCGAACTCACCGGCAATCACGCCCTTGATTTCGCCATCGCTGCCATAGACCAGCTCTGAACATGACATGCCGGGAAAGATCTCAACGCCCAATTCTTCGGCCTGCTCAGCCATCCAGCGACAGACGTTACCCATCGAAACAATGTAATTACCATGGTTGTTCATCAACGGCGGCATCATAAAGTTCGGCAAATGCACTTTGCCCGCTTCGCCCAGAACGAAGAACTTGTCTTTCTTCACTTCAACCGAGATCGGTGCGCCTTTGTCTTTCCAGTCCGGCATCAAACGCGTCAGGCCCGATGGGTCCAGCACGGCCCCAGAAAGAATATGCGCGCCGACTTCTGACCCTTTTTCAAGCACAACGACGTTCAACCCATCGTCCAACTGCTTCAACCGGATCGCCGCAGAAAGCCCCGCAGGCCCCGCGCCCACAACAACGACATCGTATTCCATGCTTTCGCGCTCTATCTCGGACATGGGAGTTCCTTCAAAAAACGTTTGAACCATGCCTAGTCACCACACACGATCAGGTCAATCGCGGCGACACTTTGTGAAGACGCTTGACAACAGTCGCACTTCGCAACGGGAAGACCTGAATGGCTGGAAAGAGCCCATATGTATGTACCGGCTGCTGTTCGCAATGCCTTTATGCATGTCTTCTGGAAGTCGCAAATATGTATCCGGCCTTCTGATCGGCTTGCTTTGTTGCCGTGGCCCTGTTGGGAATACGCCCGCGCCGTTGTCTCAT
>CALKXV010000030.1 GCA_938005545.1 uncultured Paracoccaceae bacterium
TGACCTGCGCCCCTAAAACTCCTCCAAATTTGTGTAGAGTCCGCCCAACAAAAGGACGGACGAATGAAGGCACGATTTACGGATGAACAGATCATTTCGATGATCAAAGAACAGGAAGCTGGCGAGAAGACTGCCGATGTATGTCGGCGGCACGGGATAAGTTCAGCGACGTTCTATAAATACAAATCGAGGTACGGCGGCATGGAGCCGTCTGATGCGAAGCGACTGCGTGCTTTAGAAGATGAGAACGGTAAGCTGAAGAAGCTGCTGGCGGAGCAGATGTTAGACAACGCTATGCTGAGAGATATCAACTCAAAAAAGTGGTGACGCCTGCCTTGAAGCGGAAAGCTGTGGCACACCTGATGGAGCAACATCAGGTCAGCCAGCGGCGGGCGTGCGATGTGCTGCAAGTTGACCGGTCGTCGGTTCGGTACCTGTCGCGGCGCAGCGATGATGGTGAACTAAGAGACGCCATCAAGCGCGTTTCGAGAGAACGGCGACGGTTTGGATGCCGTCGTGTCCATGTGATGATCGCGCGGGAGGGTTTTGTGGTGAACCACAAGAAGGTGAGGCGCATCTACCGTGAAGAGAAGCTTCAGGTGCGTCGCAGAGGCGGCAGGAAGCGTGCTTTGGGGACGAGGAAGCCGATGGTGCCGCCAGATGGTTCGAACCAACGCTGGTCTCTGGATTTTGTATCTGATGCGCTGACAGACGGACGTCGCTTCCGCATTCTGGCTGTCGTGGATGATTACAGCCGAGAGAACCTAGTACTCGTCGCTGATACATCGCTTTCAGGGCATCGTGTGGTGCGAGAACTGGATCGCATCATTGCTGAGCGCGGCATGCCAAAGACGATTGTGTCGGACAACGGAACCGAATTCACAAGTATGGCTATTCTCAAGTGGGTCCAGGACACAGGTGTCGAATGGCATTACATCGCGCCAGGGAAGCCACAGCAGAACGGCTTTATCGAAAGCTTCAACGGCAAACTGAGGGATGAATGCTTGAACGAAACATTGTTCGGCACATTGCGCGATGCCCGACAAACGCTGGAAGAATGGCAAGAAGACTATAACTGGCGCAGACCACATTCAGCTTTGGGCAACCTGACGCCCATGGAATTCTTGCAGAGAAAGACAATGGACAAGATGGCTGCCTAAGGCCAGAGATTTAACCCCAAGGGCTCCGCGCCAAGCTGGAGGGAACTTGGGGCACAGGTCAAGGTGCGTCAGGCTCATTTTCAGGATGGTTTGAGCGGACGCTGGATTGCCCGGGATTTTGGGATCAGCCGGGACAGTGTTTCGAAGATGCTGGCTTACTCGGAGCCGCCCGGGTGTCGGCGGACGGCACGGATCAGGCGCCCGAAGCTGGATGCCTTCACCGGCCAGATCGACCCATGGTTTGCCAAAGACAAGGTCCGACCACGCAAAACGCTGGGATACGAAACCCTGGCAGAGCGTTTCAACGCATTTGTTGCGTTGACCCATTGAGGCCGCCGTTCGAAGGAGACATTGCCGTGACGGAACGCTCTGTCATTTATCGCAGGCAGGCGTTGGATTGGGTGTTCCGGATCAAGCGGGATCGTTTCGAATGGCGTTACACTTAACCGAAGAGTTGAATGTGCGAGTAGGTTGCGGCATTCTTGCGGGGTACATAAAATTATTTTAATACAAAGACTTGAGTGAATACGAACGCCATTGACTCTTGGACCCCGCGTTCATAGACAGCATCAGAACTCTCATGGGGTGTTTTGGCATGGGCACTGCCGATCAGGATCGGAAAGCTCGGCTGGAGGCGTTGGACGCGAAACTTGCGAACAAGCGTGTACCAGACAGCCCAGAGCGCCATCAGGACGAGCATCATGCCCAGGTCCAGCAAGGCTGGCGGATGGTGACCGAACTGGTTGCAGGGCTGGGGATCGGCTTTGGCATGGGGTTTGGGTTGGATAAGGTCTTTGGCACGCTGCCATGGTTCATGATCATATTCACCCTTTTGGGATTTATCGCGGGCATCAAGACGATGATGCGCACCGCGAAAGAGATGCAGACGCCTGAGACCGGCGATGCAAGCGAGACGGAAAGGGACTGACCTGTGGCTGAACAGAACGACCAAAGCGCAAGCCGTGCTCCGGCCTTTATCATTTTTGGCCTTGTTGCCGTTGCCTTCATCTTTGGCTGGATCAACAGCAAGGGCGCTGAATTGTCGTTCCATCCGATGGATCAGTTCGAAGTAAAACGGTTCTTTGGCAAGGGCGATGTTGGGACTTTCACCATCACCAATGCCACGTTCTGGATGGCACTTTCGGTGGCCGGGATCGCCCTGCTGCTGGTTGCTGGCACCCGTGGTCGCGCGCTTGTGCCATCGCGGTTTCAGTCGATTGCCGAACTTGCCTATGGGTTCATCTACAAGATGGTCGAAGATGTGACCGGCAAAGATGGGGTGAAGTATTTTCCCTATATTATGACGCTGTTCATGTTCATCGTCTTTTCGAACTTCCTTGGTCTCTTGCCTTTGTCCTTCACATCGACCAGCCACATTGCCGTAACCGCCGTTATGGCGATGGCCGTGTTCCTGGCCGTGACCATTCTGGGGTTCGTGAAGAACGGTCTTGGGTTTCTTAGCGTGTTCTGGATCAGCTCGGCACCTTTGGTGTTGCGCCCGATCCTCGCGCTGATCGAAGTCATCAGTTACTTCGTGCGCCCGGTCAGCCATTCCATTCGTTTGGCAGGCAACATGATGGCCGGTCACGCCGTGATCAAAGTTTTCGCAGCCTTCGCAGCAATCGCAGCAATTTCGCCCCTGTCCATCGTGGCAATCACAGCGATCTATGCGCTTGAGGTGTTGGTGTCTTTCATTCAGGCCTATGTCTTTGCGATCCTGACATGCGTTTACCTGAAGGACGCGCTGCACCCGCATCACTAACGAACGGTGCGCGACAAACGTGCATCCTAAAAATCAAAACATTCCATCGTAAGGAGAATTCTAATGGAAGGTGACGTCGTACAAATGGGAGCTTACATCGGTGCTGGTCTGGCCTGTACAGGCATGGGCGGTGCAGCTGTTGGTGTGGGCCACGTTGTTGGCAATTTCCTGTCGGGTGCCCTGCGCAACCCGTCGGCTGCAGGTGGCCAGACTGCCACTATGTTCATCGGTATCGCATTCTCGGAAGCGCTTGGAATTTTCTCGTTCCTCGTAGCACTTCTGCTGATGTTCGCCGTTTAAGAACTCTGATTTCCTTACGCGCCGGGGTGCCTGATCGGGCCCCCCGGATGACCACAAAGGGTTAGAGGAGGTCGCTATGGCGACAGAGACAACAGATGCCGCTCACGGAGCCGAGGCCGCAAGCCCCGGTATGCCGCAGCTCGATTTCTCGACGTTCCCGAACCAGATTTTCTGGCTCGTGGTGACATTGGTCGTGATTTACCTCGTGCTGTCAAAAGTGGCGCTGCCCCGGATTGCATCGGTTTTGGCCGAACGGCAGGGCACAATAACGAATGATGTCGCGGCAGCCGAAGAGCTGAAGCAAAAAGCAGCGGACGCCGAAGCGGCTTATGAAAAGGCGCTGGCCGATGCACGCGCCGAAGCCAGCCGGATCGCAGGCGAAGCCAAAGCCGAAATGCAGGCTGAGGTCGACGCCGCCATGGTCAAGGCCGATGCCGAGATTGCGGCGCAAACGGCGGAAAGCGAAGTGCGGATCAACGAGATCAAAGCAGGCGCTGCCGAAGCTGTGAAAGAGGTCGCGCGCGACACTGCTAAAGAAGTGGTTGCCGCGCTTGGCATCGACATTGACGACAAAGCGGTCGAAGCCGCCGTCGCAACTCAGGTGAAAGGGTAAGACATGAGACATACACTTGCTCTTCTGGCGCTTGTCGTTGCGTCACCTGCGCTGGCCGCTTCGAAGAATCCGTTTTCGGCGGAATTCTACAAGCTGTCGAACACGGACTTCATCGTCGCCTTGTCGTTCTTTCTGTTTGTCGGTGTTGTGTTCTATTTCCGCGTGCCGTCCTTACTGGCCGGGTTGCTGGACAAACGCGCCGAAGGCATCCAATCGGAGTTGGACGAAGCCCGCGCGCTTCGCGAAGAAGCGCAGTCGATCCTTGCAAGCTATGAGCGCAAGCAGCTTGAGGTTCAGGAACAAGCCGACCGTATCGTTGCACAAGCCAAAGAAGGCGCCAACGAAGCTGCCGAGCAAGCGAAAAAAGACCTTGTGATTTCCATTGAACGTCGGGTGCAGGCGGCCAAGGATCAGATTGCATCGGCTGAACAAGGTGCCGTCAAACAGGTTCGCGACGAAGCGGCCCGTATCGCGGTCGCAGCAGCAGGCCAGGTTGTCGCCAAAGAGATGAGCGCCCAGAAATCCGGTTCGCTGATCGATGAGGCCATTAAAACGGTCGAAGCCAAACTTCACTGAGAATTCAAGCTTAGACTTTAGGAAACCCGGTCATTTGGCCGGGTTTCCCCGTTTTGAGGCGTCTAAACCTGAGTTTAGGCTCCTCTACCTGACGTTTATTGTGCGCCGTATAAACTCTGGTCCAATGGTGCCCAGACCAGAATTGACACCTTGATCCCTCACATTCGAAATTCTGAAATGGGGACCCAACATGTATAAACCAAAGCACGCGCTTCCCGTCGCCGTTGCCTTCACCCTTTGGGCGGGCGCATCCCCTGCCGACCAGTTCACCGATGACGTCATCGCCAAGTTTCAAGATTTGGGCTTTGACTATGTCGAAGTGAAAGAAGGCATCTCGCAGTTGAAAGTCGAAGCGATTCAAGGGTCGGAAAAGTACGAAGTGATCTATGACCGCGCGACCGGAGAGATACTGAAACAAGAAACGGAACGCGCGAGCGCTGACGAGATTGGCCGAACCGGTGTGGAAATCGACCGGCGTCGGCGCGATTTTCTCGATAGCGACGATGACGACAGCCGTGACGATGACGACAGTGATGGCGACAGCCGTGACGATGATGATAGTCGGGACGACGATGGCGACGACGACGAGGATGACGACGACGACGAGGATGATGATGACGACGACTAAAACGTCGTCCCAGACCTGAAGTTCCGGGTTTAAAGGCGAGTCTTGCAATTCCTGCAAGGCTCGCCAAAGGTATTTTTTATGATTAAGCGGCTAATCCTTGTATTGGTTCTTGCCTTGGCTCCTATGTCCGTTGCGGCGCAGGATCTGTCCCTGCGCGACCGGATTGTCAGCACCCTGCGCGATGATGGCTATGCGGAAATTCGTGTAACACGCACGTTTCTGGGACGATTGCGGTTTGTCGCCAGAGACGAAAATCGCCGCCGCGAGATCGTCGTCAACCCACGTACGGGCGTCGTTCTGCGCGATTATTTTCGGCTTGAACGCCATCAAGACGACGATGATCCGGATGACGAAGAAGAGGGTGATGACGACGACGATCATGACAATAGCGGCTCGGGATCACATGACGACGATGATGATGACGGCGACGATGATAGTGATGCCGACGCTGACGACGACGATGATGATGATGATGATGATGATGACGACAATTCCGGATCTGGGTCCTCGAACTCTGGAAGCGGATCGTCGGGTTCCGGTGGCGGAGACGATGATGATGACTGAGGCCTGGTCAAAACCATGAAATGGAAAGGGGCGTGAACAACAGGCTGATACTCACGCTGGTCCTTCTGGTTCAGATCATTTGTGCAGGGTTTTTCGTTGCGCGCATTTTGATCTCGGTTCTTGGGTTGCCAATCGGCCCTGTGAGTTGGACGTTTCACGAATTGATCGAGTTGAGCGCAGCTTTCGGACTGCTGTTGGGCGTGGGTCTTGGCATTTTCGCATTACGGTCCGCACGAAAACGCAGCGAAGTTGCAGAACAGGCGTTGAGACGGGCGCAAGCCGCGTTTCGCGATGTGCTTGACGAACGTTTTGCGGATTGGAAGCTGACGCCTGCGGAAAAAGACGTCGCATTGTTTGCCATAAAGGGATTTTCGACGCAGGACATTGCCGAGCTACGTGGTGTCAGCGACGGCACCATCAAGGCGCAAACCAATGCGATCTATCGAAAAGCCGATGTCACGGGGCGGCCCCAGTTGTTAAGCCTGTTCATTGATGAATTGATAATTGACGATTAGTCTTCCGTCGCGTGACGCATCAAAATGTCGAGCGGGACAATATCAAGCGCGCGGCGATGTGTGGACGCCAGCCGGATCCTTGGGGCTGCGCCTTCTTCGACCGCTTGCAAAAAACGACCCGCGCATAAACACCACGCATCGCCGGGGTTAAGGCCTGGAAACATGAATTCAGGGCGCGGCGTCGAAAGATCGTTGCCGAGGTACTTTGAAAATGCGAGAAATTCGGCCGTCATAAGGGCGCAGACAGTGTGACTGCCTTCGTCTTCTGCGCAGGTGTTACAGGCACCATCGCGAAAGAAACCCGTGACGGGGTTTTCCGAGCAGGACGCGATTGGGTCACCTAGGACATTGATGGCGGGTTCTTTTTTCATGGCACCTCCTGACTTACAGCTAGGTCGTGTCGGTGCGGGATCAATACCAGTTGATCCAGCGTCCATGAAAATCTGCGCGACCCAAGGTTTTGGTATCGCCGGACGGCCATTCGGTCAGCGTGATCGCGGCACCGGGACTGTTTTTGTCAGCTTCCATCCCGATTTGAACGGTCGGTTTTTGGACGTTGGCGAGTGCGGCAGTTGCGCGGGCTTTGGTGGCATCCGGGAAGTATTGCCAAGCGACGGTATGAAAAATGACCGACACACCAGACGTCGCCGGACCCATCAAAGCCTGTTCCAGCCAGTGGGCGGCATCACCTGCATCCAGCGCCACCGGGGTTTTGCGGGCTTCGGCAAGTGCCGCTTCCGTCAGGCGCTGCCGCTCTGGTTGGTCGGGCCAAAGGTAGGCCAGAAAACGCGAACGGTCTGCGTCGGAAGACGGGTTCAGCGGGGCCAGATCGACACCGCGACGGGTTGTGATATTGGGCAGGTTGGCGTGAGGCCATGGGCCCGTCCATTCCGGGGTTAGGATGACAGTGGCGTCCGCGGGCCCCAGTGTCAGTTCGGGCAGTGCCAGTTGATAGCGATCCGCAAGCAGGTTCAAACCACCGGAAGCGCCAAGTTCGAAAAGATCAACGTTTTGATCAGGATAGCGCCGGGCGACCTCGGCCAGAGCTGCAAGTACGGCAGCCGAACGGCGCACTTCGTTGGTTTGAGGCGATCGGGTCAGCCAATCCAAAATGCGATCCGAATGGGCTTGAAAGGCGTGCTCAATCGCATCCCAAAGTGCGTCGTCGTCGTCGGCTTTTTTGGGTGGATACACATCCGTCAGAGCAAGACCGTCAAGCTTCAACCCATGGAGCGCGCCCGCCAGCCGCAACGGAACACTATCCGCATTGGTGCCGGGATCGCCCGGCCAGCCAAGCACCTGTTCCGCGACGGCTGTGTTGGGTTGGAGCCGGTCAGCGAAAAGCATCATCAAGCGACCCATAAAAGGTGAGCCTAAGCCTGCGCAGGATCTTGATTGAGAACGAAAAGCGTCGCGGACGTTCAACGGAACTTGTCCATGAGCTTTTGCAGGGGCGAACGGTCATCAGGTTTGGGTTCGGGCGACAGTTCGGGTTTGGGCGACGGTATTGCGGGTTTTTCAGCGGCGTCGCTTTTCTTGCGCGGCGGCTTCACCTTAAGGGCAACGGCATTTTGAAATCGCCCGGCATCCCCTTTCGCCAGATCGGGCGCACCGTCAGCTATTCCGTCCAAGGTCGGTGCGAGCCAATCCTGATCGGCTTTGGAAAAATCCTTCAATACAAAGTGCGGCACCGCGTCCTTGTGGCCCGGATGGCCAACGCCAATGCGGACACGTTCATAGCCGTCGCTGATGTGGGCATGCAAAGATCGCAGCCCGTTGTGACCGGCGTGACCGCCGCCTTGTTTGACGCGCAACTTGCCGGGGGCCAGATCGATTTCGTCGTGAAAGACGACGACGTCGCCAGGATCGAGTTTGTAAAACCGCATCGCTTCGCCGACCGATTGGCCGGAATTGTTCATGAATGTCTCGGGCTTTAGCAGGACAACCTTTTCGCTTCCCAGACGGCCTTCGCTCAACAGGCCTTGGTATTTTGCGCGCCAAGGCCCAAAGCTGTGGGCATCGGCAATCCGGTCGAGGGCCATAAAACCCACGTTGTGCCGGTTGCCCGCATATTTAGATCCGGGATTTCCGAGGCCGACAAAAAGTTTCATGATTTTCCTTTGCGCCCTTGCACGACGACAACGTCGGGTGCTCAAAATTTGGAGTGGCTTTGGTTAGCGACCAAAGCTGGTAAATCGCCGTCGCTGATCCGGCCCAATGCCAAGCCAGCTTTCGGTGACGCGGGCTATGTGATTTACGATCCGCACACGTTGGGTGTTGCCGTCAATTGCAGCGGTGACGGCTGCGGATTGCACGAAGGCTTCCAGATCCGCCGTAATTGACACGGCGTCGATCAAGGGCTGGCCCGACGCTGAATCCACCACCTGGGTTGTGTAACGGATGTTATGAACAGCGGCCGGCGCGCGCGCAACCGCCGTTGGTGTGACAGCGTGGAACTCGCGCAGACTTGCCGTGATGATGACGGGGCGCGGGCCGTTCAGACGCGTTGACCCTTTTCGGATCCCTTCTTTAAGGACTTGGGCGACCTGTGCGCGCCGGTCACCGAAGGGTTCCCCGTGCCAGACAATGTCGGCGTTTGGGGCGAAAGTATTGGAATTCGAAATCGTCAATTCGTCGGGTACAAAAGCCTGAACGTCGACGACATTCCATGTCTTTGCGATCGCCGGATCAAGCGGGGTGCCGTGGTCAATCGCCCAGTTGCTAGAGCATGCACCAAGAAGGGCGGCGCTGCCCCCCAAGAGTATCGTTCGTCGATGCATCTTGTGCCTCGTTTGTTTGTTTTTAGTGCTCGTTAGGCGCAATTTGTCAGATCTACGGTTGGATTTCCATATATTGAGCCGGTTGGGAGCGCGTTTCGGCGGTATTGTGATCTATCGGCCTTATTGTACTAGCAAAAACGCTCGCACCGTCGCGCGTGCTGTGGCAGACTTTTCGCATGAAACATGCGATGAAATTGCACGTCTTGGCCGGGTTGATCGGCGTGGTTTGTTTGGCTGGCGCAGCTCAGAGCGAAGCCATTCAGCGGGCTTGTTTGCAATCGGATCGCGGCGGCTCCCAAACGGTTTGTCGCTGTATTCAAGGTGCTGCCGATCAAACATTGTCGAACCGAGATCAAAGACGTGCGGCGAAATTTTTCCGTGATCCAGAGGAAGCGCAACGTGTGCGCCGGTCGGACCGAAGCCGGGACGAGGCGTTTTGGGACCGCTATAGGATGTTCGGGGAACGTGCGGAACAAACCTGCCGCAGCTAGCATGTTCTAAAGCAGGCTAGCGTTGTCGCTGTTGTCGACGGGATCCAAGTTGAACTTGGGTTTGGATTTTGGCGGTTTGAACGTCGGCAAGACGGCACCGGGCATCGCGACTGTCGCCTGCCCCCCGAGAGCGGCGGCAAAGGGTGGCGGTTCCAGCTCGCCGCGCAGTTCGCTCAAAAGGGTTCGGTGGTCGGCCATATGACCCATGATCTGGTTGATGTTGCCGCGCACGTGATTGAGATACTTTGTCCAGATGTCGGGGCTTACCCCTTGGCGGCGTTTCATGGCGGGCGCGGCATAGTCGGTTTCATACACGCGTTTGCCCATTAAAACGGAATGATAGACGCCGACGGAAAAGAACGAGTCGAAATCAAGATCATAAGCGCCCGGCAGGGTGTGACGCCAAAGTTCAAGGTTGGTGGCAAGGCTGTCGGGAACCTCCAGCTCGGTACGCGCGTCGATCCAATACTGGTCGTCGGTTCGATTGCCGAGCGCGTAGTGCAGCACGATAAAATCCCGGATCTCATCGTAAAGATTGCCCATCAATTTGTTGAATCGGTTGCGCAAGGGATCAGCAAAGTCGCTGTCTGGGAAATAGGTGGTCAGCCAGCGGACGGCGGTATCGATCATGTGGATTGCGGTGGATTCCAGAGGCTCGATGAAACCGCCTGACAGGCCAACGGCGACGACATTTTTCACCCAAGCATTTCGATTGCGCCCGACGCGCATGGGGATCACACGGGGTTCGACGCCGTTCCATGTGTCGCCAAGATGTGCCACGAATTCATCGCGCGCTTGCTCATCCGTGCGGTGCGACGACGAAAATACATACCCCGTTCCGATCCGGTTATACAGTGGCACGCGCCAGACCCATCCAGCGCCAAGGGCATAAGACCTTGTAAGGGATGGGATTTTTTCGGGGTCAGGGTGCGGGATTTGCACCGCCATCGCGCGGTCATTTGCCAAGTACTTATTATAGTTGATGAAAGGCTCTTTCATTACCTCGTTGATAATCACGCCGCGAAAACCGGTGCAGTCGATGATCAGCTCAACGGGTTCGCGGCCACTGTCTTGCAGTTGAAGCGCGGTGACATAGCCGCGTTCGTCTTGTTCAACATTGACGACATTTTCGCGGATATGGCGCACACCACGGGTCGTGCAGATGTTTTGGAGCATGCCTGCGAATTTACCGGCGTCCAAATGATAGGCGTGTCCGATCTTGTTGACGAAGGGCTTTTCACCCAAAGGGCGCGGGCCTTTGCATGCGGTGCCAAGTTCAAGTGCGGCGGAATAAATCTGCGAAAACTTCAGATCCTTTGCACCATGTTCCAGAAAGTAATAGCCAGCGTCGATGCCCGCGATGGGTTCGGGTCGTGCAAAGGCGTTGACGAAATCAATCGGTTTTCCGTCCTTGTCGTGGTTCCAATTGGCGAAAAGAACCCCAAGCTTGAACGATGCGTTGCAGGTCTTAAAGAATTCCTGTTCCGAGACGTCCGCCATCTGCAAGGTGCGTGGCATGCCGGGCACCGTCGCTTCACCCACGCCAACTGTCGGTACATCGGGGCTTTCGATTAGGGTCACTGATGTCGCGGTGCCGTCTTGCGCGGTGCGTTTCAGATAGTTTTGGATAAGCAATGCGGTCAGCCAACCCGCTGTGCCGCCGCCAACAATCGTGACATTTGAAATTGGATTGCCCATGACCCCAACCCCTGACATGACTTTACTACAGTTTATGCGCGGCTTTTGCGTTAGACCAGATACTTTCTGGCAGGGCGATCTATGTTTGCACCTTCAGTCCTTTGCGATAGGATTTTCCCGATATGCAAGACAGCAGGAAAATAGTCATCCTGACCGGTGCCGGTGTGTCGGCTGAAAGCGGTTTGGGCATCTTTCGCGACAAGGGCGGCGTCTGGACCAAATATGATCTGAATGAGGTGGCAACGCCCGAAGGGTTTGCGCGCGATCCGGTGAAGGTGCACGACTTTTACAATGCGCGCCGTGCCAATGCCGCGACCGCGAGGCCCAATGCTGCGCATTTTGCGTTGGCGCGTTTGCAGTCAGATCATCCCGGAGAAGTCGTGTTGATCACGCAGAACGTTGATGCGCTTCACGAAGCGGCTGGCGCGACGGCAATCCATATGCATGGGCGGTTGGATCGCGCGACGTGTTCCGCCTGCACCGCGTGCTGGGATGCCCCACTTGTGATGTCCGCCGATGATCCTTGCCCGAAATGCAGCGCGCCACAAACCCGTCCGGATATCGTTTGGTTTGGCGAAGTGCCTCAGGCGATGGACGTCATCGCCGAGCATTTAACAACAGCCGACGTCTTTGCGGCCATCGGCACCAGCGGGCAAGTTTATCCGGCGGCTGGGTTTGTTGCCGAAGCGGCAAGAAGCGGCGCACATACGATCGAGATCAATCTGGAACCTTCGGACGTGGCAGGGATGTTCGACGCACAGATTGATGGCGCTGCAACGACAAGTGTTCCGGCTTGGGTCGATAGCGTTTTGAACACGGCTTAGTGGTTGTGCTTGCCACCATGGCCGGGTTGGCCGCGGGCATTGTCGATGGTCACGTCCACAGTGACTTCACCGGCGTTTTCAAAGATCAGCGTCAAAGGCACTGTATCACCATCGTTGAGTTTTTCGGTCAGGCCCATCAACATTATATGATCACCGCCCCTCGCAAATTCGTGCGCGGCGCCTGCGTCTAACTGCACGCCGTCTTCGATGTGACGCATGCTGACAATGTCGTCTTTTACCTCGGTCGAATGGATCTGTGCGGCGCGCGCAATGGAAGACTTTGCCCCGATCAGCCGGTCTTCTTCGGCACCCATATTGTGGAGCATCATAAAGACGGCACCGGTTGGCGCGCCGGGGCGGCCAATGCGCGCATAGGCATCCATCACCATAATCTCGGCAGCAGAAACGGGCCCTGCGATCAAAACTGCGAGAACAGTGAGTAGTTTGCGCATTGGTCAAATCCTTAAATCCGGTCAGATATTGAGATAGGCATGCGATGGGTAAAAATCCAGCGCCGCAATTTGCCGCGCCTCTCACTGCCCTTGCACCCAAACACCACCCGCCGTAAGACACGCCAGTCGCAAGGGATTCCGAGGGAAATGCCTTTACTTGTTATGAAATTCGGAGGCACGTCGGTTGCCTCACTGGACCGCATTCGCCGGGCCGCCAAGCGCATTGGGCGCGAAGTTGCCAACGGCTATGACGTGATTGTTATTGTCTCGGCTATGTCGGGCAAAACCAACGAGCTTGTTGGCTGGGTCGAAGAAACCTCAAACCTCTACGATGCGCGCGAATACGACGCGGTGGTTTCGTCGGGCGAACAGGTGACGGCTGGCCTGATGGCTTTGACGTTGCAGGAAATGGACGTGCCCGCGCGATCCTGGTCTGGCTGGCAGGTGCCGTTGAAAACCGACAGTGCTCATGCGTCGGCGCGGATCAAAGAAATCGGCACGGATAACATCAACGCGAAATTCGCCGAGGGCATGAAGGTGGCCGTGGTCGCGGGTTTCCAGGGCATTTCCCCCGAAGGGCGCACCACGACTTTGGGCCGGGGCGGATCAGACACCACCGCCGTCGCTTTTGCCGCCGCTTTTGATGCGGAGCGCTGCGATATCTATACGGACGTCGATGGCGTCTATACGACCGACCCCCGGATCACCGACAAGGCCCGTAAGCTTGACAGGATCGCCTTCGAAGAAATGCTTGAATTGGCATCCTTGGGGGCGAAGGTGTTGCAAACACGCTCGGTTGAATTGGCCATGCGGTATAATGTGCGACTTCGGGTTCTATCAAGTTTCGAAGACAACAACGAAAACGCTGGCACGCTTGTGTGTTCAGAGGAGGACATCATGGAAAGCAACGTGGTCGCAGGCGTCGCCTTTGTGCGTGACGAAGCAAAAATGACGCTTTTGTCTGTAGCGGATCGCCCCGGAATTGCGGCAGCGATCTTTGGGCCCTTGGCCGAAGCCAGCGTCAACGTCGATATGATCGTGCAGAACATCTCGGAAGATGGACGCACTGACATGACGTTTTCGCTTCCTGTCAATCAGGTTGAACGTGCACGCCAAGCGATGGAATCGATCAAAGCTTCGGGCGATGTGAACTATGCGCAACTGGTCACCGACGAAGATGTGGCCAAAGTTTCGGTGGTTGGCATCGGCATGCGGAGCCACGCCGGTGTGGCCGCCAAGATGTTCAGCGCTTTGCAGAACGAAGGCATCAACATTCGGGTCATTACGACGTCGGAAATCAAAGTGTCGGTTCTGATTGATCGGAAGTACATGGAATTGGCTGTTCAGGCGCTTCACGATGCGTTTGAACTTGAAAAGGCTGGCGTTTAGATCGAGTTTTTCAGCGCTTCGTAAGACACCATCACTGTTCGGCGGTATGCTGGGCGGTCGCTCAATCGATCATAGTAGGCGCGGACGGACGGTAAAGGGCGACGTTCGATGTCGATGTCAAAATAGCGGTACAACACGTGGCCGAATTGGATGTCGGCTAACGTGAAGTTGTCACCGCAAAGAAATTGCCTTTTGCTCAAGCGTTGATCCGCGATGTCCAATTCGGCTTCGAAACGCGTAAGATTTCTGACGATCAGGTCGGCATCCTGCTTGTCGGGGTGTTTGCGAACGGCTTCCCAAAAAATAGGTCCGGTGAACCCTTCGGCCACATCGTGTTTGGCCCATTCAGCCCACATATCGACCTTGGCGCGCGCCAATGGGTCAGCGGGCCAAAAGGCATCTGGTCCGTGAACCGATGCCAGATGTCGCAAAATCGCAGCGGTTTCAAAAAGCGCTGTATCGCCGACTTTTAAAACCGGGATTTTCCCGTGTGGGTTCAATTTGCGAAATTTGGGCGCGTTTAATCCGCCAAAGGTTTCGCCATAGTCCAAGCGATCGTACTTCAGACCCAATTCTTCCAGGCCCCAAAGCAAGGCTTGCACGTTTGACGATGTGGCGCGTCCGTAAACAATCATCATCAGGTCCTCTTTTCTTCTCCATTGCACATTGTGATCCGAATTCAGAGCCATTTTCCGTTTTTCTCACCCCGCATCTGTGATCTACTCAAGCCTGAGCACGGCGAAGCCGTAGCGGGCAGGGCGGAAACGAAACGATGGCCGAACAGACCGAAAGCGAGAGCCGCAAACTTCTGCGCCGTCTTCGCGATTCACTGGCGGAAGATAGCGCGGGTCAGGCCCGGCTGGATCACATTACGGAAATTATCGCCGAAGAAATGCGCACTGAGGTGTGTTCGATTTATCTGTTTCGCGATGCAGACACCTTGGAACTCTGCGCGACCGAAGGCCTAAACCCGGATTCGGTGCACCAGACCAGAATGCGACTTGGCGAGGGTTTGGTCGGTCGGGCGGCCAAAACTGGGCAGGTCATTAATGAAGCCGATGCGCCATCCGCCAAGGGTTTTCGGTACATGCCTGAAACCGGGGAAGAAGTGTTCTCGGCCTTTTGCGGCGTGCCGATCCAGCGCCTTGGAAACGGTTTGGGCGTGCTGGTTGTTCAGTCGCGCGAAGCCCGCGCATTTTCGGACGACGAAGTCTATGCTTTGGAAGTCGTCGCCATGGTGTTGGCCGAGATGACCGAATTGGGCGCGTTTGTTGGCGAAGGCGAAGCCCTGCGCGCGCGGCACACGAACCCAATGTTGTTTCGCGGCGGTAGTGGTCAGGAAGGCGTGGCCGAAGGGCATGTTTACCTGCACGAACCGCGCGTTGTCGTCACCAATCCGGTCGCGGACGATCCCGTTGCGGAAAGCGAACGCTTAAATGCGGCTGTGAACACGCTTCGGGTATCTGTGGATGACATGCTGAAATCGGTGGGTCAGGATCCGGTCGACAAAGACCAACGCGAAGTTCTGGAAGCCTATCGCATGTTCGCCAATTCGCGTTCATGGATGCGGCGGATGGAAGAAGACATCGTGGCGGGCCTTTCTGCCGAAGCCGCCGTGGAAAAAGAACAATCCACGGCGCGCCGTCGACTGGGAAAATCGTCCGACAGTTACTTGCGCGAACGTTTGCAAGACCTCGACGATCTTTCGAACCGGTTGTTGCGAATTCTGACAGGCCAAGGTACCAACCCCGGCGCCGATTTGCCAGACGATGCGATTTTGGTCGCCCGTAACATAGGGCCTGCTGAGCTGCTGGATTATGGGCGCGGGAAATTGCGCGGCATCGTTCTCGAACAAGGGTCTGTTGGAAGTCATGCCGCTATCGTTGCGCGCGCTTGGGCCATTCCGCTTATTGTGCACGCAGGCGATCAGATCACGTCCGAAGCTTTGAACGGTGATCTGTTGTTGGTGGATGGCGACCAAGGTTTGGCCCACCTTCGCCCCGACGATAGCATTGTCAGCGCATTTCGCGACAAGATCGCCATGCAGGCCGAGGCCCAGGAGCGTTATTCCAACATCCGCACACTTCCCGCAACGTCGCAGGACGGCATCACCGTTGCGCTGAACATGAACGCCGGGTTGATCGCCGAACTTCCGTCGCTGGAAAACTCTGGTGCCGAAGGCGTTGGGTTGTTCCGAACCGAGCTTCAGTTTCTTGCCCGTGCAAGGGTGCCGCGTCGCGCAGAATTGGCCGGAATATATTCACGTGTGTTGGACGCCGCTGGCGGCAAGCCCGTTGTGTTCCGAACGCTTGATATCGGTTCGGACAAAGTGCTGCCCTATATGAAGCGCGAAGACGAGCCGAACCCGGCTTTGGGATGGCGCGCGATCCGGGTTGGTCTGGACAAACGCGGCGTGATGCGGATGCAATTGCAAGCACTGATCCGCGCAGCGAAAGGGCGACCCCTGACGGTTATGTTTCCCTTCGTTGCCCAGTTCGAAGAATTCAAAGCGGCACGCCAGCACGTGTTTGACGAATTGGACCGCGAGAAAAAACTTGGCCATGTGCTTCCTGAGAAAGTTGAAATCGGCGCCATGTTAGAAACGCCGTCGTTGGCTTTCGCGCCCCGCCAGTTTTTTGAGATGGCAGATTTCATTTCCATAGGAGGCAACGATCTGAAGCAGTTCTTTTTCGCGGCTGACCGCGAAAACGAACGCGTACGCCGCCGGTATGACACGTTGAACGTCAGCTTTCTGACGTTTCTGGAACAGATTGTTCAGCGTTGCAATGAAACCGAAACGCCCGTCAGTTTTTGTGGCGAAGACGCGGGCCGTCCTATCGAAGCCATGTGTTTCGCGGCTATGGGGTTGCGATCACTTTCGATGCGCCCGGCGTCTGTTGGCCCGGTTAAGCATCTGATCCGGCGTGTCGATTTAAGTGCCGCGCGCGATATGATCCACGAAGCCAGCAAAAGCGGCGAACAATCGGTACGCGGTCATGTGATGGAATGGTTGAGGGGCCAAGGCCCCTCGTAACCGGTGTCAGCTGTGGATTGGTCCGTCGCCGCAGGCCAGTGCCGCTTCGCGGACTGCTTCGGAATAGGTTGGATGCGCATGGCAGGTGCGTGCCAGATCTTCGGCCGCCGCGCCGAATTCCATGGCGACACAGATTTCGTGGATTAAATCACCCGCCATTGGCCCGATGATGTGAGCCCCAAGAATGCGGTCGGTCGCTTTGTCGGCCAGGATTTTCACAAAACCGTCGCCTGCGAAATTCGCTTTGGCCCGCCCGTTACCCATAAAGGAAAACTTACCGACTTTGTAATCGCGTCCGGCTTCTTTCAACTGTTCTTCGGTTTCGCCAACCGACGAGACTTCGGGGTGTGTATAGATCACACCCGGGATCACACCGTAGTTCACGTGGCCCGCTTGCCCCGCGATGCTTTCGGCTACTGCCATGCCTTCGTCTTCGGCTTTGTGGGCCAGCATCGGTCCGTCGATGGCGTCGCCGATGGCCCAGACACCGTCGATGTTGGTGCGCCAATGACCGTCGGTTTTCACTTGGCCGCGGTCGGTCAATGCAAGACCCAAACCATCAAGGCCCAATCCGTTGGTAAAGGGGCGTCGACCGGTTGCGACCAACACACAATCAGCGTCGATCACATGTTCGCTTTCGTCCTTGCGCAATTGATAGGAAACCTTGGCCTTGGTTTTGGTGGTTTCAACCTTTTGAACCGCCGCGCCCATAATGAAGTTCAGACCCTGTCGCTTCAACAAGCGTTGGAACGTCTTTTGGACTTCGCCGTCCGCGCCGGGTGTCACAACATCCAGAAACTCGACGACGGTAACGTCGGTGCCAAGCCGGTTATAGACCGATCCAAGCTCAAGCCCGATTACGCCCGCGCCGATAACCACCATTTTCTTGGGGATCCTCGGTAATTCTAGCGCACCAGTTGAGGTCACGACGACCTTTTCGTCGACCTCAACACCCGGCAGGCTGGCGGCTTCGGAACCGGTCGCGATGACGATGTGCTTTGCCTCATGCACGTCATCGCCAACTTTGACCTGCCCAGCTTCAGGGATCGACCCCCAGCCTTTCAGCCAATCGACTTTGTTCTTTTTGAACAAAAATGCGACACCTTTGGTGTTCGCATCGATCGTGTCTTTTTTATAAGACAACATCTGGTCCCAATCGATCTTGAGCTTTCCGACGTTCAGACCCATTTTGGCGAAGTTATGTTCGCTTTCATGCAACATCTCGGTCGCGTGCAGCAACGCCTTCGACGGAATACACCCGACATTCAGACAGGTGCCGCCCAACGTATCGCGCCCTTCAACACAGGCCGTTTTCAGCCCCAGTTGCGCACAACGAATAGCGCAGACATAACCACCGGGGCCGCTGCCGATTACGATGACGTCATAACTCGCCATAGAGGGTTTTCCTTTTAAAAGTTAGGCGCGTCACAGCGCCAGGTAATAGAGGTAAAGATTGGCAAACATCGAAACGACGAATGCCAAGGTCCGCAAGTATGGGATGCCAGCCAAGTAAACCACGGCATAAATCACCCGTGCGATCAGATAGGTTTGCGCCATCAAAAGCGTGTTTGCTGAGAACGCGGTTTTCGCTTCGAGGATGAAGATCGCTGGTGCAAACAGCGCCATCCCCAACCCGCAATTGATAACCGCGCGGTTCGCACGCCCGGCGATCCCGGCTTTTTCGCGCGCATCGTCGCGTGGCGACGACATATAAGGCACGCCCAATTGCAGGACGGAAAACAGAACTTCGACAAGGATCAGAACAAGGATGAGAATCCCGTACAGGGCTAAGATATTCAGTTCGTTGGACATTTGAAGTCTCCTCTGGAAAGTCTGCGGAATGTTAGCACCCGGTGTGCAATCGTCCATTGTCTGGACCGCACAGCATACGTGTAAATTTATCCTGTTAGTTTGTTATCCCGTTGTTCTAAAGGTCCATCAACAGCCGACGCGGATCTTCCAGCGCCTCTTTCACACGCACAAGGAACGTCACCGCGCCTTTCCCGTCGACGATGCGGTGATCGTAGCTCAGGGCAAGGTACATCATCGGGCGCACCACGATTTCGCCGTTCACGACCATGGGGCGATCCTGGATTTTGTGCATGCCCAGGATGCCCGATTGTGGTGGGTTCAATATGGGCGAGGACATGAGCGAGCCGTAGACGCCGCCATTGGAAATCGTGAAGGTGCCGCCCTGCATGTCGGCCATCGACAGTTTGCCGTCGCGGGCACGGACACCCATTTCGTTAATGGATTTTTCGATTGTGGCAAAGGACATCTGATCGGCGTCGCGCACAACGGGCACCACAAGGCCTGTGGGCGTGCCGACAGCAATGCCCATGTGGACGAAGTTCTTGTAAACCACGTCAGTGCCGTCGATTTCGGCGTTCACCTCGGGAATTTCCTTCAGTGCATGGATGCAGGCCTTGGTGAAGAAGGACATAAAGCCCAATTTCACGCCATGCTTTTTCAGGAACAGGTCTTTGTATTCTGTCCGCAAATCCATCACGGCACCCATGTCGACCTCATTATATGTGGTCAGCATGGCGGCAGTGTTTTGTGCGTCTTTCAAACGGCGCGCGACAGTCTGGCGCAACCGGGTCATCTTCACCCGTTCTTCGCGCGCAGCATCATCGATGGCAACGGGGCCACGAACCACAGCTGCCGGTGCGGGTGCCGCAGCGGGTGCGCTGGCGGCTTTCTGCACGTCTTCCTTCATGATCCGTCCGTCGCGGCCCGAGCCTGTGACTTGGTCCGCTGACAGACCCTTTTCAGCCATCAACTTCTTGGCCGACGGCGCGTCTTCAACATCTTTGCCAGTGCTCGCCGGTGCAGCAGCTGGCGCTGGCGCAGCGTCCGGGGCGGCGGCGGTAGCGCCTTCGCCTGCCATGATCACAGCCAGTTTGCCGCCTGCTTCGACGGTGTCGCCTTCGGCCTTGGAAATTTCGGACAACACACCGGCGGTTGGCGCGGGCACTTCGACCGACACTTTGTCGGTTTCCAGTTCACAGAGCATTTCATCTGCCGCAACGCTGTCACCGACGGCTTTGAACCACGTGGAAACCGTTGCCTCGGTGACGCTTTCACCCAAAGTTGGGACCATCACGTCAACGGCCTGACCGCTTGTTTCGGCAGGTGCCGGAGCGGCGGCTTTGGGCGCGGGGTCAGCGGCAGGAGCGGGGGCAGACACTTCGCCTTCGCTCATCGTGGCCAAAAGCGCGTCGACGCCAACGGTATCTCCTTCGGCGGCGACGATTTCCGCCAATACGCCAGCCGACGGCGATGGCACTTCGACCGTCACCTTGTCGGTTTCCAGTTCGCACAGCATTTCGTCCATCGCCACGGCTTCGCCCGGCTTTTTGAACCACGTTGCAACGGTTGCCTCGGTGACGCTTTCGCCAAGAGTAGGGACCCTGATTTCAGTCGCCATGTCTTATCCTTTCACGGTCAGCGCGTCGTCGACGAGCGCTGCTTGTTGTTCTTTGTGAGCCGATGCCAAGCCGGTTGCTGGTGACGCGCTTGCGGCGCGACCTGCATAGGTGGCTCGGGTGTGATTTGCTTTAATGCGGGTCAAAACCCATTCGATGTTGGGTTCCATAAAGGTCCAGCCGCCCTGATTTTTGGGCTCTTCCTGGCACCACACATAGTCCGCGTTCGGGAACCGTTTCAATTCCTTGACCATGGCCTGTGCCGGGAACGGGTAGAACTGTTCGACCCGCAGGATATAGACATCGTCCAACCCGCGCGCGTCGCGTTCTTCCAACAGGTCGAAATAGACTTTGCCGGAACACATGACGACGCGCTTTATCTTGCTATCTGCCGCCAATTTGGTTTCTGAATTGCCCTTTTCGGCATCGTCCCACAAGACGCGGTGAAAGCTGGATCCGGTCAGAAAGTCGGTCGCTTCGCTGACGGCCATCTTGTGGCGCAGCAGCGACTTGGGCGTCATGATCACCAAGGGTTTCCGGTACGATCGATGCAACTGGCGTCGCAACAGGTGGAAGTAATTCGCTGGTGTCGTGCAGTTGGCCACGATCCAATTGTCTTCCGCACACATTTGTAAAAACCGCTCAAGGCGCGCGCTGGAATGTTCCGGCCCTTGGCCTTCGTAGCCATGTGGTAACAGCAAAACCAGACCGGACATGCGCAACCATTTGCGTTCACCAGATGAGATGAACTGATCGAACATGATCTGCGCACCATTGGCGAAATCGCCGAATTGCGCTTCCCAAAGCACCAGCGCATTGGGTTCGGCCAGCGAATAACCGTATTCGAAACCGGTGACCGCATATTCTGACAGCATTGAATCGATAACTTCGTAACGCGCTTGCCCCTCGCGAATGTGGTTCAGCGGCTTATAGCGTTCTTCGGTGTCCTGATTGACGAAGGCCGAATGACGTTGGCTGAACGTGCCGCGTGTGGAATCCTGACCCGACAAACGCACCGGGAACCCTTCCAGCAAAAGCGATCCAAAGGCCAAGGCTTCCCCGGTTGCCCAGTCAAAGCCCTTGCCGCTGTCGAACATTTCACGCTTGGAATCCAACAGTCTTCCGACCGTTTTGTGTATCGGAAAGTTGTCGGGCGCGGTCGTCAGCACCTTGCCGATTTCTTCCATCGTCTTTTTCTTGATGGCCGTTTTGCCGCGTTGATACTTCTCGCCTTCTTTGTCCAGATGGCTCCAACGGCCATCCAGCCAATCGGCCTTGTTGGGTTTGTAAACTTTGCCGGCTTCGAAATCTTCGTTCAGTTGGGCTTGAAAGGCTGCCTTCATGTCTTCGATTTCGCCTTCCGGGATCAGGCCGTCTTTCACCAGGCGATCCGTATAGATCGACAGTGTGGTTTTGTGCCCCTTAATCTTTTTGTACATCACCGGGTTTGTGAACATAGGCTCGTCGCCCTCGTTATGTCCAAACCGGCGGTAGCAGAAGATGTCGATGACCACGTCCTTGGCGAACTTCTGGCGGAACTCGATCGCCACCTTGGCGGCATGCACCACGGCTTCGGGATCGTCGCCATTCACGTGGAAAATCGGCGCTTCGACCATCAGGGCAATGTCGGTGGGATAGGGGCTGGACCGGCTGAAGTGCGGCGCAGTCGTGAACCCGATCTGGTTGTTCACCACGATATGCATTGTGCCGCCGGTTTTGTGCCCTTTCAGACCCGACAGACCAAAGCATTCCGCGACGACGCCTTGCCCGGCAAAAGCCGCATCACCATGAAGCAGGATCGACAGAACTTTGGTGCGGCTTTCGTCCTTCATTTGATCTTGCTTGGCACGTGCTTTGCCCAGAACGACGGGGTTCACTGCTTCCAGATGCGACGGATTGGCAGTCAGGCTAAGGTGGACAGTATTGCCGTCAAATTCGCGATCCGACGACGCACCAAGGTGGTATTTTACATCGCCCGAACCATCGACGTCTTCGGGCTTGAAGCTGCCGCCCTGGAATTCGTTGAAGATCGCCTTATATGGCTTGCTCATCACATTGGCCAAAACCGACAGACGCCCGCGGTGGGGCATGCCGATGATGATGTCTTTCACACCCAAAGCGCCGCCGCGTTTGATGATCTGTTCCATCGCGGGGATCAGGCTTTCGCCACCATCAAGGCCAAACCGTTTGGTGCCCATGTATTTGACATGAAGAAATTTTTCGAAACCCTCGGCCTCGACCATCTTGTTCAGAATGGCCTTCCGACCGTTCTTGGTGAAAGCGATTTCCTTGCCCAGACCTTCGATCCGTTCCTTCAGCCAGCTGGCTTCTTCGGGGTTCGAGATATGCATGTATTGCAGAGCGAACGTGCCGCAATAGGTGCGGTTCACGATGGCGATGATTTCCCGCATCGTAGCTGTTTCAAGACCCAGAACATTGTCGATAAAGATCGGGCGATCCATGTCGGCTTCGGTGAAGCCATAAGACTTGGGGTCAAGTTCGGGATGCGGGGTTTGGTCGCGCATACCCAAGGGATCAAGATCGGCGACCAAGTGTCCTCGGATACGATAAGCACGAATGATCATCAGCGCGCGGATGCTGTCGAGCACGGCGCGTTTGATCTGATCCTCTGACAGAGTGACACCAGCGTCCGTCGCCTTAGCGGCGATTTTGTCGCCAGCCTTGGCCTGCGCATCCGCACCCAGATCGCCCCATTGGCCATCAAGCGCCGCTGTCAGTTCGTCGTCCGGCTGTGGCGGCCAATCGGCGCGCGCCCAGGACGGCCCGGCAGCTTCAGCCTGCGCGTCGGCGCCTGCATCCCCCAACTCGCGGAAAAATGTCTGCCACGCCTCATCGACCGCATTGGGATCGCTGGCATAACGGGCATAGAGCTGCTCAATATATTCGGCATTGTGCCCTTGCAGAAAGCTTGAGGCTTTGAACTGGTCGTTGGGGGATTGTTCGGTCATAGGGTTACCTCAGTATTTCCGGGTAATTGTAAGGTCCGCGTAGAAAATGACACTCGGCTCTTTGCCCGTCACTCTGCGAAATTCTTCTGGATTCACCGCCATGATTGTCCACACCGACTCGTCGGGATAAGCGGAAGGGATGATGCGGTAGTAGATTTCTTTCATCCAGCTGTGATCAGGTACTGCGAATGGGGCACTGGCCAATTTAGCAATTGGCAATTGTGCAGTTTCACCACCATTTTCATCCAGCTCGGGAAAAGCGCTCTCGAAACCGTTCCAATGATATGAAGAAAAAATTGTGAGAGACGAACTTGCATGATCATCAAGGAGAACAACTGCTCCGTCGGGGCCCTCGTAAACGCGGTGGATCTCGCCACGAGCATCGCGTTGGTTATCGAAGTCGACTAAGAGGAATGCGCTATCCAGATTAGTTAATTCGGTGCCACTCTCCAAGATTTTTGTTGTGTCACCTTTAGGTACGGCTTCTTCTAGTGACTGGCCATCAAGAAGGTTTAGCGTAGTCCAGTAATCCAGTTCGATCTGCTCTAGGTTTTGGTTGTGTTCTGCAAAAGTGAAGTTGTTCTCAAACAGACATTTTTCAGCTTCTTGCCAACCAGCGTGCAAGGCGTCCGCGCAAGCGGAGATTACAGGTATACTTGGCGGTAGATCGAACACTACCCAATCGCCTCCAGCATCGCTTCGCCCAAACCAGCCGGGCTATCTGCCACAACAATTCCGGCCGAGCGCATGGCTTCGATCTTGTCATCTGCGCCGCCTTTGCCGCCACTCACAATTGCGCCAGCATGGCCCATGCGGCGGCCCGGAGGGGCTGTGCGGCCTGCGATGAAACCGGCGACGGGCTTGGAGCGGCCCTTTTTCGCTTCGTCTTTCAGGAACTGCGCGGCTTCTTCTTCGGCTGCCCCGCCGATTTCGCCGATCATGATGATCGATTGCGTTTCGTCGTCACCGAGGAACCATTCCAGCACGTCCAAATGTTCGGTCCCCTTGATCGGGTCGCCACCGATACCCACGCAAGTGGATTGGCCAAGGCCCACGTCGGATGTCTGTTTCACCGCCTCGTAGGTCAAAGTGCCCGACCGCGATACAACGCCAACCGAGCCCTTTTTGTGGATGTGGCCCGGCATAATGCCGATCTTGCATTCATCTGGCGTAATGACGCCCGGACAATTTGGGCCGATCAACAATGATGTGCTGTCTTCCAACGCGCGTTTCACCCGCATCATGTCCAGAACCGGGATGCCTTCGGTGATCGCAACGATCACTTCCATGCCTGCATCGATGGCTTCAAGAATGCTGTCAGCTGCAAAAGGCGGCGGTACATAGATCGCCGTCGCGTTCGCACCAGTGACATGTTTCGCTTCGTGCACCGAGTTGAACACCGGCAGTCCAAGATGTTCTTGCCCGCCTTTGCCCGGCGTTACACCGCCAACCATTTTCGTGCCATAGTCAATGGCTTGTTCGCTGTGAAACGTGCCCTGACTGCCTGTGAAACCCTGGCAGATGACTTTGGTGTTTTTGTTGATGAGGACCGACATGGTGGCTCCTTATTGGGACAAACGCAGGCGTTCGACGTACATAAAAGTTTCTTCAATACCGTTGGGGCCGGGGCGGGTGCCCACATGCACAACGGCGATTTTTCGGGGGTTCAGACGGCGTGCTGCCAAAAGCGTGGTGGTGCTGGTGCGCAAGGCTTCGTGATTTGCGGGTAGGTCTGTGACCCTTGTGATCCCGATCCGTTCCAAACGGTTCACGATGGCCTTTCCCGCATCCGCTGTGAAATCTCCATCGAATGCGACTTCGCAGCGCCGATCCGTTCCGGGGGTCGCTGGCCGCGCAGTTACAGGCGAAGGTGCAGCATCCGTGAAAGGATCAAGGTCGTAAAAGTCGTGGCGGACATTGGCGAAGTTAAGCGCCTCAGCTGCTATTGCGGCCGTCATGCGCGGCGAGAAGCAATTCTCGACAAAACCCTGAATGCCAGCACGAGCGTCGGTGGCGGGCGAACGAGCCTCGCTTGGGCCACCCAAAAATACAAACGCACACACGGCAAGCGAAGGTAAAACCGAACGACTGATGTGATCCGCAGTCATTCTTCTATCGCCATAATTGCCGCGCCGCGCATGATGCGAAAGTTCACCTTGTCGACAACCCCGAGCCTTACCGGACCGCCCTTGAATTCTCCGATCCAAGCGGTTGTGCCCCTTTTGGATTTTATCCCCTTAGCATTGGTCAAATCCAACCATGGCTGGATCAGCTCGCGCGCCTCTTTTGGAGTCATTTTGCTAACGCTAACAAGGCACCCATCTCGGCGCGCGCTTGTAATGGAAACGCCTGCGATGATGCGTCGCCCATCAAGCGAAAATATCCTCCAGGGAAGTTGAGTGCCCTCGGAACGGAAACCTGCCTCTATCAATGCCGCTGCAGTTGCTTGGCTGTCAGGCATAAATTTCGCGCAAATTGCGGCAATTTCCGCAGCGCGTTTCAGATGTTTTTGATCTGCCGCCTGAGCGACACCGAGTGAAAACACGGCAAGGGTAAATGCCAAGACCGCCAGTTTGGTGACGCGAAACATCAGCCTTTAACAGCCTTCACGATCTTCTCGGCCCCATCTTTCAGGTCATCGGCCGCTATCACATCGACATCGCTTTCGTTGATGATGCGTTTGCCTTCTTCGACATTGGTGCCTTCCAAACGTACAACCAAAGGCACTTGAAGGCCAACCTCTTTCACAGCCGCAACCACACCTTCCGCAATCACATCACAGCGCATAATGCCGCCGAAGATATTGACCAAGATGCCTTTGACCTGTGGATCAGAGGTGATGATCTTGAACGCCTCGGTCACCTTTTCCTTCGTGGCACCGCCGCCGACGTCCAGAAAGTTGGCCGGTTCAGCGCCGTAAAGCTTGATGATGTCCATCGTCGCCATGGCTAGGCCAGCACCATTGACCATGCAGCCGATTTCACCGTCCAGCGCGATGTAATTCAAATCGTATTTCGAGGCCTCAAGTTCCTTGGGGTCTTCCTCTGTGGTGTCGCGCAATTCCATGATATCGGGATGGCGGTACAGCGCGTTGGAATCGAAGCCCATTTTGGCATCAAGGCACTTCAGATCGCCTTTGTTGTCGACGATCAACGGGTTGATCTCCAACATCTCCATGTCCTTGGACACGAACAGATCATAAAGCTGACCCATCAATTTGACGCATTGCTTGACCTGCGCACCGCTCAACCCCAAAGCAAACGCAATGCGACGACCGTGAAACGCTTGATAGCCCGTGGCCGGATCGACGCTGAACGACAGGATTTTCTCGGGCGTGCTTTCGGCCACCTCTTCGATGTCCATGCCGCCTTCGGTCGAGGCAACGAAGCTGATGCGGCTTGTCGCGCGATCCACCAGTATGGCCAGATACATCTCGGTTTCGATGCCAGAGCCGTCTTCGATATAGATGCGGTTGACTTGCTTGCCCGCGTCGCCGGTCTGTTTGGTGACCAGAGTGCGACCCAACATGCGTTTGGCTTCTGCGGCGGCTTCTTCCACCGACTTTGTGATTCGCACACCACCCTGCTCGCCCGCGTCGGCCTCCTTAAAGGTGCCTTTGCCGCGTCCGCCTGCGTGAATTTGCGCTTTGATGACCCAAACAGGCCCGTCCATTGCGCCTGCGGCGGTCTTGGCTTCCTCGGCACGAAGGACAACGCGCCCGTCCGCAACCGGCGCACCATGATCGCGCAGCAATCCTTTTGCCTGATACTCGTGGATGTTCACTAGGGCCTCCTGATGCTTGCACCTTTGAGCCGGTTGACACCAAAAAAGTGAATAAAGAAATGCTAGTCATGTGTTTATGAAGAATTTTAGCCAAAAAAGTTACATTTGTGATCACATGAAAAATTGTGTGATCACAAATGTGCACCGAAAGCTGGCGACGTGATTCTTCATGGTGAGTTGGTGTGCCGAGGTGGCAAAGCCGTTCGGACCAGAATTGGTCAACAAGCGGTTAAATAGGGGCTTACAGGAATTGGGTGGGCCAAGCGCGCACATTGAAAGCCGCACTTGGCCAAAATATGGTGTTTAAGGTTTAGCTCAACCCGCCGTCGATGGCCTGACAAGCCGCAACAAGACCTTTGACCGCATCGACAGATTTGTCGAACATGGCCTGTTCGTCTTTCGACATCTTGATATCAACGACTTTTTCAATGCCGCCCGCGCCGATCACTGTTGGGACGCCAACATACATGTTCTTCAGACCAAGCGCGCCATCAACATATGCCGCAGCGGGGAGGACACGCTTTTGGTCCTTCAAAAAGGCTTCGGCCATCTCAATCGCACTGGTGGCAGGGGCATAAAAGGCCGAACCATTACCCAAAAGTCCAACGATTTCAGCACCACCATCGCGGGTGCGCTGCACAATTGCGTCGAGCTTTTCCTGAGTTGTCCATCCCATATCCACCAAATCAGGCAGCGGGATGCCAGCCACGGTCGAATACCGAACCAGCGGAACCATCGTATCGCCATGTCCGCCAAGAACGAAAGCGGTGACGTCTTTCATCGAAACCTCAAACTCAAGGCTGAGGAAGTGGCGGAAGCGCGCGCTGTCCAGAACACCGGCCATGCCGCACACCATGTTACGGGGCAAGCCTGAATATTCGCGCAGTGCCCAAACCATCGCGTCCAGTGGGTTGGTGATGCAGATGACAAAGGCGTTCGGGGCGTGGGCTTTGATGCCTTCGCCGACCGATTTCATGACTTTAAGGTTGATGCCCAAAAGATCGTCGCGGCTCATGCCGGGCTTTCTGGGCACCCCAGCGGTTACAATGCAAACGTCCGCGCCGGCGATATCGGCGTAATCGGTCGTGCCTTTCATTGCGGCGTCAAACCCTTCAGACGGGCCTGCTTCGGCAATGTCCAGGGCTTTGCCGTGTGGTGTTCCATCCGCAATATCGAACAGGACGACGTCGCCCAATTCTTTTAAAGCGGTAAGATGCGCAAGTGTTCCGCCGATTTGCCCTGCACCAATAAGTGCGATTTTGGGTCTGGCCATGAAGATCTCCGATCCGTTTCTACGAAAGCTGGTTGAGGCGGTCCCTAGCCAAGGTCAGCGATGCTTTCAAGAGAAAGGCCATTAAAAGGAGATATTGTGAGATTGCGTGTTGACCTCAAAATTGGCGGATGAGATCGCTGAAAGGCCGGTTCGCACCGCCTGGCATTGATCCGCACCCGCTTTTGACAGGCACCTTTAACGGCTATTCGCCGGTTAAATGTCCGATCTGATATAAGAGCCGTTCCGTTCAGATCGGCCCGCAAACGCCAATAGACGGCTATTTCCAGTGTGTATTATCAGTCCCTCGCGAGCCCATTGCGAGATCAGTAGAGAAGCTTATCACGCGAACCAATCTGTAAAACCCCGTAAAAATAATAGCTTCACAGGGGTTTCAATCCACCCGGTTATAGCCGAGCAGCAATCTAACGATTAGCTGCGGATGCCGGCAGGTTCGATCGGTTCTTCCAGATTCTCGAACGATTGACCGCTGGCGACCAGGCAAGTGATGCCGTTCGGCGACGTGACCGTGATTGTCCATGTGCCGGTTTCCAGCGATGCGTAAACTTCGACAACCCGCCCCTTTGGCGCCATGCCAATCGACTGGCGGCTTTCGCCATATTTCTCGGACAGACGTTCGACGACCTGGTCTCGGTTACTGCAATTCTGACCCTGAGCCAGGGATGCCGTCGGAAAAATCGCGGCTGCGGCGAGTGCAAGGACGGCTAGCTTGAGTTTCATCTCAGACCTTTCCGGAGGCAATTTACCTCCTTGGCTGCGAGTCCCGATTTTCAGAACTCCATTGACCCAAGGTGAGAACATAACAAGAATATGTGGTTAACGGCCCGAACGATCATCCTAAAAATTTGCAAGGCCCTGATAGAAGGGGATTCTCTGTCGCAGGTCTTGCGGGTTGCGCAGGCAAGACACTTTGTGCAGGGTCGCGCAAATTTTGTGCTTGAGGTGAAAATGGCCCTGTCAGAGACGTTGTTCCGGTCAGTTCTCTACATTCCGGGATCAAAAACGCGCGCGTTGGACAAGGCACGCACTCTTGCGGTGGACGCCGTCATCTTTGATTTGGAAGACGCAGTTGCGCCTGACGAAAAACCCGCCGCCCGCGTTACACTGGCTCAGGAGCTTGGCACAGGCGGATACGGCCATCGTCACCGCTTGGTCCGCATTAACGGCTTGGACACAACTTGGGGCGCTGACGATGCGCGCGCCGTTGTGGCCATGGACTGCGACGCGGTTCTTTTACCCAAAGTCGAAAGCGCCGAAGACATTGACGCACTATACACATACGCGCCGAACATGTCGGTCTGGTGCATGATTGAAACGCCGCGCGGCGTTCTGAACGCGCTCGCTATTGCCGATCATCCGGCTGTCAAAGGATTTATCCTTGGTACAAACGATCTGGCAAAAGACATTGGTTGCGCCACCGGCGGCGACCGTGCGGCGATGATGGCGGCCCTACAAACAACGCTCATGGCGGCACGCGCGGCCGGAATTGCCTGTGTCGACGGAGTTTTCAACGCCTTTAAGGACGAGGACGGTTTGCGGTTCGAATGCGAACAGGGTCGCGCCCTTGGAATGGACGGCAAAACCCTGATCCACCCGGCTCAAATCGACATCGCAAATGCAACCTTCGCACCATCCGCAGATCTGATCGATTTGTCTAAGCGGCAAATCGAGGCCTATGATACTGCCATTGCGCGCGGCGAGGCAGTTGGCGTCGTTGATGGCAAGATCGTCGAAAACCTTCATGTCGAGACGGCGCGCGCTGTGCTATCTAAGGCCCAAGCCATCCATGAAAGGGACGCGAAATGATCTTGTTAATCCTTGGACTGTTCTTCTGGACCTTTGCGCATGTGTTCAAGCGGTTGGCACCGGAACGCCGGGCCGAAGTCACCAACGAGCTAGGAGAAAGCTCGAAAGGTTTGTTTGCGGCTTTGATCGTAGGATCGATTATCTTGATGATCGTTGGCTACAAAGCGGCAGGCGGACCAGTCTGGTGGGGGCGCAGCGGCGCACTTGTCGGGATCAATAACCTTCTGATGCTCTTGGCGATCTATCTTTTTGCAGCGAGCGGTGCAAAGACGTGGATCACCTCAAAGGTGCGCAATCCGCAGCTGACGGCGTTCAAACTGTGGTGCATCGCGCATCTATTGGTGAATGGCGATCTCGCGTCGTTCGTTTTGTTCGGCGGATTGTTGGGCTGGGCTATCTGGCAGGTGATTATTCTAAACCGTGTGACCGAGCGTCCTGAACCCAAAACGGATTATCCACGCGACAAAGAAATCAAAGCAGCGGTCGCAACTGTCGTTGTCTTTGCGGTGGTCGCCGGTGTCCACGGCTGGCTTGGCTATTCGCCGTTCGGGTCGTGACATGAAAACCAATTTGGGCAAGTTCTTCGAAGACTATACCGTCGGCGAAACTCTGCATCACGGCGTTCCGCGCACGTTGCGGGGTGGCGAAAAGGCACTCTATCACGCACTTTATCCCGCGCGCCACGCGATCTATTCGTCCGAGGAATTCGCCCGCAGTTGCGGTCTGGCCGACCCCTTCGACGATATGATCACCTTCCACACGGTCTTTGGTAAAACGGTTCCCGATGTCTCGCTCAATGCGGTGGCCAATCTGGGCTATGCCGAAGGACGCTGGCTGAAACCGGTCTATCCCGGCGACACGATCACGGCGTCTTCCGAAGTGATTGGGGTCAAACAGAACTCCAACGGTAAAACCGGCGTCGTCTGGGTGCGCACGACAGGACAGAACGGCAAAGGCGATGCCGTTTTGGAATACGTGCGCTGGGTCATGGTGCGCAAACGCGACGCTGACGCCCCGGTACCCGAAACGGTGATCCCTGACTTGGCACCCGCTTTGACGCCCGATCAACTGGTGATCCCAAAGGGCCTGAGTTTTGCAGACTACGACTTTGCGCTCGCTGGCGAACCTCACCGCTTGGGCGATTACACCATCGGCGAAACCATCGACCACGTTGACCGCGTCACAGTGGAAGAAGCCGAACACATGATGGCCACGCGTCTGTGGCAAAACACCGCCAAAGTACACTTTGATGCCACCAACCGCGACGACGGCAAACGTTTGATCTACGGCGGCCACGTGATCTCCATGGCGCGCGCCCTGTCGTTCAATGGGCTGGCCAACGCCCAAATGATTGTCGGGTTGAACGGCGGTAGCCACACCAGCCCTTTGTTCGCAGGCGACACGATCTGTGGATGGTCCGAAGTGCTGGACAAAGCCGAAACCACCGCACCCGGCGTCGGAGCCATCCGCCTTCGGTTGGTGGCCCATAAACCCGAAGCAGCCCCATTCACATTAAAGACAGACAACGGAAAATACGCCCCCGGAGTGCTTTTGGATCTCGACTACTGGGCCCTAATGCCGGTGTAGTGGAATGGGTTGATTTCCAACGTTGGAGTTCCGCTATGCGGAGAGGCTGTGTGAAAACTCTCCGTCAATGAAATTTGGGAGAACGTAATTCGCGCAAGAAATGTTTTCACGAACGGTGTCCTAACATGGCTATGCCACACGGTCACAACCAGAATAATTTTCTTAGGCGCGGGATGAATTTCGAGTTTTCACACAGCCTCCGGACAAAGCGGACGGTTGACTAATTGTCTCCAAGGGTTGGCGGTAGTAAGCTAGTGCCACCCTCCAACAGTGGATTGTCCGGAAGCCGCTGCCATTCTGGCAATGGAGTTGGAGTTGGCTGAGGGCGCTCCATAACGGGAAACTCGCTTTCCCATAGTCCGCCCCAAGCGACACCGCATTCGCTAAGCGCTTCCACTACTTCCGACGGCACGTAAACTGGAGGGAAATGCTCGGAACTGTCCTCTCCATCTTCCAATTCGTATGCAACCCAATCAGTTGATGAGCCTTCCAGAATAAGCCCCCAAGCAAATCCCGGCAGGGGCAATCCGTGTACGAAAAAAAAGCCTTCTATAAATTGAAGTCGGTAATCTTCCTGCAGAGTTTCAATGTCTGCGAACGCCAAATCACGCTTATCACTTTTGAGTTCTTCGTTCGTAGCGTTGATACAAGAGTAAGCGTCCGGTCTGGCCGCCCTACGACACGGCTTTCCAGGGCAGTAGATCATCGACACGGTTGATTTTGTAGTCCGGGATGCGGGCGAGAGTGTCGGCGAGCCATGCCTGTGGATCAATGCCATTGAGTTTGGCGGTTT
>CALKXV010000031.1 GCA_938005545.1 uncultured Paracoccaceae bacterium
CGCTTCAAGGCCAGCGCTGAGGCTGCAAAGAAAACAGAAAGGGAGACCAAAACATTGACCGCGTCATAAACCACGACGCATAACTGAGGGTGGGTCAAATCTCGGTGAAAATACCGGGTCAGTTCTCAGTGACAATCAACACAAGACGTCGTTGCACAGCTGGATCGGTGTCTTGTGCCAGTTGATCTCGAATTTTGTCTCGTTTGTCGCGGGCCGCTTTGAGAGAGATGGCAGGGTACTTGCCGTGGGCGAGCACGCGTTCCTTCCCACCGATCGTATATTTTTGCCGCCATAGCTTGGAACCGTTCGGCTGAACAAGCACGAATAAGCCGAGGCTATCATAAATTTTATAAGGCTTTTCAGCAGCTTTGGCCTTCCTGATCTTTAGGTCATTTAGCGGCATTGGGGTATCACCTCTCAAATCAGTAGCTGATACCCCAATTTCATGCCCCAAAGTGGTGGGGTATCGGGTGGGGTACCATGAACATCTATGAGAAGGATGATACACAAAACCATGACAAAAGGTCTATGTTTTTAAGGCGTTATGTTCATCTATGTTGAGGGGAAATGGTGCCCAGGAGAGGACTCGAACCTCCACATCCTTGCGAATACTAGCACCTGAAGCTAGCGCGTCTACCAATTCCGCCACCTGGGCAGGTGTCGAAGCTGCGAATTATCGGGATGTGATGACCGTGTCAACGGGCAAGGACTGAGGACTTGTGTCTGGTCCGACGGTCTTTCAGCCCATTCATTCCCACTCAATCGTTCCGGGTGGTTTTGAGGTTATGTCGTAGGTCACACGGTTGATGCCGGGAACTTCGTTGATGATGCGTGTGGACGTTTCGCCAAGGAAGTCGTGCGTGAATGGATAGTAATCCGCGGTCATCCCGTCGACGGATGTGACCGCGCGTAGGGCGCAGGCAAAATCGTAGGTGCGTCCATCTCCCATAACGCCGACTGTGCGGACAGGTAGAATTGCGACGAAAGCTTGCCAAATTTCATCGTAAAGCCCGTGCTTGCGGATCTGATCGATGTAGACGGCGTCGGCCTTGCGTAAGATTTCGAGTTTTGGGCGGGTAATTTCACCGGGGCACCGGATGGCAAGACCAGGGCCAGGAAAGGGATGCCGTCCAATAAAGCTGGCGGGCAGGCCCAATTCGCGGCCCAAGGCGCGGACCTCGTCTTTGAAAAGTTCGCGCAGGGGTTCGACCAGCTTTAGTCCCATTTTCTCAGGAAGACCGCCGACGTTGTGGTGGGATTTGATCATGACCGATGGGCCGCCGGAAAAACTGACGGATTCGATGACGTCCGGGTAAAGCGTTCCTTGTGCGAGGAATTCGGCGCCATCGATTTCACCGGCGTATTTCTGAAAGACATCAATGAAGAGTTTGCCGATGATTTTTCGCTTGGTTTCGGGATCTGATTGGCCGTCGAGTTCACCAAGGAACAATTCGCTTTCGTCCGCCGCAATCAGGGGAATGTTGTAATTGTCGCGGAACATGGCCGTGACTTCGTCTGCCTCGCCTTGGCGAAGCAAGCCGTGATCAACGAATACACATGTAAGCTGGTCGCCAATCGCTTCATGGATCAGAACGGCCGCAACTGAACTGTCGACACCACCGGAAAGCGCGCAGATGACTTTTTTGTCGCCGACCGTTTCGCGGATTTTTGCGATTGCCTGTTCGCGGTAGGCGCCCATCGTCCAATCGCCTTTGAAACCGGCGAGGCGGACAAAATTTTCGTACAATGTCGCACCCTTTGGCGTGTGGTGGACTTCTGGGTGAAACTGCACAGCGTAGAAATTGCGAGTTTGGTTTGCTGTGATCGCATAGGGCGCATTGGGCGATGTGCCGAAGACTTCGAAGCCGGGCGCAAGACGCGATACATGATCACCGTGGCTCATCCAGACTTGTTCGGGGCCTTTGTCGAACCAGCCATTCAACAAGGGCAGGGCGTTTTGTGGTTCGACATAGGCACGACCGAATTCAGCAGTTCCACCACCACCGGAAATTTTACCGCCTTCAACAAGACCGCCCAGCATTTGCATCATAACTTGTTGGCCATAGCAGATGCCAAGAATCGGAACGCCAAGATCGTAGACGCCCATGGGCGGTCGAGGACTATCGGCGTGGACGACACTGGCTGGCCCGCCTGAAAAGATCACCGCTTTCGGTGTGAATTCAGCAAGGAAATCATCCGTCACGTTCTGATAGGGGTGAATTTCACAATAGACATTCAACTCCCGCAAGCGCCGGGCGATCAGCTGGGTCACTTGGCTGCCGAAGTCTATGATAAGAAGGCGGTCGTGGGCGGCATCTGTCATGAGGACGGAATAAGTCTGTGCGCCAGGGATGTCGAGAGCCTGAGTGCCGTATCATTTCTATCGGAGATACCCTAGAGTTTGGATATGAACCGACACTTGGTTGCAAGTACTGCGTTGATCCTGACCGGCACCCCAATTTGGGCCAGCGACTGTCTGGGCGACGGCAGCGGTCAGCTTCCCAAATATTCTGAGAGCGCTGCGGCACTGGCAGATGCAGTTATCTGCGACGAAGAAGACCGGTCGTGTCGGTTTTCGTTTGGTCTTGCCACGGATGTCTCGCGGGATTTGTACGATCAGATGGTGGGAAATCTTAGCACCTGTCCGGGCCTTAAAAGCGCTGAACAAGATGTTGGCGTAAATCATCCGGATTTTTACGATGCTTGGACGTTTCAGTTCGGTGATGGTGTTATGACCGTTTCGATCAAGGATAAATCCGCCTTGAAGCAAACCTTTGTCGTCTTACGGATCATGTCGGAAACGGGTCGGAACTGACGCATATCGCCCAATCCAGACGCGACTTTGGTGTAGTTTCATAGGCTGGAAAACCATTTGGAGTGGGTTTTATGGCTGACGGCAATCCCAGGCGGGGACGTGGTGGCGGCGGTGCTGCGAGGCGGGCGGAACGGACTGCGGTTCGCATCGAGGCTGCGATGTACATTGAACGCAAGGTGCCGAAGTTCGAAATCTTGAATGAAGAGGCGCTTGAGATCATCGAGGCAAATGCCGAGACTGTTCTTGAAGAGATTGGCGTGGTTTTCTCTGACAACCCGAAGGCATTGGAGCTTTGGCGCGAAGCGGGTGCGACAACGGATGGCGAGCGGGTACGTATACCCAAAGGTCTGGCTCGAAGCTTATGTAAGACGGCGCCGTCCAGTTACACTCAACATGCCCGTAACCCGGATCGAAACGTCGTTGTGGGTGGCAACAATCTGGTGCTTGCTCCGGTCTACGGACCACCGTTTGTGCGGGATGTAGCAGGCGGGCGGCGCTACGCCACCATCGAAGATTTCCGGAATTTTGTTCGGCTTGGATATATGTCCAAGTGGCTGCACCATTCGGGTGGCACAGTTTGCGAACCGACGGATGTGCCCGTGAACGTGCGTCATTTGGACATGCTTCATGCGCATATGACGTTGTCGGACAAGCCCTTCATGGGGTCTGTGACCGAACCTTCGCGGGCAACGGATTCGGTCGAGATGTGCGAAATCCTGTTCGGAAAAGAATTCACCGCCACAAACACGGTCATGACATCTTTGATCAACATCAACTCGCCACTGACGTTTGACGCCACGATGATGGGGGCGCTGGAAGTCTACGCAAAGGCGAATCAAGCAGCGATTATCTCACCATTCATTGTCGGCGGGGCAATGTCGCCGGTGTCCGTTGTCGGGACTTTGACACAGGCCTTGGCCGAAGTTCTGGCGGGTGTCGCCTATAGCCAGCTTGTCCGCGCTGGCGCGCCTGTCATTGCGGGAACCTTTGTGACGTCGATTGACATGAATTCCGGGGCCCCGACTTTTGGCACTCCCGAAGCCGCGCATGTGACGCTGGGCATGGGGCAATTGGCACGACGCTTGGGTTTGCCGTACCGGTCGGCTGGTGCGTTCTGTGGATCGAAACTGCCCGATGCGCAAGCGGCGTATGAAACGTCTAACAGCCTGAACATTGGTCTTTTATCCGGCGTGAACTTTATGCTTCACGCGGCCGGATGGCTGGAAGGTGGGTTGGTCGCCAGCTTTGAGAAATTCGTGATGGATGCTGATCAACTTGGCACGTTGCATCATTTGGCCAAAGGCGTGGACATGTCCGAAGATGCGCAAGCGTTGGATGCCATCCGCGAAGTTGGACCGGGCGGGCACTATCTTGGGTGCGCGCACACCCAGGCCAACTTCAAATCGGCGTTCTGGCGAAGCGAACTTCTGGACTACAAGCCGTTCGAAACTTGGTCTGATGAGGGCGCACGCGACACGGAAGCTTTGGCCAGTGCAAGGGTGGCCAAGCTGTTGGCCGATTACCAGCAACCGGGTATCGATCCAGACAAGTTAGCGGCCCTAGACGCCTATATCACTGCGAAAAAAGAAATTGCTCCCAAGGCATTTGGCTAATCGTTACGCGGCTTTTGGCAAACGGATCTCAGCCAGACGGGCTTCGTCAATCAGGGCCACCAACAACTCAACATGGCGGGCAGCCGAATAGGCCGCTTCGCCATTTCTGCGGCTTTGATCCAACGAGCTTTCACGCTCGGCCAATGTGAAAAATGCCTGACCCGGCCCCGGTGTTGGTTCGCCGGGAAACAGCCTGCGCAGCGAGCGGCTCCGATTATAGTCCGATAGCCCCAGACGGGCAGCGCGGACCAAAAGGCGAGGGCGGCGCAAAGACGACATGAGTGTCTGGGGGTCGGTCATTTCGGAGGCTCCTGGGTTAATTTCCAAAACGACGATATACAACCTATGAGTGTGTTGCATTATTCTGTGCCGGAGCGTTCGGCTGCATTTCCCTTTATTTACACAGTTCGTTAATCATCAGGGGAGACCCGCCACGTTAACTTTGTCGTAACCAATACTATCAAAAGTTGAATTTTACACATGTTGGAATTTGGTGGGAAATGCGAACTGTGGGAAGTTGATGGCAACAGAATTGAATGGCGACCGCGGGGTTCCCGACTGGGTTCCCAGTACGGCTTTGACTTATCTTGAACATGTAGAATATGGCCGCTCGATCCGGTCGCTAGCTCGTGAAGCGGGGTGCCATGCGTCGACCATACTTCGGATGGTGCGCAAATATGAACAACGCCGAGACGATCCATTGGTGGACTTGGCATTGCGCCGGTTGGGGGACGCAAATGGCGCTTTGCAGCCAAATATATTTGAAATTCGAGGAGCCCAGAAATTGACGATGAGCGCGGCAGTAAAACAAAATGATCTACCTGACGATACACAACTGAAAATGGTAGCAGCCCGAATTTTGCGACGTCTGAATGAAAGCGGTGCTTGCTTGGCTATCGCGAACGATATGGACAACGCCGTCGTGGCACGCGAAACACCGGATGGCAGGACTTTAAAGACTGCGGTTGTTGAACGCCCCTTCGCCGAGGCGATGGCTTTGAAAGACTGGATCGCTGTCACGAGCGAAGGTCGAGTTACGCGATACCGGATCACACCATCGGGGCGCATGGCTTTGAAACACATGCTAGCTGAAGAAGAAGCCATCCGTGTTGGTATGGGGGAAGCGGCTGATCCGTTTTCTCAGCAGCACCGCGATTGGGCCAAGCGAAATGGCTCAACGGAAACGAATAAACGTCGCGGCATTCGTTATAATGCCGCCGAAAGCCCGCTTTCGGCTTTGGCGCGACGCAAAGATCGCGATGGAAAACCATTTCTACAACCGGATTTGGTTGCCGCTGGCGAAAGGCTACGCGAGGATTTTGAGCTTGCTCAAATGGGCCCCTGGATCAAACAGAACTGGGAGAATTTTCTGGCCAGCGGCGCGCCCGGCGATCTTGCGGGCGGTGGTGAAAGCGGCGGTTCTGAGCCTGCGCGGGAACGGGTTTCTTCCGCTTTGAGCGATCTTGGATCAGGTCTTGGCGATGTAGTCCTGCGGTGCTGCTGCTTTTTGGAAGGCATGGAATCCGTAGAAGAGAAAATGGGATGGTCTGCGCGATCAGGAAAGATTGTGCTGCGCATCGCTTTGACCCGCTTGAAGTCGCATTATGACGAAGAAAACGGCAATTGGTCGCCTCTAATCGGATAAGACTGGGCTTGAAATCATCTGAGTCCCTTCGCATATGTAAATCATGTTAACTTATGTGAGAGGGATCAATGAGCACTGAAAATTCAAATGATGGCAAGAAAAGCCGGACTTGGATCGAAGAGATCGAAGTCGCCAGTGAAGAGCTTTTGGCGCGGGTGAAACAACTGGCGTCAGACAACAAAGTAAAACGTATCCGTGTTGTCGAGCCTGACGGCGACATTGCCTTGGAAATCCCATTAACCTATGGCGCAATTGCCGGGGGAGCGGTGGTTTTGGCAGCGCCGGTTTTGGCGATTCTTGGGACGCTTGGGGCGTTTGCGGCCCGGTTAAAGATCGAAATCGTCCACGAAGAAACTGACGGATCCGAAGAAGAATTACCGGAAGACGCAATGTCGTAAATACCCTGTGAGACGCAGGAGGGTAATTTCCCCCTACGTTAACCCATACCCAGTGATAGAAAACCTTCAGGGGGCCAATAGGCCTCCATTTTTATTGGAGGGAAAAGAAATGGCGCAGAAAATGATGACCGAATGTCTTGGCACGTTCATTCTTGTCTTTTTCGGGTGTGGAGCTGCTGTCTTTATGGGTGCGGAAATTGGAATGATGGGAATTTCATTCGCATTCGGATTGGCAATCGTCGCTGCAGCATATGCGATTGGTTCAGTATCTGGCGCGCATTTGAACCCAGCAGTCTCGTTGGGCGTGATGATTTCAGGGCGTATGACGTCTGGTGAATTCATTAGGTATTCTGCCGCTCAGGTTTTGGGCGCGTGCCTGGCAACTTTCGCAATTTACATCATTGCCTCCGGGACAGCAGACTACAGCGTTGCCGAAAATGGCTTGGGCCAAAATGGATATGGCGCGGGCTATCTTGGCGAATACAACATGGTTTCGGCCTTCCTGTTTGAGCTTTTGGCGACCTTTCTGTTCGTCACCGTAATTCTGGGTGCGACGCGATCTGTTGGCGGAGCAGGGGCATTTGCCGGGCTGGCAATTGGCCTTACTTTGGTGGCGATCCATTTGGTTGGCATCAACATCACCGGCGTTTCGGTCAATCCAGCACGTTCGATCGGACCTGCACTTTTTGCGGGCGGTGATGCTTTGGCTGATCTGTGGCTCTTTATTGTTGCGCCGTTCTTGGGTGCCGCACTTGCTGGATTGCTTGAGCAATCAGGCCTGACGAGTGTCGATGAGGCTTAACGGTCTCGATAAATCGGGGGGCGGCCAGTTCGCCTCCCGAATGTTTCGATCAGTGTTTCGCCGAAAACCTTTTCAATTCGGTTGCAAGATCGCCGTACCCCGTTATGCGATGCTCAAAAGCCAACCCCAAACGATCTGCGCATTCGCGTGCCTTTTCCAAAAGAACAGGATCGTCGATTTGCGCTTGATAAACCAAGGTTTCGTAATGGCCAAAATAGCTGTTGCGCAATTCCGGGTGCCGATCAAGGCCAAGTGGTTTCCAAACGAAAGCGTCAAATTGACGGACCAGAAAATCGGTCAAATAGAATGACGTAAATTCCTCATCCGTGCGGCTAAGGAAATCATCTGTTCCTTGATAAAACGCATAGCAATGAGGCCCCGGCATCATTTCTATGTTCAGGTCTTTGGCCAATTCCGCTAGCTGCCCACCTGTTCCGCAATCTGCGTAAACCAAAAATGTCTGATCGTAAGTGCCAGCCTTGGCAAGAGCTGCGCGCACCGCCGGTACAATACGCTCAGGATGATTGTGGAGGATTGCTGGTAAACACTGGACGTCGATGTGATCGAACGCAATCGTCAAAGCCAAAATTTCACGCGCCAACGCCCCGCAACCAAGAACGAGTATTCGCCCGTTCCCGGATGGGGCCAATCCTGTCGTCGTCAGCGCGTCGTCGTCAGGTGTATGTGTCTTTGCAGAAATCTTGGACCTTTCTGCGCGCCGATCAAAATCAGCCAGCGGCCATTTGATTATGTTTGCGCGCCATAAACTCCTTGGCCGTTTCGACGGCAACTGCAGCGTCTCGGCAATAGGCGTCGGCACCAATGGCTTTGCCAAATTCTTCGTTCAACGGCGCACCGCCCACAAGAATAACATAGTCATCACGAATGCCTTGTTCGACCATCGTGTCGATCACAACTTTCATATAGGGCATCGTTGTGGTCAAAAGTGCTGACATACCAAGGATATCGGCGTCTTCTTTGACCAATGCGGCAAGGTAGTCTTCGACCGGGTTGTTGATGCCAAGATCAACAACTTCAAAGCCAGCACCTTCCATCATCATCGACACAAGGTTCTTGCCGATGTCGTGGATGTCACCCTTGACTGTGCCGATCACCATCTTACCCATGCGCGGCGCACCTGTTTCGGCCAGAAGGGGTTTTAGGATCTTCATGCCCGATTTCATGGCATTTGCGGCCAAAAGAACTTCGGGAACGAATAAAATACCATCGCGGAAGTCATCGCCGACGATCTTCATGCCGCCCACCAAAGCCTCGGTCAAGACGCGGTAAGGCTCCCAACCGCGGCCCAAAAGGATGTTGGTGCCTTCTTCGATTTCCTCTTTCATACCGTCATAGAGGTCGTCATGCATCTGAAGCGTTAGCTCTTCGTCATCAAGCTCGCTTAAGATGATCTCTGGTTCGTCTTCCGACATGACCACATTCCTAAAAGTTAGCGCGGGTTTCCTCGATTTAGAAGGAAACCCGCGCTATTTGAACGCCAATTTGCGACTTAAAGGTTTACGCCAGCGACTTGCGGCGTCTGGCCCACACACCGAACCCGGCTAGGCCGGTCAAAAGCAGGGCTCCACCAGCCGGCAAAGGCACTGGTTGCAGAAACTCATCTGAGAAGGCGTCTGCCAAAATCGTGTGGACGCCTTCGACGGGATGGATGGCGTCGAAGAAAAGGAAATTATCTGGATTGGCCAAACATCCTTCAACACCAAGTGCCTCAAGGCATTGTAACTGCTGCGTTTCGTCTGGAAGATCGGCCAACACCCCTTGTAGAACCCCGTCAAGATCGAAGAACGAGACGCCAGCATCTGGCAGGGCGGCATCCAACCCAGCGGTCGTTGCTTCAATCGCAGCATTCAGGAAGAACGACGCGCCATTTGCTGCCGCCGCACCATCTGTGTCACCGTCAAACTGAGGAAGTGTTCCAAAGCTGGGTTGACCAAACACCACCACGTCTGACACGCCCGCAGCAACAAGTTGCTGAACGCCCGTGCCTATGGTTCCCGCAACACCGCCGACGAAGCCGGCGAATTGTTCGTCCGTTGGCTCGACGATCTCGGAGAAATCAAGAAAATCATTGCCGCCGACCCAAATCACACCAAGTGGGTTCGCGCCCAGCGAGCCAACGCTCGACGTGAATGCAGCGATCTGTGCCAAAAGATCAGGAATGGCGTCAGTTGGGGCGTTATCGGCTGCGCGCGCGCCGCCAAATGCGAAGTTTGTTCCGCCTAGCAAGCTGGGCGTCAGACCCAATTGCGTGGCCCAAGTATCGCCGTTTGTGAATTGGCCGTCCGGGTAGGGCGGGTCTGCTACCGCCGAAGGTGCGATAATTTCAAGGTTTCCGCTATCGCTTAGACTATCGCCAAAGACGAAGACTTCGTCGAACGCTCCGAAGGTGCCCGCATTCACTGGAATTGCTGTGCACGCGGCCAAAAGGCATATCGTCTTTTTCATAAATTCCCCTACGACTGGTTAAGTCGACCCCACACCAATGTAGCAGCGAGCACAAAATTTAGGCAAGGTTGACCAGACGGCAAGATTTCGAATTACCTTGAGTTTGTTCCCTGTTTGTTTCAGTATTTCGCCATGATTAATGGAAAAACACTGTTTCCGGGCGTTCCCAGGGGGAGAGGGGCGGTGTCGAACCCGGTCAGCCGGTTCGATGCGCTGGATCGCGAAGCGGTTGATGACGGGTGGGAAGCGGAAGAAGATCTGGCGCCCTTGCGCACAGAAGTCACGTTGGAGCGTCCGCGATCTGTCATCACGCGGAATACCTCGCCGGATGTATTCTTTGACCGTTCGATCAATCCTTACCGCGGCTGTGAACATGGCTGCATCTACTGCTTTGCGCGCCCGACCCATGCGTATTTAGGGCTGTCGCCGGGTTTGGACTTTGAAACCAAATTGATCGCCCGGCCCGAGGCGCCCGAAGTTTTAGAACGCGAGCTACGCGCGAAGTCTTACAAGGTCGGTCCGATTGCGATTGGCACCAACACAGATCCCTATCAGCCTATTGAAAAGGATCAAAAAATCATGCGGCGTCTGCTCGAAGTTCTTTACGAGTACCGCCATCCGGTTTGTGTGGTGACCAAAGGCACACTGATCGAACGGGACGCAGATATTCTGGGTGAAATGGGTCGCATGGGGCTGGCGCGCGTTGGCATTACCGTCACGACGCTGGATGCAGATGTGTCGCGGAAAATGGAACCCCGTGTGCCTTCGCCTGAGCGTCGAATGCGCACCATTCGTGCCCTTGCTGCCGCTGGATGTCCGGTGCGTGTCATGGTGTCGCCCGTGGTGCCGGCGCTGACCGATCACGAGCTTGAGGCAATCTTGACACGCGGTGCCGAGGCAGGAGCGACAACTGCGTCATGGATCATGCTACGCTTACCGCTTGAGGTCGCGCCTTTGTTCCGAGAATGGGTCACCGAAATCTTTCCGGAGCGCGCGGCCCGGATCATGGGTCGTGTGCGCGATCTTCACGGAGGTAAAGATTACGATGCTGAATTCGGCAAACGGATGACAGGCGAAGGGGCGTTTGCCGATCTAATTTCCCACCGTTTTTCGATTTCAACCAACCGGTTAGGTCTGGATATTGATCTGCCACGTTTGGATGTGTCTCAGTTTCGCTGCCCGGTGCGAAAAGGCGACCAGCTCTCGCTATTTTAAGCGGATGATTGCCCCAATCCTGCCGGATTTTCTGATTATTCCGGTGTCATGAGCCTTTCACTGATCACCGGATGCCTTTGGGTTTTGCTTGCAACCTTCGTCGCCTTTTTACCGATGCGTCGTCAGTTTCCGCCCGGCATTGCGCTTTTGATCGCAGCTCCTTTGTTGCTCAGCTGGATCGCTTGGGATCACGGGGCTTGGATTTTTGCGGCTGGATTGCTTGGCTTCATGTCCATGTTCCGCAATCCATTGATCTACTTTTTCCGTCGCGCCCGCGGTGAAGCCCCTGAGGTGCCGTCATGAGCGCATCGGTTCTTCTGGCCTGTGCATGGTGCGTTCTGGCCAATTTCATTGGCATGTTCCCATCCAAGCACAAGCATTGGCCATCAGCCTATGTATTGATGACCTTTGGCCTGCCTCTTTTGGTTTGGGTGTTCGTGGCCGACGGGTGGGTGTTTGGGTTAATCTTCACCGTCGCCGCAATGTCGATCTTGCGTTGGCCTGTCGTCTACCTTCTTCGCTGGTTCCGGGCTCAGACGTTCGGGCGCGCCGAAACGAAAGGCTAGGGAAAAATGTCGCTCGAAACGAAACTTTTGTATCTCATCATGGCCGGTTGGGCATTGATGATTTTTGTACCGTCCTTTGTTCCGGCTCTCTTTATGGCGGCGGGATTGGGGATTGCGGCGGCTTACATCGTTTTTCTTGGTGCAGGTGACGCCGTACAATTGAAAGACATGGTGATTGCAATTGCGCCGAGTGTTGCTGGTGCCGTTTTCATTGCATGGCCGGTTGGAATGGTGTTCCGCTGGGTGCTTCGAAGGAAGCGCGCGATCTGACTTTGAATGCGCTGGTCTCGGCGCTTTTGGAATGCTAGCCCAAACACTATGACATGGGCGGATCACATCAATATACGCGGGCGTCTTACGGCGGATTACGACCTTTCGGGATTGACGTGGTTGCGTGCAGGTGGCCCGGCGGATTGGCTGTTTCTTCCAAAAGACATTGATGACCTAAGCGATGTATTGTCTGCACTGCCCTTGGACGTGGACATTTTCCCAATGGGCGTGGGGTCAAATTTGATCGTGCGTGACGGCGGCGTTCGTGCTGTCGTGATCCGCTTGGGACGCGCTTTTGCGGATATGTCTATCGACGACGATCTCGTGACCGCAGGTGCCGGGGCTTTGGATGCGCAGGTCGCGAAACGAGCCGCCGAAGCCGGATTGGATCTGACGTTTCTCAGAACAATACCGGGGGCCATTGGTGGTGCGGTTCGTATGAACGCGGGTTGCTATGGGTCTTACGTTGCTGATCACTTCGTCGAAGCCAATGTTGTGCTGCGAAATGGCACGCAGATCGTGTTAAAGTCGGATGACATGAATTTCCGCTATCGCCAAAGTGATCTGCCGACCGGCGCGGTGATCACCTCGGCGGTATTTCGCGCAAAATCCGGTGACCCCGAAGCACTGGCTGCCAAGATGGAAGCACAGCTTGCCAAGCGCGATGAGACACAGCCCACCAAAGCGCTGACAGCGGGGTCTACGTTTCGAAATCCGGTGGGCTATAGCTCGACCGGTAAGGCGGATGACACCCACGAGATGAAGGCGTGGAAGGTGATCGACGACGCCGGAATGCGAGGGGCCCGCCGTGGTGCCGCGCAGATGTCCGAGATGCATTCGAACTTTCTGGTCAACACAGGGGGCGCGACGGCTGCGGATTTGGAAGGTTTGGGCGAAGATGTGCGGGAAGCTGTTTTCCAAAGCTCAGGAATCAGATTAGAGTGGGAAGTACTGAGGGTCGGTGAACCGGCCCCTGAGGCGAACGACAAATAACAAGGGCGAAAACGCCCAATTTACAGGTGGCGGGTATGTCGAGCAGCTTACCCCCGAAAGTGACGGTATTGATGGGCGGACCCTCGGCTGAACGCGAGGTGTCATTGTCCACAGGGCGCGAATGCGCCGCGGCACTGAGGGAGGCCGGATACGAAGTAACAGAACTGGACGCGGGCCCGGATGTGGTCGCGCGGCTTCAGGCATTGTCGCCTGACGTTGTGTTCAATGCGCTTCACGGGCGGTGGGGCGAAGACGGCTGTGTGCAAGGCATTCTGGAATGGTTGCGTATTCCCTATTCGCACTCCGGTGTCTTGGCTTCGGCGCTTGCCATGGACAAGACACGCTCCAAGGCAGTCTTCGACGAAGCGGGGCTTCCAATCGCGCACAGCGGAATTTTTGATCGAGAGGCGATCCAGGTTAGCCACGTGATGGCCACACCATACGTGGTGAAGCCAAACAACGAAGGTTCCTCCGTTGGTGTATACATTGTGTCTAAACACGCCAACCGACCACCAGAAATTGACCCCAATATGCCCGACCGCCTGATGGTCGAAACCTATGTGCCGGGGCGCGAACTTACAGTGACAGTCATGGGTGACCGTCCCTTGTGCGTAACCGAGATTTTATCTGATGGCTGGTACGATTATGACGCCAAGTACAAAGAAGGCGGATCACGACACGTACTTCCCGCCAACATTCCAAGCGACATCGAAGCAGCCTGTCTGGCGCAAGCCAAAGCCGCGCACGACGTACTGGGATGCCGGGGTGTTAGTCGAACGGATTTCCGCTGGGACGATACGAAAGATTTGGCCGGATTGATCGTTCTTGAAACCAACACACAGCCCGGCATGACGCCGACGTCTTTGGTGCCAGAACAAGCCGCCCATGCCGGCATCAGTTTCCCCGACTTGTGCGACTGGATCGTGAAGGACGCATCATGCGACAGATGATCCAATTCCGAAGCAAACGCGCAAAGGCTGCAAGGCCCGAGCGACGTGACCCGGCGCCGTCGCGGCTGTCTTATAAGCTGAACCGGATGATGCTGCGCCCTTGGGTGCGGCGGTTTCTTCGACATGGATTGCCGGTGTTGATCGTTGTGTCTGGTGTTGTCTTTTGGGCGTCCGATCAAGGGCGTCGCGATGATGCAATGGACCGGTTGGCCGAAGTGCGTCGACAGATTGAGGAACGTCCGGAATTCATGGTTCGGTTGATGTCCGTCGAAGACGCGACGCCGTCGGTTGCGAGCGATATTCGCGAAGTGCTATCGATTGATTTTCCGGTATCGTCCTTTGATCTTGACCTGAGCGGTTTGCAGGAAGCCGTCGAAACGCTGGACGCCGTGGCTGAGGCTTCGGTGCGTATTCGTTCGGGTGGTGTCTTGGAAATCGAAGTTGAAGAACGTGTACCGTCTGTGATTTGGCGCGACGAAGACGCTTTGGTTTTGCTTGATATGACGGGCCATCCGGTTGCCACCCTTGAAGCACGTACCACCCGGTCTGACCTGCCTCTGATCGCAGGTGTCGGCGCAGATATCGCTGTGGCCGAAGCGCTGGAGCTGTTTGAGGCTGCCGAGCCCATCCGAGACCGGTTGCGTGGCTTCTTGCGGGTCAGTGAACGTCGCTGGGACGTGGTTTTGGATCGTGATCAACGGATCATGTTGCCTGAGGGTGCTGCGATCACGGCTTTGGAAAAAGTCATGGCGCTGGACCGTGCACAAAACCTTCTTGAACGCGACCTGTCGGTCGTTGATTTCCGCAACCCTGGTCGGCCGGTATTGCGGCTGGGGCAGGGGGCGGTCGATCTTTTATTTGATACGGGGTTTCAGTCCGAATGAGGATGCTTAACGATCTTTACCAAAGCCAGCGATCCATGCGGGCGATGCGGCAAGCGGCTATTCAGCGCGGTGTGGTGGCCATTTTGGATGTGGGCACGTCGAAAATCGCCTGTTTGATCCTGAAATTCGATGGCCGCGAGCGTGTGACGTCGGGCGAAGGGATCGGCGCGATGGCCGGTCAAACCAAGTTTCGGGTGATCGGGGCCGCAACGACCCGGTCTCGCGGCATCGAGCTTGGCGAAACCTGCGCAGTTCAGGAAACCGAACGTGCTATTCGCACCGCTGTTCAGGCCGCGCAAAAGATGGCCAACTGCCGGGTCGACCATGTGATTGCCTGCCTGTCGGGCGGGCAACCCCGGTCCTATGGATTAGCCGGGCAAGTTAACATCGCAGGTGACGTGGTTACGGAAACAGATATCGCTCATGCGCTGGCGGCCTGTGATGTGCCGGACTATGGCGCAGATCGCGAAATCCTTCATGCCCAACCTGTGAATTTCGCTCTGGATCACCGCTCGGGTCTGATTGATCCGCGTGACCAGATCGGCCAGCGTTTGGCCTGTGATCTTCATATGCTGACCGTCGATACCCCGGTGATCGAGAACCTGATTTACTGCCTGCGCCGTTGTGATCTGGAATTGGCGGGGCTTGCCTTGTCTTCTTACGTCTCGGGGATCGCGGCCTTGGTGGAAGACGAACAGGAGCTTGGCGCGGCTTGTGTCGATATGGGCGGCGGGACAGCGGGGCTGTCGATCTTTATGAAGCGCCACATGATTTATGCCGATACCGTGCGGCTTGGCGGCGTACATGTGACGCAAGATATCTCAAAGGGTTTGCAAATCGGGGTGGCCGCGGCCGAGCGGTTAAAAACGTTCCACGGTGGTGTGGTGGCAACCGGCATGGACGATCGCGAGATGATCGAAATCGGTGGTGAGACCGGCGATTGGGAACATGATCGTCGTACCGTCAGTCGCGCTGAACTGATCGGGATAATGCGGCCTCGGGTCGAAGAAATTCTGGAAGAGGTGCGCGAACGCCTGGATGCGGCTGGTTTTGAGCATCTGCCCAGCCAACAAATCGTTTTGACAGGCGGCGCGAGCCAAATTCCGGGTCTTGATACGCTGGCGCCCAAGATCCTCGGGCAACAAGTGCGGATCGGTCGTCCGCTGCGTGTCCATGGGCTTCCGCAGGCCGCAACGGGTACATCGTTTGCCAGTGCTGTAGGTTTAAGCCTTTTTGCGGCGCACCCTCAGGACGAATTTTGGGATTTCGAAATGCCAGCCGATCTGGGTGCTCCACGATCTTTGCGCCGCGCCATGAAATGGTTCAAGAGCAACTGGTAAGGTCTGCTGACATATCTATGACGCATCCTTCGCGAGATCATCCGGCTTTGCGACAAGGCCCGAACTCAACCGATCCCGACAATCCGGGCAAAAGACATGTTCTGTCACCTGATAGTCGCCACGCGCTGACGTGAACGGATCAACCCAAACAGAATCGATATTGTAACGACAACAAATGCTGCACTTCGGTCCGAAAAATGGGGCCGCGCGACCCATAGACGGACGCTGGGTTTGCGATATCAGGCGATGCTCGACCAAAATGTGTTCATCCGGGCGGGGTTGCACGATCATTCGGAACAGACGCGGCGTGTCAGGCCCGTCACATCGGTACAAAGTTTCATAGACCCTGTTTTCGAAGCGGCACCAGAAAAAGAGTGTGTTCAGGAACCCGATCACCTCGTCGCCTTTAACAAAGTCGCGAAGACCGCCGCCAACAACGCTGTTTTTCAAAGATTTGGATTGATCGCTTTCGGGGGCCGTTTCGCCCCAAGTGTCGCTTACATCGGCAATGCGATCGAAAGAATCCAAGATATAGTACACTGAATGCGGCTTTGAATTGGCAACGGATGTTTGCATCAACACGCACTCTCGTTGGCTGAAAGCCTGATCGGCCTTAAATAAAAGGCTTAAACCAAAAGTTGCAGCGATGTGTTAACGAACGTTAACAATATTTCATTTTGGGTGTTTGCAGGCGCAATGTTCCGCTTATTGCAAGAAATAAGACGACGTCCATGGGCGAATCTGTTAAGTTATCCACAAGGTCGGTTAACGGCCACGACGGAGGCAGAGCAGCCCCTTCAGAATGTAGATTGCAACTAATGGTTGTGGTTCGCCGTGTGCGGACCCATAGCCTTTACGTGAAGATGATGATGTAAGTGCATATCATTTCACAGTATATTGTTGGTTGCACGACATGCTGCGGGTTATGCACAAAAAAATGCCATATTTCGTGGTTTCGGCTTCGAATCGGGGTGACCTCGCGAATGCCTTTGGGTAAGGTCATGCTCATCCAGCAGTCGGCCTCTTTGGCCGTAAAGATCGCACTTCTGCCCGGTGGTGCGGCGAAAACAAACAGGCGGACGAACCTATGACATTGAATTTGACAGTGCCCTCCCACGAAGAACTAAAACCACGTATTACAGTGTTTGGTGTGGGCGGTGCCGGCGGTAACGCCGTCAACAACATGATTGAAAAAAAACTCGAAGGCGCGGAATTTGTCGTCGCCAACACGGACGCGCAAGCGCTTCAGGGCAGCCACGCAACGACCAAAATCCAAATGGGTGTTCGTGTTACCGAAGGTTTGGGCGCAGGTGCGCGACCTTCGGTTGGAGCCGCGGCCGCTGAAGAAACCATCGAAGAAATCGTTGACCAACTGGCGGGCGCGCATATGTGCTTTATCACCGCGGGTATGGGCGGCGGCACTGGCACGGGAGCGGCGCCGATCATTGCGCAGGCTGCACGCGAGTTGGGAGTTTTGACCGTTGGCGTTGTAACAAAGCCATTCCAGTTTGAAGGTGCCAAGCGCATGCGTCAGGCCGAAGAAGGCATTGATGCGCTGCAAAAGATGGTCGATACACTGATCATCATTCCGAACCAGAATTTGTTTCGTCTGGCGAATGAAAAGACTACATTCACCGAAGCTTTCAGCATGGCCGACGATGTTTTGCACCAAGGTGTGAAGGGCGTGACCGATCTGATGGTGCGCCCGGGATTGATCAACCTTGATTTCGCGGACGTTCGTTCAGTCATGGATGAAATGGGCAAAGCCATGATGGGCACAGGCGAGGCCGAAGGCGAGGATCGTGCAATTCAGGCGGCGGAAAAAGCCATTGCGAACCCACTTTTGGACGAAATCAGCCTGAAGGGCGCGAAAGGTGTGTTGATCAACATCACCGGTGCCGAAGATTTGACATTGTTCGAACTGGACGAAGCCGCCAACCGCATCCGGGAAGAAGTCGACGCCGATGCAAACATCATCGTCGGTTCGACACTGGATACGTCAATGCAGGGCGAAATGCGGGTCAGCGTTGTGGCAACCGGTATTGATGCAGAAGCTCAGGTTCAAGCACCTCCGACACGCACCCATGTGATGTCCGAGCCGGTTTCACAACATGCGCCAGTCCCTGCCGCACCTGCGTACGAGCAGGCAGCAGTTGCTCAGGCTTATGCCGAACCTGCTGCTCAAGAAGAGCCCAGTCTTTTCGAAGGCTTGGAGCCCGCTGCGGCCCAAGCGACTGAAGATGGCTTGCCAGCACCTGCCTATCAGCCCCAGCCCGCAGCTGTCGATGCATATGGACGTCCAGTAGCCGGTACACCGACACCTGAGGCTCTGGCGCGGCTCGAACGCGTAACTGGCCGTGCACCCGGTTCAATGAACAGCCATGTTCCAGGCGAGGCACGCTATGTACCGCCCGCACAGCAGGCGCCGGCAATGGAAGAAGCTGAACGTCCCCGATTTGGGATTAATACTTTGATCACACGTATGGCAGGTGGTGTCGCAAACGCTGATGGGGCTGCCGATACGCCGCGTCAACAGCCATCGCTTGGTCGCCCGGCACAGCAGCAGCCCGCCGCACCTCAGTTGAGCGAAGATCAAGAGCGGATTGAAATCCCCGCTTTCTTGCGCCGACAAGCCAACTAATCAGGCGAAAGTTCACTCCCACTGGGTCGGTCTTTGTGCCGGCCCTTTTTCTATTCGGGCAGGGATGCCATTGTTTACATACAGGAACAAACTGTTTGCATATTGACAACGCATTGATAAATAACAGTTATTAACCATTAATATCGGGCATATGCCTTATACTGGTCACGATCTCCTCCCACTAAAGACATTCTGAACCGCGACTGTGAAGTCCAGGCCGCAATTGCGGACACAAATGTGAATGTTTTATGAAGGGGAGACTGTGATGCTGCGAGAAACACGCACCGCCTGGGGGGCGGCTCAACAAAAGGCCGATCAGTTTCGGAGGAAAGAGGACGGATCACTGATCGTGTTCTCGCTTTTCATTTTCATGGCTATGATCGTGTTCGGGGGCGTCGCTGTAGACTTGATGCTTTATGAAAACCGCCGAACACACGTTCAAAACTCGACCGATCGCGCAGTGCTTGCGGCGGCCAACTTGGACCAAACAGTTGATTCAAAGATGGTCGTGGTCGATTATCTGGCGAAAGTCGGTATCTACATCAGCGAAGACGACGTCACCGTCAACGAAATTACTTCAGGCGGCCTTGTAACGGGCCGTCAAGTGGCGGTGAACGTTGCTGGTGGTTTTGACACGCTTTTGATGAACCTGGTTGGTGTCGAAACCCTTCCATATGCCGCTGCCTCGGAAGCCGAAGAATCAGTAAGAGACATTGAAGTGTCACTAGTTTTGGATGTCTCCGGCTCGATGGGCGCCAATCAGAAGCTTGAGAATATGCAGACGGCCGCCAAGGAATTCTTGGGTGATATTCTTGAGACCTCAGAAGACAACCGGGTCTCGGTGTCTTTGGTGCCTTACTCTACTCAGGTGTCGGCTGGTCCAGAATTGTTGGCCGAAATCGCTACCGAGCATAGCCATGATTATTCACATTGTGTGAATTTTGAGCAAGACGACTTTCAAACAACCTCACTGCAGCGTTGGCGTCCGGAAATCAATAACGCTGGTGACCCTGTGTACGAGCTTGATGAATTCGGAGTGCCAATCGTGAATGAAGAAGGCGAAACCATTCCAGTGCTTGAAATCGTACCGCTGTCGCAAACTGCATCCTTTGACCCCTGGAGAAGCTATCAGGGAGGTAGGGACGAAATGGGGTTGCTTTATCCGGTATGCCGATTTGATAACGACAACCTGGACATCACGCCATGGTCCAATAACGTCACGGCCTTGCAGAACCAAATCGACGCTTTGGAAGCCAATGGTAACACGTCAATTGACGTCGCCATGAAGTGGGGCACCGCGTTACTTGATCCCTCTATGAATGGCACATTAAACAACTTAATTTCCAATCCTGACGTTGAGATTGATCCAGAATTCTCTGCACGGCCACATCCCCATGACTTTGATGATGCTTTGAAGTTCATCGTTGTGATGACGGATGGGATCAACACGACTCAATACAAATTGAAGGACAAATATAAGGAAGGCCTTAGCCCCTATGTTATGGAAGACGATGGCGACATTCTGGTTCGTGAAGAAGACGACCCGGAAGACGTCATCGGTCCCAAAGACATGGTTAACGGATCTGACGACTTGGTTCAAAGTTTTAGGGAGCCCGGCAATCGCGATGGAAACGGCGGTAGCAACGAAGAATATTACAACGTGTCGCTAAAAAGCTGGAAGAATGCGGCCAATATTGATGAGCCAGTTCAGCAATTGTCTTGGTTGGACGCGTGGCACAGAATGCCGGTTTCGCGCAGAGCCTTTGCTATCTACCATCAGGGTACCACCTACGTTGGAGATCACTTCTATAATGCGCTTTCTGAGCCCGTTAAAAAAATCGAACAAGACGAAAAAAACGCAAATCTGGCAAACATTTGTCAGGCAGCAAAAGATGCTGGTGTCGTGGTCTTTGCGATCGGCTTTGAAGTTACAGATCAATCTGCGGACGTCATGCGCGGATGTGCATCATCGGTGAACCACTTTTACCGGGTAGAGGGTTTGGACATCGAAACGGCTTTCGCTTCGATTGCAAACCAGATCAATCAGCTGAAGTTGACTCAATGACCCAAGTATTGCGAAATCTATACAAAGGGCTGCGCCGCCTTGGCTTAAGCGAAGCTGGCGCAGCGACCGTCGAGTTTGTCATTGTCTTTCCGTTCTTTGTCGGGGTTTTCGTCTCGGCCTATGAAGTTGCAATCATGAACATGCGCGCCGTGATGCTTGAGCGGGCGACCGACATTGTTATTCGTGAAATCCGATTGAGTGGCGGCGATGACCTAAACTATGATATTGTGCTCGGTGCGATTTGTGATCGCGCTCCGATCATTCCAGATTGTGAAAGCGCGACAAAGATCGAGCTTCAGACTGTCGATACAACGACGTGGAGCGGATTGACCGGGAATGTTGATTGCATCAAAGCTGACTTGAAAATTCAACCACCGCTTAGATTTCGCAACGGTGCCGAAAACGAAATGATGCTAATGCGCGTATGTTCAATTGTTCGGCCGCTCTTTCCGAACTTTGGGGTGGGACGCAGTATCCCGAAGGACGAAACCGGTGATTTTTATAAAATCATTGCTTCGACCGCATTTGTTAACGAACCGCAGTAGGAGAATAACATGAGACTTCAGACTGCATTCAAGCGAAATATCCGTGACGAGCATGGCAGTTTCTCCATAGAAGCTATTCTAATGTTTCCGCTTTTGGGTTGGGCCTTTATTGCGATGTTCGTCTTTTTTGAGGGACTGCGCGAAAGCAATATCAACCTCAAAGCCACCTATACCGTCAGTGACCTTCTTTCCCGTACAGAAGATGAACTCATCACCCTTGAATATCTGGCTGGCATGCACCGCATCTATACATGGCTATCTCGCTCGGGGCTGCCCGTTCAGCTGCGCGTTACGGCCATTCGTTACGATGAAGCGGAAAACGAGCACACAAAGATGTGGTCGGAAGGTGTTGGCATCGAAGGTTTGAGTCAGGCCTCCATTGCTTCGGAGGTCTCACCCCACGTACCGATCTTGGCGGATCAGGCGTGGGCGATCGTGGTTGAAAGCTGGACCACTTACGAACCGATTATCGACGTTGGTTTGGACAATACCGAGCTTTACAACATTGTAGTGACTGCGCCGCGTTTTGCGGGAAAATTGGAGTTTGAAGGTTTTGGTGACGGAACAGGGACGATACACGACGATGAAACAGGCGACCCCGGCGAAGTCTAGCCTATCGCAGGAAGCGAATCACAATTTAGGGGGCTGGGAAACCAGCCCTTTTTCCTTGTTTAACAGGTGTTAATGGCCTCAAGACCGCCGTCGAGGCAGCAAACCGCCGATATGTAACAGTCATGTTTCAGGATGTTGCAATCATTGTGTTGAGGACGCTCGGCTGTCGGATTAGCTAACATCAGTCAGACCAATAAAAGATAGGCAGGCTGGCGTAACAAGTGGGACAAACCCTTGCAAACGACGATTAAATCCACGGTTGTTTTTACCGGGACAGGACTTCACACGGGTCGGAATGTGCGGGTTTCCGTGCATCCTGCGTCTGCCGAGTATGGTATTTGGTTTCGCCGAACTGATGTGGAAAACCACGATCCATTAATCCCCGCCAAGTGGAACAGGGTTTCGAATACCGAGCTTAATACCAGGATTTCGAACGACGACGGCGTCTGCGTGTCCACGATTGAACATCTGATGGCGGCTTTGGCCGGATGTGGCGTCCACAATGCGCTGGTCGAAATCAACGGTCCGGAAGTTCCTTTGCTGGACGGATCTTCGGCCCCTTTCGTGGCTGGAATTCTCGCGCGAGGTGTTCGCCGATTGGATATGCCGGTACGCGCCATCCGTGTGCTGCGACCGATCCATGTGCGCCAAGGCGATGCCATGGTTACGCTAATGCCTTCTGATGATTTGAAAATCGATTTCGAAATCGATTTTTCCGACAGTGTCATAGGCCGCCAGGAAAAGAGCCTGAACATGGCGAATGGCGCGTTTGTGCACGAACTTTGCAACAGCCGGACCTTTTGTCGAAAGGCCGACATCGACCAGATGCGTGAACGTGGCTTGATTGCGGGCGGGTCAATGAGTTCAGCTGTGGTCGTAGACGGCGAAAATGTCGTCACACCGGGCGGAATGCGCCACGTTGACGAACCTGTACGCCATAAAATGCTGGATGCTTTGGGCGACCTCGCATTGGCAGGCGCGCCTATTTTGGGCCGTTATGTCGGGTATCGCGCTGGGCATGCGATGACAAATCAACTGCTGCGGGCGCTGTTTGCAGACCCCACGGCCTTTGAGATGGTTGAATGTAGCGCCGAAATGACAAAACGTCTTCCCGGAGCGGGATTAAAAAGCGCTGATGTCTCAACAATTGCTGCGTAAACACGTCGTTGCGATAAAACGCTAAAACCGTTTTGCACCGCTTACTTACCGTGTTACTTAGCGTTCCGGCGCCGAAGTGGTGAGGGCATGACGAAGACGCGTAATTGGGGACTGGGTTTGGCAAGAATTTTTGCCGCCGGAGCACTGGTGGCTATGCTGTCGGGCTGTGCAATCTTTAGCCAAAGTGAAGATGAACGACCCTTGGAGAGCTTTTCTGCGGAAGAGTTGTTCCGGCAGGGCGAATTCAACTTGGAAGAAGGCAGCCGCGAAGACGCAGCTTCGCTCTTTGGTGAAGTTGAACGCCTATATCCCTATTCTGAATGGGCTCGCCGGGCGCTTGTGATGCAGGCCTATACCTATCACCTGGAACGCGACTATGAATCTGCGCGTGGTTCAGCACAGCGGTTTCTGAACATCTATCCTGCGGATGATGACGCGGCTTGGGCTCAGTACATTTTGGCGCTGTCCTATTATGATCAGATTGATGACGTGGGCCGAGATCAGGGTCTGACGTTTCAGGCGCTACAATCGTTGCGTGAAGTGATCGAAACCTACCCTGACAGTGAATTCGCGCGCTCTTCCATATTGAAATTTGACTTGGCCTTTGACCATTTGGCAGGCAAGGAAATGGAAATTGGGCGCTATTACCTGCGTCGTGGGAATTATATTGCTGCAATCAACCGGTTCCGTGTCGTTGTTGAAGACTTTCAAACCACCAGCCAGACACCGGAAGCTTTGCACAGGTTGGTCGAAGCCTATCTTGCCCTTGGCCTTACGGACGAAGCCCAGACGGCGGGCGCGATCCTCGGTTTCAATTTTCGCAGCACAGATTGGTATCAAGACAGCTTTGATTTGTTGACCGCTCGGGGATTGAAACCCGAACCGCGCGGGAACGGTATATTGGCACAGATTTATCGCCAGACCGTTCTCGGCGAATGGCTTTGACGGCTCGAAGATGCTGAGAAGTCTCGATATCCGGGACATGCTGATCATCGACCGGCTTGAGTTGTCGTTGGCACCTGGTTTGAACGTTCTGACAGGCGAAACCGGGGCTGGTAAATCCATCTTGTTGGATGCACTTGGCTTTGTGCTTGGCTGGCGTGGCCGTGCTGAATTGGTCCGTGAAGGCGCCGATCAAGGCGAAGTGATTGCCGAATTTGATCTGCCTGCGGGTCATCCCGCCTATGTGGTTCTGGATGAAGCCGGGTTGACGGCGGAAGATGGGCTGATCATTCGACGTGTGAATGCCAAGGATGGTCGAAAGACTGCGTGGGTCAATGACAGGCGTGTGTCGGGGGACGTGTTGCGGCAATTGTCGGATTGTCTGGTCGAACTTCATGGTCAACACGATGATCGTGGGCTTTTGAATCCGCGCGGACATCGACAGCTTTTGGACCTTTTCGGCGATCTTGATGATCAAGTGGCCCGTTGCCGTGTCGCATGGCGCGATCTGCAAGGGGCCCGGGCAGCTTTGGCCGAAGCCGAAACACGGCTGGCCGAGGTGCGCGACGAGGAAGACTTTTTGCGCCATTCGGTCGCCGAAATGGACAAAGTTGCCCCCGAAGTTGGTGAAGACGCGAGCTTGGATACCCAGCGGCGCTTGATGCAAGCGGCTGAGAAAATTCGCGAAGACGTTCTGAAAGCCCGCGATGCGTTGGGGGGCACAGGGGCCGAAGGCCCGATGCGTGATGCGGCCCGTTGGTTGGCAGGTGCCGCCGCTGAAGCTGAGGGGACATTGGATGACGCCATGGCCGCCTTGGATCGGGCCTTGGAAGAGTTAGGCGAGGCCGAGCAAGGTGTTGCCGGGGCTTTGGATCGTTTGGCTTTTGATTCTGGCGAGTTAGAACAGGTCGAGGAACGTCTGTTTGCCATCCGGGGCTTGTCGCGCAAACACTCGGTTCAGCCTGACGACTTGCCAAGGTTGGGCGATGATCTGCGCGCACGTCTTGCGACGCTGGACGAGGGGGCGGGTGATCTGAAAACCTTTCGTCAAGCGGTATCCGAGGCTGCGTCAGTTTACGACGATGCCGCCGATTTGCTTGGGGCAGCGAGGGCGCGCGCAGCCGAAACACTGGACAAGGCAATGGCAAAGGAATTGCCGCCGTTGAAAATGGAGCGCGCCAGTTTTTCCACCGAAATTTCCCAAGACGATGACGGACCCGAAGGTCGCGACCGTGTGGCGTTCACTGTGGCGACCAATCCCGGTGCACCAGCAGGTGCATTGAATAAAATCGCATCAGGTGGGGAACTTAGCCGGTTTTTGCTGGCGCTAAAGGTGTGCCTGACTGCGGATACTGATGGCTTGACGATGATCTTTGATGAAATTGACCGGGGCGTTGGCGGTGCAACGGCGGATGCGGTCGGTCGCCGATTGGAAGCCTTGGCGGGCGGGTCTCAGGTGTTGGTTGTCACACACAGCCCACAGGTCGCCGCGCGCGCAGCCCATCACTGGCGGGTGGAAAAAAAGGTAACCTCTGGCGTAACGTTGAGCCGGGTCGTGGCCTTGTCGGAAACAGATCGGGTGGACGAATTGGCGCGCATGTTGGCGGGCGACACGGTTACAGACGAAGCACGTGCCGCCGCAAAGGCATTGTTAGAGGCTTAGCGATTAGGCCCGACGACGTCGGCGACGAACTGGTTGGTCAGGCGCATTCGCTTCGGTGCCATCGAAAGGTGACGAAAACCCGCCGAGCGTTTCCGCGATCTTTTCAAGGGACGGACGTTCGCCTTTGGGCCGATTTTCCAACGCATCCCGCATTAACCGCAAATGATCCGGCATGGTGCCACAGCAGCCGCCAATGATCGTTGCGCCGCAATCGCGGGCGAGCGCAGCGTAGTCGGCCATTAGTTCTGGCGTGCCGTCATAGTGAATATGACCGTCAACGTATTTCGGAATGCCAGCATTGCCTTTCGCGATAATCGGGCGATTGGTGCCGACAACGGAAAAACCAAGTACCGTGCGCAATAGATCAGAAGCGCCGACGCCGCAATTCGCACCAAAAGCGACCGGTGGAGTCTGTACGCGTTCAACCAGATCGACCATGGCCGCGCTCGTCACGCCCATCATTGACCGACCGGCCGTGTCAAAGCTCATCGTGCCGCACCATGGCATACCCGCAAGGCCTGCGGCTTCGCTGGCTGCGCGGTATTCTTCGGGCGCACTAATCGTTTCGACCCAAAGGACGTCCGCTCCGCCGTCTTTCAGGCCTTCGGCTTGTTCGTGAAACATTTCAACCGCAATCGCGTGGCTGAGTGGGCCAAGAGGTTCAAAAATTTCGCCCGTCGGGCCCATGGAACCCGCGACAATCACGTCTCGGCCAGACGCATCCGCGACCTCGCGACCAATGGCGGCACCGGCCCGGTTCAATTCGTGCACACGGTCCTGCCCATCATGCAGTTTCAGGCGTGCGACATTTCCCCCAAAGGTGTTGGTCAGAAACAGATCGCTGCCTGCGTCAACCGCGCCTTTGTAAAGCGCGGTGATTTCGCTGGTGCGTTCTATATTCCAGAATTCGGGTGCGTCGCCTGCGGCCAAACCCATGTTGAACAGGTTCGTTCCTGTCGCCCCATCGGCTAAAATCCAGTCGTGTGAAGCGAGGTATGCGCTGAGCCTATCGGTCATCGGCGTCCTTTCCCATTTGCCCTGCGGGCATGTCACGAACTCTTCCTTGAATCAAATCGTATTTATTCAGGAGGATTATGAGCGAAATTCATTAAGAATGTGGGTTCAGGCCGCGTCGCTCAAAAAAAGGCCGGGCGCTAGGCCCGGCCAGTCTAACAGGGAGGTTCGATGCAACTGAAAGCGCTGCATCGAAAATCATGTGGGTGTCTTAAGGGACATTAACAAGCTTGAGAATTAACGATTTGGTCATTCCCGCTTTGCACAGAGCGCATAGCTTAGGCAATCAGCCCTTCTTTTTTGCGTTTTTTGCGATAGGCGATGATTTCTTCGGTCACGAAATCGCGAAATGCCGCGATCCGCCGCGATTGACGAAGTTCTTCCGGGTAGGCCAGAAAAACGGGAACATCATTGGATTGCACCTCTGGTAAAATACGCAAAAGGCTGGGAAAATCTTGCGTGACATAATCCGGCAGAACCCCAACCCCGAGATCTGCCAAAACAGCCTGAAGAACGCCGAAGTAGTTGTTTACCGTCAAAAGTAACGGGATTTCGTGAGTGAGAAGCTCGGCAACCAGTTGCGAGGCCGCCCCGACTTGGGTTGAATTAACGCTTTGGCTGATCAATCGGTGTGATTTCATGTCTTCCAGCGTGTCAGGCATGCCGTTTGCTTCGATATATGCAGGAGTGGCATAGAGACACATCTTCACGGCCATGATCTTGCGGCGCACCAAATCAGCTTGGCTTGGCTCTTTCATGCGGATGGCGACATCGGCCTCGCGCATGGGAAGATCAAGCACGCGTTCTTCCAGCATAAGATCGATCTTAAGATCCGGGAATTTCTCGTAAAGTTTGGGTAATCTGGGCGCAAGCCAAAGTGAACCGAAGCCGGTTGTGGTCGTTACGCGAAGTTCACCGAACACTTCTTCTTCGCTGTCCCGAATACGCGCTTCTGCGGTATCCAGACGCCGTGACATTGCGGATGTGGCATCGAACAACAACTCGCCCTGCTCGGTCAAAATCAGTCCGCGGGCGTGACGATGAAACAACGTGGTGTTCAGGCTTTCTTCCAACGCGCGAATCTGCCGTGACACCGCAGATTGACTAAGGTGCAAGGTCTCGCCAGCGTGTGTTAGACTGCCAGCATCCGCAACTGCGTGAAATATTCTGAGTTTGTCCCAGTCCATAGTGAATTATCTCATATCCGTTAGCGCTCACTTCTTTGCATGCACTAATTGACGAGAAATAGCGATTGCAAACAGAGCCGTGACAAGGTTTGAATAAGTAGGTCAGCAAATTTGACCTATTATACCGAAGACGCCGCCGAGGAGATATTATGTCGATCCGTGATGTAACGCTACACGACAAATTTGATTTGGACCGAGACCGTGTCTTGATCAATGGAACGCAGGCTCTGGTCCGCTTGATGTTGATGCAAAAAGCCCGTGATGAAGCCGCAGGGTTAAACACGGCCGGTTATGTGACCGGATATCGCGGTTCACCTTTGGGCGCTGTTGATCTGCAAATGGCGGCGGCGGCCAAGGAGCTGGAAGTGGCGGACATTACGTTTCAACCGGGACTAAACGAAGATCTTGCGGCGACAGCGATCTGGGGCACGCAACAGGCCGAATTGCGCGGCGAAGGCACGCGGGATGGCGTTTTCGGATTGTGGTACGGCAAAGGCCCCGGTGTTGATCGTTCGGGCGATGTTATGCGGCATGCCAACATGGCGGGCACGTCGGTGCATGGTGGCGTCGTGATGGCGCTGGGCGATGATCATACGGGCGAAAGTTCGACTGTGTGCCACCAATCCGATTGGGCTTTGGTCGACACGTACATGCCGGTTCTGTCGCCAGCGGGCGTTCAGGAAATTCTGGACTACGGGCTTTATGGTTATGCTTTGTCGCGCTTTGCGGGTGTTTGGGCCGGCCTGAAGATGATGAAAGACACTGTTGAGGTGACATCGGTTGTGGACGCAGGCGTGAACCGGATGTCTTTTGTTACGCCTGATTTTGAGATGCCAGAAGGCGGTTTGAATATTCGGCTTGGCGATCATTGGGTGCCCCAAGAATCCCGTATGACGGATCACAAGCGGTTCGCAGCCGAGGCGTTTTCCCACGCCAACAAGATGGACAATCGGATTTGGGGCAAACCCGGTGCCAAGATTGGCTTTGTAGCGGCGGGCAAGAACTGGCTGGATTTGGTGCATGCGCTTGGGCTTTTGGGGATTGATGCCGAAGAAGCCGATCGGCTTGGGATTACCACGTATAAAGTAGGCCAGACATTTCCTTTGGATATGAAGGGGTTCCACGATTGGGCCGAAGGCCTTGATCTGATCGTGGTGGTCGAAGAAAAGCGCAAACTGATCGAAATTCAGATCAAGGAAGCGATTTTTGATGATCGGCGCGGGCGTCGTGTGTACGGCTGGCGCAGGGGGCATCCGGGAGCTGAAGAACTGTTTCCAGTACATTTCGCGTTGGACCCGGCGATGATTGCCGAGAGAATCGGTGGCATTTTGGTCGAAGAAAACCGCGGCACCGACGCGATGAAGGCAGGGCTTGAGCGTGTCCGAGCCGCGCAAATTGGCGACAATGCGCCCGATATTGCTGCGCGGTTACCTTATTATTGTTCGGGCTGCCCGCATAACACCTCGACCAAAGTACCCGAGGGCAGCCGCGCCTATGCTGGCATCGGGTGTCACACCATGGCGCTTTGGATGGATCGATCCACCAGCGGGCTGACCCATATGGGTGCCGAAGGGGCCAATTGGATCGGGGAAGCCCAGTTTTCCAAACGCGACCATGTGTTCCAGAACCTTGGGGACGGCACTTATAATCACTCAGGGCTATTGGCGATCCGGGCGGCTGTCGCTTCCGGTGTGAACCTGACTTACAAGATTCTTTACAACGATGCGGTCGCAATGACGGGTGGCCAAAGCAACGATGGTGATCTTCCACCTGAGCGGATTGTGCGAGAACTTCAAGCCGCCGGCGTTAAAACCATCGATGTTGTATATGATCAAAAGGAAGAACCGCGCCGCTCTGATTTTCCAAGTGGAATAGGGTGGTACGAACGCGAAGAGATGCCAAATGTGCAAGCCCGGATGACCAAGGTAAAGGGTGTCTCAGCGATTGTTTTCATTCAGACCTGTGCTGCGGAAAAGCGCCGTCGCCGGAAGCGCGGAAGCTTGCCGGACATCGACAAGCGCGTCTTTATCAACACCGATGTTTGCGAAGGATGCGGTGATTGTGGTGTGCAATCAAATTGCGTGTCCATTGTGCCAGTCGAAACAGAACTGGGCCGGAAACGCGCCATTGATCAATCTGCGTGCAACAAGGATTTTTCCTGCCTTAACGGGTTTTGCCCGTCTTTCGTCACGGTCGAAGGCGGTGAGATAAAGAAACAAGCAAGCATTGCGTTGGACACCGGCTCGCTGCCTTATCCGGCAATTCCAAACATTCAGGGAACCCACAACATCGTCATTACCGGTGTCGGCGGCACAGGAGTTGTGACAATCGGTGCTTTGCTGGCCATGGCAGCGCATCTTGATGGCAAAGGTGCGGGCATGATGGAAATGGCGGGATTGGCCCAAAAGGGTGGTGCGGTTCACATCCATTGTCGGATCGGCAATTCACCGGAAGACATCAGTGCAATTCGTGTTGCTGTCGGTGAAGCCGACACGCTGATCGGCGGCGATCTGGTGGTGTCGGCTGGATCAAAGACAACTCAGCTGATGAAAACTGGCCGCACCAAAGGCGTGGTCAATACTCATGAAATTATCACCGGTGACTTTACCCGCGATCCTAATTTCTTTATTCCGAGTGATCAGTTACGCTTCTCGCTTGAAGCAAAAATTGGCGACGGCCTTGTTGCATTCGATGCCTATGCCTTTGCTGAACTGGCTTTGGGCGATGCGATTTATTCCAACATGATCCTTTTGGGTGCCGCGTGGCAGATGGGGCAAGTGCCCTTGAGCTTGCCGGCGTTGACGCGCGCCATTGAGTTGAATGGCGCAAAAGTTGCCGAAAACACGCGGGCCTTCGAGATCGGTCGTTGGGCGGCTTTGAACCCCCGCGATGTGACAGCTTTGGTCACCGATAAAGTGGTGGCGATGCCAAGAACTCTGGAAGACCGGATTGCGTTTCGTGCCGACCATTTGAAGGAGTATCAATCCACGCGACTGGCGCGGAAATACCGTAAGTTCGTCGATAAAATCGAAGATGAAACGCTGCGCGAAGCGGTGGCAAAAAGTTATCACAAGGTGTTGGCGTATAAGGACGAATTCGAAGTTGCCCGCCTGCTGAAAAGTTCCCGTGAAAAGGTGGAAGACACCTTTGATGGCGATGTGAAGCTGACGTTCCATCTGGCACCTCCGTTGCGTGGCGGCAAAGATGCAACGGGGCGTCCGAAAAAGCGCACCTATGGTCGGATGATGGAAAGGATGTTCCCGCTTCTGGCCTCAATGAAAAGGCTGCGCGGCACACCGTTCAATATCTTTGGCTATTCTGCCGAACGTCGAATGGAGCGAGGCTTGATCCGGCAATATCGGCGCGACATGGTCGAAGTCTTGAAAGACCCGAACCGGAATATGGAAGCCGCGCTGGCTTTGGCAGAATGGCCAATGGAAGTCCGCGGCTTTGGCCCGGTTAAAGAGGCGAATGCCGAAAAGGCATGGACGCGGCGGGAAACGCTTTTGAAAGCGTTTCGAGATGGTGTCATTTTACCAGCAAAAGAGGCCGCCGAATAACGAACCTTGCATCCCTGCCACAACACAGCGTCACGACGTCGTAAATTTTTAATGTTCGCTCGCCAAACTTAGCCGAAGTCTTATATCTAAGACGAAACAACTGGAGCAGGCCAATTGGGACGGCAGGTTGCCCGCGATATCAGCTATTCGCATTCTGCCGCGACCCGTGGTGGGCGTGTGTTTATTCGAACTTTGGAGAACGCCACCGGTCGGTTGAAACTGATCCGGCGGGCGGCCGGGTACGAAGACGAAGTGGCGCGCGGTGCCGATTTTTGGCAGGTCATGGTTGCGCGGTATGGGTTAAGCCTAAACGCAGTCGGCGGCGCAATGTCCAACCTGCCTTCGACGGGGCCGTTGGTGGTTGTGTCGAACCATCCCTACGGCATTCTGGATGGATTGGTGATGGGCCACATTCTGAGTTCGTTGCGCGATGGCGATTTCCGCATTCTTGCCAACAGCGTTTTCAAAAAAGCGGAAGAATTGAACCGCGTGTTGCTGCCGATCAGTTTTGATACTTCGCGCGAAGCTGTGGCCGGAAATTTGCAAACCCGGAAAGATGCGCTGAATTATCTATCCAATGGCGGCGCGATTGGAGTGTTTCCAGGCGGCACGGTTTCGACGTCGGTTAAACCCTTTTCCTCACGCCCGATGGATCCCGCCTGGCGGTCATTTACGGCGAAGATGATTTCCAAAAGCGGGGCGACTGTCGTGCCGATCTTTTTCGAAGGCACCAATTCACGTTTGTTCCAGGTCGCATCGCATTTGCATCAGACATTGCGGGTTGCGTTGTTGATCAAAGAGTTCAAACGGCGTACGGACGAACCGGTGAATTTGGTGATTGGTGATCCAATACCCGCTTCGGAATTGGATGCCTTTCGCACAGACCCAAAGGCGATGATGGACTTTTTGCGTGCGCGCACCTATGCCCTGAGCCCAAAGCGTCTTGACCCGGCGTATGGGTTCGAGTTCGAAGAAAAGCACAAGCGGGCAAGCACAGATGGCGGTCGGAATATTTGATAGTGGTTTGGGCGGGTTAACCGTTTATCAGGCGGCACAAGAACGCTTGCCGGACGTGCCTTTTGTATACTTGGGTGACCATGCCAACACGCCTTACGGTGTGCGTGATGCCGATGATATCTATGATTTAACAACCACATGCGTGTCGCGGTTGTTTGAAGCCGGATGCGATTTGGTTATTCTGGCGTGCAACACTGCATCCGCCGCAGCCCTGAGACGTATGCAGGAAGGCTGGGTGCCGTCCGACAAGCGTGTGCTTGGTGTTTTTGTGCCCTTGATCGAAGCTTTGACAGAACGTCAATGGGGTGACAATTCCCCGCCGCGTGAAGTTAACGTGCGGCATGTGGCGTTGTTCGCAACGCCTGCCACTGTGCGCAGCCGTGCGTTCCAGCGCGAGTTGGCGTTCCGTGCGATTGGCGTTGATGTCGAAGCCCAAGCCTGTGCCGGTGTGGTTGACGCCATTGAAGACGGTGACATGATCTTGGCGGAAGCCTTGGTGCGCAGCCACGTTGAAGCGTTGAAGCGCAAGATGCCAGAGCCAGATGCAGCGGTGTTGGGTTGTACCCATTATCCCATGGTCGAGGATGACTTTCGGGCCGCTATTGGGGAAAATGTGCCTGTATTCAGCCAGCCAAAGCTTGTGGCCGAGAGTTTGGCCGATTACTTAGAGCGGCGTCCCGATATGCGGGGCTCTGGCGAGGTTGGAATGTTTTTAACGACCGGTGATCCACAGTGGGTGTCTGATCAGGCAACCCGGTTCTTGCGACGACGATGCGAGTTTCACGCAGCTTGATTGCGGCGTGCCGTCCGACGCTTTACACATCCATGAACATTGAGGAGGGGTCTGATGCCCCATAATATCGCCATTTTGGGTGCCAGCGGGTATACTGGCGCAGAACTGATCCGATTGATTTCGGTTCACCCGTCGTTTCGCATTGTGGCGTTGACGGGGGATCGAAAAGCAGGGCAACCCATGGCTTCGGTCTATCCGCATTTGCGCCATATGGACTTGCCCGATCTGATCAAGATCGAAGACTTGGATTATTCCGGCATCGATCTGGTGTTTTGCGCCTTGCCCCATGCAACGTCTCAAGCGGTTGTTCCGTCGATACCGAACCATGTAAAGATTGTGGATCTGTCGGCGGATTTTCGGCTGCGCGATGGCGAGGCTTATGCCGCGTGGTACGGCAAACCGCACGCGGCCTTAGAGTTGCAGGGCGAGGTGGTTTACGGTCTGACCGAGTTTTACCGCCAAGACATCAAGGCGGCGCGCATTGTTGCGGGCACGGGATGTAACGCGGCAACGGGACAATTTGCTTTGCGTCCGTTGATTGCGGCGCGTGTGATTGATCTGGACGACATTATCATGGATTTGAAAGCGGCGGTTTCCGGTGCTGGACGATCTTTGAAGGAACATCTGTTGCTGGCCGAGTTGGATGAGAACGTGAAACCCTATTCGGTTGGCGGTACGCATCGGCATCTGGGCGAGTTTGATCAGGAGTTTTCCAAGATCGCAGGGCGGGATGTGCGTGTTCAATTGACGCCGCATCTGTTGCCAGCGACACGGGGAATTGTGATGACATGCTATCTTAAAGGTGAAGCGGACGCCGTATTTAACGCTTTGGATGCAGCCTATGGGTCTGAACCCTTTGTGCAAGTGCTGCCCTTTGGGGAGATGCCACAGATGAAAGATGTGCGCGCCTCGAACTTCTGCCACATCGGGGTTGCCGGCGATCGATTGCCGGGTCGCGCGACCGTCGTTGCGGTTCTAGACAATTTGACCAAAGGGTCGTCGGGACAGGCCATTCAGAATGCAAATTTGATGTTGGGCGAGGATGAAACGGCGGGTTTAATGGCCGCGCCTGTCTATCCTTGATGTTTGTGTGGCCGCACCAAAGGGATGTTATGACGGAATGTTTAGTTGAAAAACTTGGAGCTTGCCCCCATTTTGCAGAAATAACTGTGTAGCGAGGCGCTATGAAGGGTTTGAAGAAACAACGACGCGTTCAGGTTATTGCGCTGGCAGGCATCTGTCTTATGGGCGTTTTGACCATGCTTTGGTTTTTGCCAAAAGACGCGTTTCAATTTTTTCGCTCGCCAAGCGAAGTTTTGGCAGCACCCCCGACCGAGGACGAATATTTCCAACTCGGTGGCTTGGTGAAAGACGGCTCGATGACCCAAGTGGATGGCGTTCAGTTTTCGTTTGTCGTTACGGACGGTGCACGCGAAGTGCCGGTTACCTATGTTGGTGGTGATCCGGCACCCGATCTTTTTAGCGAAGGTCAGGGCACTATTGTCAAAGGTTACTACGTGAATGGCACCTTTGAAGCCTCTGAACTTCTTGCAAAACACGACGAGAGTTACATGCCGGCTGAGGTTATCGACGCACTGAAAGAGCAGGGCGTTTATCAGGCTCCGAACGGTTAGTTTCTGACCCATTAAGGCTTAAGGCCCAATTTTCACCCATCCAAAAGTGGGTGTGGGGCCATGCAAAGCGTTTCTTCGATTGCGAAAGAAATATTGGCGCGCGAAGGCGGCTATGTGAACGATCCCGATGATCCGGGTGGGGCGACGAAGTATGGTGTGACCATTCACACGATGCGTCGTTTAGGTTTGGATCTGACCGGTGACGGGCGTGTAGATGCGAAGGATGTGCAGCGTCTGAGCCGAACCGAGGCCGAGCGGATTTTCATTCAGCATTACTTTGAGGCACCGGGGATCGCGGGATTGCCTGAAGTTTTGCACGCAACGGTCTTCGACATGCAGGTCAACTCGGGCGCAAATGCCGTGAAGATTTTGCAACGTTTGTTCGCCAAGATGGGGTTTCCAACCAGCGTTGACGGACAGATCGGGCCAAAAACCGTTGCGATGGCGGGGCTCGCTGTTGCGGCAGCACCAAACCACATTCGCGATGCGTATGGGATCGAACGCCGGAACTATTACTATGCCTTGGGGGACCGGCGAGTGGCCAGCCGCAAATACGCGCGGCGACGGGATGGTGGCAAAGGTGGCTGGATAAAACGCGCCGAAGAATTCATCGCGCCGAGGTTCCATCTGAGTGCGTCTGAGCACACTACGCGGGTGGCATCATGGGGTTGATCGGGGATATATTGGGCACGATTTTTGGCGGTGGCCGCAATGTCATTCGCGAAACCGCCGAGGTGTTTCGCCCAAACGCAGAAGCCGGGGCCGCGCGGGATGCGGCACACGAAGCGGCCGCATTGGCACAGTTTGCGGCGGAATTTACACGCACGAAGCAGGGCGGCTTTGATCGATTCATAAACGGTTTGAACCGGTTGCCGCGCCCCTTGTTGGCGTTTGGCACTTTGGGGTTGTTCGTGTCCGCCATGCTGGACCCCATCTGGTTTTCGCAGCGAATGCAAGGGGTTGCTTTGGTACCCGAACCTTTGTGGTGGCTGATGGGTGCGATCGTCTCGTTCTACTTCGGCGCACGGCATCAAACAAAGTCGCATAAGTTTCAAAAGGGTCTGACAGCGACATTGGCGCGCACGGCGGAAGTGACAAGACACATTCAGGGTTTGGACGACTTGCGCAGAGACATCGACGAAAGCGCACAGGCGCATGTGAAAGAAACCACGTTGGGAACTGGCCTCGCGCAGAACTCCGTTCCTCGTCCGGCCCCTCACAGTGTTGACGTCCGCGGCAACGCGGCCCTTGCCGAGTGGAGGTTGTCCCAATGACCGGCGACATTCTTTTGAAAGTGTTGGCTGATCATGGGCCATGGGTGATTTTGGTGTTTTTCCTGCTTTGGCGGGATGCCGAAAAAGACAAGGCCACACGTGATGTTCTGGACAAAAACGCGGGCGTTCTGACCGAAATCGCAACGGTCATCAAAGAGCGCATGCCGAGGAATTGAGATGGCAATGAACATTTGGAAACGCCTGCGCGAATTTCTGGGTGGCCGTCGGCTTGCTCAAGCCATCGAACGCAACGACCGGGCCATCGACAATCTTGACCGGACAGTCAGAGAGGTTTTGAAACAATGACCCAACCTATAATAATTTTGGTGGCCGTTTCCGTAGCGTTTCTCGTTTCGAATACCTTTATTGGATTTGATCGATCTTATGCCATTGGCTATGGCGCTTTGGCATTGATGGCGGCGATGGTGTCGCTGACATTCCTTTGGTTGTGGGTGCGTCGCGCCACGCCTTTGGCGATGGGAATGTTCTTCGGTTGGGCGGGTGCTGCGAGCGTCATTGGATGGTGGTGGTTGTTTTATCTTCATGGTCATCCTCACTGGATGGTCGAAGATCCCGTACCTTTTGTTCTGCTCTCGGTCTATTTTGTTGGCGCAATTTTGCACTTCAAAGTGATCTGGCAGTCTTTTGGTGTCCAAGGTTCAGGCTACTTTGTTCCTGTCGTTGCGAGTTTCTTGTTGTCCATTCTTGCGCAGTTCGCGATTTAGCGATCAAAGAGTTGCGATTTGGCAGTCGAAGACCTTGGATGTCCATGGTTGCCGTACTACCATCAATCTATGATAGTTGAACTTGGGCACTTTGCCTTGATCCTCGCGCTGTTTGTGGCTGGTCTGCAAATGGTTATGCCGCTGGTTGGTGCCCACAAGCGTTGGAGCGGATGGATGGCTGTGGCTGAACCCGCCGCGCTGACCCAAGCCGCCTTGCTGATCGTGTCCTTTATTGCCTTGACCTATGCCTTTGTGGTGTCGGATTTTTCCGTGCGTCTTGTCACGCTGAACTCGCACACACTAAAGCCGATGCTTTACAAAGTTTCGGGCGTTTGGGGGAACCACGAAGGCTCGATGCTGCTGTGGTGTTTGATCCTTGCGGTGTTTGGAGCCCTGGTGGCCCTGTTTGGGAACAACCTACCCGATGGGTTGAAGGCACGGGTCTTGGGCGTTCAAGCAGCAATCGGCGTCGCATTCTTAAGCTTCCTGATTTTCACGTCGAACCCCTTTCTTCGGCTTGCCGTCCCGCCTTTGAATGGCCGGGATTTGAACCCACTTTTGCAGGACCCCGGCCTCGCCTTCCATCCGCCGTTTCTTTACCTGGGCTATGTCGGGCTTTCGACGTCCTTTTCCTTTGCCGTTGCGGCATTGATCGAAGGACGCGTTGATGCCGCCTGGGGTCGTTGGGTGCGCCCTTGGACGTTGCTGGCATGGGTTATGCTGACCATCGGAATAGCACTTGGCTCTTGGTGGGCCTATTACGAGCTTGGTTGGGGCGGTTTCTGGTTCTGGGATCCGGTTGAAAATGCGTCCTTCATGCCATGGCTGATTTCTGCGGCCCTGTTGCATTCGGCCATCGTCGTCGAAAAACGCGAAGCTCTGAAGGCCTGGACCATCCTTTTGGCGATCCTTGCCTTTGGCTTTTCGCTGATCGGTGCGTTCATTGTGCGGTCCGGCGTTCTGACCAGCGTACATGCCTTTGCCAACGATCCCGAAAGGGGCGTCTATTTGTTGGCGATTACCGGGTTTTTCATGGGCGGGGCGTTGATGCTTTATGCGTTTCGCGCTGGTGCCATGCAGGCCAAAGGTGTCTTTGGCACGGTCAGCCGCGAAAGCGCATTGGTGTTGAATAACGTTCTTTTGGCCGTTGCGACCTTTGTGGTGTTCATCGGCACAATCTGGCCCTTGCTGGCGGAAATGGCATTTGATCGCAAAGTCTCGGTCGGACCGCCGTTTTTTGACGCCACTTTCACGCCTTTCATGATCCTTCTGGCCTTGGTCCTTCCGCTTGGCACTGTAATGCCGTGGAAACGCGCAAAGGTTGGCCGCGTGATGCGGCCCCTTCGGATCGTTGTGCTTCTGGCTTTTTCTGTCGCTGCACTTGTCTGGGTCGTTCAAACCGAACGCAGCCTTATGGCTCCGATGGGCGCTTTCCTTGGCAGTTGGCTGGTCTTTGGTGCGGGTCTTGATCTGTGGACCAAGACGGGAACGGATGTGTCCGCAAAACTTGGTCGAGCGTTGCGCTTGCCGCGGTCTGACTGGGGGCGTGTTGTTGCGCACTCGGGTTTAGGCGTGACCATCATAGGTATTTCACTGATGCTGGCGTGGGAAACTGAAGACATCCGCGTTGCACACGTGGGCGACACCTTCACGGTGGCCGGTTACGAAATCAATTTGGCCCGCGTCGATGACATCGAAGGGCCCAACTATTTCTCAACCGCCGCCGAACTGCGGGTGTCGAAGAATGGGCGCGAGGTCGCGGTGCTTTATCCTGAAAAGCGGGTCTATCCCGTGGCGGCCATGCCAACGACTGAAGCGGCCATCGACAACGGTATTTTCCGCGACATCTATCTGGTGATCGGCGACGAGCAACCGGGCGGCGGTTGGGCTGTGCGATCCTATGTCAAACCTTTCGCCAACTGGATTTGGGCGGGCGCGATCATCATGTCATTGGGTGGGTTTTTGTCGTTGACGGATCGACGCTTTCGGGTAGCCGCTGGTGCAAGAAAACGTCCTGTCGGGGTGCCGGCTGAATGATCCTGCGCGTTTTGCTCCTGTGTCTTTTAATGGCGGCACCTGCTTTTGCGGTCGAACCCGGCGAGGTGCTGGATGACCCCGCCTTGGAAACACGTGCTCGCGACTTGTCCAAGGAACTCAGGTGCCTCGTTTGCCGCAACGAAAGCATCGACGAAAGCAACGCCGGACTGGCCCGAGACTTGCGGCTGTTGGTGCGCGAGCGGTTGGTTGCGGGGGACACGGATGAAGAAGCGCTGGCCTTTATCGTCGATCGGTTCGGGGAATACGTTCTGTTGAACCCGCCTGTCACGGGGTCGAATGTCATCCTTTGGGTGGCAGGCCCGGTGTTGTTTCTGACGGCACTCGGCGTCTCGGGCGCTTACATACGACGACGCCGATCTGACACGGCACCAACAGCTTTGTCGTCCGACGAAGAAGCGCGTCTGGCCGAGCTTATGGACGACTAAGCCAGAAACGCTGCGTTCCGCGCCCCGATTACCCCTTTTTCGAACCGATTAGTTCACTTATGTCTGAGGGGAACCGTCAAAAGGAACGCCCCATGGACTATCAGACTATCCGCCTGACTTACGTTTCGGGCTATGCCGAGATCGTTTTGAACCGTGCTGATCGGAAGAACGCGTTGAATACGCAGATGCGCGCAGAATTGCTCCACGCCGTTAAGGCGGCAGAAAAGGAAGCCCGCGCGATTGTTCTGACCGGGGCGGGGGATGCATTCTGTTCGGGTCAGGACTTGGGCGATGCGAAAACATCTTTTGACAGTGCCAATATGGAACGCACGTTACGCGACGAATACGTGCCGTTGCTGCGCGCGATTTATGATTGCCGGGTGCCGACGATTTCCGCCGTGAACGGGGCGGCGGCCGGGGCAGGGGCCAATCTGGCGCTGGCCGCGGATGTGGTGATCGCATCAGATCGGGCAGTATTTTTACAGGCCTTTACCCGGATCGGTTTGATCCCGGATGCAGGTGGAACCTATTGGTTGCCGCGTCAGGTCGGATTTGCACGCGCCATGGGTGCGGCTTTGTTCGCGGAGCCTGTGAGTGCAACGCAGGCCGTAGAATGGGGTATGATTTGGGAAGCGGTTCCCGACGCTGAATTCGATGCCCGTTGGCGCGGACGCGCCGCCAAACTGGCCTCGGGCCCAACTTTGGCTTATGGCTTTGCAAAAGAAGCGATCCGCGACAGCTATTCGAATTCATTGGAAGACCAATTGAATTTGGAAGCGCAGTTGCAAGGTCAATGCGGCAAGTCCCGTGATTTCCGCGAAGGCGTCATGGCTTTCCTGGAAAAACGCCCGGCAGAATACGAAGGCCGCTAATGTCGCCCGTTTTTCACGCGATGGATACCGCAGGCTTGGATTGACGTTTCGTATCATTGGCACATATTTGCGCCATGACAGACCATCCGATCTTTTGGACGTTTCGGCGTTGTCCTTACGCCATGCGCGCGCGGCTTGCTTTGCTAAGTTCGGGCGTCGACGTGGAACTTCGAGAGATTTTGCTGAAGGATAAACCGCAGGAATTCTTGGATACATCGGCGTCAGCCACGGTGCCGTCGTTGCGCATTGGCAAGCAGGTGCTGGACGAAAGTTTGGACATTATGATTTGGGCGTTAAAACAAAACGATCCTAAACGGCTTTTGGACATGCCCGAAAATGGTTGGGATCTGATTTCGACAAATGACGGCCCATTCAAAACCGCTTTGGATCATACCAAATACGCGTCGCGATATCCGGAATTAGACAAAGACGCCGAACGTGGAAAGGCGGCAGGGTTTTTAATTGGTTTGGATCAGAAAATAGGTGAGAATCCGTGGCTGTTTGGCAAACACTCCACAATAGCAGACTTCGCAATTCTACCGTTCGTGCGCCAATTCGCCAATTCAGATCGCGCTTGGTTCGACGCTCAGCCCTGGCCGAACCTGATCGCTTGGCTGGAACGCTTTACAGATAGTGAGGCATTCCGCGCGATCATGGCCAAGTACAAACCTTGGTCAAAGGGCGATCCGCCTGTTTGGTTCAGCGCAGGAAACCAACCCGAAAAGGTTTGATCAGACTGCGTCAACAAAACAACTGACCTGATCCGCAAACTCGGCTGGTGATAACTCTCTCGTAAATGTGGCGACGTGTTCCTGATCCGGCATCACAAGGTACGTAAAGGCCGAGTGGTTGATGAAATAATAGTCGTCGTCGGAGACTTACCGAAACCAGATCCTCGCGGGTCGGAGAGATTTCCGATCCGGTTGAACTGAACTTGAAGTTTCCGAACGTAAAGTTTCGCAGGCGTGGGGTGAATTCAGTGGCTAAACTGCCGTTCCCTTGTCCGGTTGCGCCGTGGCAAATCGTGCACGAATTTTCGTAAATCTGATTGCCCAAACGGTGGAGTTCGGAGGTCGATTCAAGGAGCGATTGCGCCTTTTTGTGTATTTCGCTCCCAAGTGCTGAAATCATGGAAATCTCGCTCGAAATCACTGAAGTTTTGCGTGATGAGATGTCATTCAAGTTCAGATTGTTGGGCGCCGATGCACTCTAACTAGAAACTAGATGGAAAACGGGAGCCGCATTTTGAGCGGTTCATTTAACATCAGGTTAGTTTCAAAACCAATTGAACTTACTAAATTTATAGCAATTCTGCGATTCGTGTCCGCAAGGTTGGAATAACATTCCCTTCAAACCACGGATTCTGTTTCAGCCATCGATTATTCCGGGGACTTGGATGTGGTAAGATTAATTGTTCTGGCCAAACAGATTCCCATGACCTCACGGCCTCCGTCACCGAGAGATGACGCATCTCCGGGCGGTGCCAATCAATCGCGTATCGCCCGATAATGAGCGTCAGTTCCACATGTGCCAATGTTTCCAAAATGCGGTCGCGCCACGCAGGCGCGCATTCAACACGCGGTGGTAAATCCCCGCCTTTTCCAGTGCCGGGAAAACAAAACCCCATCGGAACAATTGCGACGGACCTAGCGTCATAGAAAGTTTCCCGATCAATCCCAAGCCAGATCCTGAGGCGATCCCCGGACGGATCATCGAAGGGAACGCCTTTGTTGTGCGTAATTCGCCCCGGCGCCTGTCCGACAATCAAAAGTTTTGCACTTGGACTAAACTGAACAATCGGGCGTGGCCCAAGCGGAAGACCATCACAGATGCTGCAATTGCGAATGTCCTTCAAAAGGTGGGTCGATCGATTTGTGCCGGCCATATTCGCATCCTCACTCCAAAGGACCGCCACACCGCGGCTGTCCTGCTTACCATTGCAAAAGCATCTATGCCATTGCAGCGATTTCTTCACCTTTGTGCATGCCGACGACCGCAAGAACGGTCAGGCAAAGAGCAACGTAGTACCAGACTTCAATACCAGAGAAACCGAGCGCCAGTGGAACACTGACAAAGACCGCACCAACGATCCCATCGACCGTCAAGTGCAGATCATATGGCAGAACTCTGAAAACACCCAGATGGTGATCCGTCAGGAGTGTCAGCAAAAACGTCGCAACCCCGGTCAGCACTGATAGTCATAACGCAAGCGGATTGCCTGAGCCAAGCCCGAACAAGAACGGCATGGCATTCAAACCAAATGCGACGGGATAATCGAGGTAAGCGTGGATGGACTTGGTAATAAAACGCGGAAGCATAGCAATCAGCACATGGGAAGACCTGAACAAGCCAGACGTGACCGTTGGTGTGCCACAGGCGACACCCATGGACGCGTTTCTTACCGCCATTATCCCGAATGCCGACATCCAGCGTTTCCCCGATAATGGTGCCGCCATCGCGGCCTTCCAGTCGGGTCGGGTTGATGCGGTTTCACCGTTCCATCCGCCCTTGCTGGCCGCGCGTCAAAAACCGGGTCGGGGGCAGCTGGTGATCCCGGCACCGGCGTTCTCGTCACCGTCCTCAATGGCTGTGCGCCGCGAAGACGACAAGACCTTCCGCCACTGGGTTGATCACACGATCTTCTATTACTACGAGACGGACCGCACCCAGAAGTGGTACGATGAATTCTTGACCGAGTTCGGCCTGGATCCCAAAGCTTCGCCGGTTATTCAGCGCGAACTTTTGTTCAACAACTAATCAATGCCGGGCGGCTGCGCGCCTGTCGCCCGCCGACAAGGATATAAGTATGAGTCAGGTTACGCATGTTTCCACGCACGACGCGGCCATCGACGACCGCAACGATAACATCAAGATCTATGTCAACGGCGAAATCGTGCATCGCGACGAGGCAAAAGTCTCGGTCTATGATTCCGGCTTCATGCTGGGCGATGGTGTCTGGGAGGGGCTGAGACTTTACGACGGGCACATTCCTCATCTGGCCGAGCACCTTGACCGGCTTTACGAGGCGGCCCTTTATATCGACCTTGATATCGGTAAGACACGTCCAGAGTTGATCCAGTCAATCCAAGACACGCTTGCCGCCAACGAGATGACGACCGATGTGCATATTCGCCTGATGGTCACACGGGGAAAGAAAAAGAAACCCTTCCAGCACCCGCACCTAAGTATCTATGGCCCTACCATTGTCATTATCGCAGAACATTCCAAACCTGACGAAAGCATTGTCGAGCGCGGCATCCGTCTGGCTTCGGTTCCTCATCATCGTGGATTGCCGCTGACGCAAGATGCCAAACTGAATTCGCATTCCAAGCTGAACTGTATCATCCCCCTGACCCACGCTGTCCGACAGGGGGCCGACGAGGCGCTGATGCTTGACCCCTTCGGCTTTGTGAACACTACCAACGCCTGTAATTTCTTCATTGTTCGCAATGGCGAGGTTTGGACCTCGACCGGCGATTATTGCATGAACGGGATCACGCGCCAGAAGGTGATCGACCTTTGCCGAGCCAATGACATACCCATCTTCGAACGGAACTATTCGCTGGTCGACACCTATAGCGCTGACGAGGCTTTCTTGACCGGCACTTTCGGCGCGCAAACCCCCGTTTTCGAAATCGACGGACGGGTGATCGGCGGCGGCGTCGCCGGGTCAGTGTTTCACCGCATTCGCAGGCTCTACCAGGCCGAAATCGCCAAGGGGGATTTGTGAACAGTCCCGCAACCGTATTATGGCAATTAGGATTGAGTCTTAGACGTGCTTGATGCGAAGGATCTTTGGCGGTCGAGGATCAGGGGCACGCCCATGTCCCAGCTTTAATTTCGCTGGTCCGCTTGCTTCAATAGGATGCTGAAAGGCTCTCGTTGCTTCGTTTGAGATCGCAGCATTCTGTAAAATTTCCTTAGCGTCAGAAGATCGTGTTTGTTCGTCATGAAGCCAGGTTTCAGCGACCAGTCGCGCCGCCTTAGAAGAGGCGAAACTGGTGCCGCGCATTGCGACTTTCGAACCGTCGGACGCGCCTGCTGCAAGTGTTCCGGTAAGCACGTTTGAATCATCTGTCGGCAATGCAACGCTGGGTGCAGGACGGGTCGGGCGCGATGTTTCGCCAGAACCCGTTGCTGAATACAAAGCTGGCATACCGTCTATGTTTCTGTAACCACTTACAACCGCTGAATACTTTTGACTGGCAGCAGTATTAAGTGTTCCGCTTCTTCGCGTCCCATTTATGTTATCGGTCGCCACCCATTCTGTTTCGCGCCACTTTATTGCGTCAATGGTTCGCCCTTGTTTATCCCGTGACCTATAATATTCGTCTTCAAAATACGACCGTCCCGACACACCTGCTACCGGCAAAATTGACTGGTCCGTCTGGATTGACAAATTGACGATAACCTTTTGGTTGGATTTGTTTTCCAAGCGCACTTTCCAAACACCCGAAGGTACCGCGGCAAGGCTTTTCCCACGTGGCCAAACTGGACCGACGCTCATCAAATGTCCTAGCCGCTTCGTATTTTGGCGACCAAGGGGATCTTTGTCAGTGTAGCGATAGACTCGGGCTCCAAACTTACCTTTTGCCTTGAAGGCATCCCAGTAATGCCCGGCTTCGATCTCACGCGCAAAGGGTGGATCGGTGTCAATCGCCGATGAAAGCCCGACAGCAAGTCTCGGCGCGCTTAAGTTAGTTTCGTCTTCGTTTTCACACCAAATCTCAAGATGGTTGTCTGTTTGATCGCCAGGCACGAGACGCCAATCGAGATCCACATGTGTCCCTTTGTCAAGTTCGTAGCATGCGACCACGCGAGCCAAATTGTCGTTTCCGGTAGGAATGACAAGTTCGAAGGGCGCAGTTGTGTCGTCCTTGATTGCCTTTAGCAAAAAGGAAAACGCATCCATATCTTCGCGCTTGGAGCCTGCCTGCCGACCAAAGGCCAAACTGATCACTGCTGGCAGATCGGGATTGTTTGCTTTTCGGCGCAGTTCTTTCACTACAAGGTACAATCGCAGGACTGCGTGAAACATATACAGATCAAGAAATTCGCCAGCCTCACCATATACCCATCGAGAGGGCATAGTGGTTGTGACGATACCAACACGTTCTCCGAAAAGTTCATCTTTTGCGTCACTTGGATCGCTTCCCGAAACCACATCCAGCATGTGCGAGCCATGGGCATAACGGGTGGCAAGCCCTCTCAATCCAATCATCCTTTGGAAATCAACTGCACCGATGGCTTCGTTGAATCCTCGTTCGTTCAGCGTTTTCAGGGGATCATTGTTTTCGCTGTGTGCCCGAAGAAGGTCGTCGATTTCATTTTGGATGTAGTCAGTTCCAAACGGGGACAGGCCGGAATTCTGCAACCCCATATCCCAATGATATAGAACTCGGCTAAGCCCATTTTTTTTCTTGCGAAAGGCACGGTGACCAATCGGTATGTCGGTGTCAATGGCACCGGAAATCAGAGTTAAGTCTGAGATATCTGGAAGGTTTCTGCGCAGTATATCGTCATTGCTGTTCAGATAATTTTCGATAGTCGGAACCGCACCAAATGCCTGTTCCTGACCTGTTGTTGGCGTGTCTTCTGCTGATCGTGTTGTGTTGCCATTTTCATCTAGCCTGAAGTACCAATGAAAATAAGGATCGGTATCGTAACTGGTTGCTGCAACCTCCGCTTTCCCATCGTTCATTTTTAAGTCTCGCCATTTGATGCGGGCGCCCCGACCTGCGACGATTCAACAATAGCTTCGATTTCGGATACTTCGGCCTCGATTCTTGACGGGTCAACCGGCGGACGCCACTCGTGAAGGGCTCGGCGATAAAAGAAGATCAGACGTCGTAACGCTGGCCCAACACCGATTTTCTCCGGATGGCCAGGATGCGAAGGATCGAGCAGAATATTTTCAAACCAGTCTTCGGTAAAGTCGGCGTTCTCGGGCAAGTCGATTTTTCCTTCCTGGTACTCCGCGCGTTCAAGGGAAGTGCCATTTGCTAGTGCGACAACGGCTCTGCCAATCTGACGGCCAAGAACACCGCCTGCAGCGCTGTCGATAGGAAAATGCACCCCCGCAGCGACGCGATTGGCCGCAATGCGAAAGGCCAATTTATCAACAGGCGTTGTCACGACATCGGCTTTTGTCATTAACGCTTTCATGACTTCGGCTAGAGCGAATGCTTCGGTTGCATGCCCTGAAGGGAAACTGGAATGATCTGGAGTCTGGATCATGGGCTGAACTCTCGGGTCCAGATCACAGGGGCGTGGGCTTCGACACAAGTGCTTCACTTGCATTTCCAAAGCTCCGCAAAGAGATTGAGTCAACGCCAATAGTTCGATTGTGTGTTTGCGCCGAGACATATTCAGATGCGCCATGGCGCCGAAAAAAGAAATAAGGTCATCTTTTTGGACAAGGATTTCTGCCTGACGGTCCATTCGCAAGTCAGCATAATTTCGTACAAGCTCCAATTGCGCTTCAAAGACATGATCGGGAGGTGTCTGAATCGTCGCAATTTCGTTTCGATCAACAGATACACGGACATCCCCGGAAATCCCGTCAACCCGAAACCATCCCAATAACTCGGCGAGTAGAGTCTGTTGGCGCCTGTCCACCGACAAATACTCCAGGTTCGATACAGAGTGATTCAGATTGGGAAAGTTGCCTTCAGGCTTACCATTCCAATATCCGACCGTGGCGTCATAGGAGACGGTTAGTGCCTGACTGAGAAGAGGGCTCGAGCTTCCACCGGCGCTTGATCCGTGCGTTCCACCATGTGCACCACCATGTGCACCTCCATGCGCACCCCCGTGTGCACCTCCGTCAAAAATGCCGCCGCTCATAGCAACTCCTTCTAAAAATGTTTGTATTTGAACCTTGCCTTAGCATCAGGATTGTAAGCAACCCCGTCTGGAGTATTTCACGTAACTCCAAATTTTCACGTGACTCCAAGTTTTCACGTTAGCTGAATATTTTCACGATAGCTTAATGAATTCTGTAAAATTGAGTATACAGGACTTTGTGGAAGCAAGGGACTGATTCTGTGAGCGCCGAAATTTTTGAAATCCATGTTTCAGGGCGATTTCGGTTGGTTGCTGCTGATGGATCAGAGGTCCCAATCTCGAGCGCCAAAGTCCAAGCTATTTTAGCTTTGTTGGCGGTCGACAAGCAGATGACGCGGTCACGACTTTATCTTCAGAACAAATTGTGGAGCAGCCGCAGCATTGAAATGAAGTCCGTCAGCTTGCGCCAAGCGCTTTACCAAGTACGCAAGGCGCTTGGTGACGGTTCTGATATTTTGACGGCCAATCGCAACCTTGTTGCATTGGATCCAAAACGCATCAAACTTCACCGGGATGAAAGCGGTGAATTTCTCGAGGGTCTAAATGTGCGAGATCCAGCATTTGAGGTGTGGCTCCTGGACCAACGCGCACAGCCAGTGAAGCGCCCGGCCGATCCATCTTATAGTCGCCCTGAACATACACCGCGCACGTCGACTTTGGTCTATTCATCCCCAAACCAGTTTTCCATTGAATGTGTGAACGATATCGAGAGTTCACTTGGCCAACAGGAGATCCAGTGGGGAGACCTCATTCAGAAATCCGTAAGGGAAATCCTGGACCATGGGCATATCAGAACAAAAATTCCAGTCGGCGATGGCGAAACACATTGGACGTTGGGAATTCAAGCCTATTCGGATGCCGAAGACCGAACAGGGTTGCGATTGGCACTATATGAGGGAGTATCAAGAACCTCGTCGTGGGCCGATAGTGTTACAGGCCCCGCCTCACGAGGAGGGCAGTCCTATAACTCGAACTTTCTGAATTTATGCCATCGCGCTACAAGGGAACTGGTCGAGCGACTGTGTGGCTCGACTTTTGAGCCAGGAGCGATAACCGATCCAAACGCGATCGCGAATGCGGGATTGCGGTGCATGTATTCGATGCTGCCTGGAAGCATAGAGCAATCCAAAAAGCTATTTAAGCGTGCTTACAAAATCCGCCCCAGAGGATTGTTCCAGGCTTTGCAGGCGCAACTTGCTGTAATTGAATACGTCGAATCCGGAGGCAAAGACAGGCTTGAACTTAGCGAACGTGCAGACGAAATGTGCGTGAAGGCGCTCGCAGATGAAGGCAACAATTCAAATGTGCTTTCTTTTGTTGCGCACTCCCGCTTGGTTTTTGATGGCGATAAGGCAACTTCTACAGAACTGTCACGTCTTGCAGTGCTCACCAATCCGACCAATCCGCTGGCCTGGAGCACACTTGCTAATGTGCTAATCAACACTGGAAGAACAGAAGACGCCGTTCTTGCCGCTCAAAGGGCTAGTGATACTTCTCGCGACACATTCCTTCGATATTGGACAGAGTTCCAATACGCGACGATGGCCGTCGCGATGAAGGATTTCTCAACTGCAATTCAACAAGCAGAACGCGCACGTGCATTGAATCCACGATACCGCCCTGCATTAAGGTATCTCGTTGGTCTATATGCAAAAACGGGTGATTTCGAAGGTGCACGACTAATACTACAACGCTTAAAACGGCTAGAACCTGATATCTCAACAGACCGTTTTATCAATGACGACACATACCCCGTAACCATGATGCGAAAAATGGGGCTATTGGAAGCGGACAAACTCAAGGATCTCTAGAAAAATGAGAGATCTTAGTCCTGGCAACGTTAAGTCTTAGAAAGTAAAATTAAATGAAGCGGACTTTTGTCCGCATTCTTTCGGCTTGACCCAAATCATCAGTGGGTCAACGCCCGAAGTGAGTTTCGTTTAGGCCTCAGCATGAACCAAAACTCGGATTTAAAGGTCGCGGACGAAGCACGGGTAATCGAGCAGACCATGGTGATGGATCGGGTGCTTAATAGAGTTGCCGAAGTATCTTTGCAGTTCGAGGAGGTCAAAATATGATGTCACTTTTGTTGATCTCAGCATTTTGGGATGAAAAGATCATTGCTTGTTCATGTCTTGGTCGGAAACCTGGTCAATGGTAGCATTTAGTCAGGAACAGCAGCGACATTGGATCAAGGTCAAACTCTTGTTCGAGCGAGGTTCCGAGGTGCTCCAACCAACGAGCTTGTGCCGCGTAGGCTGGTTTTTCTCTTGCTTCAATGCAGGCGAATGTCCTGTCGTCGAAACGTTGAAGATGGTGGACCATTTCATGTACAAGAACAGACACGTCGGCGGGGGATGCTGCGGACCAACTTGCAGGCAAATAGATCGTCCGGCTTCGGTCATCGTAGACGGCGACCAGATCGTCAAATGTATTTCCATCGCTCCGCATTCTGGCGATTTCGTCTGCCGACAATTGCGATGTGTGCACTGCGAACAATTGCGTCGGATCGACAAACTGCACCTGCGGATGATCCGCCGCGGCAGGAAGCCCGAAATTTACAGACAGCCATGTGGTGATAACAGTCAAAAGCACATCCATGAATTTGCGTCCTCGAATTGGTTTGGCTTTTTGAATTGGGTAGATTTATTTTGACGAGGATCTGACCGTTGATCTATCAACTAGAAGTCGCGCGACCGAAGTCGTCAATCTTAAACAACAAAGCGGGCAAACGGCGATTTTCACTTGATTTTTTTCGTTGACGCCCCTTGGGAACAAATGGTCCAAAGGTCCTGCGACTGGCTACGTGCGCTACGAGGAAGTCGTCCGCCTTCTTACGCGCCCGCATTATGCCGGATACATTGAGGTCCCGGATTGGGGCGTGTCTTTGCGCAAGGGCCACCATGAAGGTCTGGTGAACCTTGAGACTTATCAAAAAAGTACAGAACCGGATCAAAGAGGGTGCACGCGTTTCTGCCCGCAAAGATATCGACGCGGACTTCCCGTTGGGGGCTTCGTCGCCTGCGGCGATTGCGAGCGCCCATTGACGTCCTGCTGGTCCAAAAGCAAGACAGGCAAGAAGCACCCATACTACATGTGCTTCAACAAATGCTGTGAGAGTTACCGCAAGTCCATTCGTCGTGCCGATGTCGAAGAAGCCTTCGAAGCCGTGTTGCACCAAATCACGCCAGCTGCGAGCTTTGCCAAACTAGACCATGCAATGTTTTTTAAGGCATGGAATGCACAAATGGCGAGCGCTAAACGGACCAAAGGGACGCTGAGGCATAAAGTCTTAGAGATAGAAGTGCAGATTGACCAGAAACTGGATCAGATCGTGGAATGCACCTCGACAACTGTTCAGAAAGCCTTTGAGCGCAAAATTGAAAAACTCGAAGCCGATAAGCTCATTCTACAAGAAAAACTGAGAGCCAAGCCAGCTCCCAAGCGCACTTCGACGAAATGTTCGAACTCGCTATGAGTTTTCTCGCAAGCCCATGGAAACTCTGGGGTTCCGACCGGATCGAAGACAAGCGAACAGTGCTAAAGCTGGCCTTTTCAGAGCGGCTCGCTTATGAGCGCGGAAAGGGATTTCGAACCCCCAAAACCACTATGCCATTCAACATGTTAGGAGGACTTCACATGCAAAATTGTGAAATGGCGGACAACGAAGTAGTAACTTCGAACTCCGTTTTTGAGATATTGGAGGAATGGGAAAAGCATCTCAAGTCTGTTAGCTATCAAGTTGATGACTTCGCTGTGGATGAACTCCCAGCCGAGGAGCCGCAGCCATGAGAGAATTAATTTCCGGTGTCCTTGGTGATCGCTTCGGCTCCGCTGTAGCCCCAGTTTCCTCGCCGCCTCCCAAAAAGAAACGCCCTGCGCCACTGTCGGTACGCTTGTCTGCGGATGAACGCGACCAGTTGCAGACATGGGCAGGGCGAACGCCGTTGAGCACCTATGTGAAGTCTTGTCTGTTCGATGGGAAGAAGCCGCGAAAGGCAAGAAACAGAACCTCCGTTGAAGACTTTGAAACTTTGGCTCGCCTTTTGGCTGCCTTGGGCAAAACGGATGCATTTCGGAATCTTGATACGCTCGTACGCCAGTTCGAAAACGGCACGCTTGATTTGTCAGATGAGCATATTCAGACGATTCTTGCAGCCTGCGCCTGCGTGACTGCCATGCGGGACGACCTCATGTGTGCGCTTGGATTGAAGGCAGACTAGATGCTCTTTGTCGGCAATCAGCGCGGCGGTGCAAAAGATTTAGCGCTCCATCTCATGAAGGATGACAATGAGCGCGTGGAAGTTCACGAGATACGCGGCTTTGCCTCCAATGACCTTATGTCGGCGCTTCGCGAGTCTTATGCCATCAGTCGCGCTACGAAATGCAAACAGCATCTTTTCTCTTTGAGTGTGAACGCACCACCGATTGAAGGCGCATCTAATGACGACTTTTTGGATGCGATTGGTCGGGCCGAGAAAACGCTTGGGCTGACGGGTCAACCGCGTGCCATTGTCTTCCACGAAAAGGAGGGCCGCGACGGGCAAGTGCGCCGTCACGCTCATGCGGTTTGGTCGCGCATTGATGCTGATGCGATGAAGGCCAAACAGCTTTCCTTCACCAAAGCCAAACTGATGGAGCTGTCACGTGAGCTTTATCTTGAGCATGATTGGCGCATGCCGCAGGGAATGCTGAACAAGCCAGATCGTGATCCTCGCAAGTTCACCCATGAGCAATGGCAGCAAGCAAAACGCGCCAAGAAAGACCCTGAGAATATCATCGGCATATTTCAGGATAGTTGGTCAGTTTCTGATTCATCCGCATCGTTCGGGCATGCCTTGGAAGAACATGGCTATGTTCTCGCTCAGGGACGGCGCGGCTTTGTCGGCGTGGACTACAAGGGCGAAGTCTATGCCGTTTCCAAATGGACAAAGAAGAAAGCGAAGGAAGTCCGTGAAAAACTTGGCGATCACAAAGACTTGCCAAACGTTGACCAAGCCCATGAAAGTGCAGCCCAAATGGTCACTGACCGCCTAAAAGAAATTCAGGCGGAAAAGGCGCGGGAAGAACAAGAACGGCAATCCAGACTGGAAGCCAAGCGGGCAAGTCAAGAACAACATGCCCGTGAGATGCGCCAACGCCAGTTGCGGGATCAACGCCAACGGCGACTTTCTGAGGCACAAGAGCGGGCCGATAGGTTGCGCAAAGGGCTTCTGGGCCTTCTTGATCGTGTGACGGGAAAACGCCGCCAGACGCTTGAACAAAACGCCAAAGAACAATCGCTAACTCATTTCCGCGATCAAGCCGAAAGGCAAGCTCGTCAACTGAGAGAAAGACATGCATCGTCACAGGTTCAGCAAAAGCAGACCTCGCTAACCTCGCATTATCAAAAGGTTCAATCTGAACTGCGGGAGGATGTTCAAAACCTGACACCCAAGCCAGATGATGATAAAGAACGTCAGAAGCAGGACGTCAAAGCACGCCTTGCCCGCAATCGCCAACGCAACAGGTCTCAAAACCGCAGTCGTGACGGTCCAAGCTTCGAGCGGTGATGCCGCTACATTTTGCCAAGAACATACGTTTCTCGAAAATACGCGATGGTCTCTGATAACGCGTGGCCCCATGGATCGCCGTGTTCATCGGCATATGTCCGAGCGACTTCCAATATGAAGAGCGGGTCGATGTCGGTCTTGTTGACGACTTCATCAAAGTCACGCCACATGAAGCGGTAACCGCGTATAGGAACCATCTTGCCATTCTCGTCGGGCAGGTCTCGAATCTCGATCTGTAACTCAGATTCAACGTACTTTTCTTGTATAAAAAACATATGCTTACATACTCTCACATTTGGGTTTGGTTTTGCAAATTTCCTGTCCGTCGGATCGCCTTCGCAAAATGCGTCCAGTCACCGCTCACGGTTCTGCCGGAATACCCCCTTTAGCGGGGTTGCAGGCATGGTTCTGAGGGGTGAAGGGTAAGCATCGAAGGGGATGCGGCACAGGAAATTCCTCAACCTGTCCAGAGGTGAATTCCCGAGCTGTTAGCGGTCACGATCCTTGTTGAAGTTTCGGGCAGCGTTCTTTTCCTGCCGGACATTGCGCAATCGTTCTTCGATCTGCTCGATCCGTGCTCGGTTTGCTTCGGAAACGCCTCGGTGCACTTCTTGTTCTACCTCCCCACCGGGTGTCAGATGTCGTTCAAGCCTAGGTGTTTCAGATTGTTCCAGAAGTTTATTCTTCTCGTACTCAGAAGATGAGCGGACAGACTTGGCCTGATCGAATGATTTGGACGTTTCATTCGAACCAGTTTCATTATCATCATCAATCAATTGGACTACCTCGTGAAGTCAGGATCAGGAGCGTATTTGCCAGCAAAACGGCTGCGTCTTTTGAAGTAAGGTACTTTCTCAATCAACATGGCGGGGCTGCCAGCCTCAATCACGTACTGGCGGCCTTCATCCGCCTTGAGGTCTTTCTCGATATCATCGGGTGCACGCAGAGGCACGTTGTCATTCGACTTTACGATGCCGCCAAGACTACTCATGGGTCGATTCCCCATTCGTTTGGATACATATTCCTTGGTCGTATCGTCTGTCGTCGCAAACACCTGCAACGCGCGGGAATTGGCGATGAATGAATTGAACTCGTCTTTATACTTCTTCTGTAGCCCCATCAGGTCTTGGATGAAGAGCCAGATCACAAGATTATAGGACGCCATTGTTGCGAAGGCGGTCGGTATTTCCGGCATTCGATCCAAAGCCAAAAACTCATCAATCATCATCAGGACTGGCACCTCGGACCGCCCGCCGTCTTCCATGGCATCCAGCATCAGATTGATGAAGAGCCGGATCAATCTGTTTTGTTTGGAAAGCTGGCGCGGTGGAATGATGAGATACACTGTCGTCGGCGTGTGCTTCAAATCAGCGAGATTGAAGGTCGGATTGGATGTCACGCTTCGCATGACATCGCTCGACAGCCATTCTGTATGCTTGTCGGCGTTCGACATAAGTCCAAGAATTTCGTTGGTTTCAGACCCTCGGATGTAACGCATCGCTGCATCTTTTGCGAAACCGCCTGCTTCTTCGTTAACGGACATTTCAGCCCACATGCTATCCTGCTCTTCTGGAAGGCGTTTGATAAGGTCGCGCACAGTATGAAGCCACCTCTCGGCTCCTGATTGACCGCTGACGACATGGGAGATCAGACCGGAGATTATTGTGCGGGCACCGTCGTCCCAATGCTTTTCTCTCGCGTTCTCGTCAGGGATGACCAGTGCGTCGGCAATGCTGGCAATGCGCTCGCGCACCAAAATGTCGTTCGCATCAAGGGCGGCAAATGGATCAAACCGATCCGAGTCTTTGGTAACAATCCCAAATGGATCAATCAGATAGACTTTTTGACCCATCTTGCGTCGCGCTTCTGCTGTGACGTGTGCATTTGTGCCCTTGGGATCAACGACGACACAGGAACCCTTCCACAAAAGCAGGTTTGGAATGATCGCCGTCGTACCTTTGCCGCCGCGTGATCCCGCGACGGTGATCATGTGTGCCTCTCCGTCGAGACCAACCTCGTCAAACGGATTGTAAAGTGAACGTCCCATAAAGAGTGTTCCGGGACGATACGGCTTGCCCCATTCTTCGAACATGGAGGCGAACCTTGCTGATCCGCCAAATCCAAAACGACCTTCATCAAGAAAACGCATAATCCTTGCATATATTCGAGAGATAAACTGTTGCGCCTCGTTTTGAATCAAAAGCCACAACACAAATGCCGCTATCGCCAACCACCACCAATGCTTTTCGAAAGTCGGTGAAATGCGGTCGAAGTAAGGGTCAGCTGCCTCTATCGGGCTTTGGTCGATACGAAGTGGGAAATTCGCTGCGGTCTTTATAGGGAACTTGGAATCATCAATCGGCAGGTAAATGCTGCGCAGAACTTCCGGTTCCGTGTAGGCTTCCGCCTCATCCAATCTTTCCTGAAACGGCGTACGAAGTTCATCCGTTCGCTTCTGCAAATCTGAGGATTGCATCGTCAAGCTCACGAATCTTCGATAGTCCTTGGAAAAATCTTCAATGCTGGGTGTCAGAAGAGGCGAGCCGCTGTCAGTGAAGAATTTATTGGCCGTGTAATTGGTCAGGACGAATGCCAGAACGCATAAATTTCCATCTGGTATTTTGAGAACGGCGGACGTGCTAAATCGTGCCGCTTTGAAATGATCTTGGCATTCCGACCCCATCTGAACACCCGCAAGCCTAACCCCTGTTGCTCCGGCATCCTGAATGAGAAGTTTCGTGTCTTTTGTGTTGAATTCCACTCCATACCGGTCCGTGATAGCGGCCAGATAATTGGAAAGCTCCAATCGGAAGGTAGGATGGTTGTAGTCTTCGGATGCGTATTTATCTATGATTGGCTGAAGCCGTTCGGAGAGACGTTCGCTTTCTTGTTCGACATTTTGCATCTCCGGCAACGCTGTTATTTCAGCCTCAATTGCCGCAACAAGCGTTTTCCGTTTTAACTTGATCCAAGCGTCCCTTTGTTGAACAGCGGCATTGTATGCCACCTGTTGCTTAGCTTCTTCAGCATTGATTTTTTTCTGACGTTCGACCCGCGCAGTCGCAACCTGTTCGCGTTGACGAGCCAGAGCAACTGCGCGCCTTTGTTGCTCTATGTTCTGAACAGTAGCCAAATAGGATGGGCTGTGTTCTGCAATCGGCGTGGCACTAAAGATAAGCGTTACACCGATGAGAGTTGGCAATGTCATGAACAGCGCAAAGGTCAACCATTGCAGACGACGGTAGAGTTTTGTTGTGCTATACCGCCCGACACCACCGCCGAACGTAAAGGCAAGAAATTCAAAGGCCTTGCTAACAAGGAACCAGTAGAAAACGAAAAGCAGGAGGAAACCAAGGATGCTTCCCGTGACGCCGCCACCAGCGAGCTTTCCAACATCACTGAGGATTGGAACCGTGCTCGTCCCACTCGCCAACAAAAAAGCAATAAAAATTTTGATGAAATTGTATGTTGAGAACATACTACTCTATTCAATGGATTGAAATCTATAAACCTAAATACGAATAATTTTTCATTTATGATTAATCCTAAGGTCGATCCAAACAATTTGAAGGCGTGTTTTGGCAAATATTGTCCAATACGTTAGTCAATCTATCGAGATCATCTTGCAAAGTAATCACGCCAACTACTAAAATTGCGATTATTCCAGCAATAAACGAAGATGTAGTATTTATTATGAATCTTTTCAAATTGAACTTAGACCACGGAGCACCGTTGACATAGTTAAACGTGTGCTTCAAATCTGGCTGAATCTCGGAAAAACCATTGTGCAGTCTATCTAGTGTTTCATGGTTTTTGATTGTAATCTCAAGATTCTCTTTTTGAGGTCCAATCACCCTAAGAACTTCATGAGCAACATGCTCCGACGTAGTGTTTTTGAACTCAAGCTGTGCATTTTCCACGGCCTTTTGAAAGAAACCTTCATCGACCGTGCCAAGGAGTTCGCTGAACTTTCGTTCGTCTTCCCCGATATGATCTTTAAAATTTTCCCGAAATTCAATTAAAGCCAACCCCAACGCCATCTTTTCGACAACTTGGTTACCTTCTTCGTTCGAACTGGCGACGCCGTCCATGACCCGTAAAATACTCACCCCAATACACCCAGTTAAGTTTTAAGCTGCTGGTAGCAAGTTAAGTAATTCGCGCCGTAACTCAATCCGCTTACGCTCGCGTTCTTCAATGTTTGCCGCGATGTCTTCTTGCAGCGCGTTAAAATCATCTAAATCGATTGCTTCAGGGATAGGCATAGTTACCCGCACAGACCGTTTGAAAACAGCCTTAGCGCTATCAATTCTGTCGTGTTTCTCTTTTCTTGCCGCGATACTGCTCGATATCAAGTCATTGTTTTTCATTATTATTTTTTCCGCTCAAAATTTACGCTAGGCCGAGTTCCTTAGTGGAACCGTAATCTAGTGACGCCTATCCGTCAACCCGCCAGCGAGTTGACGGACGGTTAATAATAAATTACCAAATGCCTCCTAAGGGCCGGGGAAAGAACATGAAAACACCAAAATCGGGTGCATTGGTTACACCGGAGACTATACAACCAAATGCAATTTTTGCGTTCTTTGGGCACACAGACCAGTATAAAGCGTTGCAGAAAAGCATACCTGACGAATCATTACGTAGGGAAGCGCTTTGGGAACTGTTTCGACTTGATATTCGTGAAGCCGCGAGGCTCGTTCACAAATGTATTAAGACTAGGAAATTCGACAACCTGAAGTACAAATGGATCGAATTGGATGGTCCACCAAGAAGTGGGTTTCCGAAGTCGTTCACCACAATTGCTAAGCAGATCGAGAGGCGGCGCCCAGCTATTACATCGCCATCCAGTAAGGTTTTTCCGTACGGTTTTGCTGCGATCTGTTTGATTGCAAGTGACATCTTGACAATGAATGACACCGTTGCAAGCGAAAGCGCTTCAGATCTTCGAAGACTGTGCAACTTGGCGGACGGGGAAGTAATAAGTAACAAGCAAAACAAGATGTTTGGTCAGCTATCTAGAGAATTAAAGCGCCTTGCGGATGCTACATCTCCTAATTGGGCAGTCACGCTTGAGGATAGGAAGGCTGTAATACGGACTGATAGTGACAGATACTTTGAAAGTATCGGCGAAGTTAATAGAATATCAAGCCTGATTGATGGTAGGTACTTTGTATTTCGAAGGGCATTCAAACCAAATCCAAATGGGCATAACTATCTAGTCGAATACCTAAGAATATACCAAATACATGGCGGACCAATTTTTCAGTGGAATAGTTTAATTGGAATTGATGAAGTTGAAACGGTAATTACTGGTGTTTTGGCCCTTCCTAAGAACGGCATTTCTCTTATCGGGTATGATGACAAACCGCTTCCGAGAATGTGGTACTCATCTGTCAACTTGCATCAGATGCTGGAGCTTAGTCGACTGCCCAATGCGGACGATCGGTTTGCTACTGGAATCCTGTGTTCGAACATGCCAGACGAAGGAGAGCCAATTCCCGCGGCAAGAGGCATTGTTCTGATGCGGGATCAAGGGCAGTTTAAGTTTGAACATAGTACGTCGTATTTCCTCAGTGAATTAGAAATTCAACCTTTTTTACCGTCGACTGCGTTAAATTTCATAAACAAAAACATTCTATAGGTACCGCATGGTAGGGGTATGCAACAGGGGGCTTGCCCACTTTGCCGAGGACGGTGTAGCCGCCCGCAGTACAAGGTGCGTGGTATATCCACGCACACCTTGCGCTCAGCACTATCTTTGGAAGGGCATACCAATCATCGCGAAAAGTCATCCAATCGGTTCAGCATTTCTCTTGCTCTCTGGAGCGTGGACACTTCCAGTGGCAGCTTTTTCTTAGCGGCAAGGTACTCTTGAGACAGAACCAGAATATCCTTCTTTGTTGCTACAGCCTTGCCTACCAAGACTCCCATTTTCTCTTTGTCTTTGGTAGAAAAAACACCCTCTATCTCTTTGCACTCACTTTCAAAACTGCTTAGCAGTGCAATTTCGTCGCTGCTCAAAACAAACTCATCAACATAGCGATTTTTCTCCTTCTCGCCGGCTTTGTCGCTGTCGAGAACAATCCGTATCGATAAACCCCACCCCTTGAGTAGAGCAATTAGCGCAGAAAGCGTTCCAGCCCCTCTAGCGGGATATAGCGATGGTGTTTTACGCTTTAGATGCCACTTGAAATACTCGAAAATATAGTAGTCGGATTTTCCTTCAATGATTATTCCAGTTTTGTCCGGATCAAATTTTGAAGGAACGACGCTCAACCGATCAATGATAGGTTGGAAATAGCTCGCAGAAGCAGAGTGCTCGCCCAAGAACCTTCGGTACGGCGTGACGCAAACATTTACAGATGAATCATCGATAGTCGCAGCATCGATCATGTCTGCATTTGTAAGGGTCGGTTCGTTCTGAACAATGTACGCTTGCTCTAACCAAGTCGGCTCTATCATGTAGTGACTGTGTGTAGAGTAGATTAGCATGTGCCGATCACCAACGATCTCCGGAAAACTCTCAATCAATTTTTGTTGCGCAGAGGCATGCAGGTTTGATGCCGGTTCGTCCAAAAGAAATACGATAGACCTATCCGAATTTCGGTTGGCTCGAAATTGAGTAAAAAGCAAAAAGGAAAAAAACCAGCGGAAACCTAGAGATCGTGTTCCTATGGAGAAACGATCTGGTCCATCCTTTACTTGAAATTCTACGTAAACGTCATGATCGTTTGTATTAATGTAGGTTTTTGAATCTAGATCGTATTTTCTGCCTTGTTCGACATCCCAGTCGATAATTACTTCCTTGTTGCCAATTTTTTCGCCAAAAATTTCGTTCCATTTCTTATACACAACGCCCGTTACTGTACGGGCTGCGTGATCTATTACTTGATCGATTTGCTGTCGTTCGTTTGACTTTTTGAAGACCGGTAAAAAGCCAACCCATTCAACACGGTATTCTTCCTTCCGCACACGTGAAACAATGTGCTCACGTATTGTGTGCCCGCGCCCCCCAAAATCCAAAATGTCTTGAAATAACCGCCTGTAGAAGGAGTTCTTCGCTCCTGCCGGTCGAGATGATAGAAAGATTCTCTCGGGGAATTCAAATACAAATGATGGAAAGTATGCAATAGAAGGCATGTACTCTCTTAACGCTTCAGAAACGTGCTTCGCTTCATCGCTCTTAGGTGTGCGAAAATTCCTTTGCCTTCCTGTTTTTATTGTCAGTTCAAAGTCGGTGTCATAGTATGATCCGATCAAGTCGCCGTTCTGGTAGCTGGAATAGCGTTCGTAGACAAACGCATCCGGAAGGGTGCTAGGGTCGGCAATTATTTCATATTCATCTTTCAAATAGCTTATGATCTTTTCTCGATCACCATCATCAAGAACCAAATGGGCTTTGATTGATACCTTTCCTGAAAAGTCAGCTATTCTTGATCGCGGCACCGCCAGTCGTCTTTGTTCCTCGATAGCCCGCTCTTTGCCTACTACCGTATTGGCGTCACTGTCGGGTGCAAAAGAGTGAATAGCCTCAAGAACTGTGGTCTTGCCACTTTCGTTCAGTCCAACCAGAGAGAAGACTCTCGCGGCCCCTGTCGATCCAAAGTCGACCTCAGCTTTTTGAATGCCCTTAAAATTTTGAATTTCAAATTTAGTATAACGCACTTGTAGCTTGGTCTCCTTGGTCTCTGTGGGCAAATTCTCTGCCTGGTTCAGCTATTGCTGATCAAAGTACTATCTGTGGTAGTTCATGTGCAAGAAAATACTATAAATTGGTGTTTCTCGGGTATTTCAACGAAGCTGTGCTCGTCTGAGATTTCTGTTCAGTGTGCTGATGGAAACTCGGAAACGTTTTGCTGTGCCTGTCAATGTTGCACCTTCTTGCTGCATACAGTGATGTGCCTCAATAATATCGTCAATGCTCATGATACTCGGTCTACCCAACTTAGCCCCACGCTCCCGCGCTGCCTTCAACCCGTTACGGGTGTTTTCGCGGATCAGATCACGATGGAACTCAGCGACGGCGGCGAAGATGTGGTAAATCAGTTTGCCGCCCGGTGTGGCGGTGTTGATACCTTCAGTGAGCGACCAGAATTGAACATCTTGTTTGTCGAGGCGGGCCAACAAGTCGGCAAGGTGCAGAACTGAACGGCCCAGTCGATCCAGTTTGTAGACGATCAGCATGTCGCCTTTGGCAACCGAACTCAGCGCTTGATCCAATCCCGGCCTATCGGCCTTGCTGCCAGAAACCCCATGGTCGTTAAACACTTGATTGCATCCGGCGGCTTTCAGGCAATCAAACTGCATGTCGAGTTTTTGGTCTTCGGTGGATACACGCGCGTAACCGATGAGCCGTCCCGTCGCTGGAAGCTCCCGCATCGGCCCCATCAAGAAATTTTCTGGTCTCATGGTCCATCTCCTCTGGCAAAAACGAGGGTTTTTGCCAGACCGTCATTTTCCGCATCCTCCACACTTGTGAAAATTTGAAGTCCTTGGATTCCAAGGACTTCCGTTAGTCGATTTTTCATAGCTTTGCTCCTATCGTTCATAGTCAATAACCCTCGGTTTTGATTGGAACATTTTGGAGTGCGGCAGCAAAGCTGACCTTGCTGTTGGGGCTATGTTTTCCCCAGATTTTATCGGCGGAAGATACTAGCGCGAACGGCTTCAATCGATGGAGTGAGGACGCGCAGATTGCATTCTTGCAGAACGGGGTGATCATGGCCTCGGTCGTTTCCTCGCGAACCGACGCCGCGCACGGTGACTGCATCTCTGATTGGTTCTTCGATGACAATGGCATTCGCGCTGCCTTGCGAGATGAGGCCCTTCAAACCATCAGGCAATACTCCGACTATCGCCCTTCCGCTGTTTTGATTGCGATGATGGAAAAGGCATGCGGGCCGTTCGGTGGCCGTTAATCGCCCAAGCTCGGGATGAGCACCGCACTTGGTCTACCGATAAGATCGGACTTATGAGTTGTCTCTGCTTCCAACGGATTGTCAGGTGCACCAGAGTCGATGATTTCAATGTCGTCTCTTAAATCATCTTTGCTCATCGGGTTTTCGCGGTCGTCATAGCGGTTGCGAATGTCGCCTAGGGTATCGTTCCGGTAGGCCTGCCAGTCGTCCAATTTTGCGGCAAGATCGCCTTCGCGTTTGACGCTCGCAAAATAGTCTTCTGCACTTGGCGTATCATCGGGCCAGATAATTCCTGCCGCGATAACGCCATCAATTTCATTCCCGTCTTCATCAACCACGCGTCCGTCCGCATATCGAAACACCGCCTTGCCGTCGATCTTTGGCGCACGGTCTCGCATGTCCGCGTTGGCTTCTTGCAAATCCATCAATGCAAGACGAATAGTTTCTATGGCCGTGTCTGCTGTGGTTTCAGCTTTGCGAAGCTTGTCACCCAATTCTTCGTACAGCTTTCGATATTCAGGGTCGGTTGCCAAAAGGCGGTCCAGCGCATCGCGGTAAGCAAGTTCCTTTTTCTCGCGCTCTTTGAGGTCTTGTGCCTGAGCATGACCAACGCCAAACCGCGCCATGCGGCCCGTATCCAATCCCGCAATCTCGTGGCCATGGTCTTGGAGTTCCTGCCGCTTGCGGATGGTTTCGGCAATGTCGGTCACATCATCCATGCCAACCTCCGCGAAATTGCCGCTTATCTACCGATAAGCGGGTGCGCCTGTTGATATCAACAGGCGCAGTATTTAAAATCGCACACCCCAATGATACCCGTCCACCTCGAAATTCGCCATTCTTGCAATATATTGTATTCATTGGTGAAAATTATACGCTATGATGGTTAAGACATTCTTAACCTTCGTAAACCGGATTGGGTGGAAACTTGACTTTCAGTCCAAAATGATTTACATTTGTAAATACAATATAGGAGCCGCATGACCGACCAGTTTGAATGGGATGAGGACAAGAACGCCAGTAACCTTGAGAAACACGGGATTAGCTTCGAAGAAGCCTCCGAGATTTTTAAGGGGCCAGTGTTCACAAACACGGATGACCGATTTGACTACGGAGAGGCCCGTGAGAACAGCATCGGCATTCTTGGAGAACTGGTTGTGATCAGCGTCGTGCACACAGATCGCAGTGGCAAGACGCGGATGATCTCGGCTCGTAAGGCAACGAAGAAAGAAAGGCGGTTGTTCTATGACTATCTCGAAAAAGCGATTGGCTGAATTAGACGCCATCCGGGACGAAGACATTGATACATCCGATATACCCGAGTTGGATGCCTCGTTCTTTGAAACCGCCAAGCTCGTCATTCCCGCTGGACTGACGAAAAAGACGGTGACAATGCGTATGGATGAAGATGTGCTGTCTTGGTTCAAGTCAGGCGGCAAGGGTCATCTGACGCGGATGAATGCCGTTCTGCGTGCCTATATGGTCTCTCAGCAAGATGCGGCTCAAGACTAGTAGTTTTATTCAGGAAAACGCAGAAAACTGCGGTTTGCATGGTTCACAGTGACCCGTTTTTCTGATACACAATCCTCACAGCTTAAATCATTGCTCCATCTCGGATTCTGACCACATACCTGTGGCCCGAGCGGGGTTACTTTGCTGTCACGCCCACAAGGCGCGGCACCCATTGTCGCGTCCAATTTAAAATGAATGAGGAGTTCAACATGACATCAACGCCACCTGCGGACACACTACGCGATGGCAATGTGAAAGCGACGATCTGGAAAAATGAGGGGGACAAAGGTGCGTATTACAGCACGACATTCTCTCGAACCTACAAAGACGACAAAGGCGAGTATCGAGAAACACAGTCTTTTTCATCAAACGATCTGCTGCGTATTTCAGAACTGGCTCGTGAAGCCCATCATCACACCAAAGAATTGCGTCAACGGGATTATGCGGAACGACGCGATCCGAGCCAAGACGCGGATGGCGTGGAGCAACGGTTGCGGAATAATCGCGCCTCGCGTTCTCAATCTCGCGAAGGGCGAGAACGGTAATTTCGTAAATTAGATTGCCCTTGACGAGATCCAAAACTTAAGAGATGTTCTTTATTTGTTCTCATTGGGGGCAATTTGAAATGGAGAGATGAAATATGAACGACTGATAGAAAGAAAATTTTGTGACGAAGAAGAAAGACGTATTAGAGACGACCGCAGACACCATCGAAAACCATCTTGCGGAATTTCAGCCGCTTTTGGATGATATCAACATACCCGAAGATCAAAGACGCGAATTTGTGGAAATGCTTTGGTCGATCATGGTACAATTCGTGGCACTTGGATTTGGTGCAGATACCGCCAGCCAAGCCATCGCGACACATATCGCAAACACATTGAATGATGAGCCATCGGCTCTCTCGGATGTCTTTGCCGTGTCGCAAAAACGTATTTCAGAAACCGACATTGAGACGAGGCCCTTATGAGTACCGATATTGCAAAGCACCCCAAGCTGACCGAGGCCGTCATTTACTGCCGCGTGTCATCCAAAAGACAGGTCAAAGAAGGCCATGGCCTCGACAGTCAAGAGACGCGCTGTCGAGAACATGCGCGGCGGCTTGGCTATGAGGTGCTAGAAGTATTTCCCGACAAGGCCGTCTCCGGTGGCAAATTACATCGTCCGTCGTTCAATCGCCTTTTGACATATGTCGAAGGACAAGAGCATGCCGTTGCCGTGATTATTGATGATATCAGCCGCTTCTCTCGTGACATTGAAAGCCATTGGGCCTTGCGCCGTGCGCTTAAAGCAGTCGGTGGAAAGCTGGAAAGCCCATCGGTGCAGTTTGGAGAAGATGCCCATTCTATCCTCATCGAAAACTTGCTCGCCTCAGTTAGCCAACATCAACGCCAACACAATGGCGAGCAAACCCGCAACCGCATGGAGGCCCGCGCTAAGAGTGGATTTTGGTGCTTTCCACCGCCGCCGGGTTTCCGGTTCGAGAAACGCCCCGGAGACGGCAAAGTGCTTGCTCGCAAAGAACCTATGGCGACGATCATTCAAACCGCACTTGAAGGGTTTGCCCGTGGGACGTTCGAAACCCAAGCTGAGGTCAAACGCTACCTCGAAAGCGAACCGGACTTTCCCAAAAACAAGAGGGGAGAGGTGCGTTATGAAGAGGTCATCCGGCTGATCACGCGCCCCATCTATGCCGGATACATCGATATTCCCAATTGGGGCTTGCGCATGATCAAAGGAAAGCACGACGGATTGGTGAGCTTGCGGACCTACCAACGCGTGCAAGACCGGATCAAAGAGGGCGCACGGGTGCCAGCCCGCAAGAATATCGACACAGACTTCCCGTTGCGTGGGTTCGTGACCTGTGGAGATTGCGACAAGCCTCTGACGTCCTGCTGGTCCAAGAGTAAGACAGGCAAGAAGCACCCATATTACATGTGCTTCAACAAGGGATGCGAGAGCTACCGCAAATCGATCCGCCGGGATGAACTCGAAGGACGCTTTGACGACTTACTCAAGACAATCTCGCCCGCACCAAAACTTGCCACACTTGCCCGCGCCATGTTCAAGAAGGCTTGGGACCTACAACTTGGCAAAGCGAAACGGGCGCAAACGAGCCTTAGGTGCGAGTTGTCGAAGTTGGAAACGCAGATTGACCAGAAACTGGATCAGATTGTCGAATGTACTTCGACAACGGTGCAGCGAGCCTTTGAGCGAAAAGTTGAGAAGCTCGAGCGCGACAAGCTCATAATTGAGGAAAAACTGTCCCAAAAGCTCGGCCCAAAACGCAGCTTCGATGAAATGTTCGAACTCGCGATGCAGTTTTTAGCAAACCCTTGGAAATTATGGGCTTCTGACCGGATCGAAGACAAGCGCACAGTGCTAAAACTGGCCTTTTCCGAACGTCTTGCGTATTGCCGGAATTCAGGGTTTCGAACCCCAAAAACCGCCATGCCATTCAATACCTTAGGAGGAAATCAAATGCAGTTGTGTGAAATGGCGGAGAGACAGGGATTCGAACCCTGGGTCCCCCAGAGAGGGACAACGGATTTCGAATCCGCCCCGTTCGACCACTCCGGCACCTCTCCGCGGGGGTCTGGATGTGCCGGATAGTGGATCATAAGTCACCACGCAAGGCTTTTCGAGCCCAAGACTTGGGTTAAACCTTTGAATACGGAACCGCTTGGCCTACCTAAAGGAAATGAAACTTTTTTACATCCCCTCCCTTGGCGCCGCCCTTCTGGGTTTCTTTTTGTCTGCCAATACGTTGAACGCAGCCAGCAAGGCCGAACTCGATCAGTTGTTCGTCGCAATGCGGACCGAAGAACTGTTGAAGATCATGTCTGACGAAGGCATCGCCGAGGGGGACGAATTGCGCGAAGAAATGTTCGGCGGAGACAGGGACATTGGCTGGGGCGGCGCCTTGATGACCATTTATGGCCACAACCGCATGATCGCCGAATTCCGCGAGGTTTTTGACCGCGAACTGGCCGACGCGAATGTGACGCCTTTGATCGACTATTACACCTCGACCATTGGCCAGCAGGTTGCACGTTATGAAATCGAAGGCCGTCGCGCGATATCGGATAAAGCTGTTGAAGCGGCTGCCAAGCTTGCCCATGCCAGCCTGAAAGAGAGCAAACCAGAACGTCTGGAACTGCTGAACGCCTTTATCGCTCAGAATGATCTGATCGAACACAATGTGGCCGGGGCGATGACGTCCAATCTGGCGTTCTTCCAAGGTATGGCGACGGGCGGTGCGCTTGAAATGGACGAAAACGAAATGTTGGCAACCATTTGGGACCGCGAAGAGGCAATTCGCACCGACACCGAGGAATGGGTCGGCGCTTACCTTACATTCACATACGACCGGGTAAGTGACGAAGATATGAACGATTATATATTGCTGTCCGAATCCAAAGCGGGTCGCGATCTGAACAGGGCATTGTTTACAGGGTTTTACGAAGTCTTTCGCAGAATATCCTTTGACCTTGGTGCAGCAACAGCCCGGTTCAGCAACAGCAACGAACTTTAGTTTCGCTGCTTAATGCCGCGCCATGGGGCTGGCTCTATACTTCGTGCGTCGCAAAGTGCTGGAGCAGGGCGGTTTCAGACCGTTGAAGCGCTTCGATTTCGCCAAAAACGCCTAAATTTGCGGTTGTGAACATCGAAACGATGCTAAGGATCGAGATTTCTTCCTCGCTCCATTTGCGCGACTTTGGCGTATCATTGAAAAACTCGATCATTCCGAAAAGGGCACCGCCAAAGATCAGGGGTGCGCCCAAATAACTGCCCTGACGTTTTGGCGTTGTGCGGAACTGATCAAGGATGTTCGGTTCCCCAAGGTTTTTTACGTGCAAGGAACGACATTCGGTCGCGATAGTTCGGGCCAGCAATTCGCGTATTTCGGAGTCTATTTCCTTCAGATCGCTGCATTTGCCGTGTTCAAACATTGTCTTGTTTCGACCAAATTCAGTGCGCACAATGCGGGCAGATGTCATGCCAAAGGCCTGGCAACCGGCGGTAAGCATAGCTTTAAACCGGTCTTGGATCGACAATTCCGGGACCATGAACGCCGCTGCAATGGATTCCCGCATTTCGTTATATCGCTGAATATTTCGCTGCTCTCGTTGGTTTTCAAGCAATGTGGCCCGCAACAGGATTTCGTCATTCACACAGTTCGCAAGGTCGTTGAGCGCTTCTGTGTCCTCGGCTGTCCAAACGCGTGGCGCGGTATCGATCACACACAAAGCCCCAATCGGGTCACCGTTTGGAAGCGTGATGGGAACGCCAAGATAGGCGATAACGTTCAGATCGCGGATCGCCAAATTACCTTTCAGAACAGGATGTTCGCGCGCATCTGATACCGCCAAAGGTTCCCCGGCACGCTTCACATGTTGGCAGAAGGAATGCGACAAAGGTGTTTGTCGCGCGCTTAACCACGGCTCGGTCAGGCCCTGTTGGCTCAGAAAAAACTGACGATCCAGGTCTTCTTGGACGATTGAGATCAACGCGACGGGCACGTCAAACATCCGGCGTGCAATGGCGGTGATCGAGTTAAATGTCGGTGGTGTTTCGGCATCAACAAGGCCGAGCGCGACCACCGGATCGTCAGCACACACGAATGTCGACGTAATCTGTGTTCCTAAATGGTCCATGAAATCTCTCCATGGTAAATGAAAGTCTAATGGGGATGCCGAAAATAGGTTACCAATTCGTTAATCTGAGAGCTGACGGCTCAAAGTCGCGCGTTACATGATCAGGACCGGGATGACCTGACTTGTAGCGCTTGGGGCTTGACTTGACGGTGTCATCTGACGATAACCCGGGCTCTGGTGGGGCAGCCCACTATTTCAATTTTGACGACCGCTCCGAATGGGGCGCGCAGTTCGAGGCGGCAAGGCGCTGAAACGCCGGGTGATCCCGGGGCCAAAGAACGCGGAAACACGAAGGAAAGACACATGTTTGCGGTTCTAAAGACCGGCGGAAAGCAATACCGGGTTCAGGCGGGCGATACGCTTCGCGTTGAGAAACTCGCGGCTGACGCTGGCGACACAGTCCAATTCAATGACGTTTTGATGGTCGGGGCCACGATTGGCACACCGATGGTTGAAGGTGCGGCCGTTCAGGCCGAGGTCGTTGATCAGATCAAGGGCGAAAAAGTTATCCACTTTGTGAAGCGCCGGCGAAAGCATTCGTCGAAGCGCACCAAAGGTCACCGTCAGCAACTTACACTTTTGAAGATCACCGATATCCTTGAAAAAGGCAGCGACAAGTCGGGTGTAAAAGCTGCAATCGGCGCGGGTTCCGTTGCAGGTGTGGCGGTTGCCGCCGCTGCGGCTGCGAAACCCGCTAAAAAGGCCGCACCGAAGAAAGACGAAGCGCCCAAGGCTGAAAAGAAAGCTGCGGCACCTAAGGCCGAGAAAGAGACTGAAGCACCAAAGAAAGCGGCGCCTAAGGCTGCTGCGGGCGGTGCTGACGATCTTAAGCGCATTTCGGGTGTTGGCCCGGCGCTTGAGAAAAAGCTGCACGGGTTCGGGATCACCACATTCGCACAGATCGCGGCCTGGTCGCCCGAGGATATCACCGAATTCGACGACAAACTGTCTTTTAAGGGTCGCATTGAACGGGACGAATGGCTGAAGCAAGCCGCCCAGTTCGAAGCTGAAAAGGAGTAAGCGAGATGGCACACAAAAAAGCAGGTGGTTCCAGCCGAAATGGCCGTGATTCTGCCGGTCGTCGTCTTGGCGTCAAGAAGTATGGTGGCGAAAACGTCATTCCTGGTAATATTATAGCGCGCCAGCGCGGCACCAAATGGTGGCCGGGCGCAGGCGTCGGTATGGGCAAGGATCACACGATTTTCGCCGTCACCGAGGGCCATGTAACCTTTCATAAAGGCTTGAAAGGTCGCACATTTATTTCGGTGCTTCCGGAAGCGAAAGCCGCAGAATAACCGACCGTTTACGTTAAGTTTTCAGAGGGTCGGTTGAAAAACCGGCCCTTTCACTTTTTTGCGCAACGGTTGTGCCACATCGTCGCCACACACACTTTTTAAGGGTCGCCAAGAATTTTGAGACCCGCGCGAGGCAAGGAGGATCGCCCCGTGATGCACGAAACAATAGTTGACCAAGAGGTCGTCACAACAGAACGCCTGACACTTCGGCCCCTTCGGCGGTCGGACAAAGGCCTGCTGGAAATGTACGGCGCTGATGAAAGGGTCGCGCGGATGACGCGTTCGATCCCGCATCCATTGCCGCCCGGTGCCGCCGAGGCTCTTATTCAGACCGCTCAAAGTGACAAGCGGACAGAAGATCTCTGGGCCATCGATGGTTCGTCACATGGCTTGGGCGAGCTTTTGGGCCTGATCGGGCTTGAACAGATGGACCGCGAGCAATCCGAGGTCGGATACTGGATCGCGCCTGCGCTCTGGAACACCGGGCTCGCGTCGGAAGCGGTCAGCGGTTTGATCAATGCAAACCCGCACAATGACCAAACCATGTTTGCCAGCGTCTTTCAGGACAACCCGGCCTCGGGTCGTGTTCTGACGAACAACGGTTTCAAATACTTGGGCGACGCCGAAACCTATTCGGTTGCGCGCGCAGGCAATGTCCCGACCTGGACCTATCTAAAGCGCCTCGGAGACTGATCAAATGTCATACGCGGCGCTCCCCATTTTGAGGACGCCGCGCCTGACGCTCCGTCCTCTTGAAGACACAGATGCTGATGCCATCGCGGACGGCGTGGGTAACTACGACGTTTCGCGTTGGTTGGGCAGCGTGCCTTACCCTTACAGTGTTGAAGACGCGCGCATCTATATCAGAGATGTGCACGAGGAAGGTCAGCCTGTCTGGGGCATTGAAAGCGCCGACGGATTGATCGGTACAATCTCAAGCCACGACCGGCTGGGATATTGGCTTGCGCGTCAAGGTTGGCGGAAAGGCTTTGGATTTGAAGCGTCGCGTGCCGTGGCCGATCATTGGTTTTCGCATTCAAACGCCGTCGATATGGAAGCCGGGTATTTTCAGGGCAATGTGCGTTCTGCTGAAGTTCTGCGCGCACTTGGGTTTCAGTTTCTTCGCAATGCAACGACTTACGCCAGGTCTCTGGCTCAGGACGTGCCAGCAACGGATGTCATTCTGACCCGCAAGCGTTGGAACGCACGCAAGGACTTCACGCTTTATACGCCGCGTTTGACGTTGCGCCCGATGGAAGAACGCGATGCTGCCGGGGTGGCGGCATTAACAGTTCCCGAGGTGACGCGGATGCTAAGTCGCTTGAAAACAGGTATGTCGGAAGCCGAAATGCGCGCCGACCTTCCGCGTCGAACCTGGCGTGGGTATTTGGGATTTACGCTGGTCATCGAACATATGGGCCGCGTTGCCGGCACCGTCGGCATTGGTGCTGGCCCTTCAGCAATTGGGTATTTCCTTGATCCAAAGCTTTGGGGGCAGGGCTTGATGACCGAAGCTTTGTCAGCCTACCTGCCAGAGATTTTTGACCGGTTCCCGATCTCGAAAATCGAGGCGGATCACTTTGACGACAATCCCGCATCGGGCGCGGTCTTGAAGAAACTCGGCTTTGAAGTCACCGGCTCTGCCATGGGAACGTCGAAGGCAAGGGTTGAGCCTGAGCCCGTGATCACATACGCCCTCAGACGGGATAACCTAAAGGCGTCGACATGAAATTTCTTGACCTTGCACGGGTTCAGATTCGAAGCGGATCGGGCGGGGGCGGCTGCATCAGCTTCCTGCGCCAAAAGTATGTCGAATATGGCGGCCCCGATGGCGGCGACGGTGGACGCGGCGGCGATGTCTGGGTGGAAGCGGTCGATGGTCTCAACACGCTGATCGACTTTCGCTATCAACAGCACTTCTTTGCCAAAAACGGGGTTCCCGGAATGGGACGTCAACGCACCGGCAAAGACGGCGAAGACGTGGTGTTGCGCGTGCCTGTGGGCACCGAAATCCTCGACGAAGATCAGGAAACGGTTCTGTTTGACATTACGGCCATCGGCGAACGGGTGCTTTTGGCCCAAGGCGGCAATGGCGGATTTGGGAACCTCCATTTCAAATCCTCGACCAACCAGGCACCCCGCCGCGCAAATCCGGGCCAACCCGGTGTTGAACGCGAAATCTGGCTGCGTCTGAAACTGATCGCCGATGTCGGGCTTTTGGGGCTGCCAAACGCGGGCAAGTCGACGTTTCTGGCCGCCACATCGAACGCGCGCCCAAAGATCGCGGATTATCCCTTCACCACATTGCACCCCAATCTGGGTGTCGTCGGTGTGGACGAAACCGAATTTGTGGTCGCGGACATTCCGGGTTTGATCGAAGGCGCTCACGAAGGTCGCGGCATCGGGGATCGGTTCTTGGGGCACGTCGAACGCTGTTCGGTTCTATTGCATCTGGTGGATGGAACTTCTGATGATGTCGCCGCCGACTGGACCACGATTATTGGTGAGTTGAATGCATATGGCGGCGCGCTGGCCGACAAGCCGCGCATCACGGCATTAAACAAAGTCGATGCGTTGAGTGACGAGGAACGCGCCGAAAAGCAAGCCGAGCTGGAAACGGTTGCGGGCCATGTGATGCTGATGTCGGGGGTCAGCAGCGAAGGCGTGATGGATGCGCTCCGCGCGCTTCGCCGCCAAATCGATAGTGCCAAACGCGCCGAACGGGACGCAGTCGAGGAGCCCGGACCGTGGCGTCCTTAATCGAAGCCAAGCGCATTGTCGTCAAAATCGGCTCGGCCCTTTTGGTCGACGGTGCGAACCTGCGTGCGGAATGGTTGCACTCCCTCGCCGAAGACGTGGCGTGGTTGCGCGAGGCGGGCAAGGATGTGATTCTGGTCTCATCCGGCTCGATTGCGCTTGGCCGCGCGGCCTTGGGCCTTCCAAATGGCACGCTGGCCTTGGAACAGTCGCAAGCCGCCGCCGCGGTCGGCCAAATCCGACTTGCGCGCGCCTATGAGGAAGTCTTGGCCCCATTTGGGATCACGACGGCACAGGTCTTGGTCACTTTGGAAGATAGCGCCAATCGTCGCCGCTATCTGAACAGCCGCGCGACACTGGGCCAGCTTTTGTCGCTGGGCGTGGTGCCAATCGTGAACGAAAATGACACCGTGGCAACCGACGAAATTCGCTTTGGCGACAACGACAGGCTGGCAGCCCAGATCGCCGTGACCATCGGCGCGGATGTCTTGGTGCTATTGTCGGATGTCGATGGGTTTTACAACGGTAACCCGAAAACCGACGAACAGGCCACCCGTTTTGATGTGATCGATCAGATTACACCCGAAATCGAGGCAATGGCGGGCGATGCCGGTACGGGGCTTTCAAAGGGTGGGATGAAAACCAAAGTGCTTGCGGCAAAAACCGCAGCCGCTGGTGGGGCGTCGATGGCGATCACATTGGGATCACCCCTTAACCCGCTGAAACTGTTAAATAATGGCGGAAACGCCACTTGGTTTGTGCCGGAAACCGATCCGCAAGTTGCGCGCAAACGCTGGATTGCCGCCATGAAACCCAAAGGCGACATTCAGATAGATGCCGGAGCGGTAACCGCACTTTCCGCCGGAAAATCGCTTTTGCCCGCCGGGATCACAGCGGTCAGCGGCAATTTTGGCCGTGGTGATCCAGTTGCTATTCTTGGCCCCAATGGCCGACGGCTTGGTATCGGTTTAACGCGATATACCGCCGAAGAAGCCACCCGGATCAAAGGCGAACGATCCGGGCAGATTGAAGCGATCCTCGGATACCCCGGGCGTGCCGCTCTGGTACACCGGGACGATATGGCGATATGATTTGGGGCGATGTCTTAAAGAAAGATCGCGACAGAAAGGCTAGGACGATGAAAGACGCGAACGACATCCAAACCGTCATGCAAGACATCGGCGAACGCGCGCGCGCTGCCGCCGCCGAACTGGCTTTTGCACCGTCTGACGCCAAGGTCAAAGCACTGATGGTGGCTGCGGATGTAGTTTGGAACCGTCGCGCGGACATCATTGCCGCCAACGTCGACGACATGGCGTTCGGGCGTGACAAAGGCCTGTCAGGGCCAATGTTGGATCGCTTGATGCTGGACGAAGAACGCATCCAAGCCATGTGCGACGGTCTGCGTGCTGTGGCGGCTCAGGCCGATCCTGTCGGCCAGGTGACAGAAGAGTGGGATCGCCCATCGGGCCTTCATATTCAACGTGTCCGCACACCTTTGGGCGTCGTCGGGGTGATCTACGAAAGCCGTCCCAATGTCACGGCCGATGCCGGTGCCCTTTGTCTGAAGGCCGGGAACGCGGTGATCCTGCGCGGTGGTTCCGAAAGCTTCCATTCGGCGACGGCCATTCATGCCTGCCTTGTCGAAGGGCTTGAGGCGGCTGGCTTGCCCAAAGACGCGATCCAATGTGTGCCCACAAGAGACCGCGCTGCGGTGGCCGAACTGCTGCGAATGACCGAATATGTCGACGTCATTGTGCCGCGCGGCGGCAAAGGGCTGGTTGGCCTTGTTCAAAAAGAAGCGCGCGTTCCGGTTTTCGCCCACCTTGAAGGTATCGTGCACATCTACATCGACGTGACGGCTGACGCTGAAAAGACCCGAAGCGTGGTGATGAACGCCAAGACGCGCCGCACCAGTATCTGCGGTGCGGCTGAATGTCTGCTGATCCACAGGGATTTGGTCGAAACCCAGGGTCGTGCAGTGATCGAAGATCTTTTGGCAGCGAGGGTCGAGGTGCGCGGTGGACCGGGCGTAAACCATATCGCCGGTGTCACACCCGCAAAGGATGATGACTGGGGGCAAGAATACCTTGATATGATTATCGCCGCGCGGGTCGTCGATGATGTTGATGCTGCAATCCAACACATCCGCCAGCATGGGTCTGATCACACCGACTGTATCCTAACCGAAGATGACGCCACGGCCGCGCGCTTTTTCCAAAGGCTGGATAGCGCGATCCTGATGCGCAACGCGTCCACCCAATTTGCCGATGGCGCTGAATTTGGCATGGGGGCCGAAATTGGCATTGCCACGGGTAAAATGCATGCACGCGGCCCCGTTGGAGCAATGCAATTGACCAGTTTCAAATATCTGGTCACCGGTGACGGTACGATCAGAAGCTGATCGACAAAGAGGCATCCGTGATGTTCGTTGTGACCCTGCGACCGACCTGTTGGGCGGCGGGTTGGATCAATGCGAAATGTACGTTGGATGCAGTGACATCGACTTGTTTGCCATCATCAATCAACAGTTCCCAAAAGGGTTCGTCGATTTTCATTCGGTCAGCTTTGCCGAAAATGTTCCATGTCTCGCCCGAGCGTGTTACCTGCAATTTGCCACCCCAAGGAAAGGCACTTTCCATGCACTGTAGCAACAGGAAGGCCAGCTTTGCCTCGGTGCGGGGCACGTCTTCGCCAATGCGCCAGTCGATGATAAGGCGGTTGCCGCGATACAGGTCGCTCAACACGCTTTTCAGTTCCGCATTGCCGATCATCGAATCCGATTTGGCGGCGCCATACGCCACCCTGAAAAACCGGATGCGCGCGTTGGCGCTGTCGACGGACTCGGTGATCAAACTCATTTCCGGTGCGGCCCCGACACCAGACATCGACAAAAGCTCTACACCATTTCCGATAGCGCCAAGCGGCGAAATCAGATCATGGCAAATCCTCGAGCCCACAAGTGAATTCAGTTCCAATTCGTTCATATCGTCCCCCACACAAGGTGCTCAGAAGGCCAGCCAGATATGAGCGAACTAACGTCGCATTTAACACCCGGGTTGCTGGTGCAAAATCCGGCGCACCCAGAGTGGGGCACAGGACAAGTACAATCCAACATCAACGGACGGATCACCGTAAATTTTCCGGAAATAGGAAAGGTTGTTATCGACGGTAAAAAAATCGAACTGGTTCCAGTGTTTGAGCAAAAGTAGATAGAAACCTCGCTATCACAACCTAAGCGAGTAAACAATCAAATTGATTCTACCCGGACATTGTGTTGCCAAGAATTCCTGTCTCGCCTAGAACCATCCGTCCCTCAAACGTCGAGCTGAAATGGACCTGAACGCTGACCATCTGACCTTACGGCTTGCCGAAACCGAAGAAGACCGCCTTGGCGCGGCTCGGTTGCGTTATGAGGTGTTTGTCGAAGAATTGGGCGGCGACGGGGCAATGGTGGATCACGTCAACCGGTTCGAAAAAGACCGTTTTGATCCGGTTTATGACCATCTTGTCCTGATCGACACACTCAGGGACCGCGACGCACTTGATCATGTTGTGGGTGTCTATCGGCTGATGCCGGGGGATCGGGGGCATCGGTTTTACTCTGAAGACGAATATGACCTGACGCTTTTGACGGACAGCGGGCGTCGGCTTTTGGAATTGGGTCGGTCCTGCGTGCGCGACGGTTACCGAAACGGCGTTGCCTTGCACATGCTTTGGACCGGTCTTGCCGAATACACGCGGGCGCGCGAATTGGATGTGCTTTTCGGTGTGGCCAGCCTGCACGGAACGAACGTTGATGCGCTTGCCGCCCCTTTGTCGCTGTTGCACCACCGCCATTTGGCACCACCCGAACTCCGGGTTCGCGCTCAAGAAAGCGCCTTCCAAGCCATGGATTTGACGGCCGAGGTTCAGATTGACCGCGTCGCTGCTATGAAAGCGGTGCCCGCGCTGATCAAATCCTACCTGAAAATCGGCGGTTTCGTGGGCGAGGGGGCCTTTGTCGATCGTGCCTTCAACACGACCGACGTGTGTGTTGTCATCGACATTGATCGAATGCCGCCCACGGTACGCGCGCGCTATACCGGGCCAAAAAATTGACCAGTCCCACTTGGACATCTGACGATATGCCCAAGCCCGTTCCGCTTGGGTCGAAAGCCAGGTTCTTGGTGGCATTGCGCGCATTTGGACTTTTGGCCGTGACATTTATTGGATTTGCGGCCTTGCTTTTCGTTCGGCTAATCGAATGGCCACTCTTTGGAAAGGCGCGGGTCTGGTCGCCTCATCTTGCGGTCACGTTCTTCCGTGTCCTGTTGCGGATCGTCGGTTTGCCGGTTGTACATAAAGGTGTGCCGATGGCCGAGCCGGGTGTGATCGTCGCCAATCACAGTTCCTGGTTGGACATATTCGCTTTGAACACCGGGGGGCCGTTGTTTTTTGTATCAAAGTCCGAAGTCTCGCGCTGGCCCATCATCGGTCGCTTGGCCCGTGCCTCGGGCACCGTTTTCATCAGCCGCGACCGCCGCGAAGCGCAAAGCCAAAAAACCATATTCGAAGATCGGCTTCGCGCGGGCCACAAGTTGCTGTTTTTTCCCGAAGGAACATCCAGCGATGGGCAACGGATTTTACCGTTCAAACCAACACTATTCGCCGCGTTGTTTTCGCCCGAATTGCCGGGGCTTTCCGTGCAACCGGTTACGGTGACGTATCACGCGCCAAAGGGCCAAGACCCGCGCCACTATGGCTGGTGGGGCGACATGGCGTTTGGGCCCCATATTTCGCAAACCTTGGGCACGTTAAAGCACGGAAAAATTGAGATTGTTTGGCACGCACCGCTTAGCGTCGCTGATTTTTCCGATCGAAAACAATTGTCGGCGACTGCCGAAAATCTTGTGCGCGCGGGCCATCCAAAAGGTCTAGTCCAAAGCGGCGAGTAGCCGCGCCAATGCGGCGGCTGGATCGTCGTCGCGCCAGATTTCTTCGCCAATGCCAAAGAAATCCGTGACTGGTGCAAGGGTGGTCACCAAATCCGCATCCAACACGCCTTCGGCCACGACGGGCACTTCGATCATTTCGGACCACCAGGCGAACAAATCGGATGTGGCTTGCGTGCCGTCGCCAAGCGATGTTTCCCCGACCGGGCCAAAGACCACATAATCCGCACCCGCTTCGCCCGCCGTCATTCCGTCGTGCCGCGACGCACCGCAGAACGCACCAATAATGGCATCTGTCCCAAGCGTTTTTCGAACTTTGCGCACAGACCGTGCACCATCCGTCAGATGGACCCCGTCAAGGCCCAATTTTTCCGTCAGACCAACGTGACTGTCGATCACAAGAGCAACGTCGCGGGCATGAACGGTTTCGCGCAACACATCGGCCGCGCGAGACAGCCGATCTTCATCATTGGTTGCCATGGTGAGCCGCACGCAGGAAATGTCATGGGCGTCCACCACGCTGGCAAGATCTGCGGGAAAGGTCGACAGCTCAAATTCGGGAGGCGTCAGCAGATAGATCTGAGGTTTATCCAGTTCGGCCATAGGCTTGGTCCTTGTTGTCGTGACCCGGCTATAACTGGTTGATCAACGCGGGGGAAGAGAGCGGACGTTTTCTATGGCCAAAGCAATCAGATCGGCCCGTCGCGCGTCGTCGGACATTGCGTCGTCGGTGGCATCTACCATCCCGCCCATCTTGCGACCTGTGAACGCCAATTCGCTTACCCCTTCGATCGCAAGGGCAGCGTCCTGTCGGGATTTGCCGACCCGAAACATACCACCATTCTTGTGAACGCCGCACAACATGTGGCCGTTCAGCATAAAGCAAAGCCCGCCGAACATGTGTTTTTCATCAAGCCCCGACAGATCCGCCAAATCCGAACGGATCATCTCCACCAAACCTGGGTCGAATGCCATTTTGCGCCTCCCGCCAACAAAGGTGTGTGGCACACCTCATACAGAAAACGGTCGTACGACTTAAGCAAAATCCTCGACTACAAGTTATTCCGCGGCGATTCTTGCCGGGGTATTGTCATTTTGAAAGACGGACACGGCGTTCGAAAGCTGTGTCTTCAGGCCCATCAGATCATCCGTCAATCCCGAATTCGTCGTCGCAAGGGCCAGGTTGGATCTTGCCGATGCATCCAACTCCGTCATCGCAGCACCAAGATCGCGCAGACCGTTCGCCTGATCTGCGCCCGCCTTCGTGATGTTGTCGATCATCGACAGGACGTCGCTCATCGTTTTGCGGACGTCAGTCATGGCATCACCGGTTTGCCGAACGTTGCCTGCACCTGATTTAATTTGGGAAATACTTTCGTTGATCAACTCGCCGATTTGCCGCGATGCATCCGCACATCGGCCGGACAGCGACCGCACTTCCGATGCAACCACTGCAAAGCCTTTGCCCGCCGAGCCTGCGCGCGCGGCTTCGACAGAGGCGTTCAGCGCCAGCAAGTTGGTCTGGAAGGCAATGTCTTCGATTGTTGCGACAATCTTGCTCATTTCTTCGGATGCCGTTTCCATCTTTGAGATCGTTTCGACCGCTTTTTCTGTCACCACCTTGCTTTCACTGGTTTTTGTGTCGAGCTGATCAATGAGTTTTCGACATTCCGTCAGTTGTCGCGCGTTTTCGTCGATGGATGCACCCAGATCGTTCGTGGCCAGAAGCGATGTGTCGACGGCCCGGGCTTGGCCTTCGGACCGCGTTGTCAGGTCGGACGTTGCTTTGCTGACTTCGGTTGCGGTGCCTTCGATCGATGTAACGCTGGCTGAGATCTGTGAAAACGTGTCCTGGAGTCGGTCAAAGGACTGGTTTGCCGATGTTCGAATGTCGGCGAATGTACCTTCGTAAACCCCGGTCATCCGTTGGCTGATATTGCCATGGGCCATTCCGGTCAAAAGCTTTTCGACATCACCAAGCGCCAGTTCGCAGGTGGTTGCGATCTGATTGATCCCATTGCAAATCTCGGCCCATACGCCGGTTTGCCCGGCAACCTCAATTCGCTGCTGGAAATCACCAATCGAAAAGGCGGCGACGACTTGGTTTATGCTTGCCACCGTGCTTTCTTGTGCCGCTGTAGTTTGTTTTTGGTCTTCCAGAGCTTTTAGATCTCTGTCGCGCTGCTCGCTTACAACGCTTTCGGCAACGGTCATGATTTCGTTGAGGCCGGTACCAAGGATCCAACTTGGCCCTTCTAAATCACGCAGACGAAGCCGTTGGTCGAAAACACCCTGTTGCACATGTTGGACGATCCGTTCAATGCCCTTGGCTGAGCGTTTTTCAAGTTCGACCTGCAAGTCGGCTTGTTTCCGGCGATCCAGTTCAGCGGCCTGAAATTGTGCAAGCGCTGCTGTGATCTTACCTAGATCGGGTTGGGTTTCTTGCACGATTTCACCCGTAATGTCGCCATCGGCCAATTCGTTGACCCGCGTACTGACCCGGTTCAGCGCGCGGCTGCAAATCCGGACAAATCCACCAGAAATAACGCTGAGAAACAGAAATGCGGCGACAAAAAGCGCAAGTTCGGTCTTCAAAGTCGAGTTTGCCTCCTCAACGGCATCATTAAGGTGCGCGCGGAATTCATTAACACCCGCATCTTCCATGGCTTTGTACAATAACAAAAGCCCGGTGATTTCCTCGAACCACTTTTCCGGCGTGTGGGAGAGTACTTGATCGGTTTCGCCAGATTGAATTGCGGTACGGATGGCCGCGACTGATTTGGCTTCTGGAGTGCTAGTTGCTTGTGTGAGCATGGTTGCCAAAGTGGGCGAAGCGACACTTTGGTAAAGTCCAATAAGGGTCTCGCGTTCCGCGATCAGCAGTTGAAATCGCGTGAATATTGCGTCCGGAAACGCGGAATTTGCGGCATGCGCGCGCGCAAGACCCGTGGCACCGGTGGCCCTTTCAAGACCAACAACGTCTTTGCCTGTCATCAGGATTGCATGTCTCTGAACGGCGCGCGCCGCCGGGCTATTTTTGATAAGTTTTCCCAGTTCGGGCGCGAGTTTGATGGCGGCACGGTTAAGTTTGGTGATCTGGCCGACGGCGTCCAGAACAGGGACATCAAACGCATCGACCCGGTCGCGTAGCGCAGTCAAAGCCGAGATTTGCGCGTCGACCGATTCCATTGCTTCGACAAGGGATGCGTCCAGGTCCTGTTGCGAAATTCTTGCCGCTGAAATGCGGAATGTCGCAATGACGCCATCGCTTTTTTCGCGTTGTTTCGGAAGCGCATCGGCAAAGTTGGCGCCCTGGCTTGCCAAATAGCCGGCACTTGCGCCGCGCTCTTTTTGCAACTCGTGGATCATGCCGCTGATCGCGCCAACGATTTCGGCAAAAGCAACATCTTGGGCCGACGCCTGAACTTTTCGGTACTCTTGTGTGATGCCAAAACTGGCGAACATGCAAACCGTGATCAATCCACAGGCTGTGATTAGGGTCATGGCGTGCGCTATCGAAAGCCGACGCAAGATGTTCATTAAATTCTTCTCCGACTCAAATTTTACGGCACACTAGGGACAAGAGATTAATCCCCGGTAATTTTCCCGCCGGGCTTGAGCATTTCCGGCGCGCTCCGTATTTGGGCGTTATGACGCAACCTTCTTTCGTACTGGTACGCCCCCAGATGGGCGAAAACATTGGGGCCGCTGCGCGCGCAATGTGGAACTTTGGTTTGGATCGGATGGCGATCGTAGCACCGCGGGATGGATGGCCAAATCCCAATGCTGTTGCGATGGCGTCGGGGGCGGGTCGGCTTTTGGACGAGGCGGGCGTTTATCAAACAACGTCCGAAGCGGTGGGCGAGGCGTCATATGTCTACGCAACAACCGCCCGGAGCCGCGATCTGACCAAGGAGATTTTCTCGCCCGAGGCCGCGATGGTGGATGCGGCTGCGCGGATCAACGCGGGGCAACAGGTTGCGGTTCTTTTTGGGCCAGAACGTTCGGGCCTTGAAAACAGCGATATCGCGCGCGCCAATGCAATTGTCTCGGTGCCGGTGAACCCGGACTTTGCATCGCTGAACCTTGCGCAATGCGTGCTTTTGATGGGCTATGAGTGGCGTCGCGCAACCACGGATGCCATCCCACATGACATTGAATTCGCTGGCACAGAAGTGGCCCAACAGATCGAAATCGAAAAGCTTGCCGATCATTACGAGGACCGGCTGACTGAAGCGGGTTTCTTCTATCCCGACACCAAAGCCGAAGGCATGAAGCAAACTTTGCGCAATTTATGGTCCCGGATGCCGATGACGCGGGCCGATGTGCAAATCCTGCATGGCATCCTGCGACAGATGGTTCGTTGGAAAGAACGCGGCGATTGACTGGACGCCGCGCTTGGGCATGCCTACATATCGCTCAAGTTAAGGAGCGGGTGGATGGCCGAAAAACGTAACATTTTCGAAGAGGTGAGCGAGCCTTCTGATGCGCGTGCCGTCCCAGTAACCGGTGTAATCGATGGCGCCAAACGTGGCACGCGTGGCCCGATCCGGGTTTGGCTTGGCATTTTATTCGCCTTGGTTGTCCTAATGATCGTCGTCGGAGGGCTCACGCGGCTAACCGACAGTGGATTATCCATCACCGAATGGAAGCCCGTGACAGGCGCGTTACCCCCGACAAGCGCCGAAGCCTGGAACGTTGAATTCGAAAAGTACAAAGCAATCCCTGAATACGAGTTGCAAAACGCGGGCATGACACTGGCCGAGTTCAAAACGATCTATTGGTGGGAATGGGGGCACCGTCAGTTGGGCCGCATTGTCGGGCTGACCTGGGCGATCGGGTTCCTCTATTTTCTTGCAACAAAGGCCATTCCAACCGGCTGGACAGGGCGCTTGGTGATACCGGGTGCCTTGGGCGCAGTGCAGGGCGCAATCGGCTGGTGGATGGTGTCGTCTGGCCTGTCGGGCGACATGATCGACGTGGCTTCGTACCGTTTGGCCACCCATCTGGGCCTTGCCTTTGTTATCCTTGGTGTTCTTGCGTGGTATATCTTGCAGTTGGGCCGCTCAGAAGCCGATATGCTGCAAGCCCGACGTGGCCGCGAACCGTCGCTGCCAGGGACCGGCACTATTCTGCTTGGTCTGGCCTTCGTTCAGATTCTGTTGGGCGCGCTTGTGGCGGGGATCGACGCTGGCCGCAGCTTCAACGACTGGCCCACCATGGGGGGGCAATTCATTCCGCCTGATCCGCTTTCTATCACGCCCATCTGGCGCAACTTCTTCGAAAACCCCGGAACCGTGCAATTCATGCACCGAATAACCGGCTACGTCCTGTTGGCCTATGGCGTTTGGGCTTATGTACGGGCAGGGCGCTCGGGCAACGGCGCAACACGCGCAGGCTTCACCATGGTTCTTGCCATGCTGGTCCTGCAAATGCTGCTGGGGATCATCACGGTCCTTTTCCAAGCTCCTTGGACCTGGGCGATAACGCACCAACTTGGGGCGGTGATCTTGTTCTGTCTTATCCTGCGTGCACGGTTTCTGGCACTTTATCCACTGGCTCAATCCGTAAGGGATGCAACATGACCTCAAATTCTGCTTCCGCCTATTCAGACTTGATGACATTTCAGCGCGAGACCGAAGCACTTGGCCAGATCATGGGGCGGCTTGGCTGGGATCAGGAAACCATGATGCCGATGGGGGGGGCCGAACAAAGGGCCGAAGAAATGGCAGCACTTGATGGTGTCTTACACCGCCGTCGCACAGATCCACGCATTGGCGAATGGATCGAAACCGCAACCCCCGAAACGCCTGCGGAAATTCGTCAGGTTGCCCTGATCCGTCATGGGTTTGAACGCACACAAAAGGTGCCCGAAGCCCTGTCCGCTGCACTGGCACGCACCACATCGCTAGCCCATCGCGTCTGGGCCGAAGCCCGAGAGACCGACGACGTCGCACTGTTCACCCCGAAGCTGACCGAAGTACTTGACCTTGCCCGCGAAAAGGCAGCCGCACTGGCTGGCGGTGACAGCCTTTATGATGCGCTTCTGGACGGTTTCGAACCGGGCACCACCGAAGCCGAGCTGGAAGCCATGTTCGGTGCGCTCCGCCCCCGTTTGGTTGCTCTGCGGGATCGCATTATGGGTTCGTCGCGTGAAATTCCCGCGCTGAACCACGAATTCGCCGAAGCCGCTCAACTTGAACTGTCGACCAAACTTGCCAAGGCCTTCGGATACGACGAAGCCCACGGGCGGATTGACAAGGCCGTGCATCCGTTTTCCTCCGGGTCCGGGCTGGACGTTCGGATCACAACCCGCACCGCGCCTCGCGATCCGTTCAATTGCTTTTATTCAACCATCCATGAAGTCGGCCATGCCTGTTACGAACAAGGGATCTCGCGCGATTATCTGCTGACGCCTCTTGGCTGCGGTGTGTCGATGGGTGTGCACGAAAGCCAAAGCCGTATCTATGAAAACCAGATCGGTCGTAGCCGCGCTTTCACCACTTGGCTGTTTGGTGAAATGAAAGACGCGTTTGGTGACTTCGGCGTCGGGGATGCCGATACATTTTATGCCACGGTCAATCGGTTTTCTTCGGGGTACATTCGTACCGAAGCCGACGAAGTGGATTACAACCTGCATGTACTGTTGCGTTTCGATCTGGAACGCGAATTGGTTGCTGGCCGTTTGGAAGTCGCCGATCTGGAAGACGCCTGGAACGACCGCTTTTTCAAGGACTTCGGCGTCAAAGTTGACAAGCCATCGAACGGTGTTCTGCAAGATGTGCACTGGTCCGAGGCGCTGTTCGGGTACTTTCCGACCTATACTTTGGGCAACGTCTATGCGGGGTGTTTGAATGATGCGCTTCGTGCAGATGTTCCAAATTTGGACGCCGATCTGGCGGTCGGAAACACAAACGCAGCCACCACTTGGCTGGGCGATAAAATCCACCAACACGGCGGCTTGATGAAACCCAAAGACCTGATCGAAACCGCAACAGGCAAAGCCCCGTCTGAGGCACCGCTGCTCAACTACCTCGACGCCAAATATGGCGATATTTATGGGGTTTGAGATGGACCCGAAGCTTTCGGTTGCCGAAGTTCAGGCGTTCCTCAGCCGTGAATTTCCGCAGATGGCGGATGATTACCGGGTCGAGGCCGTTGGCCCAATGACCGCACAGATCAGGCTTAGCCCAGACACCAAACATCTTCGCCCCGGCGGCACCATTTCCGGGCCCACGATGTTCAGCCTTGCCGACTGCGCGGTCTATCTATGTGTGATTGCGATGGTCGGGCCCGAAGCTTTGGCCGTGACCACCAACGCCAGCATCGACTTTATGCGTAAGCCTGAAGCGAACACCGACCTTCTGGCCGATGTAACCCTTTTAAAACTAGGGCGCGGCTTGGTTGTCGGTGATGTTCGTATCCGTTCAGACGGCAGCGACCAGTTGGTCGCCCGCGCAACACTGACTTATTCGCGCCCCAGATAATTACCTGTGCGAATAGGCGCGACGCCACTGGCTTTCATCGCGGCCCGTGTCATAGGACACGCCCTTTTCGGGCTCTGTCTTATAGAAAAGCTCTTCCTCGCGCTTAACAGCACGAATGCGACGGAACGCCCGGAGCGCAATCACAGCGCACACAAGGATAACCAAGACAATTGTGATTTGGACTTCGGTCATTACGCAGCCTCCACACGGGGTGCGGTTGGCGTATTTCGGGCAGCACAACGGGCTTTACGAAGCTTGCGCAGTGATTCCATCATGATATCGAATTCTTGGCGAGCTTTGGCTTGAGGGTCAGTGATTTCGACGCGGACAGGTGGCCGCGAAAATACATTTCGCATCGTTTTACTCACTTTTTAACTTAACAACAATTTACCTTCACAGAAAGCCTCAAAAATGTGGCGGCAATGTGTCCGGCGTCTCAAATGTCTGCGCAGTTTCTGCCACAATGTCACAACGTATTCTGCGAGATATAGCTGGTTTTAAAATATAAAAACAACAGGTTGCGTGCGATATCTAAAGCTTTCGACGAACTGTTTCCAAAGAGAAAACGCTTAGGTTCCAATTACCGGATAATGGGATCGAAGGTCGTCCAATCCAGCTTGAATCAGATCATTTAGAGCGATTTCATCAATGATTTCAAGGGACTTGATGTACCAGCAGCTGCGGCCACGCCGGTGCGGACCAAGACGTTCCGCAATCTCAGGAAAGTCACAATATCCCGGCAGTATGTGCAGAGAAATGTCACGCGTTCGCAAGCCAAAACCTGTCGCCAGACTGTCGCCCTCGCGACCGCTGTCATAGCGATAGTGGTATGACCCATACCCGATTAGCTTGCCCCAAAGCTTGGGAGACCAGCCAGTTGCGTCCTGAAAAATCTGGTCCAGCCGCCGAGCGAGGGTGCGCTTTTCCGGTGCAATATGCGAAAAGAAATCCGGCATCTTGATCGAAACACTATCAAGATGCGCCGAATTCTTAAAGCGGGGGCGCGAAACCGCGTCCCACAATGCGGTCTAGATCGCGCGGTTACAGCTAACGGTTCCGCGGAAATAGTTGCAGTCGTAAACTGTGCCGGCAACTCTGGCCTTGTAAGCCGTACCGAAGACGTTTTGTTCGAAGTTGCCGACTGCAACATTGCGCTGAGATGTGGCGAAATAGGTCGCTGTATCAAGCTTCAACTTGGCTGGTGTTGCGTCGGAATTAATGGCTTTCGTGGCGTCGGCACAGGCCGACAGACCAATGAGCGCGGCGAGAAACACAATTTTCTTCATGGATCACCTTTTGAATGGCAACGCCCCCTGGGGCCCACTCAAAGCAATCGACTTTGCCAACAAAAGGGTCATCTCTGGGCGAAACAGCGGCAGTCCGCGCCAATCCGGCTTATCCGCCTGTGTGGCTCATGTGTCGCGAGACCTGGCCATCGGCACGTTGACGTGAATAGTCAAAGTCATGGCCTTTGGGTTTGCGCCCAATGGCGGCACGAATAGCGTCTTCCAGTGGAGCGTCGCTTTCTGAGGCCCGCAAGGGCGCACGTAGGTCGGCGTTATCTTCCTGACCCAGACACATATAAAGCTCGCCCGTACAGGTCAGCCGCACGCGATTACAGCTTTCGCAGAAGTTATGGGTCAGCGGTGTGATAAAGCCGATCTGTTGGCCTGTTTCCTGAAGCTCCACATAACGCGCTGGCCCGCCCGTGCGGTGGTCGAGGTCTTTGAGCGTATATTCTTGTGCCAGTTGTTGGCGCAGATCTTTCAGGCTCCAGTATTGGCCAATCCGATCTTCATCACCAAGATCGCCCATGGGCATCACCTCAATGAAGGTCAGATCCATGTCACGCTCGGCGCACCACTTGGTCAATGTGAACAATTCGTCTTCGTTGAAACCCTTCAAGGCAACAGCATTGATTTTCACACGCAAGCCAGCCTTTTGCGCGGCATCGATCCCCTTCAGCACTTGGGGCAATCGACCCCAACGGGTGACACGCGCAAACTTGTCTTCGTCCAATGTATCAAGCGACACATTGATCCGGCGAATACCGGCAGCAACCAGATCGTTGGCAAACCGTGCCAACTGGCTTCCGTTGGTCGTCAGGGTCAATTCCTGCAAATCACCGCTTTCAAGATGGCGTCGCATACCGTGAAAGAACGTCATGATATCGCGCCGAACCAAAGGTTCGCCGCCGGTGATGCGTAGTTTTTCAACACCCATGCGGATAAATGCAGTGCACATCCGGTCCAGTTCTTCGAGCGTCAAAAGCTCTTTCTTTGGCAGGAACGTCATGTTTTCGGCCATGCAATAGACACAGCGGAAATCACATCGGTCCGTGACGGAAACGCGCAAATAGGAAATGGCGCGTGCGAATGGGTCTATCAATTGTGGTGTCGACATCGCTAAAGCGTAGGCTGCGCAATGCTTCGCCGCAAGGGGGCTCGGGCGTTGTCGCCGCGCGTTTAGACGGTTAAACAGTGAAAATGAAATATGCTCTCCCTATTGTGATGCTGTGCCTGTCTGGTTGTGCGGTCATGGAACAGATTGAACGCCCAAATCCCGCAGGAAGCGCGCCGGGTGCCGCCGAAGCTCAATCGCCGCCCAGTTCCGCGCGTACGGTTGAGGATTTTGACACAACAACAGCCGCCGAGCGAACCGCAGCGGCCACGCCGTCTTCGGGGGGGCGCAAACTTGGCGAAACGATTGCGTCCCTGGGCGATCCGACTGTGCCGGGGTTCTGGGTCACGACGGATTTGGTCGATGTGGAAACGCCGGGCCGGGTGACGGATCTGTCGGGCAACAATTCGGTCGAAGTCACGCTATTGCCCGGAACCAACGGGTCGGCCCGCGTTTCGCTTGCCGCCCTCAGGCTTTTGAATGCGCCGCTCACGGATTTGGTCGAACTTAACGTCTTCGCAAACTAACGCGCTTCTTGGTTTTTAATCACATTGAGCGCCCGTTCCGGGCGCACGCGATTTTTTGCCGCCAACGTCTGCCGGTCGCGTGGCTTTCCGGCTTTTTCAATTGTGCAATGGGCGTAAAACGTTGCCCTATTCAACCGTAACGGATTTTGCGAGGTTCCGGGGCTGATCCACATCTGTGCCCTTTGCGACCGCTGTGTGATAGGCCAAAAGCTGGGCTGGGACAGCATAAAGGATCGGGGCCAGAAATTCGCTGGCATCCGGCATTTCGATCACGGCCCATGTTCCGTCTGAGGCGGCTGCACGGCCTTTCCGGTCGGTGACCAACACAACCTGACCGCCGCGTGCCATGACTTCCTGCATATTTGAAACCGTCTTTTCGAACATGCCTGTCATGGGTGCCATGACGATCACCGGAACGTTGGGATCGATCAAGGCGATGGGGCCGTGTTTTAACTCGCCAGATGCATAACCTTCGGCGTGGATGTAGCTGATTTCTTTCAGCTTCAATGCGCCTTCCATGGCCAAAGGGTACATCGAGCCACGGCCCAGAAACAGGATGTCGCGCGCTTCAGCGAGTTTCGCAGCCGTTTCAGCGATTTGATCGGAGGAGGAGAGCGCATGGCTGATCAACCCCGGCAAGGTTGCGAGGGATGCCACATGTTCAGACAACTGAGCGGCGTCAACAGACTTGCGATCCGCACCCGCACGCAGCGACAACGCGAGCAGAACCAGAAGCTGGCAGGTGAAGGCCTTCGTCGAGGCAACGCCAATTTCGGCGCCAGCGTAGATCGGCAGGAACACGTCGCTTTCCCGTGCAATCGAGCTTTCGGGCACATTCACAACCGACAGGATTTGCGCCCGTGTTGCGACATGTCTCAGGGCCGCAAGTGTGTCGGCGGTTTCACCGGATTGACTTACAAAGATTGCCAATGTGTTGGGGCCAATTGGGGCATCGCGATAGCGGAATTCGGAGGCGACATCGACTTCAACGGGGATGCCCGCCAGAGTTTCCATCCAGTATTTCGCTGTTTGGCAGGCATAAAACCCGGTTCCGCAGGCGACCATGATGATGCGGTCGATCCCGGCGAAATCGGGTACACCGCCGGGCAAAACAAGCGCGCCGTCTTCCACGTAATGGCTCAGCGCATTGGCCAGAACGCTGGGTTGTTCCGCGATTTCCTTGGCCATGAAATGCTTGTGGCCATCTTTGTCCACCTGGGCGGTGTCGATCTGGATGGTACGGACTTCGCGGTTTGCGGCACGCCCCTCGGCATCCCAAATCTCGACACCTGCACGTGTCAGAAGCGCACGATCACCTTCTTCCAGATATGTGATCCGGTCGGTCAAATTGCCCAAGGCAATCGCATCCGAGCCCAGATACATTTCGCCATCGCCATAACCCACAGCCAATGGCGACCCCTTGCGTGCGGCAATGATCAGATCGTCATGGCCGTCAAAAATGAACGCTAGGGCAAAGGCTCCCTCGAGCCGGGCAATCGTCTGTTCCGCCGCATCCCGAGGTGCCAGACCTTGGGCCAGATAGCTTTGGGCCAACAAGGAAATGGTTTCCGTGTCGGTTTCGCTTTCCGCGGCATAGCCCGCTTGGGCAAGTTCGGTACGCAATTCCTTGAAGTTTTCGATAATTCCGTTGTGAACAACCGCCACTGGCCCCGATTTGTGGGGGTGTGCATTTTCGACCGAAGGTGCGCCATGGGTGGCCCATCTGGTGTGCCCGATACCGACTTTGCCCGCCAAAGGATTATGGGTCAGAAGATCAGACAGATTGACCAGTTTTCCAAGGGCACGGCGGCGATCCAGCGTTCCGTCGTTGATCGTGGCAATGCCCGCGCTGTCATAGCCGCGATATTCAAGCCGTTTTAAAGCCTCGACCAATGTTGGAGCTGCCTGATGTTGTCCAAGAATTCCAACAATTCCACACATCGGATTACTCTCCTGATTTGGCGGCTTTGGCCGCACGGAGCTTTGAAAATAACTTTCGGGCCAAGCCCGGTTTGTTCTCTTGGCGCGCTCGGCCGACGGCCATGTCGCCTTCGGGAATATCTCGCGTGACGACCGTGCCGGTTGCCGTCATCGCTTCGTGTCCGACGCTGACCGGGGCGACCAGCATTGTGTTCGATCCGATAAACACGCGCTCGCCAATTTCGGTTCGGTGCTTGAACACGCCGTCATAGTTGCACGTGATCGTACCGGCGCCAATGTTGGTTTTTGCACCAACCGAGGCGTCGCCAATATAGCTGAGGTGATTGACCTTCGCGCCTTCGCCGACCTGAGTATTCTTGATTTCCACGAAGTTGCCGACGCGGGTGTCGTTGGAAAGCTCAGCACCGGGGCGCAGGCGCGCATAGGGGCCAACCACAGCACGTGCGCCCACATGGCAGCCTTCAAGATGACTGAATGCGCGAATGCGTGCGCCACTTTCTATGGTGACGCCCGGTCCGAAGACAACGTTGGGTTCGATCTCGGCATCGCGGCCAATCACAGTGTCTTTTGAGAAATAAACGGTTTCAGGGGCCTGCAAGGTTACGCCTGTGGCAAGTGCAGCGGCGCGGGCGCGCGACTGGAACACACGTTCTGCAAAGGCAAGATCGGCGCGCGAATTGACGCCAAGGGTTTCGGCTTCGTCGCAGGTGACAACCTCAACCCGCAGCCCTTCGCTTTGTGCCAAGGCGGCCACGTCGGTTAGGTAATATTCACCGGCGGCGTTGTCGTTGCCAAGCGCCTCGACCAAGCGCAAAAGCGTCTTCGTTCCGGCCAGAACAACGCCCGAATTGCAAAGACTGATTGCGCGTGTGGCGTCGTCGGCGTCTTTCCATTCGACAATTTTGAGCAGAACGGTGCCATCCGTGACCATACGGCCATACCGCGCCGGATCAGCCGCCTCAAAACCCAAGAAAACGACATCGGCCCCCGCATCACGTGCGGTCTGCATCTTGCACAGGGTATCAGGCTGGATGAACGGCGTGTCACCATAAAGGATGACAGTATCGCCACTTGCGTCCGCCAGAACCGGGGCGGCCATGGCCACGGCGTGACCTGTGCCAAGCTGTTCGGTCTGTTCGACCACTTGAATGTTTTCGTCCAAGGCCAACGCGGCCGCGCGTACTTTATCACCGCCGTGGCCCACCACGATCACACGTTGACCGTCCAGATCTTCAGCCGACGCCAATGCATGCGCAAATAGCGGAGCTGCTGCAATTTCGTGCAGCACTTTTGGTCGCTCAGATTGCATACGTGTCCCTTCGCCAGCGGCGAGAAGGATCAGGTGGGTGGACATCTGCTCTTTCCTTTTTTGCTCGGACCTTTTAGCCGCGAGGGATCGGTTCTGAAAGTGGATCGTTATCAATTTGTATTGCCGGAGGTTACACTTCGGGCGAGGAAATGCCGAGACGGGCCAAGGGGTAAGCAAATGAAATGCGTGATTTTTGACCTCGATGGCACACTCGCGGATACCAGCGGGGATCTGATTGCCGCTGCAAACGCCTGTTTCCGTGAACGTGGCTTGGGCGAACTGCTTGATCCCAAGGCAGATATGCTGACGGCCTTTCACGGTGGACGCGCCATGCTGAAGCTTGGCTATTCGCGCATAGGTGAGGTGGATGAGGCACAGATCGACGCCGATTTCCCGAACTTATTAGCTCATTATCGTGAAACAATAGACGTTCACACCCGACTTTATCCCGGAACCGTGGACGCGCTCGATGCTTTGCGCGACGCCGGATACACGCTTGGAATTTGCACCAACAAGCCCGAAGCCCTGGCCGACCTTTTGTTGACCAAGCTGGGTATCCGGGACCGGTTCGCATCGCTTGTCGGCGCAGATACATTGCCCGTTCGCAAACCCGATCCGGTGCCCTTGGTGGCCGCGATTGAACGCGCAGGCGGTGATCTGGCAAAGACCGTTCTGGTGGGCGACACGGAAACCGATGTGAAAACAGGGGACGCGGTTGGCGTGCCCGTCATACTGGTGTCATTTGGGCCCGAAGGCACCGGCATCGCACGGCTGACGCCAGATGCGCTTTTGCCGGACTTCGGGCAATTGCGTAAGATCGTCGAGGTGTTGATCGGATGACAGACAAAACCCGGTTTTCAGGGAGCTTTACCCAACAAGAACCCATTCCCGAAGCTGCAATTGAGGCCGCGACCAAGGTTCTGCGCCACGGACGATTGCACCGCTATAATCTGGCCGACGGCGAAGAAGGCGAAGTGGCGCTTTTGGAACGCGACTTTCAGGCCTTTACCGGGGCCAAATACGCGTTGGCGGTTGCTTCGGGCGGCTATGCGCTCGCGACGGCCTTGCGGGCCCATGGAGTGAGCGTCGGTGACAATGTGTTGACGAATGCCTTTACTTTGTCCCCGGTTCCGGGTGCGATTGCAAGTCTGAATGCCAAGCCGGTCTTTGTGGAAACCACCGACGCCCTGACCATCGATCTGGATCATCTTGCCGAAATGGCCGCCGGGACCGAGGCCAAAGTTCTGCTGTTAAGCTATATGCGGGGCCATCAACCAGACATGGACGCGTTGATGCGTGTGGCAAAGACCCATGGTCTAAGCGTGATCGAGGACTGCGCGCATACAATGGGCGGCACATGGGGCGGCGTGGTGTCAGGGCGGCATGGGGTAACAGCCTGTTATAGCGCGCAGACGTATAAACACATCAATTCGGGCGAAGGCGGGCTGTTGATCACCGATGATCCACAGGTGGCGGCACGCGCAACACTGCTGTCTGGCAGCTACATGCTTTATGATCGCCACGGGGCAGGGCCCGAACCTGAGATATTCGAACACTACCGGGATGTTATGCCCAATATTTCGGGCCGAATGGACAACCTGCGGGCCGCGATCCTGCGCCCGCAACTGGCCGATCTTGACGTCCAAGTTGCCCGGTGGAATGTCCTGCACGAAACGATGGAAGGTGAGCTGGGCGATCATAACCGCTGGCGTTTGATCCATCGTGATCCGGGGTTAAAACGGGTGGGGTCATCGTTTCAGTTTCAGGTCCCGGACAAAGGGCCAGATAAGATCAGAGACTTTGTAGATCGCTGTGCCGGGCGCGGCGTCGAGTTGAAGTGGTTCGGGGCGCCACGGGCCGTCGGGTTCACATCCACCTATCGAAACTGGGGCTATGCTAATCCACCGGTTTTGCCGCAGACAGACCGGGTTGTCGCAGGACTGCTGGATATGCGGTTGCCGCTGACGTTTTCGATTGAAGATTGTACCTTGATTGCCGGTATCTTGCGCGACGAACTTGCGGCGGGCAATCCATAATCCTGCACCCGCACCCAGAAACGTTATTTTGCACTTTCCTGAGTGACGTCGCTCGGATAGATTTAAGTGAACGATTGTTCAATTAATGGAGAGCTGTCATGTTTAACGCTTCAATGCGGTTCGATCTTGGCGAAGACGTGGATGCGCTCCGCAATATAGTACATCGCTGGGCACAGGAACGCGTGCGCCCGATGGCCGGTGATATCGACACATCGAACACCTTTCCGTCGGACCTTTGGACCGAGATGGGCGAGCTTGGGTTTTTGGGCGTGACGGTCAGCGAAGACTACGGTGGCGCTGGCATGGGCTATCTGGCCCACGCGGTTGTGGTCGAAGAACTGGCCCGGGCCTCGGCTTCGGTTTCATTGTCTTATGGCGCGCATTCGAACCTGTGCGTCAACCAGATCCATTTGAACGGAACGCCAGAGCAGAAAGCGCGGTACCTGCCGCGTCTGGTGTCTGGTGAACACGTGGGCGCGCTAGCGATGAGCGAAGCGGGGGCGGGATCGGACGTGGTTTCCATGAGCCTTCGCGCCGAAAAGCGCAACGATCACTTCCGTCTGAACGGCACCAAATACTGGATCACCAACGGGCCTGACGCAGATACCTTGGTTGTGTATGCCAAAACCGATCCGGACGCGGGTTCAAAGGGTTTAACGGCCTTCCTGATTGAAAAGGAAATGGCCGGCTTTTCGGCCAGCCCCCATTTCGACAAGCTGGGTATGCGGGGGTCAAACACTGCGGAACTGATTTTTGAAGACGTCAAAGTTCCCTTCGAAAACATCCTCGGCGAAGAGGGGCGCGGTGTTGCGGTTTTGATGTCGGGTCTGGACTATGAACGTGTGGTTCTGGCGGCGATTGGCCCCGGTATCATTGCGGCCTGTCTGGATGAGATCATGCCCTATATGGCCGAACGTAAGCAATTCGGGCAGCCTATTGGCTCGTTCCAGCTGATGCAGGGCAAAATGGCCGACATGTATGCGGCGATGAACTCGGCGCGAGCCTATGTTTATGAAGTTGCCAAGGCGTGTGACCGCGGGGACGTGACCCGTCAGGATGCGGCAGCGTGCTGTTTGTATGCATCCGAGGTCGCGATGACCCAAGCCCATCAGGCGGTTCAGGCCATGGGGGGTGCGGGGTTCATGAACGATCATCCTGTGTCGCGGCTTTTCCGGGATGCCAAGCTGATGGAAATTGGCGCCGGAACCTCCGAAATCCGACGCATGTTAATCGGGCGCGAAATGATGGGGCAAATGTCCTGAATTCTAATCAAATTGAGCGCCTTTGGCGCATTCTTTTTGATTGCCGCCCTACGCATCGGTTCGTCCAGATTTGTCGGGTTTTATAGCCCAAGGGGTGAAAATCACGGCTTTCGTAACTATTTATGTCTGATAGCCCGGTGCAATCGACGTTCCGGCGGGGTTTCCACGCTTTGGCCTGTGCCAGTTGCAGGCCGGCTTGATGCGCAACATTAAAGTTGCGTGTGGCAGCCGAAGGCAAGTTTGAAATTCACGGAAAAGGGGACAGTTTCGGATGAGTGATGGCGTGATGTTACCCTATGTGACCAAGGTTCTGGATGAACAGGACGCATACCGAAAAGCCACACCTTCCGTTTTGCCACGTGCGCTTCGCTCAGTGACAGCGCCTCTCAGTGCCATGGCGAGCGGCTTGATCCCGGCCGAGGTTGTCGAGGCGGCTATCAAGGGCGCAGACTGGGTGGCGGCGGCTTCGGTACGCTCAAAGGTTTTGTCCCATGATTTCGAGGTGTTGGCAGAATGTGATCAAGCGGCGGGCGAGGTGCGAAATTGGGCGCTTGGCCTGGCAGTGAGTAGTGGGGGTGCCGCAGGTGCGTTTGGGGCTGCGGGATTGGCCTTTGATATTCCAGCAACCATGACACTTGCGCTTCGAACCGTGCGACTGACGGGTCTGGCTTATGGTTTTGGCGCTGAAGGTGCCCAGGAACAGGTCTATATCCTTGATATCCTGCAACTTGCCGGGGCCAATTCGGAGGATGAACGCACCGAAGCGCTGCGCAGACTTTCTGAAGGTCGCGCGCGGCTTGCGCAGGAAGACTGGAAAAAGATCGTGGAAATGACCGGGCAGAGCGCTGGTGCGGCGGCAGCCACGCAACGGGTTGCTGCGACTTTGGGTGTGCACCTGTCGGCCCGGAAACTGGCGCAGGTTGCGCCGGTCTTGGGGGCGGCGATCGGCGCCAGCGTCAACGGTGCCTTCCAATCGGACGTCTCAAAAGCGGCTCAGTTCGGTTTTCGAGCGCGCTGGCTGGAGCTTAATGAGCGCTTGATTGAAGGCGAGATCCTGTGAATGGCACGCGCGGGTTAAAACTTCGGAGGTGTTAAGGTCTTGCGAGGAGTTTTTGGATAGGCCGGTGCCATGTTGGACAGCCCCAAAACCAGACACTCCGCAAAAATACCCCAAGCGCAAAAGGCAATGCCCGGACGCAACGCAAATGAGCGACCCAGTACGGGCGAAGCGCCCTTTGCTGCGGACGAAGTTTTTTATTCGCGAACGGACAATCGTGGCGTTATTCTTGCGGGGAACTATTTCTTTCAGCGCACCGCCCATTTTGAGTGGAGCGAGCTTATTGGCGCACCGCACAAGCTGATCCGGCACCCGGACATGCCCAAGGGCATATACTGGCTGTTCTGGGACGCGTTGAAATCGGGCAAACCCATAGGCGCTTATGTGAAAAATAAAGCCAAGGATGGATTGTACTACTGGGTTTTCGCCTGTGTCATCCCAAATGGCGATGAGTTCTTGTCGGCGCGCATCAAACCGACCAGTGACCTGTTCGCCAAGGTAAAGGATGAATACGCGACCCTGCTTGAAGGCGAAAACGCCGAAGGACTGACGCCGGAAAAAAGCGGCAAACAGTTTCTGGCACGGCTCAACGAACTTGGCTATGCAGATTACGGACAGTTTGAATCGGCAGCTTTGGCAGAAGAATTGCTATCCAGAAACCGGGTCTTGGACATCCCGCCGGACGAACGGATTTTGAACTATCGGTCGATGCTGGAATTGTCACAAAAGTTGAAATTGGCCACGGAATCTTTGGTAAGCGAATTTGAATCGGTTCAAATCATTCCGAACAATATGCGGGTAATGGCCTCACGGCTGGAACCGACCGGCGGGCCGCTGACAACGCTTTCGACGAATTATGGCGCGATGTCGACCGAGATTTCGGATTGGTTCGAAAGAAATGTGGTTGGCGAACACAGCACATTCTCTACCATTGCCGACAGTGTGAATGGTTCAATGTTCAACGAAGCCCTCGTTGGTATTCTTCGACAGTGTGACAAACAGCTGAACGTTGAGAGCAGCAAGACTGGCAATATTGATATCGAGGGGGAAAATGCCATTTTGCGTCGGATTGTGCGGGAATACGGTGAGACCTCGAGATCCAATACAGACCTGATTATCGATGAAGCAGGCCGTATCCAATATGCCTGCAAAACGATGGCGCGCCACGTGCTTGGGCTAAGTACGACGCGCGTTATGTGTAAGATCGAAAGCGCGCGCATGGGGCTGTCGGGCGAAGGGCTTTCGGACATTATTGTGCAATTGGGTCGGTTTCAGGAAAAGATTGGTGATCAGCTGGATGCGATTGCCAAGATGGGTGAGGAAATACAGACGTTCGCTCACAAAATGCTGAACGTGCCAGATGCGAAACCGTAGGAATATGAGGCAGTTCGCCAGTCAATTTGTGCACGACTTTTTGAGGCGGCAAGGCGCGAACATCCAAGAAGCGTTGACCCGACTTCGAGCAGGCACTAGGAGTGTGCGCAGGTTTGGAATGAACGCATTATTTGCGTCTTTTTGGTGGAGCGTGCTTCGTGGATGATCTTCTAAGGGAATATCTGCCCATCCTCGTCTTTCTGGGCATTGCCACAGGCTTGGGGCTTGTGTTGATCCTAGCCGCCCTCATCGTGGCCCCCAATGACGCAGACCCCGAAAAGCTCAGCGCCTATGAGTGTGGTTTCAATGCTTTTGACGACGCCCGGATGAAGTTCGACGTTCGCTTCTATCTGGTTTCGATCCTTTTCATCATTTTTGACCTTGAGATTGCCTTCCTGTTCCCATGGGCCGTCGCGTTTGGCGATCTGTCAGATGTTGCGTTCTGGTCCATGATGGCCTTTCTCGCGGTTTTGACGGCTGGTTTTGCCTATGAGTGGAAAAAAGGCGCAATGGATTGGGAGTGAGGTTCGCCTGACTTTATCCAAGACATAAAAGGCCGCCAACGAATGGCGGCCTCCTTTGTTTCACGAATTCGGGATTCTAGGCACGTCGGCGCATCCATCCCAAAATGCCAAGACCCGCCAGCAAAAGGGGAGCACCCGCCGGCAATGGGACGGGCGAGATTTGAGGGTCATCGCCGCCGGGCCCAGTTGGATCACCCATCCCGCCGCCGCCATTCGTTCCGCCGTCGTCTGTGAGGAAAAAGGAGGTTAGTTCGATCGGCGCGAACCCGGGTAAAGACACCCCAGCGTCTTCCTGGAAAAATGCGATTTGTTCGATCGTGTCCGCTTCTACAATTCCGGCCTGAATGGCTTCACTTAGATCGGACGATGACAAAATGGAACTGTCGAACGAAGCCGCATAGCCGATCGCCGACATGGTACCGTTGACGTCTACAAGCGCAGAGGCAAGCAGCAGGTCGAAGACATCTCCGCCAGTGGATAGATTGTCGACAACAATGAATTCGCCCGGCGCATCCGTTACGCTGGTTGGCGTGCCGGCGATCGAGAATGACAAAAGGATATCGTCGTATGCTGACGCGCTTCCAATTCCGAAGGTCCCTTGGATTAAGGGAAAAAATTGGTTCGAGTCGGAGGCTTCTAGTTCTGTCGCAATCAGGGTTTGGCCGGTTTGGTCTGTTGATCCCGTGATTGCAAATGTGACGTTTTGATCGTCGACAGTGCCGTCGTCGTTGGCCAGACCGCCTTGGAAAATGGCCGTGGCCGTCGCGGCAGATGCCGTTTGGCCGAATAAGGCCACTGCAAGCGCTAGACTTGCAGACATAATAATCGTTTTCATGTAGTCTTCCCCCATAAGTTAACTCATTAATCACGCGAAAATCCGCGCAAGGGCATGTTTTTTCAAACTAATTTGTTTGTCAAACGCGACCGCTTCAGGTTTTCGGAACGCAAAGACACAAGCACAGTTGAAAGGTCTCAGAACAGGGAAAACCGCAAGAAACGGAATGAGATTTTTTCGTTTTGCAAAACACGAAATTTCTTAGTCGGCGGGTTTCCATGTGGTTTCGCAGACAGCCTGGGCTGGATTTCGCTTGTACGATTCGATCAGTCGATCAATGGCGTTGCGGGTGATGTGTTTGTGATCCTCGCTCAATCCAAGAGATGCGACCATCTTCCAGTGCCCATACATCAAGCTGACAAATACAAAGGATATCTGTTCGCAAACGGGAAGCGGAATGTTCTGATATTGCTGGCGAAGTTCGTGGCTTACGACATGGCCCAGCAGGGTATACTGTTGACGCAGGTTGACTTTTATCCGGTCCGAACGCGCCGCCAATGACATAAGTGCATCATAGACTTGATCATCGCGCGGCTTGCGCGGTGCGTCCAAAAGATCGAAATAGAAATCCAGAAAGAGGCCAATGCGGTCTTCGTTTTCGCGCGAGGCCATGCCTTGGATCAAGGCCTCGCGATAGACCGTCGCGACCTTGTCGCAAAGCGCAAGCATCAAATCATCGGGGTTTGGAAAGTAGTAACGCACCAATTGCCTTTTTACGCCTGCGGCCTCGGCGACACTGCTATACGACACATGCGGTAAGCCCTCAGCCATCAATAATTTGAAGGCGCCTTCAACAATCTCTGCCGCCCGATCCTCTGATTTCATTTTGCGTTTCCCCATTTTCACAAAAGAAACACGTTTCCTGGCCATCTAAGCAAGGATCATGGTGGTGTTTTTGCAAAGCGCAAATTTTTTTTCGCCTCAATCAGTCGCAATTTTGGTTGTTCAGCATTTCTTTAAGATTCTGGCAGATTGCTCTGTCAATATAGGGCTCTCGCGCGTTGACCCCCTTGGTCTGACGGGCTAAACCCCAGCCAACAAGAGGTGAGCCAATGAGCGTTGCAACAACAGCGAACACAGCCGGTCCTGATCGCGAGGTCGCAACCCATGCGATCAACAACGAATTGCAGGACAAAGGCTTTCTGGTCACCTCGACGGATGACATCATCAATTGGGCACGGACGGGCTCGCTGCACTGGATGACCTTTGGCTTGGCCTGTTGCGCAGTTGAAATGATGCACACCGCTATGCCGCGCTACGATATGGAACGTTTCGGCACCGCACCGCGTGCCAGCCCGCGCCAGTCTGATCTGATGATCGTGGCCGGTACGCTGACCAACAAAATGGCCCCGGCGCTTCGTAAGGTTTACGACCAGATGCCCGAGCCGCGCTATGTGATCTCGATGGGTTCTTGTGCAAACGGCGGTGGTTATTACCATTATAGCTATTCCGTTGTACGGGGATGTGACCGGGTTGTGCCGGTCGATATCTATGTTCCGGGCTGCCCACCGACGGCCGAGGCTCTTTTGTACGGTATTCTTCAGCTCCAGCGGAAAATTCGCCGCACGGGCACGATCACGCGATAGGAGACGATTTCATGTCTGTAGAGCTGGAAGAACTCGCCGCCCACATTACAGCCAAACGCCCGGATTGCGTGCTTGGTCACGACATCGCATTTGGCGAGTTGAACATGACCGTGGCGCTGTCCTCGCTGGTCAACCTGGTGGATTTCCTGAAGACCGACAAGAACAGCCTGTTTTCTTCGCTGGTCGACATCACCGCCGTCGATTATCCCGAGCGCGACGTGCGTTTCGAAGTCGTCTATCACTTTCTGTCGATGTACCAAAACCACCGTATCCGCCTGAAAGTCGCGGTGCGCGAAGACGACATCATGCCGTCTTTGAACGAAATCCACCCGTCTGCCGGTTGGTTCGAACGCGAAGTCTTCGATATGTTTGGGATATTGTTCTCGGGCCATCCGGATTTGCGTCGCATCCTGACCGACTATGGGTTCCGTGGGTATCCGTTAAGGAAAGATTTCCCAACAACGGGCTACACCGAAGTGCGTTATGACGAAGCGCAAAAACGCGTGGTTTATGAGCCTGTGAATTTGGTTCAGGAATACCGCCAGTTCGATTTTATGTCGCCATGGGAAGGGGCTGAATACATCCTGCCGGGCGACGACAAGGCAGAAGCCGAGGCAAAGGCCTGACAGTGAACGTGGTGTTCTTTTGCATAGGGGCCGCAAAGGCCGGGACGGACTGGTTGCACCGGCAATTGGTTCAGCATCCCGATTGTCACCTGCGTTCGATCAAGGAGCTCCACTATTTCGATGCCATCGACGGCAATCACCTGAACCGCGAATTGCAAAAGCATCGTGGGATTCAAAAGGATCTGTTAACCAAGCTTGCCAAAGACGGCCAAGTGCCGGATGCGGGGCAGGGGCGGCGTCTTGCTGATCGTGCCTCTTGGTTGGATGTGCTTGAAACCGGCCACGAAGATACGTCTGCCTATCTTGACTATTTGCGCGATGGCGCGAAACCGGGGCAAGTGGTCGCCGATATCACGCCTGCTTATGCGCTTTTGCCAGAAACTCGTCTTAAGGCGATGGCCAACATGACTGACGATGTCCGGTTTTTGTACCTGTTGCGCGACCCGGTTGAACGGCTTTGGAGCCATGTGCGGATGATCGCGGCGCGACGCGACGACAAGGGCCAACTCAAGCGCCAAAGGGCCGCAAATATTTTGGACCGGGTGATCACTGGCAAAGAGACGCAGATTGCGGATCGAAGCGATTATGCGGGAACATTGATGCGCCTGAAATCTGCGGTTCCCAGCAAACAGTTGTTGGTCGACGCGATTGAAGACATGGTTTCGGGCGATGGGATCAAGCGGCTTTGCGGTTTTCTGGGCATTGCGCCGATGACGGGTGATCTTAGCCCGGTTCATGCAGGCCAGCCGTTGGATATGACGCGCGATCAGCGACACGCGGCGGCCAAATGGCTGGCCCCTCAGTATGATGCGGCGGAAGCGGCGCTTGGGTCTTTGCCCAAGACGTGGTCCCGGGAAGGATAGATGATGGACGGAAAATTCGACGACGCGATGACCGGCGAACAGAAGATCCGGAACTTCAACATCAACTTCGGGCCACAACACCCTGCCGCCCACGGTGTTTTGCGCCTTGTGCTTGAGCTGGACGGCGAGATCGTGGATCGCTGCGATCCGCACATTGGCCTGTTGCACCGTGGCACAGAAAAGCTGATGGAAAGCCGGACGTACCTGCAAAACCTGCCGTATTTCGACCGGCTGGATTATGTGGCTCCGATGAACCAGGAACATGCCTGGTGTCTGGCGATTGAGAAACTGACAGGCACCGAAGTGCCTCGTCGTGCCTCGCTGATCCGGGTTCTTTATTCAGAAATCGGTCGTGTTCTCAACCATTTGCTGAACGTTACAACCCAAGCCATGGATGTTGGTGCATTGACACCGCCGCTTTGGGGGTTTGAAGAACGCGAGAAACTGATGGTGTTCTATGAGCGGGCTTGTGGCGCGCGCCTTCACGCCGCTTATTTTCGCCCCGGTGGTGTTCACCAAGATTTGCCGCCCGAGCTGATTGATGATATCGACACATGGGCTGACGAATTTCCCGCTGCTTTGGACGACATCGACGGGTTGCTGACGGAAAACCGGATTTTCAAACAGCGCAACGTCGATATTTGCGTGGTGTCGCAGCAAGAAGCGCTCGATTGGGGCTTTTCAGGCGTCATGGTTCGTGGATCTGGGATGGCTTGGGATTTGCGCCGGGCGCAGCCTTACGAATGCTATGACGAATTCGACTTCCAGGTCCCTGTTGGCAAGAATGGCGACTGCTATGACCGGTATCTGTGCCGGATGCAGGAAATGCGCGAAAGCGTGAAAATTATCAAACAGGCGTGCGAGAAATTGCGCAACGAACCGGGCGAAGTCCTGTCGCGCGGCAAAATCACGCCGCCGTCGCGTGGCGATATGAAAACCTCGATGGAAGCGTTGATCCACCACTTCAAGCTTTACACCGAAGGCTTCCATGTGCCCGCAGGCGAAATTTACACCGCCGTCGAAGCGCCAAAGGGCGAGTTCGGCGTGTATCTCGTGGCCGATGGGTCAAACAAACCTTACCGCGTTAAAATCCGCGCACCGGGGTTCCTGCATTTGCAAGCCATCGATCACGTCTCCAAAGGCCACATGCTGGCCGACGTCGCCGCGATCATCGGCACCATGGATATCGTGTTCGGCGAGGTGGATCGGTGATGGGCCATGCGGTTTTTGAACCAATGGCGCGAATCCTATCGGCACCGACGCAATACCGACGTAATACCGACGTGATACCGACGTCGAAAAAGAGGCTCTGAAACCGCCATGCTCCGCCGTCTTCACAAAGAACAACCTGACGCTTTTGCCTTCACTCCCGCCAATCAGGCCTGGGCCGAAGGACAAATCTCGAAGTATCCCGAAGGCCGTCAGGCAAGTGCCGTGATCCCGCTTTTGTGGCGCGCTCAGGAACAAGAAGGCTGGCTGACACGACCCGCAATTGAACAGATCGCCGCGATGCTTGATCTGGCCTATATCCGGGTGCTTGAAGTCGCGACGTTCTATTTCATGTTTCAGCTTCAACCTGTTGGAAGTGTTGCCAATATTCAGATTTGCGGCACCACGTCCTGCATGATTTGCGGGGCTGAAGACTTGGTTGCGGTCTGTAAAGAAAAGATCGCACCAAAGGCGCATAGCTTGTCCGCAGACGGTAAGTTTTCGTGGGAAGAAGTCGAATGTTTGGGCGCGTGCGCAAATGCACCGATGGCTCAGATCGGCAAGGATTACTATGAAGACCTGACGGCCAAACGTCTGGGCGACATCATCGATGAACTGGCCGCAGGCAAAGTTCCAACGCCGGGCCCACAGAACGGACGCTATGCCGCCGAACCCTTGGGCGGCTTGACCAGTCTCACGGATTTCGACACCGGCAAAACCCAATACAATGCCAGCGTGCAATTGGCTGTAAATTTGGGTGATACGGTTAAGCGGATTGACGGGACAGAAGTGCCGTTGACCACACCTTGGTTGGGCGGCGGAGCAACAACAATTGCTGAACCCGCGCCTGCTCCAACACCCATAAAACCGGCACCCGCACCCCAACCGGCACCTGTACCACCTGCACCGAAACCCGCTCCCGCACCCGAGCCAGCACCGACGGTCGCAAAAGCAGCACCGTCCCGCCCTTCGGGACTTAGCGAAGCGCGCGCAGACGGAGCGGATGATTTGAAACGGATCAAAGGTGTTGGCCCAAAACTTGAAGTGCTTTTGAACACTCTCGGCTTCTATCACTTCGACCAAATTGCAGCCTGGGGCGCGGACGAAGTGGCTTGGGTTGATGAGAATCTGAAAGGCTTCAAAGGCCGGGTCAGCCGCGACAATTGGGTGTCTCAGGCTGGCAAATTGGCCAGCGGTGAAGAGACTGAATTTTCAAAACGGGTCGATGACGGTGACGTCTATTGAGCAAAAAAGGCTCGAAGTTCATTTTTTTCCCCTGAGACTCTCGCTAAAATATCGTTAATGAGAAGAAATCGGATGTCCGGAGGAATTTAAATGTCTGACACTAGAACCGGCGGCACAAAGCTCGCTTTGGTACTTGGCGCGATCATATTCGTCGTCTCATTCATCATGCTGCTGTGGATCGGGGATTATCGTTTTCTGGCCGCTTTCTTTCTAGCGTTGTTGCTCGCCTTCTTGTCGGCAATTGTATTTTACCTTGCCTTTGGAACCGGGGACGGTTGGTCGGGGAACTTGGACTCCGGCGCCTCATCGACAGATACTTCAGCGAGCGCGGCCAAAGGCGCCGAAACTGGAACAGGTGCATCATCCGCAGCCGCAGACGACAAGGCCGCCGAAACAGCCAGGCGTGAGGCCGATGCTCAGGCTGCTGCTCAGGCTGCAGAGGAAGCCGCAGCGCGCGATGCCGAAGCCGCGCGGAAAGCCGCAGAGGCCCGGGACGCTGAAGTCGCAGCGGCCCGCGACGCTGAAGCCGAAGCTGCGCGCAAGGCCGCGGAAGCTGAGAAAGCCGAAGCCTCTGTTGCAAGTGCCGCAGCTGCGCCTGTTGCACCCTCTGGTGCGACTGACAAGGGTGAAGACTATGACGGCGACGGCATCCACGAAGGTGTGAACGAAGGCACGCGGCCTGCGGGTCTGGATGGCCCAAGAGGCGGCGTTGCGGATGATCTGAAAATGATCAAAGGCGTTGGTCCAAAGATGGAGCAACTCGTCAACTCGCTCGGGTTTTGGCATTTTGACCAATTGGCGGCCTGGACCGCAGACGAAGTGGCTTGGGTTGATGCCAATTTGAAAGGGTTCAAAGGCCGTGTCAGTCGTGACCAATGGGTTGAGCAAGCCGGTGTATTGGCCGCAGGTGGCGAGACCGAGTTTTCGAAACGCGTCGAAGGTGGCGACGTTTACTAACGATTTGCGTCAAATTAAGAGCTAATTTACCAATTCGGGCGAGATAACTGCATCTCGCCCGTTTTTTGCAAAGTTCGTTGCGCTGGCGGCCCATTCACCGGTATACTTGCCGAAATACATTTGGACTGCATATGACCCATCGAACTGACATCGACCAGGCTCTCGGGCGTCAGGCGCGCCTTGTATCCATCGTGATTGCTGCGACCATGATCCTGTGGATGGCGGCACAGTGGATGGGTGGCAAACTTGGGTTACCAGAACATTACGTTTTTCTGTTCGATCTTTTCGCACTTGCGGGTTTCCTCTGGGCGCTAATCGTGACATTCCAAATCTGGCGAAAGCGGCGCACGATCGACTAGGTGCACGCTCCTTTCAAGATGACGAATGGGACAGGCTGATGCTTGACGACAAGGATCGCATTTTTACAAATCTTTATGGAATGCACGACCGTTCATTGGCGGGCGCAAAAGCGCGTGGTCATTGGGACGGTACGGCCGGTTTGATCCAGAAGGGCCGCGATTGGGTTGTGGAACAGGCCAAGGCCAGCGGATTGCGCGGGCGCGGCGGGGCAGGGTTCCCGACGGGGCTGAAGTGGAGCTTTATGCCAAAGGAATCGGATGGCCGTCCGTCCTATCTGGTTGTGAACGCCGACGAATCCGAGCCCGGCACGTGCAAAGACCGTGAGATCATGCGCCACGATCCACACACGCTGATCGAAGGCTGTTTGATCGCGTCTTTCGCCATGGATGCGCACGCCTGCTATATTTATATTCGCGGTGAATACATCCGCGAACGCGAAGTGCTGCAAGCCGCCATCGACGAATGTTATGACGCCGGTCTTTTGGGTCGGAACGCAGCTGGGTCGGGCTGGGACTTTGATCTTTATCTGCACCACGGCGCGGGCGCTTACATTTGCGGTGAAGAAACCGCATTGCTGGAAAGCCTTGAAGGCCGCAAAGGCATGCCGCGCATGAAACCACCGTTTCCGGCGGGCGCTGGCCTTTATGGTTGTCCGACGACTGTGAACAACGTGGAATCGATTGCTGTTGTTCCAACCATCTTGCGCCGCGGCCCTGAGTGGTTTGCGGGTTTCGGCCGGCCCAATAACACCGGCACCAAGCTTTTTGCGATCAGCGGACATGTCGAGCACCCTTGCGTGGTCGAAGAGGCCATGTCGATTTCATTTGAAGAGCTGATCGAACGCCACTGCGGCGGTATTCGCGGCGGCTGGGACAACCTGAAAGCCGTGATCCCCGGTGGATCTTCCGTACCCTGTTTGCCCGGTAAGATCATGAAAGAAGACGCCATTATGGATTTCGACTGGCTGCGCGAGCAGCGATCGGGTCTGGGCACGGCGGCTGTGATCGTGATGGACAATTCCACCGACATCATCAAAGCCATCTGGCGTTTGTCCGCCTTTTATAAGCACGAGAGCTGTGGCCAATGTACGCCGTGCCGCGAAGGCACTGGTTGGATGATGCGTGTCATGGACCGATTGGTGAAAGGCGAAGCCGAAGTCGAAGAAATCGACATGCTTTTGGACGTTACCAAGCAAGTCGAAGGCCACACAATCTGCGCCTTGGGCGATGCCGCCGCTTGGCCCATCCAAGGCTTGATCCGCCACTTCCGCGACGAGATCGAAGACAGGATCAAAGCCAAGCGGACAGGTAAGTTGAGCGCCGTCGCGGCGGAGTAGTACGTTGGCTGCAACTCTTGCTGCGCTCATGGGATTGGCCGCTTTTTTCTTTGGGCCAAAGCGGTTACCGTTTTCGATGACACGATATGCAGAGTTGTTAGGTTTCGGAACTGCATATTTGGGCCAAGCGATGCTTGTATTGTGGCTCACATTTCGGATTGAAAGGCGACGCTGATGCAACTCGCTGAACTCAACATCGGTCGCCTAGTTGCCCCAACGGATGACCCACGGGTCGCCGAATTCATGGACAACCTGGATCGGATCAACGGTCTGGGCAAGCGGATGCCGGGGTTTGTCTGGATGATGGAAGGCTCGGGCGAACCGGGAACGGGGAATACAGAGGCCAAGATTGACGGTAATCCTCAGTTTGTGTCGAACCTGACAGTTTGGGAAAGCGTTGAAACCCTTGAAAACTTTGTGTGGAACACGGTGCACAAGCAATTCTATGACAAGCGCAAGGAGTGGTTTGAGGTCATGGGCGACATGCATTTTGTCATGTGGTGGGTCGAAGACGGTCATCGCCCGACATTGGATGAAGCGCTGACGCGGCTTGAGCACCTGAAAACCCATGGTAACAGCGCCGAGGCGTTTGGCTGGGACGGCATCAAAGAAGCGCATCATTGGAAAGACAAGGCCTGCGCATGATCAGGCTTTGGGACGGGTTCCTTAGCGGGGTGTGCGCATTGATCACAATCGGGATTATCGGCGTGCCGCTTTGGGGGGCTTACCATTCTGTCAGGGGTGGCCTCATCCCGGCCTGGACTTGGGGGCCGATTGTTCTGCTTGGGCTGGTTGGATTGATCATGGTATTTGCCTTTGCGCGAAAGGCGGGGCGGGGCGTGCATCCTTTGCGGGATCGTCGCAGGTAAAGGCCCGCAGAGGTAGAACCACCATTGCACCCCTTCAATCGGACGTACGCTTGTCGTATGGATGGCGCAATAGGTTTGAGGGCGGGGCAATGCGCGCGACAAAAGTAGTGGTTTTCGGAGTTTTGATCCTGTCTCTGGCGGGCTGTGCCACATTGGGCCGCATCGGTGGCGGCGGCGGTGGATTCCTTGGGATCGGCCGAGTTTTCGGCGATGGCGGTGCATCCGAACAAGGGCTTCCGTTCCGCGCGTCTTTGAACCGGGGCCAAGACAGACGCGATTTCACCGTCAAGGTGCGTGCCGGTGGTGTCGGTGTACCGCAGGCCCGCGAATCTGCGCGGTTTCCGGCAACACGCTATTGTCTGGAAACCTATGGCGGTTCGGAGATTGACTGGACGATAAATCCCGCAACGGGTGATTGGGCTTTTTCCCGCGATGGTCAATCGATGATATTTCAGGGCCGGTGCATCGCGCGTTAGGTCTGGCATCGGCTTCTCTTTGTGGACGAGACGCGGCCCCCGGATACGAATTGTAAGAAACTCGTAACACTCTTCACGGGCCAAAAGGTCACAATCCATAGGATTTACTGAGGTTTGACGCCTGTAATGGGCGACGTCATGCGAATACTTGCCATGTCGCTCACTCTTTTTGCCAAAACGTTGTGCGAACGCTTATATCCCTTCTGTCGGGCAGCGAGCGGGATCTGCGCCGGCAACAAGGACGTCGTCATGATGAAACCAATTGCAGCAGCGATTTTTACCTTGGTCGCAGCCCCTGCGGTGGCTCTGTCCCCTCTGCACGAAGAGCCGACAGTTGTTAACAATTTTTATAGTATCGGGCTCGCAGATGAAGTGCGAAAGAACTGTGATCAGATCGAACCGCGTCTCATTCGAGCATATAGATATATAAAATCTATCGAAAGCTATGCACGTAAAGTGGGATATTCCAACGCCGAAATCGACGAATTTGTTGATAATAAAGCAGAAAAAGAGAAGTTGCGCTCCCGGATCAGGGCCGATTTGGCCAAGCGCGGGGCCAGTGCAAAAACACCGGAAGGCTATTGCACTGTGGGCCGTGAAGAAATAGCCAAGGGCAGCGCCGCAGGACGCCTTCTGCGGGCCAAGTAGCGCCGCCTAAAAAGGGTGGCGGAACCTTGAGGAACCGGTGCCCATGTCCGAGCTCAAAAAACTCATCATCGATGATGTGGAAGTCGAGGTCGATCCGGCCCTGACCCTTATTCAGGCCTGTGAGCAGGCTGGCGTGGAAATTCCGCGTTTTTGCTATCACGAACGGCTGTCGATTGCCGGGAACTGCCGGATGTGTCTGGTCGAAGTCGTGGGTGGGCCGCCGAAGCCGGCGGCGTCCTGCGCGATGCAGGTCAAAGATTTGCGCCCGGGCCCCGAAGGCCTGCCGCCTGTCGTCAAGACGAACTCGCCCATGGTCAAAAAGGCCCGCGAAGGCGTCATGGAGTTTCTGCTGATCAACCACCCGCTGGATTGCCCGATTTGTGATCAGGGCGGCGAGTGTGATCTACAGGATCAGGCGATGGCTTATGGCGTCGACTTTAGCCGCTTTCGTGAACCAAAGCGCGCGGCTGACACGCTGGATCTTGGCCCCTTGGTTGGAACCGCGATGACGCGTTGTATATCTTGCACGCGCTGTGTCCGTTTCATCACCGAAGTTGCGGGCATGCCTGAGCTTGGTCAAACAGGTCGCGGCGAAGATTCCGAGATTACATCCTATCTCGGCCAGACGCTTGATAGCGAAATGCAGGGCAATATCGTCGATCTTTGCCCTGTGGGCGCGCTGACATCGAAGCCTTACGCCTTTACCGCACGACCTTGGGAGCTGACGAAGACGGAAACCATCGACGTGATGGACGCGCTTGGAAGCAATATTCGTGTGGATACGAAGGGGCGCGAAGTCATGCGTATCCTGCCGCGCAACCATGACGGGGTGAATGAAGAATGGCTGTCGGACAAATCCCGCAATGCCTGGGATGGGTTGCGTCGTCAGCGGTTGGACAAACCTTACATCCGTGAGAACGGCAAACTACGTGCGGCCAGTTGGGACGAAGCCCTTGGTAAGGCGGCAGAGGCTATGAAAAGCGGCAAGGTGGCTGGTCTTGTCGGCGATTTGGCCCCTGTCGAAGCGGTCTTTGCGTTGAAAGAACTGATCGAAGGCATTGGCGGCGTTGTAGAATGCCGCAACGATGGCGCGAAACTGCCCGCTGGCAACCGTTCGGCCTATGTCGGGACCGCCACGATCGAGGATATCGAGAACGCGGGTGCTATCATGTTGATTGGCACCAACCCGCGCACGGAAGCGCCGGTTCTGAATGCCCGCATCCGCAAAGCCTGGTCGCGAGGGGCCAAAGTTGGTCTGGTCGGTGCACCCGTCGATCTGACCTATGATTATTTTCACCTTGGAACGGGCCGTGATGGTGTCAGAAAGCTGCTTGAAGGCAGCCACGAAGATGCATTGTCGCGCGAAACGATTGTTATTGTCGGCATGGGCGCATTGACGACGTCGGGCGGCAAAGGGGCTTTGGCCGATGCCATGGCCTTTGCTGAAGCCACGGAATCCAAGTTCATGGTTCTGCACACGGCGGCGTCGCGTGTTGGCGCATTGGACGTGGGCGCGGTGAACGCAGGCGGCATCGAAGGCGCTTTGGATGGTGCGACAGCGGTTTATAATCTTGGCGCGGATGAAGTCGACATCGCCGAAGGCCCAACCGTGATCTACCAGGGAAGCCATGGGGATCGCGGTGCGCACCGCGCTGATATTATCCTGCCTGCGGCGGCCTGGACCGAAGAAAACGGAGTATTTGTGAACACCGAAGGACGCCCGCAACTGGCGATGCGCGCAGGTTTTCCACCCGGCGACGCCAAGGAAAACTGGGCGATCCTGCGGGCATTGTCGGCCGAAATGGACGCCACGCTTGAATACGATAGTCTTGCACAACTTCGCGCAAAATTAATCGAAGCTGTGCCACACCTGAAAAACATCGACGATGTACCGGAAAATGACTGGCAGCCCGTCGAAGCGGGCGGCGAAGGCTCGGGCGAATTCGGAGAGGCTGTCACGGCCCATTTCCTGACGAACCCGGTTTTGCGTGCATCCCCGTTGATGGGCGAATTGCAAAGGAATGCGCGCGACAGAAAAGCGGGCAAGCTGGCGGCGGAATTGCTGGCAGTAAAATAGGTTAATATGGCTGCTTGGGGCTTTCACTTGCAGTCACATAAGGTTTAGAAGGGGCTCGAAAAATCGCGCCCCGGATATGAGGAACAGACGAGCGCATGGCTGATTTTCTTACGACACCGCTGGGCATCCTTGTCATCGTGATCGCGCAGGTGCTGCTGGTTGTGGCCTTTGTGATGATCAGTCTGCTTTTCCTGGTTTATGGCGACCGAAAAATCTGGGCTGCGGTTCAGATGCGGCGGGGGCCAAACGTTGTGGGGCCTTGGGGGCTTTTGCAAACCGTCGCTGACGCGTTGAAATACGTGGTCAAGGAAATCGTTATTCCATCGGGTGCGGATCGGGCCGTTTTTATCATGGCGCCTTTGGTGTCTTTTGTTCTGGCGATGGTCACGTGGTCGGTGATCCCGTTCAACGAAACCTGGGTTTTGTCCGATCTAAACGTAGCAATCTTGTTCGTGTTCGCGATTTCCTCGCTTGAGGTGTACGGCGTGATCATGGGCGGTTGGGCCTCGAACTCAAAATACCCGTTCCTTGGAAGCTTGCGGTCGGCCGCGCAGATGATTTCTTACGAAGTGTCGATCGGTTTGATCATCATCGGTGTGATCCTGTCGTCCGGTTCGATGAACTTTGGTGGTATCGTTGCGGCGCAGGATGGCAATTACGGGCTGTTCAGCTGGTATTGGTTGCCGCACTTTCCCATGGTATTCTTGTTCTTCATCAGTGCTTTGGCCGAAACCAACCGTCCGCCTTTCGATTTGCCCGAAGCGGAATCGGAATTGGTGGCGGGCTATCAGGTTGAATATTCCTCGACGCCGTTTTTGTTGTTCATGGCTGGCGAATATATCGCCATCTTCCTGATGTGTGCCCTGACCACGCTGTTGTTCTTCGGCGGATGGCTGTCACCGATCCCATTCATCCCCGACAGCCCGTTGTGGATGGTTGCCAAGATGGCATTCTTCTTCTTCATGTTCGCCATGGTGAAAGCCATCGTACCCCGCTTCCGCTATGACCAACTGATGCGCATCGGCTGGAAAGTCTTCCTGCCTCTGTCGTTGTTCTGGGTGGTCTGGGTCGCCTTCGCGGCACGTTATGAATTCTTCGGCGGGGCCTATGCCCGCTGGACCGTAGGAGGCTGACCATGACCCAAATCGACTGGAACCGCGCAGGTAAATATTTCCTTTTGATGGACTTCATCAAAGGGTTTGGTCTTGGCTTTAAGTACTTCTTTGCGCCCAAGGCCACGCTGAATTATCCGCATGAGAAAGGGCCGCTTAGCCCACGCTTTCGCGGTGAACATGCGCTGCGCCGGTATCCGAACGGTGAAGAACGTTGCATTGCCTGTAAGCTGTGCGAGGCGATTTGCCCGGCTCAAGCCATCACCATTGACGCCGAGCCTCGTGATGATGGTTCGCGCCGTACGACGCGCTATGACATCGACATGACCAAATGCATTTATTGTGGGTTCTGTCAGGAGGCGTGCCCCGTGGATGCGATTGTCGAGGGGCCAAATTTTGAGTTCTCGGCGGAAACTCGGGAAGAGTTGTTCTATGACAAGGACAAACTTCTGGAGAACGGTGAACGTTGGGAAGCCGAAATCGCGCGAAACCTTGAAATGGATGCACCATACCGCTGATGGGAACCTGGGGCGTACATAGTTTCGACAACGACGACGCCAAGGAATGGGCGGCGGCCTATCGTGAAATGGGCCTTGCGGTTGCGAAAAGCACGATTGATGTGGCTTTGGGCGATCTCAGAAATGGCGGATTGCCGGCGGATTTGGCCAGCCGGGCGATTGCGGCGGCAGAAGCGGTGGCATACGCGCTTGGTCGTGGATCGCCTGCGGGGATCGAAGCATTCGCCGGTGCACCTGTTGCAGATGTGGGCGCGGCACAAGATTTGATCGAAAACGCGGATGCCGCAGTTACCGCCATTTCCGAAGCGTCAGAATTGAAGGTGCTTTGGACCGAGGCCAATCAGTTCGAAGACTGGCTGGCAGTCATGGAAGACCTGCAACAGCGCTTGATCGGCGACGCGATCAACAACGTGCAGGACGTGCGCGAAGCCCCCGTAGGAACGGCGCCGCCTGCGGCTGAAACGTCGCAGAACGATGATGTTCTCGCTGCGATTTCGAAACTGTCTGCGGATGTCCAGCTTTTGCGTCAGGAAACGGCGGAAAACATCCTTCGATTGGCCGAGTTGATAGAGGCGCGCGATCAATGACGGATGCAAACAATCCTTTTGCGGCGATGATGGCCATGAGCCAGGAAATGGCGAAAGCCATGAACCCGGCGCTGACCACATTTACACCCGATGGGTTTGAAACACTTTGGCCAACAATGCCGAAAGACATGATGGAAACCATCATGGGCAAGGGGATGAACCCCGATGGGCTGGACGCGAAAACCAAACTTTTGCTGACTTTGGGCGCGCTTACGATGTTGGGTGCACAGGCCGAGGCTCAGATCAGAATGACCGTGCGCCATTCAATCGAAGCAGGTGCATCACGCCAGGAAATTGCCGAAGCCATTGCAATGATGGGCGTTTTCGGCGGCGTGCCCGCCATGACCAAGGCGATGGAACTTGCCAGTTCGGTTATGGAAACCGGTAAAGAGGAACAGACATGAGCGCTCAAATCTTTGCATTTTACCTCTTTGCAGTGTCCTGCGTCGCGGGTGGCCTGTTCACTGTCATCGCCCGAAACCCGGTGCATTCGGTGCTGTGGTTGATTTTATCTTTCTTATCGGCAGCCGGTCTGTTCGTGCTTTTGGGCGCCGAATTTGTCGCGATGTTGTTGATCATTGTCTACGTCGGCGCAGTGGCTGTGCTGTTCTTGTTCGTGGTCATGATGCTGGACGTCGATTTCGCCGAGTTAAAGGCTGAAATGGCGCGTTATCTGCCACTGGCCTTGCTGATCGGCGTGGTGATCTTAATGCAATTGGCCATGGCCTTTGGTGTCTGGGAAACGGCCGAAGGCGTGACCTTGGCGGACCGGCCCGACGCGATTGCAGGTGGCGGTGATCACAACACCGATGCTTTAGGCCGCATTCTGTACGACAAATATTTCCTGTTGTTCCAATTGTCTGGCCTGATCTTGTTGGTGGCCATGGTTGGCGCGATTGTTCTGACGCTTCGCCATCGTGATTACGTCAAACGCCAGGACGTTCTGGCACAGATGTACCGCGACCCTGCCGAAGCGATGGAATTGAAAGACATCAAACCGGGGCAGGGCTTGTGAGAGTTTCAGTCTTCATATCGCATTTGATGGCAACTTCGGCGCAGGCCGCCGTGCCGGGCTTAAACGCTATGGCTACGCGAAATGACTGGCCCTTTGGCACCTGCGGTTGCGACTATCTGAAGGAAGAGAAGAACAGATGATCGGTCTTGAGCACTATCTCATCGTCGCGGCGACACTGTTCGTCATTGGGATTTTCGGGATTTTCCTGAACCGGAAGAACATCATCATCCTTTTGATGTCGATTGAACTGATGCTTCTTGCGGTGAACATCAACCTGGTCGCGTTTTCGGCCTATCTGGGCGATCTGACAGGCCAGGTCTTCACGCTGTTCGTTTTAACGGTTGCGGCAGCTGAGGCCGCGATTGGTCTTGCGATCCTTGTCTGTTTCTTCCGCAACCGCGGCACAATCGATGTCGAAGACGTCAATGTGATGAAGGGCTGATCTGATGGAAACCATTATCCTCTTTGCCCCCCTGCTTGGCGCACTTTTGTGCGGATTTGGCTGGAAGATCATGGGCGAATATGCGGCCCAGTGGGTGGCAACGTTCTTTCTGTTCATTGCCTGTATTCTCAGCTGGATCATCTTTCTGACGTTCGACCCCTTTGCCCACCAAGGCGGAAGCTACTCGGTGCAGGTTTTGACGTGGATCGAAAGCGGGACACTGGTCACGGATTGGGCTGTGCGGATGGACCGGTTGACGGCGATCATGCTGGTGGTGATCACGACGGTCAGTGCCTTGGTGCATTTGTACAGCTTCGGCTATATGGCCCATGACGAAAATTTCGACGACGAAAAAGAAAGCTATCGCCCGCGTTTCTTTGCGTATTTGTCATTCTTTACCTTTGCGATGTTAATGCTGGTGACGGCGGATAACCTGATCCAGATGTTCTTTGGTTGGGAGGGGGTTGGCCTCGCATCCTATCTTTTGATCGGGTTCTACTTCCGCAAACCAAGCGCCAATGCGGCTGCGATCAAGGCCTTCGTGGTGAACCGGGTCGGTGACTTTGGCTTCGCCCTGGGAATTTTCGCGATCTATATGGTGTTCGATACCGTGAATTTCGGGGAAATTTTCGCCGCGGTGCCGGACAAAGCAGATGAAACCATCAGCTTCCTTTGGGCCGAATGGAACGCGATTGAGGTGATTTGCTTCCTTTTGTTCATCGGTGCCATGGGCAAATCCGCCCAGTTCATCCTTCACACATGGTTGCCCGACGCGATGGAAGGCCCGACACCAGTATCGGCGCTGATCCATGCCGCGACGATGGTGACGGCTGGTGTTTTCCTGGTCTGTCGCATGTCGCCCTTGATGGAATTTGCAGACAGCACGCAGAATTTCATTGTCTATGTGGGCGCTTTGACCGCCTTTTTCGCCGCTACCGTCGGCTTGGTGCAAAACGATATCAAGCGCGTGATTGCCTATTCGACCTGCTCGCAGCTCGGGTACATGTTCGTGGCAGCAGGCGTGGGCGTCTATTCTGTCGCGATGTTCCATCTGTTCACCCACGCCTTCTTCAAGGCCATGTTGTTCTTGGGTGCCGGCTCGGTCATCCACGGGATGCACCACGAACAAGATATGCGGAACTATGGTGGGTTGCGGCACAAGATGCCAAAAACCTTCTGGGCCATGATGATTGGCACTTTGGCGATTACTGGCGTTGGCATCCCGCTGACGCACTTTGGTTTTGCCGGTTTCCTGTCGAAAGATGCGGTGATCGAAAGCGCCTATGCGGGCGGTACGGATGCTTCGGCGCTCGCTTTCTGGGCGTTGGTGATCGCGGCTTTGTTCACCAGTTTCTATAGCTGGCGGTTGATCTTTATGACCTTCTTTGGCGAACCACGTGGTGACAAACACACCCATGATCACGCCCATGAAAGCCCGATGGTTATGGTGGCGCCACTTGGTGTTTTGGCGCTGGGTGCAATTTTTGCCGGAATGATCTGGTACAAGCCGTTCTTTGGAGATGAGGCCAAAGTCGATGACTGGTTCGGCATGGCCGAATACCACGGCGAAGAACATGCAACGCTTCCGGGCGCGGCTCATGCGGCCGAAGGCGACGCCAAAGATGATCACGGCGAAAAGGCTGAAGCCGCACCTCCCGGGCAGGGCGCGATCTATCGTGAAGACAAAAACCACGTGTTGCACGATGCGCATTACGTGCCCACATGGGTCCGCCTAAGTCCATTCATTGCTATGCTTCTGGGCTTCCTGACGGCGTTTCAATTCTATATCCGCCGCCCCGATTTGCCGGGCAAACTGGCCGAAAACCAAGCCATTCTGCATCAGTTTTTGCTGAACAAATGGTATGTGGATGAGATCTACGACTTCCTGTTTGTGAACCCGGCCAAGTGGCTTGGGCGTTTCCTTTGGAAAAAGGGCGACGGCGCGGTCATTGACGGTTTCCTGAACGGAATTGCCATGGGTGTGGTGCCGTTCTTCACAAAACTGGCCGGACGCGCGCAGTCGGGTTACATTTTCACCTACGCCTTTGCGATGGTGCTGGGCATTCTGGTCTTCGTGACCTGGATGACCCTTTCGGGAGGGCAGTAGGCCATGTTGCTCGATAATCTGATCTCGATCGTCACGTTCATTCCGCTGATTGGGGCAGCTATTTTGGCCCTGTTCTTGCGGGGCGATGACGAAGCGGCACAAAATAACGCCAAGTGGGTGGCCTTGGCGGCGACAACCGCGTCTTTTCTTGCCTCACTCTTTTTACTGGCGGGTTTTGATGCATCCAACACAGGCTTTCAATTCGTCGAAGAAGGCACCTGGATCCTTGGCTTAAGCTATAAAATGGGCGTCGACGGTATTTCCGTTCTGTTCGTCATGCTCACCACCTTCCTGATGCCGATCACCATTCTGGCGTGTTGGGATGTGAAACACCGCGTAAAGGAATACATGATCGCATTTTTGGTGCTGGAAACCTTGATGCTAGGCGTCTTTTGCGCTTTGGATTTGGTCCTTTTCTATCTGTTCTTCGAAGCAGGCCTGATCCCGATGTTCCTGATCATCGGTATCTGGGGCGGCAAGGAACGCATCTATGCGTCGTTCAAGTTCTTTCTGTACACCTTCTTCGGCTCGGTCCTGATGCTTGTGGCTATGGTGGCGATGTATGTGGACGCGCAGACAACGGATATCACTGCCTTGCTGAACCACAACTTTGGCTCCGACACGGTCACTGTCATGGGTGTCCAAATCCTTGGAGGCATGCAAACGCTGTTGTGGCTGGCATTTTTCGCAAGTTTCGCGGTGAAGATGCCTATGTGGCCGGTGCACACTTGGTTGCCCGATGCCCACGTTCAAGCCCCGACGGCAGGGTCGGTTGTTCTGGCGGCGATCCTGTTGAAAATGGGCGGCTATGGTTTCCTGCGGTTCAGCTTGCCGATGTTCCCTGTTGCATCTGACATCATGGCGAACTTTGTCCTGTGGCTCAGCGCGATTGCCATCGTTTACACCTCGCTTGTAGCGCTGATGCAGGAAGACATGAAAAAACTGATCGCCTATTCCTCGGTCGCGCATATGGGCTTTGTCACAGCGGGCATTTTCGCGGCCAATCAACAAGGTGTGGACGGCGCGATCTTTCAGATGATCAGTCACGGATTTATCTCGGGCGCATTGTTCCTGTGTGTCGGTGTGATCTATGATCGGATGCACACCCGAGAGATTGACGCCTATGGCGGGTTGGTGAACCGAATGCCTGCCTATGCAGCGGTGTTTATGTTGTTCACCATGGCCAATGTCGGATTGCCGGGCACATCCGGGTTCGTTGGCGAATTTCTGACATTGGTTGGCATGTTCCAGGCCAACACTTGGGTTGCGGCGGTCGCGGCCACGGGCGTGATCCTGTCGGCGGCGTATGCGCTTTGGCTCTATCGTCGCGTGGTAATGGGGGATCTGATCAAGGAAAGCCTGAAATCGATCACCGACATGACAGCCCGCGAGCGGAGCATTTTTGCGCCCCTCATCGTTATGACGATATTGCTGGGCGTATATCCCAGCCTTGTTACAGACATCATCAGCCCTTCGGTCTCTGCCTTGCTTGGCGGTTATGACACGGCGGTGGCTGAATTTGCGACCCAGAACGCGGTCGCTGAGAACGGAGGCCACTGATGCAATCGGGAGATCTTTCGATCGCGCTGCCGGAAATTATCCTGTCGCTGTTTGCCATGGGCGGATTGCTGGTCGGGGCATACGGCGGAAAAGACAAATTGGCGTCGCTCATGCTTTGGGTGACGGCGGCTGTTTTGGTTGCTCTGGCCGCTTGGATCGGGTTCCAAGGTGCAGGAACCGCAACGGTTTTCAACGGAATGTTCACCGATGACGCCTTTGCGCGCTTTGCCAAAGTGACGGTGCTTTTGTCGGCGGCTGCGGTGTTGTTGATGAGCGAAAGCTATATGATCAAGCGCGACCTTTTGCGGTTCGAATATCCGCTTTTGATCGCGCTGGCATCGGTTGGCATGATGGTCATGGTCTCGGCCAGCGATTTGATCGCGCTTTATATGGGGTTGGAGCTTCAATCCCTGGCGCTTTACGTGGTTGCTTCTTTGCGCCGCGACAGCGTGAAATCCACCGAAGCGGGCCTGAAATACTTCGTGCTTGGCGCTTTGTCGTCCGGGCTTTTGCTGTACGGCGCGTCGTTGGTTTACGGCTTTTCCGGCACCACCGAATTTGCAGGCATTATCCAGGCGGCCCAAGGCGAAACGCCTGTGGGGATGCTGATCGGATTGTCGTTTGTCATTGCCGGTTTGGCGTTCAAAGTCTCGGCGGCACCTTTTCACATGTGGACGCCTGACGTCTACGAAGGTGCGCCGACACCGATCACCGCGTTCTTCGCAACCGCGCCGAAAATGGCAGCCATGGGGCTTTTCGCCCGTGTGGTGCACGATGCGTTTGGCGGCGTCATTGGTGATTGGCAGCAGATTGTCGCGGCCCTTGCCGTGGCCTCAATGTTCCTTGGAGCCGTGGCCGCGATTGGACAGCGCAACATTAAACGTCTGATGGCATATTCGTCGATTGCGCATATGGGATTTGCTTTGATGGGCTTGGCATCCGGTACGGCGCAAGGTGTGGAAAGCATGCTGATCTACATGGCGATTTATGTGACCATGAACATCGGAACATTCGCGTTCATTCTTTCGATGGAAAAGGATGGGTCGCCCGTTTTGACGATTGACGCATTGTCGCTTTACTCGAAACGTGATCCTGCAAAGGCGTTGGCGGTGCTTGTCTTGATGTTCAGCCTTGCGGGTGTGCCGCCAATGGTTGGTTTCTTTGGCAAATACTCTGTGCTTTTGGCGGCTGTCGATGGTGGTTTGGCATGGTTGGCAATCCTGGGTGTCACCGCGTCTGTCATCGGTGCGTTCTACTACTTGCGGATCGTCTTCATCATGTACTTTGGTGCGGATGAAAGCGAATTGGACAAGGGCGGATCGGGTATCCTTTGGGGGTTCTTGATGGCGTCTGCGGCCGCGATGGTGTTCGGCGTCTTCAATCTATTTGGCATCGAAGGTCCGGCGGCGGCAGCGGCGGCGGCACTTGCGGGTTAAGCGACGGGTTATCGGGCCATGGTGACTTGGCCCGACGGCGTCGATCTTATCACGCTTGAAGAAGTGTCCAGCACGATGGTTGAAGCGGCCAATCGGGCACCGTCACTAACAAAGCCCACGTGGATCATGGCACGCCGCCAAACTGCCGCGCGTGGTCGGCGTGGACGAACCTGGCAAAACCCCGAAGGCAATCTGGCCGCGACGCTGGTTTTTAAGCCCGACGCCTCACCGCAAGAGGCCGCGCTGCGGGCGTTCACGGCATCGCTTGCGTTGTATTCGGCGTTGGCCGAACGTGTCTCGGCTGAAGAGCTTGCGTTGAAATGGCCGAACGATGTGCTTTTGTCAGGTCGAAAAATTGCTGGTATCTTGTTGGAAAGTGCCGGGACAACAGGGCGCATCGACTGGTTGGCCATCGGGATCGGCGTCAATGTCACAACCTGCCCCGAAGCTGACGCAGATGCGTCTTTCGCGCCAGTCAGCCTAGCCGATATCGGTTGCCATGACAGCGCAGATGCGCTTTTGACCCGGCTCGCGCACCACATGGAGCTTTGGGAAACCACGTTGGTAACGCAAGGGTTCGCCCCGGTCCGGGCGGCTTGGTTGGCGCGCGCGGCCAAAATTGGCGAGGCGATCACAGCGCGAACCACCCATGACGAATTCAGTGGAATCTTCGAGAAAATCGACGAAACCGGTCAACTTGTGCTTTCCACCCCAAAAGGGCAAGTTGTCGTACCAGCGGGCGACGTCTTTTTCTAAAGGGAATCCATGCTTCTCTGTATCGATACCGGCAACACAAACACGGTCTTCTCGATCTGGGACGGCACGACGTTTATCGGCACGTGGCGCACGTCCACCGAACATCAACGAACAGCGGATCAATACTATGTTTGGCTGTCGACCCTGATAGCGGCTGATGGGTTGGGCGAGGTTGGCATCGATGAAGTCGTTATTTCATCCACCGTACCGCGCGTGGTTTTCAACTTACGTATTCTGTGTGACAGGTACTTCGATTGTCGACCTTTGGTTGTCGGAAAACCCGAATGCAAACTGCCGGCTGCACCCCGCGTTGAAGAAGGTGTTCGCCCCGGACCTGACCGTTTGGCCAACGCGGCCGGAGCCTTCGTGCGCTTTGGCGGAAATACAGTCGTCGTCGATTTTGGTACCGCAACCAATTTCGACGTTGTGGCCGAAGACGGTGCCTATGTTGGCGGCGTCATCTCACCGGGCGTGAACCTTAGTCTGGAGGCTTTGGCCCAAGGGGCCGCCGCTTTGCCCCATGTCGATATTTCGCGACCCGAAAAAGTCATTGGTACCAATACGGTTGCCTGCATTCAGTCCGGCGTTTTCTGGGGTTATAGCGGGTTGATCGAAGGCATTGTGGCCCGCATCAAAGCAGAGTACGGACGCGACATGAAAGTCATCGGCACCGGCGGATTGGCCCCGTTGTTCGCCCAAGGCGATATCAATTTCGACGCGATCGACGCCGATCTGACGATCTTCGGACTGACCGTGATCCAAGCGATCAACAAGGAAAATACATGAGTGAAGCGCGACTGATTTACCTCCCCCTTGGAGGCGCTGGTGAAATTGGCATGAACGCTTATGTTTACGGATGGGGCGCGCCGGGCGAGGAACGGCTGATCGTTGCAGATCTTGGTGTTACGTTTCCCGAAATGGAAGGTTCGCCGGGCGTCGATCTGATCTTTGCCGACATCGAATGGCTGGAAGCCCGCGCCGATCGGATCGAAGGCATCTTTATAACCCATGCGCACGAGGATCACGTCGGTGCAATTGGTCATCTTTGGACACGGCTGCGCGCACCTGTCTATGCGCGGGCTTTCACCGGGCATCATGCGCGGCGTAAGATGGAAGAACAGGGTAATGACCCTGAAAACATTAACATCGTGCCTGCCTGGCCCGAAACGATCGAAGCGGGGCCGTTTAAAGTTGGGTTTGCACCGATCAGCCATTCGATCCCTGAAAGCTCGACCCTGATCATCGACACGCCAGCGGGGCGTTTGTTGCACACCGGCGATTTCAAAACTGATGCGACGCCCCTGGTTGGCGAACCCTTTGACGAACAGTTCTGGAGCAAGTTGGGCGACGAAGGCATCCATACGCTGATCTGTGATTCCACAAACGTCTTTTCACCAAAACCGGGCCGCTCGGAAGCAACCGTCGGGCCTGAAATAACCAATCTTGTGCGCGATGCGCCGGGCATGTTTGTTGCTACGACTTTCGCCTCGAATGTTGCCCGTGTCAAAACGCTTGCGAATGCTGGCATTGAAGCGGGGCGGTCGGTTTGTCTTATGGGTCGCGCAATGCGTCGGATGGTCGAAGCTTCTGTTTTGACTGGCGTTTTGGACGATTTCCCGACGACGGTGTCGCCGGAAGATGCCCAACAGATGCCGCGCCAAAACGTAATGTTGTTGGTTACGGGAAGCCAGGGCGAGCGGCGCGCGGCTTCGGCTGGATTGGCGCGTGGAAAGTATCTTGGGTTGGAATTGGCCGAAGGCGATACGTTTCTCTTTTCGTCAAAAACCATTCCGGGCAACGAACGGGGCGTGATCCGCATTATCAACGCCTTGGCCGAGCAGGGCGTGGATGTGATCGACGACAGTTCGGGTGACTATCACGTTTCTGGCCATGCGAACCGACCGGATTTGAAACGTATGCACGAATTGACGCGGCCAAAGATTGTGGTTCCGATGCACGGCGAGTTCCGGCATTTGCGTGCGCACGCGCGGTTGGCTCAATCCAGCGGTGCGGCTTCTGTGATTGCGCCCAATGGGACGATGGTTGATCTGACGGGTGACACACCAAAGGTGGTCGATCATATCGAAGCCGGGCGCACCTATCTTGATGGCAAGGTTCAGATTGGCGCGATGGACGGTGTGGTGCGTGATCGCATTCGAATGGCGTTGAACGGCCATGTGCTTATCTCGCTGATATTGGAAGAAAACGATCCGTTGGGCGACCCTTGGGTTGAACTTTCGGGCCTACCTGAAACAGGTGCTTCGAAAGCAGGGCTTGCTGATGTGCTGGAAGAAGACCTGAGCCAATTGATCGGTCGGGCGAAGCGCAAAACGCTGTCTGACGATGGTAAGTTGGAAGAAGAACTACGTCGCGCAGTGCGCAAGACGTGCGAAGATGAAATTGGCAAGAAACCCGAGGTCACCGTGATCATCAGCCGACTTAGCTAAAAGCTAAGCCGGCTGATGGCCGCTGGGAGGCGGGTCGGCGGGTTAAAAGTTTAGGCGAAAGCCCAAGTTTACAGACAGATCATCATCGTCGTCGCTGGCAAGCCCCGACGTCGTGGTGCGATTGCCATAGCGGCTTTGAAATGCGCTGACGCTAGTATCGCGACGACCATCCAGTGATGGGGCGGAGCTGTTCGAAATATCGTACCCGACGCCAAGGCGAAATCCTGCGCGACGGTTACCGGTTTCGACCAGAGACACTTCGGGACCAAAAGCAGCATTCTGATCCACAAAGGACAGGCCCAAAGCTTCCCCTTCGAAAGCCTTACCCATTTTGCTTGGTGTGAAATCGTAGAGTGACGTTGACGCATATCCGTTACTTCTATTTGCTTCTTGGCTCACATCGAACGGGGACATGACGGTCTCAAAGGCCGATGCGTTTGTCGCGGCGACAAGTGACGCGGCTAGTGTGACAAGTGAAAGACGTTTCATGTTTCGCGCTCCAGGTGCTGAATGGGCCGCCAGTTCGGCTCTTTCATCCTTTTTTCACGTCTTTTTGGCTTTGTCGCATCAACTGAATTGGAAAAGTTGTGCCAATTGTTTCAATCTAATTCGCTGATTTATCGCGAAAAAATTGAAAATGATCGGAAAAGGGTGATGGGCTTCATAACCGGCAGTAACGTGCGCGTAACAAACGTAACACTTCAGAGCGCCGGTTTGACGTGCATCCAGATGGTTCGGATTCGTTTAGATCGCGTGTTAGCTGGCTTTACGTTCTTCAAAGCTTTTCGCGATGAAGCTTGGCATGTGATCTCCCATGCCAACAACCTTGTTGCCGCCATCCCGACGCCCGCGTCCACCGCGATTGCGTTGCTGCGGCTCTTGCTCTGGAGCTGGCGTGGCTTCGGCGACGGGTGTTTCGGTGTTTGTGGCCTCAATTTCGGCCTTAGGAGCGTCCGGTTTGGGTTTGCGGCTGCGCGAACGTCGTGGTTTTGGTGTCTCGGTGGTTTCTGCCGACGAAGGCGCATCGACCGAGGTGCTTTGGACTGGATTCTCCGTGCGCGGAATTTCCTTGGCAATCAGCCGTTCGATCGCGTCAAGGTTTTTGCCGTCGGCGGGTGCGGATATCATGATCGCCTTGCCTTCGCGACCTGCGCGTCCAGTGCGACCAATGCGATGCACATAGTCTTCCGAATGGGTCGGCACATCGTAGTTAAACACATGGCTCACGGCCGGAACGTCAAGACCGCGCGCGGCAACATCCGACGCAACAAGGAAACGCAAACTGCCATCGCGGAAAGCATCCAGGGTTTTCGTCCGCTGAGATTGTTCTAAGTCACCATGGATCGGAGCGGCATCCAGCCCGTGTTTTTTCAAGGATTTGGACACGATGTCGACGTCTGACTTACGGTTGCAGAACACAATGGCGTTGGTGCAACCTTCAGCTTCGCGTTCAATGATCGCGCGCAAAACATCCCGTTTTTCTTTGGCGGCCCGATCCCTGCGGGACGGTTTGATCATGACAACTTCTTGAGTGATCGTTTCCGACGCCGTTGCTTGCCGTGCAACCTCGATCCGTTCGGGATTCGACAAGAAGGTATTGGTGATCCGCTCGATTTCCGGGGCCATGGTCGCGGAGAAGAACAACGTCTGACGTGTGAAAGGCGTCAGCGAGAAGATGCGTTCGATATCGGGGATGAAGCCCATGTCGAGCATCCGGTCGGCTTCGTCGACAACCATGATCTCAATACCAGTCAAAAGCAGTTTACCACGTTCGAAATGATCCAGCAGACGTCCCGGCGTGGCGATCAACACGTCAACGCCGCGATCAATAAGCAGGTCTTGTTCCTTGAACGACACGCCACCGATCAGCAAAGCCTTGGTCAGCTTTACGTTCTGTGCATAAGTGTCAAAATTTTCGGCCACTTGAGCGGCCAATTCACGGGTCGGGCACAATACCAATGACCGTGGCATCCGAGCGCGCGCACGCCCCCGTGCCAGCATGTGGATCATCGGCAACGTAAAACTGGCGGTTTTACCCGTGCCCGTCTGTGCAATTCCCAAAACGTCGCGGCCTAGCAGCGCGGCAGGGATGGCACCTTCTTGAATGGGGGTGGGCGTTTCGTAACCAGCCGCTTCGACGGCCTTCAATACTTTTGGCGAAAGAGCCAGATCGGAAAACTTCGTCATATTGATCCATATGTTACGGACCAATTTTAGGCCCGTCGGAAAGCGGCGCGGGTCCGGATGACCACAGGCTTATCCACAAGCCGCCGCAACTGGCGGCAGTGGTAATCCATCGGGCTTGGGGCGTCAATGACGGCTGGCAAATCGTTAACAATCAAGCGAAAAACAGCAAAACTGTTTCTGTTTCGCATCGGTTGCGCAAATCACATGACATTTTGCAACCTATGGCGCGTTAACTTATGCACATATGGTCAATTCGTTCGTTACTCGACCTGCATTTCCTTGGTCGCGCTTAGTGTCAGGTCAGGATAATCCCGTTCGATGCGGTCGATATCCCACTGAAGGCGGGTCAGATATACAACATCGCCATCATTGTCGTGGGCGATGTGGCCTTTGTTGGCGTCGGCGAATTTTTCCACCGCGTCTTTAGGTCCGTGGACCCAGCGGGCCGAGGTGAATTGCGATGTTTCGAACCTGACGGGCAGGTCGTATTCCAGCTCGATCCGGCTGGCGAGCACTTCGAATTGCAATTGACCGACCACACCCACCACAAAACCCGAGCCGATCGAGGGTTTGAAGACTTTGGCGGCGCCTTCTTCGGCGAATTGCATCAAGGCCTTATCCAGATGTTTCGCCTTCATCGGATCACCCGCCCGCACACCTTGCAGCAGTTCCGGCGCAAACGATGGTATGCCCGTCACGCGGATCGCTTCCCCTTCGGTCAGCGTATCGCCGATGCGTAGTTGGCCGTGGTTCGGGATGCCGATGATGTCACCGGCCCAAGCTTCTTCCGCCAATTCGCGATCTGACGCCAAAAACAATACCGGATTGGAGATCGCCATCGGCTTTTTCGTGCGAACATGGTGCAATTTCATGCCCCGCTTAAAGTGCCCTGACGCCATACGCACAAAGGCGACGCGGTCACGGTGCTTGGGATCCATGTTGGCCTGAACTTTGAAAACAAAGCCGGCCACGGTTTTTTCTTCGGGCGAAACCTGACGTGGTTCGGCGGATTGTGGTTGGGGTTTCGGGCCGAAGTCACCAATGCCGTCCATCAGGTCTTTTACCCCGAAGGAGTTGATCGCCGAACCGAACCAAATTGGCGTCATTGTGCCGTCTAGGAATGCCTGTTGGTCAAACGCGGGCAGCAACTCGCGGGCCATCTCGACTTCTTCGCGCAGCTGAGCCAACAGGTTTTCGGGCACATGTTCGGCCAGTTTGGGGTCGCCCAGCCCATCGATTTTGATCGTTTCGGCCACCTTGTTGCGGTCGGCGCGTTCCATCAGTTCTAGACGGTCATTCAGCATATCGTATGAGCCGATAAAGTCGCGCCCCACGCCAATGGGCCAAGAGGCTGGGGTCACGTCAATCGCGAGGTTTTCTTGGATTTCGTCAATAATTTCGAAGGTTTCGCGGCTTTCTCGGTCCATTTTGTTGCAAAATGTCAAAATGGGTAGGTCGCGCATTCGGCAGACCTCGAAGAGTTTCTGAGTCTGGCTTTCAACACCTTTGGCCCCGTCGATCACCATAACGGCGGCATCCACGGCCGTGAGTGTGCGATAGGTATCTTCCGAAAAGTCCGAGTGGCCGGGTGTATCGACCAGATTGAAACGGAAGTCGCGAAAATCGAATGACATGGCAGAAGCCGAAACCGAAATGCCGCGATCTTTTTCCATGGCCATAAAGTCCGACCGGGTTCGGCGCGCTTCGCCTTTGGCGCGCACCTGGCCTGCCATTTGGATCGCGCCGCCGAAAAGTAGGAACTTCTCGGTCAGCGTCGTTTTGCCCGCATCGGGATGCGAGATGATGGCAAAGGTTCGCCGCCTCGCGATTTCGGGCGGCAGGTCGGGTGAGTTTGAGGCACGGTCTAACATGCGCATGGTCTTAGCCGCCGTAAGACCAACACGCAATTGGGCGCATAGCAACATGCGAGAATTCGGGAGTGATTACCGTGATGTGAAGGGATGGCAGCCCCTGCATCTTGTCCAGAATGGTCGTTGAAGATGTCTAGGTGGGCTGTTTAGTTGAGACGGTCCTGACTATACATTCCCCAAGACGGGCGACGTGTGCCTTGCCAGCGTGAAGGAATTGAATGTGTCGTTTCTTGGGATTGATCTTGGAACCTCGGGTTTACGCGCCCTTTTGGTCGATGAAACAGGCGCGCCGATTGGATCGACAGAGCGGCATTATGATGTTTCGCATCCCCAATCCGGCTGGTCGGAGCAGGACCCCGCAGATTGGATCGCGGCCTTGGACGAGGCGGTTTCAGAGCTAAAAGCAGCTTTCCCGCAATTTGCAGGTCTCAAAGGCATCGGGGTCGCCGGGCATATGCATGGGGCCACCTTGCTTGACGACGCAGGCAAGGTGTTACGGCCCTGTATATTGTGGAACGACACACGGTCGCACCTTGAGGCCGCTGAATTGGACGCAACCGATCAGGTTCGCTCGCTGTCCGGCAACATCGTCTTTCCGGGCTTTACGGCACCCAAGTTGGAATGGGTGCGCATCCACGAGCCTGACGTCTTTGACCGCGTGGCCAAAGTCTTGCTGCCAGCGGCTTACCTGAACTTCTATCTCACCGGTGACCACGTGGCCGATATGTCAGACAGCGCTGGATCGTCTTGGTTGGATGTTGGTGAACGCGATTGGTCGGATGTTTTGCTGGACGCCGGGCACATGCGGCGCGATCAGATGCCGAGGCTTGTCGAAGGATCGGAAGTTGCTGGTGTGTTGCGTGCGGATCTGGCGGCACGCTGGGGCGTGGACGGGTCTGTGACAGTGGCCGGTGGCGCGGGCGACAATGCGGCGGCGGCATGCGGTATAGGGGCGCTGAACGAAGGGCAGGGTTTCGTGTCGCTGGGCACTTCGGGCGTATTGCTGGCAGCACGCGACGGTTATCGCCCGGCACCTGAAACGGCTGTGCACACGTTCTGTCATGCCGTGCCGGGCCGTTGGTATCAGATGGGTGTCATGTTGTCGGCGACGGACAGTTTGAACTGGTTGTCACAGATCACTGGCAAATCGCCACAAACGTTGAGCAAAGCTTTGGGGAAAAATCTTCGTTTGCCGGGAAAGGTTCGGTTCTTGCCATATCTTTCGGGCGAACGAACGCCTCACAACGATGCTGACATTCGCGGAAGTTTGACGGGGCTGGGTGCTGAAACAACGACCGAAGATCTCACTCAGGCGGTGCTGGAAGGGGTGGCGTTTGGGCTTCGCGACAGTTTTGAAGCATTGAAAGCCACGCATGCGACACTTGATCGTCTGATCGCCATCGGGGGCGGGACAGCGTCGGAATACTGGCTTGAATTGATCGCTACTGTTTTGGACATTCCGCTTGATTTGCCCGCCGAAGGCGAATTTGGCACGGCACTGGGTGCGGCACGGCTGGGGATTTTGGCGGCGACGGGGGCTATACCTGAGCATGTCATCACAGCACCCGTGGTTGGCCGGACCGTTCAGCCGAACAAAGAAATAACGGTAGAGTTCCAAATTGCCTATGAAGCCTTTCGCGCCGCATATCCGGCGATCAAATCTGTTCAGTAGCCTTTGGCGGAGCGCGCATTGAGAATGGCGTGTGTCAACCGAGTATAAACTAATTGGCCTTAAGGACGTGCAAAATTCTTCTGAGGTGCACGAATGCCATTTTTTTACCAAAAGGCCGAAAGGCAGAAACTGAATGAACTCGAAGCGGTTTTGGCGGCGCTGGACAAAGTCCAAGCTATCATTTGGTTCGATCCAAAAGGCAATATATTGGACGCCAACGAAAATTTTCTTGGTGCACTAGGGTATTCGCTGGATGACATCACGGGCAAGCATCACAGCATCTTTGTAGCGAGTGACTATGCCAAAAGCCGCGAGTATGCGGACTTTTGGGACAAGCTTGGTAAGGGCGAATTTATGACCGGAGAGTTCTCTCGCGTCTCAAAAACGGGTGAAACTGTCTATATCGAAGCGTCTTACAACCCAATCACTGATGCCGACGGCAATGTTGTGAAGGTTGTGAAATTTGCTATCGACACGACCGAGGCAAAGCTCAAGTCGAGTGACTCGAACGGACAACTTGCGGCGATTTCAAGGTCGCAAGCGACCATCGAATTTGATCTTACGGGCAAAATTCTTTGTGCGAATGACAACTTTCTGAACGCGCTTGAGTATTCGATTGACGAAGTGCGCGGTCAGCACCACCGGATGTTCGTGGAACCGGATTATGCACAAAGTAACGAATACGCAGAGTTCTGGCGTGATTTGGCAGCGGGCAAATTCGCCTCATCCGAATTTAAGCGGATTACCAAAAGTGGTAAAGAGATTTGGATTCAAGCGAGCTATAATCCAATCTTTGACCCAAAGGGTCGAGCATACAAAATTGTAAAATATGCAACGGACATAACCGAACAAAAATTGTCGTCCGTTGACAACGACGGAAAGATAAAAGCGATTTCCAGATCACAGGCGGTGATCGAATTTGAAATCGACGGCACAATTATCCATGCAAACCAGAACTTTCTTGATACAACGGGTTACAGCATTGACGAAGTGAAGGGCAAACATCACCGAATGTTCGTTCATCCCGAATATGCGAATAGTGAAAATTTTAAGCAGTTTTGGGCAGATCTCGGCAAAGGTGAATATAAGGCCGCAGAGTACAAACGGTTCGCGAAAGATGGTCGCGCGCTTTGGTTGCAGGCAAGCTATAATCCAATTTTTGACGCCGAAGGTGTGCCATTTAAGGTGGTTAAGTATGCGACGGACATCACCCCTTGGAAATCCGAACTCCAAGTTATTATCGATAGCTTAGTTGCATTGTCGAAAGGCGATTTGACCCATCGATTGGGCGATTCTGGATCGCGCGATTTTGCAGAAATGCGAACAGCCTTTAATGAGACGTTGGATAAGTTGAGCGAGATGGTCAGCGACATCAACTTTGAGTCCAGCTCGATCCAAGAAGAATCTGAAGCCATCGCCGATAGCGCGACTGATCTTTCTCGCAGATGCGAACTTCAGGCTGCAACGGTTGAAGAAACATCGGCCGCTATGGAAGAAATGTCGAGCACCGTAAAAAGCAACGCGCAGAACGCAAAAGATGCAACCGCGGCGGCCAAGAACGCGACCGAACACGCCGAATTGGGTGGGACAGTCGTGAACGACGCGATCACTGCAATGAGCAAGATCGAAGCCGGTTCCGCCGAAGTCCGGAAGATCATCGAAGTGATTGACGCGATCGCCTTCCAAACTAATTTGCTTGCTCTGAATGCAGGCGTCGAAGCGGCACGAGCAGGAGAAGCCGGTAGCGGATTTGCTGTTGTTGCGTCCGAAGTGCGCGCCCTTGCACAGCGGGCTTCTGAATCGGCTCGCGACATCTCGGAACTTATTGAGACGTCTGAGAAACAGGTGGCCGAAGGGGCAGGGTTGGTAAAGAAAACCGGCGATGCTTTGAGCGAAATTGTCTCTGCTGTGACACTGGTATCCACCAGTATTGATGAGATTTTTACTGCAAGCAGTGAGCAGGCGACCGGTGTAACCGAAATCAACCAGGCCATGTCGGAAATTGATTCAACCACACAAAGAACCGCAGCAATTTCAGAAGAAAGTACAGCCGCGGCCGCAAGCCTTGCGCAACGTGCAACAGCGTTGCGTGGTCTTGTCAGCTTTTTCCAAGTCGGTGAAAACGGTCAGCTTCGGGTAAAAAAGGATTTATCCAAAGCGCTAAACGAAGAGACTGTGAGTGTGGCGAACCCCGTTCCGGTGCAAGCTGCAGTCGCGACATCTGGTCAACACGCACTGGAAACTATGCCGCAAGAGGATGACTGGCGCGAATTCTAGAAATAGGGTTGGTCAAGGAATGACGTATCCCTTCAGTCGCGCCGCCAATACTATCTGTCGTTACTTTGTGGCATCGCTTCCGATTGCCAGAAACTTGGCGTCAAGTTCCCGCGCAATCGCCATCACGCCTGGCGCATCAACGGCATAAGGTGCAAACACGAGGCTCGGCGTTTTCCACGACAAAGTCGCGGTCCCATTGCTGTTTTCGGTGATATAGAACCGAATGGGTGCTTCAATCATCGCAGGCACGGATTGTTCCAACATCCGAACCGCAAAGTCGTTGTTGTAAACACCCATTATCCGATTGCCGGGGATAGTTATGCCGCGCGACGCTGCCGCTTTCGTTGGGCCCGCTTGCGTCACGACGATCATACCATTGGCTTTGACGGCAGATCGCACACTGCTGACAAGTGCGTTAAATGTCTTATCTGTATCGCGCACCTCCCATCCTTCGCGGGGTTCGATTGATCCCGCACTTAGCGAAGTTGCTGCAAACATGAAAATTGCGAGAAAAACGCGTAGCATGACCAATGATCCCTGACAGTTCGTTAAACCACAGGATTACACCAGAGCATCCGGCCCGCAATCCCAAGGCACTTTTACCACACAGATCTGTGATCGGTTTCGCAGTTTCAAAATGGGCTCAAGTCCCAATCAAGACTGGAACCACGCAGGCACAATGCTAAGCTGGCAACAACGCGGCGCGCGTTTGTATCTGGAGACTGCCATTGCCCCTGCCAATTTGCACTTTGCGGTCTTTTGCCGTTTGCGTTGCTGCCATGGTCGTTTCGCCAATTTTTGCGCAATCAGACAAATGCGGTTCAGCCGACATTCCGTGCCAAATTGACAGCGGAACCTATCATGTGCTGGAGCCTGAAGCGGCCCCGAAAGGGATCGTCGTTCACCTTCACGGTGGCGGAGGGACAGGCAAGGGTATGTTGGGTTCGGGTCTTGCAAGATCTGCATTGGCGCGTGGATATATTGTCGTTGCGCCAGATGGCTTTCACCCAAATGCGCGGTTCACGCGCAACTGGTCGGTGAAGGCAAAAGGCACAACGTTCGAGCGGGACGATGTTGCATTCTTGAAAGAGGTTCTTGGTGACGTGCAAACGCGCTTGAACGCCGATGGGCTGCCCGTCTTACTTGCGGGATTTTCTCGAGGTGCTTCAATGGTTTGGGATGTGGCCTGTGTCGCGCCAGAATTCGCTGATGGATATGCCCCAGTTGCCGGAGCCTTTTGGGACGATATGCCTTCTGAGTGCGCCGCACCTGTAAACCTTTTTCACACCCATGGGTGGAACGATCGCACGGTGCCATTGGAAGGCCGGTCTTTGCGTGGGGGCACAGTTGTTCAGGGAGATGTATGGGAGTCGCTCAAGATTCTGAGGGCGACAAACGGATGTCGCGCGCGCCAACCGGAGAGTTCAAGTTTCGATGGCGAACTTTGGCTTCGTCATTGGACCGATTGTGACGCGGGGCGCATCGATCTTATGTTGCACAAGGGCGGTCATGGCGCGCCAAAAGGCTGGGCGGGCGCAATGCTCGATTGGTTTGAAGGCGCTCTTGGATAGGTTCATTACTGCTATCACGATGTCGTGCGCCGTCTTTGAGATGTGGCTATCGATCCGCTAGGTTAAGCTGATCCGATCCAAGGCGAGTTCTGAGATGGCCTCCCAGTTGGTGGGTAATATCAGTTTCCAAAAGCACCTGTCTGACAGGAGAAAACCAAATGACGAAAATTCTTAGTCGACGTACTGTTCTTGTTGCAACGGGCGCCGCGGTCGCGATGGGGAGTCAGGTGATTTTGGTCCCGGCCAGGGCTGCGGGATTGGAACCAACACCCAGCATGCGCGGCGGGGATAACAATTATCGCCCCGGTGCACCGATTGTGAAACGGATCGGGGGCGGTGGCTTTTGGATGTCGGGCACAGTTCGACGGGCAGGCGATGGTGCGCCGCTTTCGGGTCAACGCATTCAAATCTGGGCGCATACCACAGAAGGGCACGAACGTGACCAGCGCAGTCATGGGGCGACTTTGACGGATGCCAAAGGTGACTTTCGACTTGAAATGCCACAGATTGTTCCAGCTTTTGGGCAGGCACATGCGCATCTTGCCTATGACAGCGGAGACTTCGAAACTGTTTTCTTGCGCCCTCTTATGGCCAGTTCAAAAGACGCCAGTCTTGAGGCGCACTTTGTACTTCAACCTGTTTGATTTCGAAGGGCATGAGCCTGTTTAGAAACTCAATGGTCTGGGTGGGACTGACCACGGCAATTGTCGTTCCTGTCTTCGCCGCAGCGACCAGCCCGCTTTTGGCTTGGCGCAGTTCTATCTATGTCGGGGCTGGTTTCGCCGGAGTCCTGTCAATGGCGTTGCTGCTTCTTCAGCCGGTGTTGGCGGCGGGTTTTTTGCCCGGAATTACTGGAACACTGGGTCGGCGGTTTCATCGGTGGGCGGGCGCGGCATTGATCGTGGCGGTTGTTTTTCATGTTGGTGGATTATGGATCACAAGCCCGCCCGACGTTATTGATGCCCTGTTGTTCTTTTCGCCGACGCCGTTTTCTGCGTGGGGCGTCGTTGCTATGTGGGCTGTTTTTGCCGCGGCTGGTTTTGCGGTGTTTCGTAAGCGGTTACAAATGCATCCCCGGATTTGGCGGCGCATGCATACGGGTTTTGCAAGTGTGGTTGTCGGTGGAAGCGTCGTCCATGCCATGTTGATTGAGGGGACGATGGAAGTTGTGACAAAAACTTTGCTGTGTGTGTTGGTGGTGGTGGCAACGGTTAAGGCGTTGATTGATCTGAAAGTTTGGGCGTTCAAAAGAGATACCCGTTGAACGTGGCCAATAGAACCTTGAACCTTACATCCCGAAAGAACCGAACGCGCGACATATGGCGGTGGCGGCACGCACACCGTCTTTGGAGAAGTCCGATTTATGTGCCGATGCCCATGCCAAGTGCTGAGTGGGCAAAGCGACCCATCGGTAGTCTTCGAAAACTTAGCCAGATTTCAGTCGCGAGGTTCGGGCTTCTCAACTGGCCCGCCCTGATTTTCCCAAGTGGAAAAACCTTCCTTAAGGTGCGCGGCCTCAAACCCCATGTCTTTCAGCGTTGCGACGGTAAGAGCCGACCGCCAGCCACTGGCACAATGAAAAACATACTTTTTCCCCTCTTGTCCAAAAACGTCCTTGAAGTACGGGCTGTCCGGGTCGACCCAGAATTCGATCATACCGCGCGGTGTATGGATGCTTCCCGGAATGAACCCGCTGCGTTGCCGTTCGCGGATGTCGCGTATGTCAACGATGACGACGTTCGGGTCATCGACCATTGCGATGAGGTTCCGGGTCTCGATCTCTTCGATACTGGCCCGCGCAGTCGCGACCATGTCAGCGGCGGTTTTCCTGAGTTTGGTCATGGCGTTTTCTTTCGTGCTGAGCGTTAGAACTGTATTGCATTATACATGCGGATTTCTGCCTTTGGAAAGTTGGGATGCAGCTGAAGGTGCTGCGGCCAAGGTCGCCCGTTCCAGAACCCTAGCGCAAAGCTGCCAGAACGTTGCGTGTGGCGGTTCCTGTTACAGGCAAGCCTTGCCGTCTCTGAAAGTCGCTTATTGCGGCTTTTGATTTCGTGCCGATAACACCGTCGATTGTCCCGATGTCATACCCTCGCGAAACCAAGCCACGTTGGATGGAAATCCGATCGGTTTTGGTAAGCCCGTTTGCATCCGGCGGAAACGTTCCTTGCAACGGGCTTGCGCCACCGATCCTGTCGGCTAAGTGCCCGACACCGATCGCATAAAAATCGGAATTGTTGTACGTTTTGATAACATCGAAATTGCGGGTCACCGTAAATCTGGGCCCGCCATTTTGCGGTTGGAGCCCGCGCCCTGTCAGGCGGCCACTTCCGGCCTCAGCCCCCCATTTCAAACCCGAGCGCCAACCGTTTCGCGCCAGATAGCTTGCCGCGGACGCCAAAGCATCGGTTGGGTCATGGCCCCAGATATCACGACGTCCGTCGCCGTTGAAATCCACTGCAAACGACTGATAAGACGTCGGAATGAACTGTGTGTGCCCCATGGCGCCGGCCCAACTTCCGACTAACTGCCGGGGTGTTGTATCGCCGCGTTCAAGGATGCGCAGAGCGGCGATCAATTGTCTTTCATAGAAATCACCACGGCGTCCATCAAAAGCCAATGTAGCGGTCGAAGAAATGACCGGAACTTGCCCACGCTTTTCGCCAAACTGACTTTCGATGCCCCAAATGGCCGTCACGACCTTCGCATCGACGCCGTATTGCGTTTCGATTGCGGCGAGTGTTTTTGCATGTCTTGTGAACGCGGTGCGACCTTTGGCAAGCCTTTCGTCTGACACTGTTATGGACAGGTAGTCTTCTAACGTGCGCCGGTTTTGTATCTGGTTTCTGTCGCGGGCGATGACACCGGGTATGAATCCGACGTCTGAAAGCGCGGCATCCAGGGTTGAAGGTGTGATCCCAGCGCGGCGCGCGCGTGGTTGAAATGACTTTAGCCATTCCGAGAAATCTGAGTTTTGAATGGGCCTCAGATCCTCGGGAAGATCATCCGTGCTTTCCGATGGAATTGAGGAGGTCGTGCCGGTACATGCCGTAAGGCTGAAGGTTCCGCAGCCCGCGAGAAAAGCGCGTCGATCAAAATTCATTTCGATACCTGCATCAAGTTCCCTGCAGCGAGCGAAAGGGGGCGGCAGAAGGGACGAAAGGCCAAACAACCTTCGCCATAGTTCTGTACGTTTGTGAATACACTCTTTTTCGATTTTGAGCTTGCGATTTGTGAAGATTACCGATGATTGCTTTTATAGCTGTCTCACCGGTCCGAACCTAATTTCTTATGCGCCCGAAAGTGGAAAGGCGATTGATCTCATCCAGCCGGTCAAGATTGACGACGGTCGACAGCATAAGACGATCCTGGCTCCAGTCACCGGGGCGCTGGATCGCAACCGAAGTGAAGGCAACCGCTGCAATCAAGGGAACGGCGGCGACCAAAAACACAAGTTTCTGATGCGGCAAACGACGCGCATTCAAAACAGAGATAATTCTGTTTTCTAACAGACCCTTACCTTCGCGGAGAGGGGATCGATCCGCAGTGACCAAGGTGACTTTCGGGACAGCAATGATGAAAGCCCGGTCGTCACGGCGCAGGGTTTGCTGGCAGACCGACAACAGCGTTTCGCAATATTCGCGAACGTCGATACGACCCTGCGACATGACTTCGCTGTCGCAATTCAATTCACGCAGATGTTCGACCTGCCGTTTCCAAGCGTGATAAGCCGGGTTCAGGAAAAATAACGGTTTCAGCGCTTCGAGAAGGATTTCCCATTCCAAATCACCCTGGCGAATGTGTTGAAATTCATGTGCGAGCGACACTTTCAATTCGTGTGTCTGTGCAAGCATCTGCGATGGAATGACAACATAGTAATTGCGAAGCCCGCGTGTCGAAAACGGAACCAGCGTTTTGTCGGACAACCGGATGCGAACCCGGCCAATGCGCCGCCAATCATAGCTGTTTTCGACAATGCGCCAGAGGCAATAGAATGAATAACTCAGACGGATAAGACCCAACCCGACACCCACGACAAAGGTGGCAATCGCCGCCGTTGCGACGAAACCATCCATGTTCAGAACGTTCAGGATGAAAGTGTCGCGCATGAGAACCAGCCCCTCAAAGTCCGAGGCTTTCATTTCAAGGCCACCGTTCAGATAGTACGACACGACCATGTCCGACAGATTGACGTTCATGCCATTGGCGACGCCCGATCCTTGAAGCACATGAAACGCGGCCGCGAGAAATGGTGCGCAAACAATCGCGACAAACACCGCGTTCAACAAGCGCAGCTGTATGCCGAACGCATGTTTTAGGCCAACGTAGCGCATCGCGCTGCGGACAAGGAACCACAGAACAAAAGCCACGCAAAACAAGATATTGGCGTTAATGAATGCATCAAGCAGTGCTTCACCCGCTATCATTTTTCAACCTCCGATCCACGAGTGCCCGGATTTGCCCCAACGCTTCTTCAGTCAATTCATCATCATTGACGAGCCGTGCCACCAGTGAGGCGGGCGTGTCGTCAAACAATTTCATCGACATATGTCTAAGTGAGCGCGACTGATAAGCATCCTTGGCCAGGGTCGGACGATAGACATGACTTTTGCCCTCCTTCCTGCTGGTGACGAATGCTTTCTGTTCTAAAATACGCAGAATGGTTGCCCCCGAAGTATAGGCGAGGTTACGGTCGTCTGGCAGATTATCCAAAACGTCACGCACGGTTCCCTCTCCCAAAGACCAAAGCTCGTTCATGAACTCCAGTTCGACCTCGGTCAGCAATTCGCTTTTCTTCTTTTTCATTGCGGTCCCATCCCGGGCAATCGCTCACTCGTTACGCAGAACGAGTAAACCTTATGCATTTCATTTTCCAAAGCAGAATCTCACACTTTCCTAAAACAAAAGACGGCCCAACCGATGGATATGGCAAGGGGCCACCACAAAGGTTGGCCCATGATCCCTAGCCAGGCGAGGAAAATATAAGCTGTTCCCAGTAGAGTGATGAAAAGCCGGTCGCCAAGCGTGGTGGTCAGCCCGAGGATGCCTTTTCGTTCCAACCCGTCGCGATATTTCGTGCCTTCAAGCACCCCGATAAGGGCGATTGCGCCAAAGATGCCGCAGAAAAGTGCGAAGGTTGCGGGTGTCCATGCCATCCAGAACGATGGCCAAAGGGGGGCTGTCCAAGAGAAACCGGTTTCTTCCTCTTTCTTGGCGACATTGCCCCAGCCTTGGGCAAAAGCCGGGTTGGCCAAGAAGATGGTGAGTATCGAGACAAGGTTCTTCATCAGACCCTCCCCAGGGCAAAGCCCTTGGCGATATAGTTTCGCACGAAGTAAATGACGATTGCGCCAGGAATAATCGTTAGCGTTCCTGCGGCAGCCAATAGCCCCAACTCATAACCCGCAGAGGATGCGGTTTTGGTCATGGTGGCGGCAATTGGTTTGGCCGCAACTGCGGTCAGTGTTTTTGCCAAAAGCAGTTCGACCCATGAAAACATAAAACAGAAGAATGCCGCGACACCGACACCGGCTTTGATCGTGGGAAGAAAGATCGTGACGAAAAACCGGGGGAACGAATAGCCATCGACATAAGCCGTTTCGTCCAGTTCTTTTGGAACCCCGCCCATGAAGCCTTCTAATATCCAAACGGCGAGTGGGATGTTGAAAAGACAATGCGCCAGCGCAACCGCCAGATGGGTATCGAATAAGCCAACCGAGGAATAAAGCTGGAAAAAGGGCAGGGCGAAGACAGCGGCCGGGGCCATCCGGTTGGTCAAAAGCCAGAAGAACAACTGTTTGTCGCCCAAGAAACGATAGCGCGAGAATGCATAGGCAGCTGGCAGCGCCACAGATACCGATATGACCGTGTTTAGAGACACATAGATGATCGAATTGATGTAGCCCCAGTACCAAGTCGGATCGGTGAATATGACGCGGTAGTTTTCCAGTGTGAAGGTTTGCGGGAACAGGCTGAAGCCAGACAGGATTTCACCCGTTGTCTTGAAGCTCATCGCGACCAGCCAATAGATCGGCAGCAGTAAAAAGGCGATGTAGAGGATCGGGATGATGGAACGTTTTCTCATTGCTCGTCATCCTTTGTCATAAGGGTGTAAAACAGCCAGCTGACCAACAGTGTGATCGCGAAATAGATCAGGCTCATCGCCGCTGCCGGGCCAAGATCGAACTGGCCAAGTGCTATTTTCACCAAGTCGATGGACAGTAATGTCGTTGAATTGCCCGGTCCTCCGCCGGTTAGGACGAAGACTTCGGTATAGACGTTGAAACTGTCCATGAACCGCAAAAGGATCGCGATGGTCAGCACCATTTTCAACTTTGGAAGTTGGATATAGCGGAAGACTTTCCAAGGGGATGCGCCGTCGATTTTGGCCGCTTGATAATATGCGTCGGGAATTGACACCAAACCGGCATAAGACAGCAGCACAACCAATGACGTCCAATGCCAAACGTCCATCGTGATGATTGTCACCCAGGCCGCGAAGGGGTTTTGGGTCATGTCATATGGGATGCCCAGCGTATTGTTCATCAGATACCCAAGCAGACCAATTTCGGGCAAGGTGAAAATGTTCCACATCGCGCCAACCACATTCCAAGGGATCAGCATCGGCAATGCCATGATGACGAGGCAAACCGGCACCCAGAAACCTTGTCTGGGCATGGAAAGCGCAATGATTATTCCAAGCGGAACTTCGATGGCCAAAATCAAGAAGGTGAAAAGAAACTGGCGTCCAAGGGCTGCATGGAATCTGTCGGATCGTAAAATCTGCTCAAACCAGTCAAGGCCCTGCCAGAAGAAAACGTTATTGCCGAAGGTTTCCTGCACTGAGTAATTGACCACAGTCATGATCGGCACAAGCGCATTGAAAGCGACCAGCAGCAGAACAGGTAGCACAAAGAACCAGGCTTTGGGGTTTTCGGTTTTCATGCTGAAACCTCCGTTGCGATCCAGCCGTCGCGGTAAAGCCGCGTTTGTTTTTGGGCAAAGTTTAAATGAACAGGTGCACCTTGTTCGGGAACTGCGCCTTCAACGACGGCCTTGACCGGCGTGTCGCCCACCATGGCCTCGACGACAGAGTGGCGCCCAACGTCCGAAACTTTACGCACGCGCGCTTCGATCCCTGTGGTCGCTATCGAAACAAACTCTGGCCGGATGCCAAGTTCGGTTGACCCACCTTGGCCCGTGACTTTGCCTTCCAGAAAGATGGTTTGACCATTGAAACTGACTTGTCCATCGGTCTCGGTTACAGGCAGAACATTCATGCCGGGCGAGCCGATGAAATGACCGACGAAGGTATGCTGGGGCCGTTCGAACAATTCGACGGGCGTGCCGATTTGAACGACTTCGCCGTCTTGCATGACGACAACTTGGTCCGCAAAAGTCAGTGCTTCCGTCTGATCATGTGTGACGTAAATCATGGTCGCGCGAACCCGCTGATGCAGTTCTTTCAGCTTGGACCGCAGCTTCCATTTAAGATGTGGATCGATCACGGTCAGCGGTTCGTCGAACATCACGACATTCACGTCGTCGCGCACCAAGCCACGGCCCATGGAAATTTTCTGTTTGTTGTCGGGTGACAAGTGCGCCGCGCGGATGTCGAGCATGTCTTCGACCTCAAGCATCCCTGCTATCTCGTCCACGCGTTCTGCGATCCGCGTTTCGGGGACGCCACGGTTGCGCAATGGAAAGGCCAAGTTATCGCGCACGGTCATTGTGTCGTAGATCACCGGAAACTGAAAAACCTGTGCAATGTTTCGTTGATCAGGCGGTAGGTCAGTCACATCGCGATCATCAAACAGGATGCGACCTTCAGATGGCGCAAGAAGCCCGGAAATGATGTTCAGCAAAGTCGACTTGCCGCAACCGGAGGGGCCCAAAAGCGCGTAAGCGCCACCGTCTTGCCAATCGAGGTCGATTTCCTTCAGCGCATAGTCTTCTTGGCCCTTTGGGTTGGGCAGATAAGAATGGCGCAGGTTGGACAATGTGATCTTCGCCATCAGGCCACGAGCCTCCCGTCGGGCGTGAAATAATACGCTTGGCTGGCGTCCATATAAAAGCGGTGGTCTTCACCGATCTCATAGGAATGAACGCCGTGGGCAAGCGACACCCAGCCGTCATCGCCAAGTTGAAAGTGCGCACTTGATTCCGACCCCGACAATTCGGTCACCAAAACCTTGCCATCGATTGCAACATCGTTGGGCGTCGCAGATATCGGCGTCACATGATGCGGTCGAATGGCAACCGTGTACTGACCATCCGGCAGGCCGGCGGCGACCCCGTCTAACGTCCAACTGACGCCAGTGGCCATTTTGGCCGTTTGGCCGGCTTTGACGATTTCGGCCGAATTGATGGGCGGGTCCGAAAAGACACGCGCGGCGGTCAGGTTTTCCGGCCTGCGGTAGATATCGGCCGTGGTGCCGAACTGCGTCACAACCCCGTCGTCCATCAATGCCGTCTTTCCGCCGAGCAACAATGCTTCTTCGGGTTCGGACGTGGCATAGACGACCACCGCACCGCGGCCTGCAAAAAGCTCGGGCAATTGTTCGCGTAATTCTTCACGCAGTTTGTAATCCAGGTTCGCCAAGGGTTCATCCAGGAACACGGCCCGGCTTTCTTTTGCAATCGCGCGCGCCAAGGCACAGCGTTGCTGCTGGCCGCCCGACAGTTCCTGCGGGCGGCGTTTCAACATTGGGCCAAGCTGCAGGATGTCTGCGGCTTCTTGCACGCGAGCTTCAATTTCGGACTTCGCCATGCCTGCAACCCGAAGTGGGGAGGCAATGTTTTCAAAAACTGTCATATGGGGATAATTCACGAAGAACTGGTGGACGAGGCTGATTTTACGTTTTTGCGTCGACAGTTTCGACACATCCTGTCCATCCATAAAAACCTGCCCTGAGGCGAGCGGATCTAATCCCGCCATAAGTTTGATCAAGGATGTTTTGCCGGAACCGGTTTGTCCTAAAAGCACATTGAAGTGCCCGGTTTCCAGTTTCAACGATGTCGGCTTGATGTGGGTGATCCCACGGACCGTCTTCGTGGCCTCTTTCAGCTCAACTAACATGTGTTCCCCGCCCCGATAGAGTATGGCCGAAGTTTAGAAAGAAACCTCGGCCAAGACCGGCCCCAAATCAAAGGGCCGGTCGATACGTGTTTACTGGTTCCAGCGCGCGACCAGATCGTCATAGTTGACGGTCTCGCCTTGCGGTTTCTCGTTGTCCAGTTTGGCTTTGGCACCACCTTTGCCCAACCATTCCGAGGCGTCTTTTTCCTCATTTAGTCGCGGGCCACAGCCGCCATAGACTCCGGCGCCTTCGTCAGCGGCCTGCATCCGGGCCATGGTGATGTCCATTTCCTCGGCCAGACGATCCATTGCCTGTTGCGGAGTAAATGCACCTGAATTCACGTCCCCAATTTGCTGCCACCAGATTTGCGCCAGCTTTGGATAATCGGGAACGTTGATGCCTGTTGGCGACCATGCAACGCGGTCAGGTGAGCGATAGAATTCGACCAGACCACCCAGTTTGGGCGCGCGTTCGGTGAAGCTTTCGTGGTTGACCGTCGAGTCACGCGTAAACGTCAGGCCCACGTGGGACTTTTTCACGTCAACTGTCTTGGACGTTACGAACTGGGCGTAAAGCCAAGCGGCTTGTGCGCGATCCGCAGGTGTCGACTTTAGGAACGTCCACGAGCCCACATCCTGATAGCCAACCTTCTGGCCTTCTTCCCAATATGGACCGTGCGGCGAAGGCGCCATCCGCCATAGCGGGTTTCCATCGGCATCAACTGTGTTGTTGCCTTCGGCTTGTGGTTTCACCATGTCTGCGGTGAAAGCGGTGTACCAGAAGATTTGCTGGGCCACGTTGCCTTGACTAAGTGCTGGAAGTGACTGGTAAAAGTCAAAGGATGCAGCGCCCGGAGGGGCATAGTTGCGCAGCCATTCGTCCCATTTCCGGATTGCATAGACAGCCGCAGGGCCATTGGCCGCACCACCACGAGACACCGAAGCGCCAGCCGGGTTACAAGAACCAGCCTCCATCCGGATGCCCCATTCGTCGATCGGGATTCCGTTCGGTTCGCCTTTCGAACCCGTTCCAGCCATCGACAACCAAGCGTCGGTCATCCGCCAGCCAAGGTCAGGCGCGCGTTTGCCGTAATCCATGTGACCATAGATTGTGGTGCCGTCGACTTCTTTCACATCGTTGCTGAAAAAGTCTGCAATGTCTTCGTAAGCCGACCAGTTTACAGGAACGCCCAGCTCATAGCCGTACTTGGCTTTGAATGCGGCCTTGTTGTCTTCGTCGTCAAACCAATCTTTGCGGAACCAATACAGGTTCGCAAATTGCTGATCGGGCAGTTGGTAAAGATTTCCATCAGGCCCAGTCGTGAACTGGATTCCCATGAAGTCTTCCAGATCCAGCGTTGGTGATGTTGTTGCTGCCCACTCACCGGCCATTTGCTCGGTCAGGTTATAGGCCAGCTGCAATCGCGAGTGCGTGCCAATCAGGTCGCTGTCGTTAACGTACCCATCGTAAAGGTTCCGCTGGGTTTGCATCTGTGTCTGAACAGCCTGCACCACTTCGCCTTCGCCAAGGATCTGATGGTTCACCTTAATGCCGGTGATTTCCTCGAACGCTTTCGTCAGCACTTCGCTTTCATAACCGTGGGTTGGAATACCCTCGGACAAAACGTTCACTTCCATGCCGGAATACGGCTGAGCCGCGTCGATAAACCACTGCATCTCGGCCAATTGTTCGGCTTTCGACAGCGTTGACGGTTGGAATTCCTGATCAATCCATTTCTGGGCTGCTGCCTCGTCGGCAATAGCAGTCCCGGACCCCGCGATGACGGCAACGGCCGCAGTCGCGGAGAGCAGATACTTGCGCATCGTGTCTCCTCCCAAAGATTTTGTAAGCTGAACAATGTCAGCCTCTCGACGCTATTCTGAGACGAAGGAGAGAGTCAAACTAATTCTTTAGTAGAATGTGGTGGGTCGAATTTCGGTGAAGATTTTGAGCGTTTGGCAATGCATCAGATCGCATTGGGTTTTCAGTTTGAGAGATGCACTTTGCAGAGCTTTGACGACAATTTCTTCACGGTTTTTGCGCGCTCCAAGTGTTTGTCCCATGTCCCATTCCTCGGCGGTTGAAACGCGCCGACGTCTCTATCCGATCAAATTACGCTATCTGGAGCAATATCCCCTGAAATCAGACAGTTTCGCCCCGACAACCCTAATAAGAACGGCCTTCGAAAGCCCAATTTGGGCACATTTGCATGACCTGAAAACACCATACTCTCGCCCAAAAAGTGCATGACACAAATAGGTGTAGAAAGTGTCCGGCGTGCTGAATATGACGGATGGAAAAGAAGCCATTGATGAAAACTGTGCCTGACGGAAATATACCCAGCCCACGCGAGAATTTGGCGGTCGTCTCGGCTGGCCATCCGCTCGCCGCTGACATTGCTTGGGATGTTCTTGAGCGTGGTGGCAACATGGTGGATGCGGGGGTTGCCGCCGTTTTGGCCTTGACCGTATTGCATTCAGAGCAGGTGCAGTTGGGCGGTATCCTTCCTATTTTGGTGCGGCCGTCGGGGTCTGAAAACGTCATGGCCGTTGAGGGCGTCGGTCGTTGGCCGAGGGCGACGGATCGCGATGTTTTCCAGCGCGAGCATCGTGGTCGGATGCCACGCGGCATTCTTCGAACCGTCACGCCAGCTCTGCCAGATGCATGTTTGTCCGCACTTGAAGCATTCGGCACGATGCCCTTTGCCGATCTTGCGAAACCTGCCCAAAAGCTCGCCGCCGAAGGATTTGCGGCCCATGACGATTTGGTATCTGCAACAGTCACATTTGAAAGACACTATCGCGCCAATCCGGAAAATGCCGCGATCTGGTTGCCCCATGACCGACCTGTTTTGCCGGGAGAGGTGTTTCGCCAACCAAAGCTCGCCAAAACGTTCCGGCGTTTTATTGATGCGGGACTAGAAGGCGGGGACGAGGCTGTAAGGCAGCTTTTCTACAAGGGCGAGTTGGCGGCGGAAATGATCGCCCATATCGCAGCGGAAGGCGGACTATTGAGCGCTGACGATCTGGCCGAATATCGAAGCCCCATAAAGCCAGCGACATCAGGGCAGGTTTTCGGGGCCGTTGTCCACACTTGCGGCCCTTGGAGCCAAGGTCCTTGCCTGACCCAAATCCTCCAAATTGCGGAAGCACTTGGTGTTTCAGGTGAACCAACCGCTGAGTGGTGGCACTTGATGCTTGAAGCGATGAAGCTGGGGTTTTCAGATCGCGATAGATACTATGGCGATCCCGACTTTGTCGATGTGCCGATGGATCGGCTTTTGTCTGCCCCACATAGCCAAACACTGGCCGCTTCGGTGACCCCAATTGCCCCAATGCCGATGCATATGGAAATCAGCGGCGAAGCAAGTCTTGACACATCCGTTGTTGTCGTCGCTGACCGAAAGGGGGGTGTCTTTGTCGCGACGCCAAGTGATATGTCCCATGATGCACCGGCTGTGCCGGGACTTGGGTTCGTTATGTCCACCCGTGGTGGCCAAAGTCAGGTTTCCCCCGAACATCCTGCAAGCCTTGAACCCGGTAAGCGACCCCGTGCAAGCGCAAGCCCGTTTATTGTGACAACAGATGACGGACGGCTGATAGCAGGGGGCGGGCCGGGTGCCGATCTTGCAATTCAAAGCGGCGCGGCCGTCCTGACACAGCATTTGAGTGGTGGCTTGGATTTGGCCGAAGCTATCGCCGCGCCGCGTGTTTTCACCCTTGAACCGCCGGGATCTTCCGCACCGCATCTGACGTTTCCGGGCAAAGTCCGGGTAGAACCTGATGTGCCTGACGCCATTCTTGACGGATTAGTCGCGCGGGGCCATCACGCCATGCGCGATCAGACCAGTAACGCCGTGACACCTTCGATCTGTGCAATCGAGCTCAACCCAAAAGACGGTACAGCAAAGGGATTTGGGGATCATCGACGGTTGAGCGGGCAACGCTGCGGTGCACTCGGATGACTATTCTTGAAACGAGTGACTCCGGTACACTGTCTGTGAAAAACAGCATTGATGATATCTGTGAAGACGGTTGGCGCGCCTGTATCGGATCAGATCAGCCATATCTGGATCCGCGTCATCTTCGCGTTCTTGAAAAGTCGGGCATGGTTGGCGAGGAAGCTGGCATTCTGCCACAGTATCTGTCTCTGAATGATGCAGGTGGTGCCTTGACAGCTGCTGTCCCGGTATTTCTAAAAACCCATTCTCGCGGTGAATTGGGTGTGGACTGGGGATTGCCACTGGCGCACGAGCGCGTCGCCGGACCATATTATCCCAAACTGATGGTCGAGGTGCCTTTGACGCCTTGGCCTGGCTCACGTCTTTTGATCGCGGACGGGCAAGATTATGACGTGGTGCGCCGCACGCTTTTTGCGGGTCTGGACATACTGGCAAAAACCACCGGCGCGCGTTCTGTTCAAATAACTTACGCGTCGTTGGATGATCAGACGGCAGCGGTTGACCATGGGTATTTGCCTGCCGAAACGACAACCTTTACGTGGCAAAGCCGCGGCGAACAGGACTTCGAAGAATTCAAAGCCGCGATGTCAAAACGCGGACGCTACCGATTGCGCTCCGAATACGAAAACCGCGTGGCGGACGGGCTTGTTATCAAACGTCTGGATGGCAGCGAGTTAACCTCAGATCTGGTTTCAGAAATTTACCAGCAATACTGCGGCGTCTTTGAACAGCACAATCACGCCGAATGGCTGAACCGTGATTACTTTGATCAACTGATCTCAACCATGCCTGATGCGTTGGAGTTTCTGGCCGTTTGGGAAGACGATCACCCTATCGCGGGTTTGCTTTGTTTCCGGGGTTCAAAAACGATCAGCGCGCAGCATTGGGTTTCCAAAGAGAGGCAACAGGGTCATTTGTTTGCATTAATGTTCCATTCCTATCGCGACGCTATCCAGCGCGGTTACAAAGCGGTGGATTATGGTACAATCGGCGCACACAAACCTTATCGTGCCGCACTGCCGAAAACGCTTTATCACGCCTTGAAATTCGCTGATGCGCCTTTTCATTCCATGGCAGAAACCGTTTTGAAAAAACGGACGCAAGCCAATGACGTGGAATTTGAAAAACTTGCAGAAAGAAGCCCCTACAAAAACAAGACCAATCGCCCGGAATGAATATGTTATCCCCGCCCCGAAATAAAAAGCTGTTGAAACTGCGGCCAAATGCCGAAGGTGTTCCACTGGTTTTCGCCCCCGACTTTGGGGGGAGCGTCCTTTATTCCCGTGATCTGGTGTCTAGACTGTCATCCGGCATTTGCCCGTTCGCACTACCCTTGACCCAAGCGGCGCTGGTAGAACTTGACACGCTCACGATGGAAAGTTTGGCAAAAGAATTCGCAGCAATCTTGGCTGATGAATGGCCCGATGGGCCGCTGCATCTGGCAGGGTTCTCTTTTGCCGGTCTCCTCGCGTTCGAAACGGCCCGTGCCTTAAAAGCACTCGGCAGGCCTGTCACGCACATCTGGCTATTTGATACACGTGCCCATCGTTTGCATATGCCAAGCGCAATTCGTCACGCGCCGCGATATGAATTGAAGTCATTGGTTACATATTCCCGCAAAAAGCTGCTCCAACGTGGCCGTGAAGATGAAAACACACTCACCAGTTATCGGCTTTTGGAAGTTGACCTGAATAACCGACCAAAAGCCCACAGACCGATAATAAGATCTCTGCACAATGCACTATCAAAATATCGCCCAAAACCATTGGAAGATATGCCGGTGACTTTGTTCCGAATTGAAGAGAAAGCTGATGAGCCGTTTCGCCCCCATGCGTTGGGTTGGGATCGGTTGACCAAAGGACAGGTGCACATAGAAATTGTGGATGGCGAACACCTTACAATTATGAAGAACCCAAACAGTCTGGAACGTATTGGCGGCATTTTGGCTGAGGCCGCAAAAAGTGGTGAAGGACAACACTGATGAAGGATAGCGAAAACGCTCAAGCAGTGGTCGTGTTTTCCCAACGTATTGACCGTGTTTTGGGCCAAGACCGACTGTTTGCAGTGTTGCCCGATGGACCATTGGATACCGCGGAACTAAGGGCGCGTGTCTCATCACTTGCACAATCGCTTTTGAACCATACGGCGCCGGATGCTTGCGTCGGCATTCTTTCAAAGACGGACCGTCATGTCATAGCCGCGGTGATAACCTGCCTTCGGATTGGCCACCCGTTTTTGATTTGCGATCCCGAAGCGCCGATCGAAGAAACATCTAACCTGCTGAAACACAGCGGTGCGGCGATCCTGTTTTGCGAGGCCGATGTGACCGTTTCTTTTGGAAATTACGCAGGGCTTTGTGTGCTCGATGTCGGTCTCAAAACCGGCGAAGAAAAAACTCTTCCCCCGGTTGCTCCCTCATCGACAGCAATGCTTGTTGCCACCTCGGGTACAACCGACCGCCCAAAAATCGTGGAGCTCACCTATGTGAATTTGAGGGCGCAGTTTGCAATTTTCGCCGATGTGTATGGTTTTGACGCAGAAACACGGGCTCTGAACCTTTTGCCATTTCACCACGTGGATGGACTGATCCGTGGCCCTCTATTGGCTCTTTGGTTCGATGCCACGCTGCTCAGACCCCGAATGTTTTCGGTCGCTGAAACCCCGGCAATTCTGGACGATCTTAATGCACAGAACGCAACTCATCTGATAACTGTTCCAGCAATGCTGCGGATATTGCATCGCGCCCAAGACCCCGAAATCTATAAGGTTCCCCAATCGCTTCGCTTTATCCTGAGCAGCGCGGACTATCTGGATGTGGGGCTTTGGAAAGCTAGCGAACGCGACTTTGGTGTGCCGGTCGTCAACGCCTATGGGCTAAGCGAAGTTGTCTGCGATGCACTGATTGCTGGCCCCGACGATGCAACCCGGATCGCTGGTACCATTGGTGCGGCGCGTGGAGTAGGGGCTTTGGTGCTTGGCGCGGACGGTGCCGAAGTTGCCGACGGCGAGACAGGCGAACTGGCAATTTCTGGCGATACTGTAATGCGCGGCTATGTAGGTGATCCCGAAAGTACGGCGCAGGTGATGGAAGAAGATGTGTTTCGCACAGGTGATCTGGTGCGAAAACGGGAAGATGGATTGTTCGACTACATGGGGCGACAGAAAAATGTCGTCGTCGTGGGCGGCGTCACAATCCACCCTGAAGCGGTAACCGAAGTGCTTGCAAGCTTTCCGGGTGTTGCCGAGGCTTATGCTTTCGGGAACCAGACCGAAACCGGCGAAGTGCTGCTCGCTGCGGTTTGTCCATTGCCGGGCGTCCAGTTGGAGCCCGAAGCCATGTACGCGGCCAGCCGCGCCCAACTGGCACCCGAGCGCCAACCCTCAAAGATCGTCATCTTGCCGGAACTGCCGCGGCGCAGCTCAGGCAAAGTGGATCGAAACGCGATCATCGCCGCAGCAGCGGCCAAAAACGGCGGGACGTCCGTGCAGGGGATTGCCGCTGAGTGCTTTGGTGTTTCCGTCGCAGACTTGTCCGTTGCATCCACGCCCTTTGACACGCCGGGATGGGATTCACTGGCGCATATGGAATTCATCGAAATGCTGGAAGAGCGATTTGATTTCACCATGTCCCCCATGGATGTGGCCGGGATGATGTCCATCGGCGACGCAATCGAAATCGTGGAACGGGAAATTGGTTAATTTTCGCCCAGTTTAGCTCGGCCGACAGGAAAATTAATTCACTTCCAGCAACGGCTTGTTATTCTTCAGGTGCCGCGCGATGAGCCGTTTTTGCTGTTGTCCGGGCGGCATAGTGGCGGCGGGTTCGGGTGTGAAATTTTCGTCGTGAAGCTTGGGGAAAATTTCAAAAATCTCCGCACGTGCGCTTTCCGATACGGATTTCAAAGCCTCCGGGCCCGTAAACAGGCTCTCCGAAGGCGCGCCTTCGGCAAAAATCACCTCGTGCTGGTCGAACAGAATGTGGAAATATTCGACGTCGGTCACACTGTCGTCAATGTAAATTCCCGGCAGTTCGGTCAACTTGATGGCCGGGATCAACACGTCGCGCGCGCCGAACATGCGTTCCGCAATTCTGGATGAGACCAACATGCGATGTTGCCGCGACACCCAAAGATCACGTTTTGGAAGCCCGTTGCCAAGTGCGCCTGCACTGATGCGAACGGGGCGAAGATTGGGGGACCGATGCAGCTGATCACCATCAATGAATGTTCTGAAGACCGCGCGAACAACCAGCGTGCGTCCACTGACTTCTGTAACTTTCGAGCCTTTCGTCAATCCCTCCACCGCAATATCAGCGGTCGTTGTTGCGATCATTGTTCCTTTGCAAAAACACACGACGTCATCATAGCTGGCGCTGCCGAAAATACTCCCCGAGACTCGCGTGTAAAGCGCACCGGGCGTCAAAGTAGCGGCCGTTGACAGGCCCCAGATGTTGAAAAATTGCCCGTTCTGCGAGAATACCGTGACCTGAATGACGGGCCCGGTGGGATTACCGTTACTATCCAGTTCCCGCAGATTTATCAGCGATTCTGCTTCCACTCCGTTCCCGTCGGCGACCAATCCGCCGCCGTCGATGACGGTATGTCCGAAGGCCTGATCGTCTTCGAATACATCGGGATCGCCCGAGGTATCGTCGATTTCGACGGTAACGCGTGATCCGCCCTGGAACTGAAAAATTGTACCGTTTGGCGTATTAGACGCATTTACAATGGGTGCGCCGGCGTTGCCGAAAGGGGATGAAGGATCAATCAAAAAGACTTCGTTGTCGAAGGCAAGAATGGTTCTAGTGACCATAACGCACCTCATACCACAGGGAAACAACCGCAGGTGTTAGCTGGGTAAAACATCCATGCGGCGATTGATACACGCCGCCCAGTTTCGGGCTTGGGGTCATTGCTCTCATCTATGCCTCAAACGTCCTGCCTCTCTGTGCAAGTCCGTATGGACTTATCGCACATATCAATTTGTCTTGGAACAAAGACCAATTCGGTCGTTTTGAAACGTGCAAGATTGCAACAACGGTGCATCGCAAAAGTTTTGCTGGACGTCTGGACAAAAAAAGCTCGCCGGGGAGGGATACCCGGCGAGCCGTTTCGATACATACGCGAATTGCGGGTTTAACCGTTGGCGCGTTGTGCCAGTGCTTTCGAAATCTGTTCGTTGGTGTCCGATGAAGCCGGGGTGACGGACGAAACTGAAGGCTTCTTTGACGGAACGCTTTGGAAGGCGCTGCTGTTCTTTTGAACCGGTGCGCTGATCGCATCGGGGTTCGGCCTTGCGTCGACTGCGTCGCTACCATTGGTCAGTAGTGCATCACCAAATTCGATGAAACTGTCCAGATCCGCGATCAATTCCTGCAATTCCGCGATTTCTTTTTCCATCTCGGCGATGGAGTTTTTATATTCCTGGCGGCGTTTCTGCGCGACCTGCATAGCGTCTGACATAACCTCAACTCTCCGTTTAGAGCGTCGGTTATTCGACGCTCAACTTCACTGATCTTTCATGTTTGCGCAAATTCCAGAGCAAAATTGCGGCAGTTGTTTGGCATTATGCTTTTTTTGGCGTGAATGGCCGCGAATTCCAACATTTGTCTTGTCGCGGCTCGGGGCTCCCTGAAGTTTAAGAACTGGCCGGCGCTTTGAAGATCAATGGGAGGTCTTGATCAGCAAGCGCCATCACTTGACGATTGCATCCAACACGCGGGCCCAACTGCGGATGCCTTTGTGAAAGGATCTAAGGTCATATTTTTCGTTGGGCGAGTGCAGTTGATCGTCGTCATTGCCAAAGCCGATCAGCATGGAAGGCAAACCAAGGTATTCTTGGAAGTATCCCGCAATTGGGATTGACCCACCGCAACCGATGAAGGCCGCCGGGCGCGGCCATTCGTCAGACAATGCAAGGCGGGCTGCTTCAAACGATGGGTCTTCGGTCGACATCACCGAAGCTTGTGACGCGCCATGGTCCGAGAATTCGACTGTGCAGTCTTCGGGAAGCATGTCGCGGACCACTTTTCGAAAGTTTTCGCGTATGGCAAATGGATCTTGAGTGCCAACAAGCCGGAATGAGATTTTGGCCGTCGCTTCGGCGGGCAAAACTGTTTTAAAGCCGTCACCGGTATATCCGCCCGAAATGCCGTTCACTTCGCACGTGGGTCGCGACCAGATCATTTCCAGAACAGAACGGCCCATCTCGCCAGCGGGCACAGAAAGATCAACGTCACCAAGGAAGCCTTTGGCATCAAATCCCAAATTCTCCCACTGTGCTTTCAGGGAGTTCGAAAGTTCAGGAACGCCATCATAGAAACCGGGCACTGTAATCCGACCCGTTTCGTCATGAAGCGAGGCGATAATGCGGGTCAGGACGCGGATTGGATTGATGGCTGGCCCACCGAACATGCCCGAGTGCAAATCCTTGTCTGCGGCCTTGATGGTGATTTCCTCGCCCAAAAGCCCGCGCAGCATCGTGGTGATGGCTGGCGTATCACGGTTGAACAGCCCCGTGTCACAGATCATTGCCATGTCGGGTTGGCTAAGTTCGTCTTTGTATTCTTTCAAGAATGGGATGAGCGACGGCGACCCGGATTCTTCTTCGCCTTCGAATATGAACGTGATTGCGCAGGGGAAGCTTCCGTGGACGGCCTTCCAAGCGCGAAAGGCCTCCATGAAAGTCATAAGCTGACCTTTGTCGTCGCACGCGCCACGACCTCGGATAACTTTGCCTTTGGGCGTTTCTTCGATCGCCGGATCAAAGGGATCGCGATTCCACAGGGACAGCGGATCAACTGGTTGGACGTCGTAATGGCCATAGAACATGAGATGCGGTGCACCCGTCCCAACATGGCCGATCACCATCGGATGACCCGGAGTTTGGCGTTTTTCAGCCTCGACACCAAAGGAAGCAAGATCGCTGACAAGCCAATCGGCAGCGGTTTGGCAATCGTCTTTAAAGGCCGGATCGGTCGAAATCGACGGGATGCGAAGGAGGTCTTTCAGGCGCTCGACCGACGCGTCGAGATCAGTGTCAATTTGGGTGAGAACGGCGTCAAGTGTCATGGTGAGGCTCCTGTCTGTTGACGAGCAAACTAGCGGAGTTTGAAGCGGCGTCCAGATGGTGTGACAGCCAATCGGATTTGCGTTCAAGTTGAAAAGGGTGGCTGGCTCACCGGTGCGCTGAAGGCTATCAAGGGGTGTCACTTTGGGAGAGGGCTCATGTTAAGGTTGTTGGTCGTTTGGATGTGCTGCGCTTCACCGGCTTTGGCCGATGTCTTGACTGAACGTGATGCAAAGCGGGCGTTGTTTTCTGCAAAAGGGCACCAGATTCAGTTGGCTGAGGGGCTGAGCGCCCTGGAAAAGAAGATCGTGACCGAGATTATCCCGCTGATGGCAAAACAATTGCGCCAACCTGTTCGTTATTATGCCGCAATTGCCTATTCGCCCGATGACGGCATGGTGCACGAGAGCATTCAGGCGGCCATGAATCTCCACACGTCCGAAGCGGCAGGGGAGGCTGCGGTTACCGCTTGCAATGCGCTGAAATCAAAATCCGCAAAAACCTGCCGTGTTGCCGCGCAGGTGGTTCCGAAAAGGTACAAACCACGCGATTTGACCCTGTCAATTGATGCAACTGTCGGATTTGATCGCGCGTACCGTAAAGCCGATGCGCCCAAAGCCTTCGCAATTTCGCGAAAATCCGGAAATTGGGGCATCGGACGAAGCGATGACGCGGCACTCGCGTCTTGTGAAAACAATGGTCGCCCCGGAGATTGCGAAATTGTGATCCGAGACTAGGAAAAGCGCGTCAATTTGTTCTCTGTTTTCCATTAAATTGATGTCATAAACACGTTATGACCTGCCACCTCCCGCTTAGGAGCACGACGACTTGGATTATTCGACCCACTTGGATACAGCGATCCAGAAACTTCATGACGAAGGTCGGTACCGCACGTTTATTGATATTGTGCGTGCTCAAGGACAATTCCCCAATGCGACATGGCAGAAGCCGGATGGGTCTGAACGTCCAGTCACAGTTTGGTGTGGCAATGACTATTTGGGGATGGGGCAACACCCCGAAGTGCTGGCCGCCATGCATGATGCTTTGGACAAAACCGGGGCAGGATCAGGAGGCACGCGTAATATCAGCGGAACCACGCCTTACCACAATGCACTGGAGGCCGAACTTTCCGATCTCCATGGCAAAGAATCAGCGCTGCTGTTCACCAGCGCCTATATCGCCAATGATGCGACACTTTCGACCTTACCAAAGCTGTTTCCCGGATTGATCACCTATTCAGATTCGCTGAACCACGCGTCGATGATTGAAGGCGTGCGCCGCAATGGCGGTGCAAAGCGTATATTCCGCCACAATGACGTGGCGCATTTGCGCGAACTGTTGGAAGCCGACGATGCGGCTGCGCCAAAGCTGATCGTTTTTGAATCCGTCTATTCAATGGACGGCGATTTTGGACCGATCGAGGCACTTTGCGATTTGGCCGATGAATTCGGCGCTTTGACCTATGTCGACGAGGTGCATGCCGTTGGAATGTACGGCCCGCGCGGGGGCGGTGTCGCTGAGCGGGATCGTTTGGCTCACCGGATCGATATTATCAACGGCACTTTGGCCAAGGCCTATGGCGTGATGGGTGGATACATTGCAGCAAGCGCGAAAATGTGTGATGCTATAAGGTCTTACGCGCCGGGGTTCATCTTCACAACTTCGCTGGCACCGGCCATCGCAGCAGGGGCGGCAACATCGGTCCGGCTGTTGAAAACCGATCAGGCGCGCCGCGAGGCGCACCAGACGCAAGCCAAAATTCTGAAAACACGGTTCCGGGCCTTGGGCCTGCCCTTGATTGATCACGGAAGTCACATCGTGCCTGTGATCGTCGGTGATCCGGTCCACACGAAAAATCTGTCGGACATGTTGTTGAACGATCACGGCATCTACGTTCAGCCGATCAATTTTCCGACAGTGCCGCGCGGAACCGAGCGGCTGCGATTCACACCTTCGCCGGTCCATGGACCCAAGGAAATTGATGCTTTAGTAAGGGCAATGGACGCACTTTGGTCTCATTGTGCACTCAATCGGGCCGATCTTTCTGCATAAACACACTCCGTGACCAGCTTTTGTATGTGTGTTAAATGTTTAGCACATAATGCGTCGGGCGATTCTGCCGTCCGATCCTGGGGAAAAATGATGCGTACACTGGGGCAGATAATATGAGCGGGCGTCGCAAGGTGCCGGATCCAAAGGGCAAGGCGGCGGAGCTGAAAGGCTTCGACGATTTTGAGCTGTCTTTGGGCGACATCATGCGTGGTGAACGGGCGACTTTGGGTAAGTCGCTTTTGGATGTCCAGCGCGAGCTTAAAATCAAAGCCACCTATATTTCGGCTATAGAAAACACTGATCCCTCGGTATTTGACACACCCGGATTCGTTGCGGGCTATGTGCGATCATATGCGCGGTATTTGGGGCTTGATCCCGAATGGGCGTTCCAGACGTTCTGCGACGAAGGCGGTTTCACTGTTACTCATGGCATGTCACCCGACGCCAGCCGCCGCGCTGACAAAGCACCAGGCGTAAAGAAATCCCGCAAGCAGACCGACAAACCGGCCCATTTGCGCGATCCCTTTACCGAGCCTTCGGTTAGTTATCTTCCCAAAGGCGAGGCCATGATGTCGGGGCTTGAGCCGCGCGCGATTGCATCGATTGCAGTTCTTTTGGTTCTGTTGACGGGTATTGGCTATGGTGGTTGGGCGGTCTTGCAGGAAGTGCAAAAAGTGCGTTTGACGCCCGTTGATCAAACGCCGGACGTTTTGGCGGATCTTGACCCCTTGAGTTCGGCGGCCTTGGCAAACAACGATGATACCGAGACGTCGACGCTGGTTGCTCCGACAACTGATAGGTTTGATCGCTTGTCGCGGCCAGAAGCATTGGACCTGCCGGTTTTGGCATCCCGCGATGGCCCGATTTCTTCGATTGATCCCGACACCGTGGGCGCGCTTGCGCCCTCTCGCGACGAACGGTTCATCACCGCGCGACAAGCTCCGCGTCCTGAAAACCTGCCGTTCGCAATTCCCGGCGCAATTCCCGGCGCGAATTCCAATGGCGAAAGCGTGGCGCGCTTCGACATTGATAATCTGCTGCCCGAAATTCAGGTCGTAGAAGCCGCCGCACCGTCGGTGTCTCTTTTGGCTGTGCGACCGTCATGGGTTCGGGTGCGCGGCGCCGATGGAACCGTGATTTTCGAAAAAATACTCGATGCGGGTGAAGAATTCGAAGTTCCGCTGACCGAAGAAGCCGCGACGCTGCGTGCTGGTAATGCCGGATCGCTTTACTTTGCGGTCAACGGCAAAACCTATGGTCCGGCTGGCAATGGCCCGGCTGTTATTCGCGGTGTGGAATTGGCGCCCGACGCTTTGGTCGAAACCTATGCCGAAGCTGATGCCTCCGCCGATTCCGATTTGGCGCGTTTTATCGCCGTCGCCGAGGCTGAAACCACCAGCGAGTGATTGTCATAGCCCAAGTCGCATCCTATGTCATTTCCAAGCAACGCTAAGGACACATTCGATGTCGCTGAATTCGATCCGCCCGTGGCGCAACATCTATCGCCGCACCTCGCGTCAGATCCATGTGGGAAATGTGCCGGTGGGGGGCGATGCGCCGATCACCGTTCAGACCATGACCAACACAGACACGTCGGACGTGGCGGCGACGGTTGCGCAGGTGCATGCCGCAGCCGAAGCCGGTGCCGACATCGTGCGTGTTTCAACACCTGATCAGTCCAGCACAACCGCCCTGAAACAAATCGTCGCCGAAAGCCCGGTGCCCGTCGTGGCTGACATCCATTTCCACTACAAACGCGCAATCGAAGCGGCTGAGGCCGGGGCGGCCTGTCTTCGGATTAACCCGGGCAATATCGGCTCACAAGACCGCGTGCGCGACGTCATCAAAGCGGCCAAGGATCACGGCTGCTCGATCCGCATCGGTGTGAATGCTGGGTCGTTGGAAAAACATCTGTTGGATAAGTATGGCGAACCCTGTCCCGACGCGATGGTGGAAAGCGGGCTCGATCACATCAAGATATTGCAGGACAACGATTTTCACGAATTCAAGATCAGCTGCAAAGCCTCGGATGTATTCATGGCGGCTGCGGCCTATCAGGCTTTGGCCGAAGCAACGGACGCGCCCATTCACTTAGGCATCACCGAAGCGGGCGGGTTGACCACGGGCACCATCAAATCAGCGATTGGGTTGGGGAACCTTTTGTGGATGGGCATTGGCGACACGATCCGTGTGTCTTTGTCGGCTGACCCGGTCGAAGAGGTGAAAGTGGGTTATGAGATCCTGAAATCTCTCGGCCTGAGACACCGCGGTGTGAACATCATTTCCTGCCCGTCCTGCGCACGCCAAGGGTTCGACGTGATCAAAACGGTCGAGACGTTGGAAAAACGGCTGGAACATATCAAGACACCCATGAGCCTGTCGATCATCGGTTGCGTGGTGAATGGCCCCGGCGAAGCGCTGATGACAGACGTCGGCTTCACCGGCGGCGGGGCAGGGTCGGGCATGGTCTATCTGGCGGGTGCCCAAAGCCACAAACTGTCGAACGACCAAATGGTCGAACACATCGTCGAACAGGTCGAAAAGAAAGCGGCCGAACTAAACGCAGTGGCGGAGGCGGTTGAGTAGCACAGGGTATACCGTTCACTTTTTAATGTCGGCTTGGAGCCCAAATGCACCAGCGGCGATTTTCAATTCGCTTCCGGTTTGTTATCGTCTTCGGCGATGAAAAAGACAAACTTCTTGTACGTCGGGACGGCCTCAGCCATTTGCTGCGCTTTGCTCATAGCATTGTACTTTTTGATACAAACGGCTCAACCGTCAGCCGATGTTGTCGCTAGGATTGAAGCGCAGACACCTCGCTTGAGCGTAGATGATTTCGCGCCGGGGGACGTTGGAGTTATTCTGCTCGATAGCCTTCCAATCATCGTTTGGCGCAGAAACGAAAGTGATAAGGCCTTGGCCGCCAGTCAAGACGCTCCAGACCTCTGGAAAGTACAGTATTCCAAAGTATTAGGTCACACCGAACCAGTTCTTGCGACGGATGAAAATCTAACTCTAAACGGCGAGTGGTTTTTTGCCATTGCCGAGATTCCAGAGAGCCCAGGTTGGGTACCATTGTTGCGGACAGGAAATTACGGTGGGTTCTTTGACGTGAAATATGCTGGCCACTACGATTTAGCCGGTCGCATAAGACACCAAGGGCGCGACAACTTGACCGTTGTCATGGCAGAGATGTTAGAAGACGGAAAAACTATCCAGCTCGATCTGCGTCGCTGAACAGAACCAGCTTGTTCAACTTCAGTGAATGCCGAACGGCAGTTCTGTCCGCTCAGCCGTCTTTTGATGCATTGGAATGCTATTGCTCTGGCAGAGTGTTCGCATTGATACTCTGGTCGCTCGTTAACTTACCCTTGCTCAGACCGGATTTGGTCGACGATTGCGCGCATTTGGTCCAGTTCGACGAAGCCGCGTACAAAGTTGTCTCCCATAATAAAGCTGGGTGTGCCTTGGATTTGCAGGCGTTGCGCCAGGGCGCGATTGGTGGCGATGACTTCGGCCACCTCTTCGCTGTCCATCTGGGTCAGGATGTCGTCGTGGTTCAGGCCTAACTGGCGCGATACGCGGGCCAGATAGCCGCCGCTGACCGCACCTGTGTGGAGCATGAGCGCGTCGTGGATGCCTTTGTATGCGTCATCGCCAGCAACCTGTTTGGCTGCGATGGCATAGCGTGACGCCATGGTGCTTTCCTCGCCCAGAATTGGGAATTCCTTGACGATCAGGCGAATGTTGCCGTCGGTGGCAAGGAGTTCCTGAACGGCTGGGAAGGCACGTTTGCAATACCCGCATCGATAATCGAGGAATTCAACAACCGTGACATCACCTTCGGGATTTCCACCGATAAAGCTGTAACCGTCATCAAAAATGGCGTCCCGGTTTTCGTCCAACATCACCAGATCAAGGCCAGCAGCTTCCTGTTCGCGCCGGTTTTCAAGCACCGCGATGGCTTCCATCAGAACTTCGGGGTTTTCCAGAAGATAGTCTCGGATTTCGGCGCGGAAGATCGCGCGGTCTTCGTCAGACATGTTTTCAAGATCAAGCGCAAAGGCACTTCCTGCCGCGAAGCCTAAGAAGATCAAAGATAATATTGCGCGTTTCATCGACCCACCTTTGCATTTTGCGCTGACAAGAATGCCAGACCGGCTGCGAAGTGCAACCCGGGCGTTGGATGCCGATCTCACGTTCCTGTGAGTTCGGGGTCGTGCAACAAAGAAGCGTGCCATTGACGTCATGCAGTCAGCCGGGCAGAGCGTGTAAAACCAAGCGAGAATGTCCCATGCGCCTATCAAAACGATCTGAGGTCGACCCGTTCATCGTCATGGATGTGATGGACGCCGCCGCGCGCGCCGAAGCCGCCGGGCGTCACATCATCCACATGGAAGTTGGACAGCCGGGCACACCAGCCCCCGTCGGAGCAAGGGCGGCACTGGTAAAGGCGATGGAGGCCGGTTCCCTTGGCTATACGGTCGCGCTTGGTCTGCCTGCGTTGCGTGCGCGTATCGCCGCTCTTTATGGCGAACGGCATGGGCTGGATATTTCGCCGGATCGCGTGATCGTCACGTCTGGCTCGTCGGGGGCGTTTTTGTTGGCGTTTACGGCGCTTTTCGATGCGGGCGACAGGGTGGCACTTGGATCACCCTGTTACCCGTCCTATCGCCAAATCCTGAGCGCGCTGAGCCTAACACCCGTCGATATCCCGACCACGCCCGAGGATCGCTATCAGCCCACTCCGAACTCCCTGCCAAACGACATCCAAGGCCTGATTGCGGCTAGCCCGGCTAATCCGACGGGAACCATGCTGGACAGGCCCGCCCTAAGCGCACTGATTGAAGCGACCCAGTCACGTGGTGCTGCTTTTGTATCTGACGAGATTTACCATGGGCTCGATTTTGGGCAAAAAGCGGTCTCGGCATTGGAAATTTCGCACGATGCCTATGTAATCAACTCATTTTCAAAGTATTTCTCGATGACCGGATGGCGGGTCGGCTGGATGGTTGTACCCGAAGATCATGTGCGCACCATCGAACGTCTTGCTCAGAACATGTTCATCTGCCCGCCCCACGCAAGCCAGATCGCAGCCCTTGCCGCCATGGAATGCCACGAAGAATTGCAAGCGAACGTTGATGTTTACAAAACCAACCGCGCATTGATGTTGGAGGGTTTGGCCGGGGCGGGCTTTACCAAGATCGCGCCACCCGACGGGGCGTTTTACATCTATGCGGATGTTTCCGACCTGACGCCTGACGCACGTGCTTTTGCCGCCGACATACTTGCCGAAGTTGGCGTAGCGGTTACGCCCGGTGTCGACTTCGACAAGTTGCGGGGTCACGGGACTTTGCGGTTTTCATATGCGCGCTCAACCAATGACATCACTGAAGGGTTGAAGCGATTGCGAAATTTTATGCTATTGCGCGGCTTTATTGCATAATTTCCTTTCGTTTTCGGGCTGTTTCAGAGTAAGCATTTAAAAAAAGGCCCCGAAAAAGGAGGCCCAGGGCAGATGGGTAAATTAGTATCAGCGTTGACCGCTTTGACCGTGATGTGCGCGGCCAGTCTCGGTGGGGCCGAAGACGCTGTTGTGCGCCTGTCTGGTGACGTTTTGATCCGGGATGACGGCGGAATGGTCGAGGTTGTGATCCCGTTAAGCGCGCCCGTTCCGTGGAAGGTTTGGTTGGCCGGTGAACCGCCTCGGTTGGTCGTTGAAGTTGGCGGCGTCGATTTGGGCGAACTGCCAGAGGTCGATTCTCAGTCGATCGTGACGATTGTGTCGGAGCGAAATGGCCCAAAAGCGTCGCAAATCATCGCATATTTGCGCGAACCGCTGCTGGTCGATACCGCTGAAATGATAACGTCTGAGGACGGCTCGGCCCAGTTGATCTTGTCTTTGGCCCCGGCAACGGGCGCGGAATTCCAAGAGGCGGCGAAGCCTCTGGATGTGACTGTCGAACCGCCGGTCAAGACGCGGCCCGTGGTCGGTATTGACCCCGGTCATGGTGGGCGCGATCCGGGCGCGGATGCGGCGGGGCAAAGCGAGGCCGACTTGATGCTTGAATTTGCCCTGAAACTTCGTGTGGATCTTGAGGCAACCGGGGTTTTCGACGTGGTACTTACGCGGGAGGCCGATGTCTTTGTTCCGCTCGATGCGCGATTATCTCTCGCTCGGGCGGCGGATGTCGATGTGTTCATATCGCTGCATGCGGATCGCCTGGATATCGACACCGGTCAGGCATCTGGGATCACGGTTTATACTTTGGCAACGCAGGCAGGGGCTGCGGCGGATGATCGTCAAAGCCAGCGGAACGGGGCCGATGACATCCTAAAAGGCGTCGATTTAAGCGGGGCCGGGGATCAGGTGGCGCGCGCTTTGATGGCGCTACAGCGTCAGGACACCGACCCGCGCGCCGCCGCCCTATCGGCCACTTTGGTTCGGGCATTCGAAGCATCGGGATTGACGGTTAATTCACGCCCGGAACGCCAAGGCGAGTTCGCAGTGTTGAAAGCGGCAGACATCCCATCTGCCCTGATCGAATTGGGATTTTTGTCGTCCAAAGATGATCTGGAGCGTCTGACAAGCGAAAAGTGGAAATCCGAAGCCGCTTTGGCGATCCGTGACGGTTTGCTGCAATGGCATCAGGAGGACACGCTTCTTGGGCAAGCTCTGCGCAAATGAACCGGCCAATTGCCGCGCGCCCCTTTTGACCACCCGGCGCATGCACCATATAACGCATAACAACCTGTTTGGCCTTAAATGAAGGTAATAGTGTCTTGATACGGTTTGTATTCTCATTTTTCGGCGCGATATTCACGATGATCACGCTTGGGCTGGTGATGGCTGCCCTGACGGTTGGTGCGATTTTCTATGTTTATGGGCGGGATTTGCCAGATGTCGAACCTTTGGCGAATTATCAACCGCCAACTCTGACGCGCATTTATTCGCCAGAAGGTCGGATCATCGACGAATACGCCGAACAACGCCGGATCTATATCCCGTTCGATGAAATCCCCGATATGGTGAAAAACGCCTTCATTTCTGCGGAAGACAAGAACTTCTATGAACACGCGGGCTTTGATCTGCGCGGTATTGCGGCCGCGCTTTACGAAGCGGCCGAAAGCCGCGGTGAAAGCGTGCGCGGCGCGTCGACCATCCCCCAACAGGTCGCCAAGATCATCTTTTTCGGCAGCGAACGTGCGATTGAGCGCAAAATCAAAGAGGTTATCCAAGCCACGCGCATGGTCAAAACCATCGGGCGTGAGAAAATTCTTGAGATATACCTCAACGAAATTTTCCTGGGCCAAAATGCATATGGTGTTGCCGCAGCGGCTCAAACCTATTTCAACAAGTCGCTGACGGAACTGAACGCAGAAGAGGCGGCTTATCTGGCCGCTTTGCCCAAGGCGCCGTCAACCTATCATCCGGTACGACAAGTTGAACGCGCCGTCTCGCGTCGGAATTTTGTGCTGCGCGAGATGTGGCAAAACGGGTTCTTAGAAGATGTGGTTTTCGAAGAAGCCCGCGTCGCGCCCTTGTTGACTGTGCAAGCCGGGGATCGCGAGTCCTTTGCGACCAAATTGCCGTCACGCGATTATTTTACAGAAGAAATCAGCCGCCAATTGGGCCGCGATTTTGGTGAGGATGGATTTAAGGCGGCAGGCCTTACGATCCGCGCGACAGTCGACCCCGAGATGCAAAACGTCGCCTCGGCTGCGTTGCGTGATGCGCTCGAAGAATATGATCGCGCTCAAGGCGAATGGCGGGGCGCTGCGGCTGTGATTGCGCCCGAAGACTTGGCCGAAGACTGGCGCGAAGCTTTGGCCAAAACTCCGAAGTTGGCACGCGATGTGGCGAATTGGCACCCGGCGGTTGTCTTGGACGTCGGGTCAAGCTCGGCCCGCATTGGTGTTGAAGGCTGGGACGATGGCACCGATGGGCACTTTATCACACCCGACGATTTGAATTGGATCAGCGGCGCGAATGTTGCCGGCGACATCCTGAACGTCGGCGATGTTGTCTACGTGCGTCACGAAGGCGGCTCGGCCAGTGATCCGGTCTTTTCGCTGCGTCAGGTTCCAGGTGTGCAGGGCGGCTTTATGGCCATGGACGTGAACACAGGCCGTGTGCTCGCTATGCAAGGCGGGTTTTCTTATCAGGTGTCGAACTTCAACCGCGCCACCCAAGGTCTGCGTCAGCCGGGATCGTCGTTCAAACCTTTCGTTTATGCCGCAGCATTGGATAGCGGTTTCACACCTGCAACGATCATCATTGATGCACCCATTGTCGTCGACGTCGGCGGTGGCGAAGTCTGGCGGCCCAAGAACGCGTCGAACCGTTTTTATGGCCCAACGCCCTTGCGCACAGGGATCGAACGGTCGCGGAACCTGATGACGGTGCGTTTGGCCGAAGAAGTCGGCATGCCGGTTGTCGCAGGTTATGCCGAACGTTTCGGCGTTTATAACCGGATGGACCCGTTTTTGGCCAATGCGCTTGGCAGTCAGGAAACGTCACTGTTCCGAATGGTGTCGGCCTATTCGATGTTCGCAAATGGCGGCGAACGCGTGGAACCCACACTGGTGGATCGTGTCCAAGATCGCTGGGGCACCACGATTTACCGCCACGATCAACGGACTTGCGATGATTGTGTCGAACGGGAACTGGCGAACGGCAAATTGCCAAACATCAAATCGAACCGGAAACAGGTGATGAACCCGATCACGGCTTATCAGCTGACCTCGATGATGCGGGGTGTTGTCGAGCGTGGCACGGCGTCCGGAGCGGTGAACCTTGGCGTGCCGACGGCGGGCAAAACCGGCACAACGAACGATGCACGCGATGTGTGGTTCGTGGGCTTCACATCGACCATCGCCGCCGGGTGTTACATTGGTTACGACCAGCCCAAACCCTTGGGGCGCGGTGCGTCGGGCGGTGGCATGTGTGGACCTGTTTTCCAGAAGTTCATGGAAAAGGCTGTTGAAAAGTATGGCGGCGGGCGTTTTGCAATTCCACCGGGCGGACGTTTCATCAAAATTGATCGCTACAACGGCGCGCGTCTGAACGACAACGCAAGCGGCGAACATGTGGTGGCGGAATATTTCCGCGAGGGTGAGCAACCCGTCTTTGGGATCGCCTTCGACGGTGGCTTTGCCATGGGCGCGAACCTGCCTTTGTTCACCGACGAGCAATTGGGAAATGTTTCACGAGAGGTCGAAACAGGCTCTGGCGAAACGGTAACCTTGCCAAGCCAAGCTTCTACGAACGAGATTTCCTCGGGCGGGTTGTATTGAGCCAACAAGACCCGTCGCCTAAAGCTTCAATCGTCGAGCCGAACCTTGAACACTGCGTAGGCCAAAAGCGCCAGCGAAACAGCGCTCGCGATGAAGAAGGGTAGGCGCAAAGCTGCTTCGCGCCCGAGACTCGGTTCGCTGTAAGCGACAACGGCTCCCATTGTAAGCGCCCCTAGCGGGATCGAGCCCCAGCCGAAGAAACGATAGATCGAATTGACCCGGCCCAGAAGCTCCGGCGGGATAACCCGTTGACGCAGCGAGACTGTTACAACGTTCCAGATCATACCAGCACCCCAAAGGCACATAAGGCCTGCGCCCGCCATAATGGGCGCAGTGCTGAAGCCGACCATCAAAAAAGCCGGTACGAAAACTGCAAGCGAACTCAGGATAACGTTGCGCGCTCCAATAGCCTTGATAAAGTGCGGGCCAGTCAGGCTTCCGATCACGGCGCCGACTGCCCCTGCTGACAATAAAAATCCGTGACCAGCGGCGGTGAGATGTAAGACATCCTGACTGAACAACACAAGGATGGCGAGCATGCCGAATGTGACGAAGTTCAGGCACGACAACATGATCGCGAACGTCAGAATGACGCGGTGACCCTTTATCCAGCGTGCACCTTCCAGAAACTGGGCAAAAAAGCCATTCGACTGCGCTGCAAGCGGGACGTCGCGCATGGTCAGCCACCAGACAAGAACAGCCGCGATGCCGAACGTCGCGGCATCGAACATGAAGGGCAGGGGGATGGCGAAAGCAATCAAAAGGCCAGCCAGCGGTGGTCCGATAAATTGCCCCATGACTTGTTCGATTGACCACAGCTGCCCGTTGGCGGCCTCAAGATCGGATTTATCAACGACTTGCGGCATCGCAGTTTGGGCGGCGTTGTCACGGAATACTTCGGCCGTGCCTAACAGAAAGGCGGCGGCAGCAAGGCCAGCAATCATGGGCAAGGCACTGGTGGCGTGATCCGCCAGCGGCAGAGGCGGGGCGTTCAGCACCATCGCCACAACGCCGAAGGTCAGCACCATACGGAAAAGATCGGCGCGAACCATCAGGCTTTGGCGGTTCACACGGTCGGTGATGACACCGGCGGGCAAGGCAAAAACAAGCCACGGAAGCCTTTGAGCGGCAGCAACGAGGCCGACAAGGAACGGGTCTCGGGTGATAAGCGTCGCAAGCCAGGGAAAAGCGAGCGCTGAAATACCATCACCAAGGTTGGAAACCCCGGCAGCCGAGAAAAACATCCGATAATTGCGATTGCGAACAAGAAGCATGGACGCAAGTGTGGCTTGGTTTGGGTGTGCATGCCAGCGGGTATTTCAGTCGTGTTGTAATGGGGCCTGTCGCCACCGGGACTAGCCTTACCCCTGACCCGAAATTATTCTTCGCCGCGTTTTGTTCCCGAAAGACCCAAGGCGAGTGTGGCTGCCATGAACCCGTCAAGATCACCGTCAAGCACACCGGACGTATCTGACGTTTCGTGGTTGGTGCGCAAGTCCTTAACCATTTGGTAGGGTTGAAGCACATAAGAGCGGATTTGATTGCCCCAGCCAGCGTCGCCCTTGTTTTCGTGAGCTTCGTTGATGGCGGCGTTGCGACGGTCAAGCTCCATCTGATAAAGCCGTGATTTCAGTGCCTTCATAGCGATGTCGCGGTTCTGGTGTTGGGATTTCACCGACGAAGTGACAACGATACCGGTTGGTTCATGGGTGATGCGAACGGCGGAATCCGTGGTGTTGACGTGCTGGCCACCGGCGCCCGAAGACCGATAGGTGTCGATGCGAATGTCGGATGGGTTCACTTCGATGTCGATGTTGTCGTCAACAACCGGATAGACCCAGACAGACGAAAACGAAGTGTGGCGTTTCGCGGCGCTGTCGAATGGTGAGATGCGCACAAGGCGGTGTACACCGCTTTCGGATTTGAGCCAGCCATAGGCATTTGTGCCGGAAATCTTATAGGCCGCTGATTTGATGCCCGCTTCTTCGCCGTTGCTTTGGGATTGCAGTTCGACTTTGTAGCCTTTGCTTTCCGCCCAGCGGACATACATGCGTGCCAGCATCGATGCCCAGTCACAACTTTCCGTTCCGCCTGCACCTGAGTTGATTTCCAGAAATGTGTCGTTGCCATCAGCTTCGCCATCAAGAAGCGCTTCGATTTCGGCTTCACCGGCCTTTTCAGCCAGAGTTTTCAGAGCGGCTTCGGCTTCCGCAACGACGCTTTGGTCGTCTTCCATTTCACCAAGTTCGATCAGTTCGACGTTGTCGGACATCTCTTGTTTCATACCGGTGTAGCGATCCATCGCGTCGACCAGCATCTGACGGTCGCGCATGAGTTTTTGCGCTTTCTCAGGATCGTCCCAAAGGTTCGGATCCTCGGTCATCGCGTTGAATTCTTCCAAGCGGTGGGGGGCTGTTTCCCAATCCAGACGCTTTGCCAGAAGCTCAAGCGATTTTTCAATCGCGGCAACCATGTTTTCGGCTTCGGCGCGCATGGAATTCTCCGGGGTGAAAGGTGTTCGGGGGTGATAGCAATGGCGAAGGCTGGCTTCAAGATGGTGCATGATCGTTTGTAAGGCAGATCTGTGCTAAGATAAGTTCGGCGTTTGCGCCACTTTTCAAATATTTATGTATTGGAGAACTTTATGCCTTCTACAACAATTGCAGACTATCAAGTTTTGCGCGATGGAAATTTTACATTGGACAGCGGACACAACGATGTCGAGACGTTTAATTTCACTGTTCCCGACGATCTTCATCGAAGCACTCAAACCAAGCGACGCGCCATCCTTAATTTTGTCATGCGCCCCGTCGAAGACAGCAAAATCACCGTTCAATTGCACCGAACCGATGTCATGTTGCGGCGTTCGTTTTCAGCAAGTCATACACGCATGCACCAGGAAGTCTTCGATATCAATCACGCCTTAAGCACCGACGGGGGTGTCCCGGCTTCTGGTGCTGAGGTTATGTTCAATGTGCCGAGCGGAAAGGTCGTCTTTTCGGATGTTGTGATTTGGTACCAAATCGATCGATAGAGGCGTCGGGCTGCGATACAATTTTTGAAAACAAAAAGGGCGCCAATGATGTGGCGCCCTTTTAAACTGTATGTGACGAGCCTTAGGTTTTGGCTGCCATAGGCTGGCCGCTTGGAGCCGGCGAAGCTGGCTTTGGTGCGGCACCACCCTTTGAATTCAGCGGGTCTTCTTGGCGCTGAACAGAGCCTTCGAAATGTGCACCGGATTCAATGGCGATTGTCTTGTGGATGATGTCGCCTTCCACCCGTGCGGTCGAAGTCAGGCGGACCTTCAGGCCACGCACTTTACCGATCACACGACCATTGACCACCACGTCATCTGCGATGCACTCGCCCTTGACCGTGGCACCTTCGCCAACCGTCAGAAGATGGGCACGAATATCGCCTTCGACATTCCCTTCAATATTGACGTCACCCGTCGTTTTGATGTTGCCGGTGATCTGAAGATCCGCCGAAAGCACCGAAGCCGGTGGTTTCGTTTTAGGCGCGGAGGGGTTCGAATCGCTCATTTTCGGGGCCTCGTCTTTAGTTTTATTTGCCTCAGTCCCGTTTGAGGGACCAGGTTCGTTGATTTTGCTTTTAGAAAACATCTCTTGCTGCCTTGATGTATTTCATTGGGTTAACGGCTTTTCCACCCACGCGGACTTCATAGTGAAGATGCGTGCCCGTTGACCGTCCGGTATTTCCCATATCACCGATGCGTTCACCACGCGAGACTCTTTGACCAACCTTGACGCGGATCTTTGACAAGTGTGCGTATCTTGTCTCAAATCCAAACTCGTGCTGAATTCTAATCAGGTTTCCATACCCGCCCTGACGGCCCGCATGCACGATAACGCCATCTGCCGTTGCATGGATGGCCGTGCCTGTTGATCCCGCCCAATCGTGACCTTCGTGCTGACGCCCCCAACGCGGGCCAAACCCGGATGTTGAGCGATAGCTGCCTTTGACAGGGAAGCTGAAGGGCAGTTTTTCAGCGGCAATGCGGAACAGATTGACCTGATCCAGCTTTTTAAGAACCTCGTTTGCCCGTTGCGTTAGCGGATCTTCGGGAAGATCGTCATTGCCGGACGTAAACGAGATGGGTGTCAGAGGCCCACCTTGGCCGGAATAACTGCGGCGGACTTGTTCTATGATGCTGTCAGTCGGCAATCCAACCGCCGAGAACATTTCGTCGATAGGTTCAAGCGATGTGGTCACGGCGTCTTCGATCTGGGTGAAGATGCGTTCGTTGCGTTCAGCTTCCAATCGCTGATCAAAGGCCACGTCTTCCAACAGCGTTTCGGCTTCTTCTACAAAACCCGTCATTTCGTCGCGTTCCAAGGCCAGATCGCCAAGGGCGACGGTCATGAAATCAAGCGTATGTTCAAGATCCGCCATATGGGTCATCTCGGGGCGGTCGGCGACACTTTCGGCCAATTCTGCCACCAATTCACGTGCCTGGGCGCGGGCGTCATCGCGTTCTTTCATGGTATTGCGAAGCGTGCCAGCGATCACATCAACGCCGGTTTCAAGTTCGCGACGGCGATCTTCGGACTGCAAAAGGCGCGATTGCATGGCTGATACTTCGGCCAATGCAACGGCAAAACGTTCTTGTGCGGCCGAGGCTTCCTGCGCACGCGCGTCGCGTTCGATGGAAATCTCGTTCAACCGGGATTCATAGACGGCCTGATCTCGCAACGCTTGTTCGCGCAAATCGCCCGCGCCCAAACTGTGCATGACCAAAATCGCCGAAGATACAATCGTCCACCCCAGCAAAAGTGCGCTTCCCGCAATGCCTGCGAACTGCGTTCCCGGCGAGAGGCGGATAAACCGTGTTTCGTTATCTGACCGTAAAAACAGTCGTTGTTCCGGGAAGGTACGTTCTATTGACGACCGGATTTTAGATCTTAACAACGTCACTTGGTCTGTCCCATTCCCCAGAAATTCCTAAAAAGGCCCTGTCCCGACCCAACCCCGAAAGTGTTAATGCCTGCGGAAAAATCAGGCAAGCACGCAGGCAATACAGCCATAAGGTCTGGTTAATTAGGCGGAATTTCGCCGAAAAATCACACAGTGTCACTTAAAGGCCAGTAAAAGTCGGGTGGGATGCCCGCTTGGGCGCGTTTTTCGTCGTTGAACGGCGGTTTCAACGGGCCGTGGAAGTATCGGCGGACCAGATCATGGAATAGAGGTTTAGGATCAAGGTTGTCGCGGCCACACATGAAGTGGAACCATTTTGAACCATAGGCGACGTGGCCGACTTCTTCGGCATAAATCACCTCCAAAGCCTCAACAACGTCATCGGCTTTCGCGCGGCGGAAAATCTCGATCATTCCGGGGGTAACGTCCAACCCTCGGGCCTCAAGAACCATTGGAACGACGGCCAGACGACCCATCAGATCATCGCGGGTATCATCGGCGGCACGCCACATGCCGGCATGGGCCGGAAGGGCGCCATAAAAGCTGTCTGCGGCTTCAAGACAGTCACACATCAGATTGAAATGTTTGGATTCTTCGTCCGCAGCTTTTGCCCAATCGTCATAATATCCAAGCGGCAAAGGCACATGGGGGAAGCGCGCAATCAGATCCCAGTGCAGATCAACAGCGTTCAATTCGATATGGGCAACGGCATGGATCAAGGCGATCCTGCCTTCGGGCGACCCGGGCTTGCGCTTGGGAACGTCGCGCGGGTCTTTCAACTCCGGCTTGGCGGGGCGGGCAGGGTTCAAAGGCGGCTTTGCATCGCCGATCTCGATCCCGTCACCGTCGCGGCGGGCCGCAAACCAGGTTTCGGCATGGGCGCGGCTTAGGGCGGTTTTGGCACGGCCGTCTGCGGTTGTCAGAACGTCGACCGCCATTTGGGTCAGGGTTTTAGAGCCCACGGGCGGCCTCAAGAACGTCCGCCACATGACCCGCCACTTTGACTTTGCGCCATTCGCGCCGAATGACACCCTTGCCATCGATCAGAAATGTCGCGCGTTCGATCCCCATATGGGTTTTGCCGTACATCTTTTTTTCAACCCAAACACCGTAGTCTTCGCAGGTCTGGCCATTTTCGTCAGATGCAAGGATGACGCCAAGATTATGTTTTGCAATGAATTTATCGTGTTTCGCCACAGTGTCTTTTGACATACCAATGACGATCGTGTTGGCCGCGTCGAAGTCATCTAGTGCGCCCGTGAAATCCAAGGCTTCGGTCGTGCAGCCCGATGTGTCATCGCGTGGATAAAAATAAAGAACCACCGCTTTCGGGCGCAGGTCCGACAGCGAAATCTCCACACCACCATCGCGTGGTAGAGTGAAATCAGGGGCTGGTTGACCGGGTTGTAACATCGTGACCTCGGGGAATGAAGAATTTGTGTTGGGTTTTAGTGCGGTTCAGCAGAGAATGCACCCCGGATGAGGACGAAGATGGCAGACGGACAGAAACCACCCAAGTTTCCACCAAGCGAGATCAAGCGTCGTAAGTCGCGCGCGGGCCTTGGCACGATGTTTTCGCTTGTGGTTGCGTGCATTGTTTTCGGAGTTCTGGCGCTGTCGTTGTCGGGGCGCTCGGTTGCAGTGCCCGAGTTTCTGCGTGCCTCCATCGAAGACCGCGTGAATGCCGAAAATGACGGATCGCCCCTGGCGCTTGGTGCTATTCGCTTTGCGATTGGACGCAATGGCGTGCCGCAATTCTTGATGGATGACATTCAGATCGTTGATCCGGCAGGCGGCGGGGTGGCGCACTTGAATAGCCTCAGCGCGGAACTGGCGCTGGATCGATTGTTTAAGGGCGAAATAGCTGTATCGAACCTTGTTCTTTCAGGCGCGCAAATCACGCTTCGGCGCACATCTGACGGAAGCTTCGCACTACGCTCCGATCAATCAACCGAAACGCCTGCGACGAGCCTGTCTGAGATTTTGGAAGGGATCGACCGCTTGCTCGCCAGCAGTGCGATGTCATCACTTTTGGATGTTTCCGCTACGGGTGTCGTCTTAACATTGGAAGATGCCCGTTCGGGACGCATATGGCAGGCGACAAATGCCACAGCCGTAGTTCGAAAGACAGATGAGGCATTGTCGGTGTCGATCACATCTGACGTATTCAATGGCACAGACAGCGTCGCGGAAATGCAGGTTTCGATATCGCGAAGCCGTGTGTCGGGCAATGTCACAATAGGGGCTCAAGTGGCCGACATGCCGGCTGCGGACATTGCATTGCAATCGCCCGTGCTGGCTTGGCTTTCGGTTTTAGATGCGCCCCTGTCCGGGGCTGTGCGCGCGGAGTTGGGCGAGGCCGGCGCGTTGAAAAGCTTTGCGGGCACGCTGGATATGTCGAAGGGGGCCCTAAAGCCTGCAAAAGATACGCCGCCGGTCGAATTCGAGTCAGCGCAAGCATACTTCAAGTTTTATCCAGTTCTTCAGCGGATCGACTTTTCGCACATTTCGTTCACCGGCACGGAAGGTGCATTAACAGCGACGGGGTATAGTTACCTCAGTGAACTGGATGGGCCATGGCCACGGGCCTTCCTGGGACAGTTTGAAGTCGAAAAACTGGAATACTCGGGAGGGGGTATTTTCCCGGCGCCTGTGTCATTCACTGATGTCCGCGCCGACCTACGATTGCGGCTTAATCCGTTCACGGTGGAAATTGCCCAGCTCGTCATTGATAACCATGGGAGCCCGGTGCGTGCCTCTGGCCGTGTTGAAGCTCGCGAGGGCAGTTGGATGGCAGCCATTGATGCGACAACAGAAAAGCTGAGCACTGACCGGGTGCTTGAACTTTGGCCCCTTGGCGTTTCGCCGGTTACGCGTGGTTGGCTGACGAAAAACCTAAAAGAAGGCACCGTCCACCGCCCTTCAATGGCCGTGCGTTATGAGACGGGCGCGAAGCCCGACATTTCGCTCAGTTTCGAGTTTGACGGCGGACGGGCGAAGTTTCTGCCCGATATGCCCGAGCTGACCACATTGGCCGGGCGCGCGACGATGCTGGATCACCGCTTTATCTTGTCTATCGAAAAAGGTGGTGTCACCGCCAGCACCGGCGATTGGATTGATGCCAGTGGCTCGGTCTTTGAAGTCGAAGATGTCCGCCCGAAACCCGTATGGGCCAGAATAGCGGTTGCGGCCAAAGCGCCTTTGACGGCTGCACTTACGTTGCTGAACAATGCGCCTTTGCGGGTAATGGAACGCGCCGGTCGGCGCCCCGACCTGGCGGATGCAACTGCCCAAGCGGATGCCATCGTACGTCTGCCGCTGGTTCCGGACATTCCCGATGACGATGTGACATATGAAGTACTGGCCCGCCTCAGCGATGTGGTTTCAGACCGTTTGGTCGAAGGGCGCGTGCTGTCGTCGCCAGAGCTTATCGTCCGCGCAAACCAAGATGGCATTTCCGCAGACGGAAACCTTCGTCTTGACGGTGTGCCTCTGTCTGCAAACTGGCGGCAATCTTTCGGCGAAGGCGCTGAAGACGGCGGTGTGGTGACCGGGCGCGTGACCATTTCGTCCGAAACTGTTGCAGCTTTCGATATAGATTTGCCGCGCGGATTGATCACCGGCAGCACATCTGCCGACTATGAACTCGCATTGCCCGTCGAAGGGGCCGCTGAACTGGAACTGACTTCGGAATTGACCGGTCTGGGGATGTCGGTGCCTTCAGTCAACTGGCAAAAAAGGCGCGGATCTTCGGGTGCCCTTGCGGCACGGGTTATCTTGAATGATGTGCCCGATGTTGAGAGGTTTTCGCTTGATGCCGCAGGGCTATCGGTTGACGGCACCTTGGATTTCTCCGCAAACGGGTTTCGAGGTGCAACTTTCAACACGGTCAGGGTCGGTGATTGGTTTGACTCTTCTGTGACGCTAACGCCGGGTGCAAATGGTATCGATATTGGTGTCCGGGGCGGCGTATTTGATTTACGCAGCTTTGAAAGCGGCGATGGTTCCGGTGGATCAAGGAGCAGCGACGCAGGCACGATTGATCTGAACCTAGACCGTCTTGTCGTGACCGGCGGCATTGTTCTTAGACCAATCCAAGGGCAATTGCGCCAGCGTGCAGGCGGCCTGGAAGGCGAATTTCAGGCGCGCGTGAATGGGGGAACGCCAATTCAAGGGCGATTGACGCCTGCCAATGGGGGGACGGCGGTTCGGATCACATCGGGCGATGCCGCCGGCGTGATCCGCGACGCGGGTCTCACCCCAAACGGGCAATTCGGCAACCTTGATCTGGTGTTGACCCCAGTTGTCGGGGCGGCTGCCGGTACCTATGACGGGCAATTTCTGATCGAAGATATACGCCTTCGCAAAGCGCCGTTGATGGCGGATCTTCTGGATGCAATCAGTGTTGTGGGGTTGATTGACCAACTTGACGGGCCGGGCATCAAGTTCTCAAATATCGATGGGCGGTTTCGCTTGACGCCGCGCCGGTTGCAAGTGCTTGAAGCCGCTGCCGTCGGGCCATCAATCGGGATTTCCGCCGATGGCAACTATGATCTTGTGCGCAAGAAGCTTGATATCCGCGGTGTTATTTCCCCGGTTTATTTTCTGAATGGCATCGGGTCGATCTTCACGCGGCGGGGCGAAGGTTTGTTTGGCTTCAATTACCGGGTTACGGGCGGAACGGATAATCCGAAAATTGGCGTAAACCCGCTTTCGATTTTGACGCCCGGCATGTTCCGACGCATGTTCCGCGCAAACCCACCCGAAGGTTAACGAACAAACATGCGTCTGTCGGATTTTGATTTCGAACTGCCCGAGCGGTTGATAGCGACACGTCCTGCGCGGCCCCGGTCTTCGTCGCGGCTTTTGGTGGCGACGCCTTCATCCATGCTGGATGCAACGGCTATCGACCTGCCAAGTTTTCTGCGTCGCGGTGACCGTTTGGTTCTGAACGATACCAAGGTGATCCCAGCCAGATTGTTCGGACGGCGGCATCGTTTCGGCGAAGCCGGTGCAACCGAAGCCCGCGTCGAGGCCACCCTGCTGGAACCTCGGGCCGATGGCACGTGGCGCACGTTGTTGAAGCCATTGAAGAAAGTGCGAGACGGCGAAGAGGTGGTTTTTTCGCCTGAACTTTCAGCAAGGGTCGAAGGCCGAGCCGATGGCGCGGCGCATCTGCGGTTTAATCTTTCGGGCGACGATTTTGACCAAGCCTTGGCTGACGCCGGTGCCATGCCATTGCCGCCTTACATCGAAGGAAAACGCCCCGCTGATGCCCGCGATCACGAAGATTATCAAACCATCTGGGCCCGCCAAAGTGGCGCGGTGGCCGCCCCCACTGCATCGCTTCACTTCGATGACGCACTGATGGCGGCGTTGAATACCGCAGGGATTGATCGCAGTTTTGTCACCTTGCACGTTGGCGCAGGTACGTTTCTTCCGGTAAAAACAGACGACGTGTCAGACCACAAAATGCATGCCGAACGGGGCGAGATCACCGCCGCCGCCGCCGCAGACATCAACGCGACCCGGAATGCAGGCGGCCGCATCGTACCTGTTGGCACCACCGCAATGCGGCTGATCGAAACGGCGAGTGAAACAGGAACTTTGACTGCTTGGTCTGGATCAACGGATATATTCATCACGCCTGGCTATCAGTTTCGTATGGCTGATGCGCTGATGACGAACTTCCATTTGCCTAAATCCACTTTGATGATGCTGGTTTCGGCGTTCCTTGGAACGGACCGCATTCGCGCGGTTTATGATCACGCTATCCAAAACGACTATCGCTTTTTTTCCTATGGCGATGCATCGCTGCTTCTACCGGAAAAATCGTCGGGGGAATAATTCCGACATCGCTCAGGTCGCAGATGAACCTACGCCAAACTGGCGTTTGCGATATCCGTGTGAAAAGTGAGGAGCACGCTGATGTTGCGGGTCATTGCGAGCACATGGGCGCTGATGCTTGGAATGTTTCTTTTGATGGTCGGAAATGGCCTTCAGGGGTCGTTGATCGGCATTCGCGGCGCGATTGAGGAATTCTCAACTGGCGAATTGTCCCTTATCACATCGGCCTATTTCGTGGGTTTTCTGTTTGGGTCACGCACAGCACCCGAACTGATCCGCCGGGTCGGGCACGTCCGGGTATTTGCGGCCCTTGGGTCTTTCATTTCGGCAATCTTGATCCTTTATCCGACGGTCGCCGAACCCTGGGCCTGGATTCTGTTGCGGGTGGCCTTCGGATTTTCGTTCTCTGGTGTCTATGTGACCGCCGAAAGCTGGTTGAACAATACGTCTACCAATGAGAACCGGGGCAAAACACTATCACTTTACATGATCGTTCAGATGAGCGGGATTATGGCAAGCCAGCTGCTTTTGAACGTTGGCGATCCAAGCGGTTTCATCTTGTTTGTGATCCCGTCGGTGCTGGTGTCCTTGTCGTTCGCGCCAATCCTTTTGGCCGCGACCACCACGCCAACGTTTGAATCTACGAAACCCATGAAACTGCGCGAAATCTATGAATTGTCGCCTTTGGGCGTGGTCGGCATGTTTCTTTTGGGCCTGATCTTTGCAGCGCAATTCGGCATGGCGTCGGTCTATGCCACCGAAGCAGGTTTTAGCATCAGCCAGATCGGCCTTTTCGTCTCGACGATCTTTTTTGGTGGATTGGTGATGCAGGTGCCCATTGGTTGGAGCTCGGACCGAATGGATCGAAGGCTGTTGATCTTAGTGGCCGCTATTGGCGGCACAATGGCGGGGGCTCTTGGCTGGTTCGCGGGCGACAACTTTTCGATTATCTTGATCGCGGCCTTTTTCATGGGTGGCTTCTCAAATCCGCTTTATGCGCTTTTGATTGCCTATTCCAACGACTACCTCGAAGTTGAAAACATGGCGGCGGCATCGGGCGGATTGTTGTTTATCAATGGCATGGGTGCAATTGCAGGCCCGATTGTTGCGGGTTGGGCCATGACAAATCTGGGGCCCGGAGGGTGGTGGGGCTTTATGATGGTCGTCATGTTGGTGATGTCAGCTTACATCGCGTTCCGCATCACGCAGCGTCAATCCGTTTATGCAGAAGAATCCGACTATGACGCAGTGGCCTATGCACCGGTTTTGCCGATGGGTACGGCTGTTGCGGTGGAAGCCGCACAGGAATTTTATGCCGAAAATGTCGAAGCTGACGAAGAAGTTGATGGTGAGGGTCGATAATCACTTGATCGAACGAAAAGAACTTGTAACGCTAAAGCTACCCTGGGATTTTTAGGTTGATAGAGATTGGTGGTAAATTATGGCAAGCCCAGAAGAAATCCTCTCCTTTTGGTTAGATGAAACCGGACCGACTGGTTGGTATTCCGGCGGCGCGGAAATGGATCAGACGATCCGTGAGCGTTTTCAAGATGATTACAATCGGGCTTGTAGTGGCTCATTGTCGTTGTGGTTGACTTATGCGTCAGGAGTACTGGCCTATATTCTGCTCACTGATCAGTTTTCCCGAAGTATGTTCCGCGATACGGCACAGGCATTTGCAACCGATAAACTTGCAAAAGCAGCCGCCAAAGCTGCTATTGCCAAAGGCTGGGATATGAAGATCGACGAACCTGCGCGGCAGTTTTTCTATATGCCACTCGTGCACTCCGAATGTCTTTCTGATCAGGACCGGGCCGTGCGGCTCTTTATGACGCGAATGCCCGAGACCGGCGCATCCAACCTTTTGCACGCCCGCGCACATCGTGAAATCATTCGACGTTTCGGTCGGTTTTCGACGCGGAACGCGGCACTGGGCAGAATCAGTAGCGATGCCGAGCAAGCCTATCTGGACCAAGGCGGCTATGGAGCAATCGTGAACGAGCTTCAGGTATTGCAAGCCGCTTAAAGGTTTGAAATCCAGCCAGGCAGATCAACTGTTTTCGGTCTGCTTGGCGCGTATTACCCATTGTTACCTGCTCCGGTGGGCAGGTTATCGCGCGGAACGCGCAGCTGTGTAACGCCTTCGTTTGCGCAGCGGTACACCCGATCCTTTCCTTCCTAAAGAATTCAATATCCCTTTGAATGCAGGCTAAAGCATACCCGTTATGCCGTGAATGTGCGATTTGAGCAGGTGACAATTCAGTCGTCCTGTGTCAATTGGTTTAGCGTTAAGCAAATTCAGGAGCTGAGGCAAAATGGCCGGAAAATCCTTTGATGTCGTTGTGATTGGTGCAGGCCCTGGGGGTTATGTTGCAGCCATTCGATCCAGCCAATTGGGCTTGAAAGTTGCAATCGTCGAGCGCGAACATATGGGCGGGATTTGCCTGAACTGGGGCTGTATGCCGACGAAAGCGATGTTGCGGTCTTCCGAAGTGTTCCACCTGATGCACCGCGCAAAGGAATTTGGTCTGAAAGCCGAAAACATTGATTACGATCTGGACGCGGTTGTGAAACGATCGCGCGGGGTGGCGAAACAGCTAAACAGCGGTGTCGGGCATCTGATGAAGAAAAACAAAGTGGACGTCTTTATGGGCGAAGCAACATTGCCCGGGAAAGGCAAGGTGTCGGTCAAAGGCGAAAAAGGCACCGAGGAATTGACCGCCAAATCGATCATTTTGGCGACCGGTGCGCGGGCCCGCGAATTGCCGGGCCTTGAAGCAGACGACAAGCAGGTATGGGCCTATAAGGCCGCGCTGACGCCGCCCCATATGCCAAAGGAACTTCTGGTCATTGGATCAGGTGCAATCGGCATCGAATTCGCTAGTTTTTACAACGCGCTTGGCGCTGATACCACCGTCGTCGAAGTGATGGACCGTGTTTTGCCCGTTGAAGACGAAGAGGTTTCGGCGTTTGCGAAAAAAGCGTTCGAAAAACAAGGCATGAAGATTTTGCAAAAAGCGATGGTCAAGCAGTTAGACCGCGCCAAAGGCAAAGTCACCGCGCACATCGAAATGGGCGGTAAAGTTGAAAAGCACGACTTCGACACTGTTATTTCCGCGGTTGGCATCGTTGGCAATGTCGAAGGTCTGGGGCTGGAAGCTTTGGGCGTGAAAATCGACCGAACCCATGTTGTTACGGACGAATATTGCCGCACCGGCGTTGATGGGCTGTATGCCATCGGTGATATCGCGGGCGCGCCATGGCTGGCACACAAGGCATCGCACGAGGGTGTCATGGTCGCCGAAATGATCGCCGGTAAGAACAAGGTTCATCCAGTAAAGCCCGAAAGCATCGCTGGCTGTACCTATTGCCATCCACAGGTCGCCAGTGTCGGGTACACCGAAGCCAAGGCCAAAGAGCTGGGCTATAAGGTCAAAGTCGGGCGTTTCCCATTCATCGGCAACGGCAAGGCGATTGCCTTAGGCGAACCCGAAGGTTTTGTGAAAACGGTTTTTGACGAGAAAACTGGCGAGTTACTGGGTGCACATATGATCGGTGCGGAAGTGACCGAGTTGATCCAAGGCTATGTGGTTGGGCGACAGTTGGAAACGACCGAGGAAGACTTGATAAACACGGTTTTCCCGCATCCCACTTTATCAGAAATGATGCACGAAAGCGTGCTGGATGCATATGACCGCGTGATCCACTTTTAGGGATTGGTGGGCGCGAAAGCGGCACTGCTTCTCTAGCCTACCGGCGGGCTTTTCCAAAAGGACAAACGCCAAAATAGCGTGTTGATCAGGCGCGGTTTCTTCCCTCGCAGGTTATCCACAGGAAATTCACGAAATCCGCGTGACCATGCCTGGATGTTCTGGTAATGTTCTATTAACGCCATTGAGTTCGCCGAAAGCTTCGCTATCTCTTTGGTTCGCGTTCTGTCGAGAGGGTGCCATGGCCGAGCAGAAGAATATCGAAGTGCGCGGTGCGCGCGAACACAACCTGAAAAACATCGACGTTGATATCCCGCGCAACCAGCTGGTGGTGATCACCGGGCTGTCCGGGTCCGGCAAATCGTCGCTCGCCTTTGATACGATCTATGCCGAAGGCCAGCGGCGCTATGTGGAAAGCCTGTCGGCCTATGCACGACAGTTTCTGGACATGATGGAAAAGCCGGATGTGGATCACATCACCGGTCTGTCGCCCGCAATTTCAATTGAACAAAAAACCACCTCAAAGAACCCGCGGTCAACTGTCGGCACGGTGACCGAGATTTATGACTATATGCGTTTGCTGTTTGCCCGCGCGGGCACGCCGTTTTCGCCCGCAACCGGTTTGCCGATTGAGGCGCAGCAAGTTCAGGACATGGTCGATCGGGTGATGGCACTCGAGGAGGGCACACGCGCCTATTTGCTGGCCCCCATCGTGCGGGATCGAAAAGGCGAGTACCGGAAAGAGTTTCTGGAACTTCGCAAACAAGGGTTTCAGCGTGTGAAGGTCGACGGCGACTTTTACGAGTTGGACGATCCGCCGAAGCTGGACAAGAAATTTCGCCACGACATCGACGTGGTCGTCGACCGTTTGGTTGTGAAGGACGATCTGGCGACCCGGCTGGCAGATTCGTTCCGCACCGCCTTGGATCTGGCCGACGGGATCGCGATTTTAGAAACTGCTCCGAAGGACGGCGACCCCGAGCGTCTGACGTTTTCGGAAAACTTTGCCTGTCCTGTTTCGGGGTTCACCATCCCCGAGATTGAACCCCGTTTGTTTTCGTTCAACGCGCCGTTCGGAGCCTGCCCGGAATGCGACGGTTTGGGTGTCGAGCTGTTCTTTGACGAACGCCTCGTGGTGCCGGACCAAAACTTGAAAGTTTATGACGGGGCCTTGGCGCCTTGGCGGAAGGGCAAGAGCCCGTACTTCAAACAGACGATTGAGGCGATTGCCAAACACTACGAATTCGATGCGAACACCAAATGGAAAGACCTTGATGCCCATGTGCAGCAGGTTTTCCTCTATGGTTCGGGCAAAGAAGAGATTTCGTTCCGCTATGACGAAGGTGGACGCGTCTACCAAGTGTCGCGGCCCTTCGAAGGCGTCATTCCGAACATGGAACGGCGTTATCGCGAAACGGATTCCAACTGGATTCGCGAGGAATTTGAGCGCTATCAGAACAACCGCCCTTGCGGTGTTTGCGACGGATTTCGTTTGCGTCCCGAAGCTTTGGCGGTGAAAATCGGCGGGCTTCATGCAGGTGAAGTGGTGCAGATGTCGATCAGCCAGTCTTTGGCCTGGGTTGAGGCGGCGCCGAAAAATCTGACGAAACAGAAGAACGAAATCGCGCGCGCGATCTTAAAGGAAATTCGCGAACGTCTTGGCTTCTTGAACAATGTCGGCTTGGAATATCTGACGTTATCAAGGAATTCTGGAACCCTGTCGGGCGGAGAATCTCAGCGTATTCGATTGGCGTCACAGATCGGCTCTGGCCTGACCGGTGTTCTCTATGTGCTGGACGAACCTTCGATTGGCCTGCATCAGCGGGACAATGGCCGCTTGTTGCAGACGCTGAAGAACCTGCGCGATCAGGGAAATACGGTGATCGTGGTTGAACACGACGAAGAAGCGATCCGCGAGGCGGACTATGTTTTCGATATCGGCCCCGGTGCCGGAGTTCACGGTGGCGAAGTCGTGGCCAAAGGCACCACGGCACAGATCATCAAGAACAAGAAAAGTGTAACTGGTGACTATCTGTCCGGGCGGCGCAAAATCGCGATCCCGGACGAAAGGCGCGCCGGGAAAAAAGGCAAATCGGTCAAGGTCGTGAAAGCCACTGGCAACAATCTAAAGAACGTCACGGCTGAATTCCCCTTGGGCAAGTTCGTCTGTGTGACGGGGGTTTCCGGCGGAGGTAAATCGACGCTGACGATTGAGACCTTGTTCAAAACCGCCTCGATGGCATTGAACGGCGCGCGCCAAACGCCAGCCCCTTGCGAGACGATCAAGGGCTTGGAACATTTGGATAAAGTCATCGACATCGACCAGCGCCCCATTGGTCGTACGCCACGTTCGAACCCTGCGACTTATACCGGGGCCTTCACGCCAATCCGCGATTGGTTCAGCGGTTTGCCGGAATCCAAGGCGCGCGGCTACAAGCCCGGTCGCTTCAGCTTCAACGTCAAAGGCGGGCGCTGCGAAGCCTGTCAGGGCGATGGTGTGATCAAGATCGAGATGCACTTTCTGCCCGACGTCTATGTCACCTGCGAAACCTGCAAGGGCGCGCGGTATAATCGCGAGACGCTGGAGATCAAGTTCAAAGGCAAGTCGATTGCCGATGTTTTGGGCATGACAGTCGAAGACGCGCAAGAATTTTTCAAGGCGGTGCCGTCGATCCGCGAAAAGATGGACGCGTTGATGCGGGTCGGCTTGGGTTACATCAAGGTCGGCCAACAGGCGACAACGCTGTCGGGCGGCGAGGCTCAGCGGGTGAAACTCTCAAAAGAACTGTCGAAACGCGCGACGGGACGGACGCTTTACATTCTGGATGAACCGACAACGGGGTTACATTTCGAGGACGTTCGGAAGCTTTTGGAAGTGCTGCACGAACTGGTCGATCAGGGCAATTCGGTGGTGGTGATCGAACACAACCTCGACGTCGTCAAAACCGCAGACCACATCATCGACATCGGCCCGGAAGGCGGCGACGGCGGCGGCGAGATCGTAGCGGCAGGCACGCCCGAAGACGTGGCCCGCGTCAGTGAAAGCCACACGGGTCGCTATCTGGCCGAGATGTTGGGTCTGGCGAAAGTGGCGGCGGAGTAGGGTATTTTGTCCCATTTATGCAGGGGTGATGCTGTCGAGTTTTTGGAATTGTAGGTTTGAATGGCGGGTTCTGGGCTGATATTGTGGAAAAACTCGGCTTGTTTGGTGAGCTGATGAGATTGTTTTGAGCAACCTGCGTTGGCTTTATGCCGTTATGGAGCCCATTGGGCGCAGTTTGGCGAGTTTGCGGAGGTTTTGGGCGGTTGCTGCGAGGAGGAATTCGTCTT
>CALKXV010000032.1 GCA_938005545.1 uncultured Paracoccaceae bacterium
ACATCGGCAGTCTTCTCGCCAGCTTCCTGTTCTTTGATCATCGAAATGATCTGTTCATCCGTAAATCGTGCCTTCATTCGTCCGTCCTTTTGTTGGGCGGACTCTACACAAATTTGGAGGAGTTTTAGGGGCGCAGGTCAATAACCTTGACTTCGAGACGCGTGGCGGACGCTTGTCTGCCAACCTGCAAGCAGTCATTGCGGAAGACTACATCTTCAACTTGCGCGAAGAAGCTAGAAAGGGCCTTTATGCACGTCTCAAGCAGGGTCTGTACCCGTTCAAAGCACCGATTGGGTACCTGGACAATGGAAAAGGCGCGCCTAAAACCCTTGATCCCAAATATGCGCATTTGATCCGCGAGATGTTCGAACTCTATGCCAGTGGCCAACATTCGTTTCGGTCGCTGCACAAGGAAATGAACCGGCGCGGGTTGCGCAACACCAAAGGCAATCCACTGTGTATGCATGGTATTGAAACCATCATGAACAACCCCTTCTACACAGGTCTCATCCACATCAAAGCTACTGGGCAAACCTTCAACGGTATCCACAAGCCGATTATCCCGACGGCTCTTTTTCGCCGCGTGCAGGACATCAAGTCCGGAAAATGTGGAAAGAAAGTATCCCGGCACAACCATCTCTACCGGGGTCTGTTTCGATGCGGGTTGTGTGATGCACCGATGTCGCCGGAACGGCAAAAGGGCCGCGTATATTATCGGTGCCAAACATCCGCCTGCGACACCAAAACAATACGAGAAGACGTGCTTGAGGTCGCCATCATTGGACAGCTGAGAACACTTATCATCGACGAAGATGAAGCCCGGAAACTCAAACTGCAGTGGAAGAAGAACCAGGCCATATCCAACCAGGCCGAAGCGATTCAATCGCTTGAACTGCGCATCGCCGATGAAACCAAGCGCTTAAAACGGCTGACGGATTTGCTGATTGATGGTGTTGTTGACAACACCGCCTTCCAGAACCGCGAACGGGACGGAAAGCTACGACTTGCCGAACTGAAAGAAGAGCTGGCGAATTTGCCCGACCCAGCCACCGAGGAAGCCAACCATATGAAATTCCTCGAACTGATGAAAAGCCTTGCAGAGCTTCATGTATTGGCAGAACCGGACGAAAAGCGGGTAATCGTCCAAAACTGCTTCTCGAACCGGACAGTCATCGAAAAAGACGTATGTTTAGAGCCCTATAATTGGCTTCGAGAGGGGCAACTTGGGAGTTCTGTCTGTGTTGGTGCCCATTTGCGAGACACATCTCGAACAATTATACCTCTGCTTGATATTCTTCATGGCAAACAATCGGGTCAGGAAGATGACAAGGGGCCACTAAATCGCTTGTCATGATATGTGCGCATTTGCGAGGCGAAGATCGAACTTTTCCAAAGCTTTGCGACCTATTGAGAACCACGCAACGAGACGAAGATGCTGCCAAATGGTCAACTTATTAGATGCGTCTGAGAGCGTGATAGAGAACGCACTCACATGACCCCGTCTAGTAAGATTTACATCCGATCAGGCCCCAAGGAAGTTGACCACCATAAAAACAATCAGCTATGTCTCTGAGCTTTCGAGAGTATCTCACAAGGCTCCGCTTCCTAACTTGGGAAATGCATATTTTGCGGGGGTTTGCGTAAGCCATTGACATTTATTCGAATTTTTTAGACACTTCTATGAAAAACATAGAAAGCACTTTGTACTCATTTTTGACTAAAAAGGCTGACCAAGTAAATGCAGAAGTCGCTGAACTCGAATAGTGTTGTATACCTACTTATTCACGTAGTGGTTTTCTTGTTAGGTCTCTTTTTTGTTTCAAGTTCAGATGAGCTCTTGGCTACTGCCGGTTTTGAGGGGGACGCCTTAAACAACCTTAGTAATTTAGGTGTTGCCATTGGAACCTCGATCATAGCCACTGGTTTAGTCGGTTGGGTCATCTTCTTTTATGTTCGCTACACCAAAGAACAAGAAGAAAGGCGACTGCGACTAGAAAGCATAGGGCTTGTGGATGCGTTTGCCGGACGATCAGTTCACATTAAAGACGAATATCAAGAACGCTTCGCTGCAGCTCGACAGAAAATTGATTTCTACGGATTTGGTTTGCGAGCTTTGCGCGAAGACTTTCTTAACGAGTTTCCAATGTGGTTGTCCAAGGCGAAAATTCGAGTGCTGTTAATTGATCCGAGTTGGCCAAATGGAGAATTTAGTACAGCCGACCAGCGCGACATTGAAGAGAACAATTCGATTGGTTCGATTGGTGAAGATGTGTCGATGTTTATCAAGTCGACCCTCAAGTTAAAGAAGAATTTTCCTGACAGTTTTGATGTGAGGTTATATACTTGCTTGCCATCTGTGAATTATTGTCGAGTAGACGGAGAGATTTTCTGGGGGCCCTATATTGTCGGCGAGCAGAGCAGGAATACACCTACATTTCTCGTTTCACAAAGTGGTCCCTTGTTCACAGTTTTTTCTGAACATTTTGAAAAGATGTGGTCTGATGAAAAACTGTCTCGACCAGCTTTCAAGGCGAAAGGACGAGGGAAATTCGTTTCTAGTCTTGATGAAGAAACGACAGATTAATGTTAAACTGGAGCGACTATGGAAAAAGGTTCTGACGATCACCATAAATATTCTGACAAGCGACCAGCAGTCGGCGTTGGTGTAATGATACGAAAGGGAAATCAGGTTCTTTTAGGTAGACGAAAAGGAGCGCACGGAGAGGGTGAATATGGTTGGCCTGGTGGTGGACTAGAATTCGGTGAGAAACTTGAAGATGCTGTCAAAAGAGAAGCTCTTGAAGAAGCAGGCATTGTAGTTAATGCATGTCGCTTCATTTGCGTGAGCAACATTGTTGAGTACGGCAGGCACTACATTGACTTTGAATTTGAAGTCACTGACTTTGATGGTGAACCTGTTGTGAATGAAAAGAATTTTAACGAAGGGTGGGGCTGGCACGACCTTGAAGATCTTCCCAAAAAAATGTTTGCGCCTTGCCGTAAAGCGCTAGAGTCAATTGCCGACAATAGGCACTGGAACGACGCTTAGCGAATGCATATCATCGTTCTCGGCGCAATTCACGTCGACATGATTGCTCGAGGCGTTTCAGCCGAGTTGGTTTCGAATGATGAGCATCAGGCCTTTGTAAACTGGGAAGTAGAGCTGGGCGGCACCGGATACAACTTTGCCAGAATCGCGCACGGTTTGGGTGCAGGGGTGGACTTTCTTGCGCTTACCAGCAATGGCGACAATTGGGCTGCCGATCTTGTTTCCAAAATGGCGACTCAACAGGATTTGCCGATTCAGCTCATACCCTCTGAAGGCAGCGGAGAGTCGGTTGTTGTGCTTTTGTATCTGCAAGATAACAATCAACATGTTGGTCGAAGGGTATATGGACCTGAACGATCACCAGTAGATGTCTGCGACATCGGTGGTTTATTTGACGAAGTCGCCACTGTACCGGCAGTGGATTGTCTGTACGTTGACGGATACTTTCTTCGAACGCGCGCTGTTGAAATATGTCAATCACTTCGGTTGTTTCGTGACACAAGACCCCAGTGTTTTCTTGCTTTGGAACTGAGCCCTCACAGCATATGGAAGTTTGTTTCTACAGAAATTTTGTCGAGCGCCCTTTCAGTATTTGATATTGTTTCCACGGAAATGAACACATTGGAACGAGTGTTAGGAATTCCTGTCGAAATCAATCGAGCTTATGAAACGCGTTTGAAGTTGCTGTCCGCTCGCATATCAGATTTGTGTCCGCAAACCACCTTCCATGTGTCAAACCTAGTTGGCTCTAGGTACGATCGTTGCCTTCTTGGTAAGTCAGGTTTCAGGCAACTGGAACACATTGATCGATATTCGCACGGTAGCGGAAAATCGAATGACGATGCACGTTTTGCGAAACTTCTAATTGATCAAGATTGGCCTGTGGAACATTGGTTACGATAGTCGCACCTAGCAGGATTCATTTGGGTTTGGTTGGTTTTTCGGATGAGATGTCGAGAAAGTACGGTGGCTGTGGACTCGCACTAAATAGCCACAGTACCGAAGTGACGCTGAAAAAGCGAAATGACGCTGGCATTCGCGTCGAAAGCAACACCGGAGTTTTCGTGGATTCAATTCACGATTTTTTATCCAGTAGGAAAATGACCGGTGTTGATATTACTTTTGGCCGGTTGACGCCAAGACATGTTGGCCTCGGAAGTGGCACGGCGTTGAAGCTCGCAATAGTCGAAGCTTACTCGGAATTGTATTCTTTAGGATTAACTAAGCATGAGCTCATAATGGCAAGCGGACGAGGAAGAACCTCTGGCGTCGGAATTGCAACTTATTTTGAAGGGGGAGTTTCTTTAGATTTGGGAGTAAAAAACGATTCCGTTTACGAACCATCTTCATCCTCAAATGGACCATTATCTGTTGGTTTATCCCGATTGGATTGGCCTGAAAGCTGGTGCATCGCATTAATCTCTCCGTCGCCGACCGAAGAATTCGATTCCGTACTTGAGCGTGATTTTTTCTCACGTAACAGCCCTATTTGTGCAAAGGAGTGTTTGCTCAGTGCATACGGTATGTTTGTAGAAATTCCAGCCGGAATTTTGCTTGAGGACTTCAGTCAATTCAAGTCTGGACTCCGTGCAACTTCATGCAATGGGTTTAAACTTCGTGAGATTGATTTTTGGCCTAGGCAAAAAGAATTGATAGTGGAATTAAATTCGTGCTCCCATTACGCGGCTACGTTGAGTTCACTTGGCCCGACGGTCTGCGTTTTTTGTGAAGAAGAGCAAGATGCCAAAGAACTGGTTTCAAGATTTGGTACTACTAACAACGTTGAAATTTCGCGGTGTCAGAACACTGGTAGGTCGATCAGCCACTAGTTGTTAGCTCGACGCCTTTGCCATCGTGCGCCTGTTCGAAGAAATGGGTGGAATTCAGGTCAGCTATTTTGGCTAAAGATGAGTATCTTTGAGCCTAATCTGAGCCTAAACGACCATTCAACGAGTGTGAATATCCGCTAAGTCATTGAAAACAAATGGAGGCGAGTACCGGAATCGAACCGGTGTACACGGATTTGCAATCGAATTAAATTTCAATAATATCAGATGGTTATGTGTGTACACGGAATAATTGTCCGATACGATATAGTCATTATCTATCTGATTCTAATTAATAACAGCGTCGCAAAATCCAGCAATGAATTCTGTGCCTGATTTGTACCTTTTTTCGTTAAACAGCAGACCTTGAATCTTCAACTCATTGACGGCCGGTTTGCGGATGATCAGCAGGCCGGGATTGCTGAACTAAACGAATCTTTGTCTGAATGATATCCTTCGTGGGATGAGCATCCCTCGGTCGAAGCGGATCGATCTCTGAGACGCCTGATGCACTTAGTTTACTTACAAGGTCGCACTTCTATCGAAGCAAGGGAAGTCGCAGCTACGCTTCTCGAAGAGTCTGGCTGTAGAGGCACAATTTCTAAGGATATTGAGTTGCAAGATTTCATTTCTAGCGACGCAGTGTTGCCATCTGACGTACGCTTGGAGGGCGAAGCGTCTGAGGGCACACGTCAAGGTTTCTTCCGGCAACGGGAAGGGAACAAGCGTCACAAACAGAGTTTTGCTCGCAGGCATTCGCAGCAGCGTCCTCGGTTCGTGCCGGGTTCAGTTGTCCAACATCTGTCCAACAATTCAATCTGTTCTCAACTTGTTTGGGTTGACCGAGCACTGACATCGAAAAATTTCGTCTGGGCGGTCTAGTTGTTACTAAGACTGGGAAAGGCAATGCCTGTGGACGCGGTGGACACCCCATGCTAGTCAATTGAGGTCAGAAACCGTGCTACAACAAACCCATGTATCTTTTATCTCTTTTTTCCGCTGGTTTACTCGCGTTATCGCCGGTCCTTTGCGATTTTTGCAGTCCGGTCGTTTTTTTGAATGAAGCTCGCGCTCAGTGTTTCTTGGAATCTTTTGATGAGCGTTTGACCAAGTTGACTCGGGCTAAAAGGAACTTTGTCGAAGTCGACTTGGATGCGTGCACTGCGGAGCCAATACCTGGAGACAAGTCCGTCGTCCCGGCCATAGGCGACCCCGGTTTTGCGAATGGCGCAAAAATCTACCTTGATGAAAACGGAATGAATTGTTTGAGAAGAGAAATTCTCGCTGACAAGGAGACCTTTGAACCTAGTAGAGTTCTTGATCTTGTCGATTTGTGCGAAAGTCGGCCAGGGCAGTGAATTGATACGGGTGCTTTTTTCAAGTCCAATCTCAAGAGTAGGAAAGCTCCTCTTGGCCGAGATTGGCAGCAAACCTGTCACGCTGACGGTTTTGATCTGTGGAATGTTGGTAACCTACCTGCAGTACAATGCATACTTGGAAAATGAGAAGATCGAGAAGTCCTTTCAGATAGTTGAAGAGTGGGAGACGCGTGGATATCAAGCAGCCTTTAGTGATTTTGGACAGCTTGTTCGATCCCTGGAAGTAGAAGCAAGTGACCTACTTGGCGACAGCGGCGAAAACATTGATGGTCCCACATTGGCCTTTGTTCAAAAGCGACTTGTGGAACCAGATGTCAATTTTGACATCGCTATCAGCAGGCTGTTCTACTTTTTCGACAAGATGAGTTTGTGTGTCGAACAGGCGCTTTGCCACGAAGAAATGCTTGTTGAGTACTTTGGTTCCGCAGCCCAAAGCTTTTGGATTTATACGATTGCCTATCAAAGCGAAAAGCGAAAAAGGGACCCAGAATTTGGAAGATACACCGAGGTGCTCTTTAGTACGTTATCTGCTCGGAAGTAATGGCTGACTGTTTTTGATTTCTTCGACTATGGCAGGTTCCAGCTTTCGTAGTGTCCTGTCAATGAGTTCTTCAAATGGTATATCTAACTCAAAAAATCTCGGCGACACAGTTACGGACTCGACATAGCTCTCACTGCTAATCTTGCCACTCAATGCGACAGGAGCAGAAGGGTTTACCCAAGCCGCAAGTTCTGCCGTCAGGCGGAATGGAATAAATTGCTGCTTCTTCAGATCGTAGAGCGCTACGCGGTCGCTACTTGCAAACAATGCCCGACGAGAATCTGCTGAGAAGTAGGCATTGGCATCGTGGCTGACTATTGAGCTTCCTGACTCGGCGTCAATGAGAAAGGAATGAGGTGTCTCGATGTGAGAATACTCTTTATCTTCTTCAAGTACACGACCGTTGAGCAGAGCAAACTCACCGGTATTCGCGCAATCAAAAGTCAAGTGTTGCCAACGTGTGTTGGTCCAAAGCAGATCATCGATCTTTGATGAGGATAGGTCCATTTTTCCAATTGCAAGAAATGTCCAGTCGCCTGCACGAGGGCTGTTCACACTTTGGCGTCTGCTTGCCATGAAACAAATTCTTCCATCATCCAGAAATCTGAACTCGGCGCTTCGTCCAGCTCGAATGATGTTAAATTCTCCACTGGGTAAGCTTATTGTATCAAAACGGCGGATTAGCTCGCCGTTTTCGGTGTCGAATACAAAAACTCCCTGACTCTCGGTGTGAACGAGTAATTTGGAAGCTGTTCGATCGAACTCCATAAATCTGATTTGGTAACGATATTGATTATCCAGATCAGCTTCGACTAAAATCAATTGTTTAAAATTTTTTGATTTCAAATCCAGAACGAAAATTGAACCTTGTCCGTTTGGTACAGCAACCATGCTCCCGTCTTGAGTGTCAGCGATGGAGGAAGGGCCGAAGTAGTACGGTCCTTCTGAGCTTAGTGGGACTTCAGCTACTATGCTCCCAGTCTCTACATCTACTATCGATGCTTTCTCGACAGCTTCGTTCGCACTTGCAACGATTGCATACTTCCAGTTTTGCCCCACCGAACCCGAAACGGTTTTTGCCTCTGATCCGTCTATATCGATCATTTGCAAGAAATTTAAGAATTCAAGAGCACGTACGGAATGTGAAAAGTATGTTCTTGCTTCGTATTCGGAAATATCTTTTGGTATTGACTCCAATGCCAATTGAATCGCACCCTTCAGGTCTGCGGCATAGAGTTTATTTTCGGCTTCTTCTGCCTTCGATTTTGAAGATGCGATTAACTCGTCAAAGGTGACGCTGCCATTAAGGTATAGGACTCTCGATAGTGTCGAGCGAGTAAAGGGCGTTTGTGCCCAGTCTGTCGCTCTCCCCACAGATGCGCTGACGTTGACTAACACTTCCTGCAAAGACATTCCTGTCTCACCAAGTTGCTGCACCAACGCTTCGGTAAACGGGCTGAGGTGGCCTTTTCTTCCTTCTGAAGCAACGCTGTCTGGTGAAGTTGCGTAGACGACGGCGAACTCATTAGTCGCAGGGTCTATGAAATCGCCTTCCGTTTGTATGCCTATTGCTGCAAGGCCGTTCCCGGAACTGCCTTCGAATGGATTATTCCTACAGGCGTCAAGAAACACCAAAGTGCTTCGTGAAATTTTCCGGAGCCCATTCATGAGGTAACTAATTGACACCATTGATGAGTCAGAAACTAACCCTGGCTGAGCATCCACGGGCACCATGAAGTTCTCATCGTTGATCTGGACGCCATGTCCCGAAAAGTAAAGCGCAGCTACGTCCGCCCCTTTGAATTCGAAGAATACCCGTTCAGCGCATGCCCTTACTGCTTCGGCAGTTCCCTCAGTAAGCAGAAAAATGTCAAAGCCTAAGCTCAGTAGTGCCTCACCGGTCGCGAGTGCGTCGTCTACTGGCGACTCTAGCCATCCGATTTTTGGATGGTAGCTCCCAGTGCCGATTACGAGTGCAACTCGCTCGCTTTTGCGATCAGAACTGTGCTGAATTAGTTCACATTCGTTTGCCTCGTGATCTCTGAAGTATGAACTATAGTCTTTTGCTCCGTTCGCGCGTTGCATCGGAGTCTCTGGGTCACTGCTTAAGGGGACAGAAGTTACCCCAACATCTCCTTTGGATAGTAGTCTCAGTTGTTTCGCGCCTACATCGATATTCGAAGGGTTTTGGATTTCGTCTGTTATTTCAGAGAAGCCAGCAATATCACCAATTCGTCTCATTTTCAGGCGTCTGATCGGCCCTATCGCGGCCACAATACTCTCGGAATTTAGCTCGGCTCCCGTGGTCACTATTGCACTTGCACCGCCCGACTTTCCGCCTCGGAAATCTGACTCATTCCCAGTTAAGGGCAACACCTCAAGAAATGTTGAGTCCACCAAGGCGAGTAGATTCGGTAGCTCAGATCGTTCCACGGTCTCATCTAGATACACAGCCGCAAGCCTGTTCTTTGTTGGGCTGAGATAACCGTTGAAAATGAGAATGCGTTCGTTCGGCTTAATTGCGTTGTCGACGTACTGGTCGACTGGGTACATAGTTCCGTTTGCAAAGTCGGCGAAGTGGTAAGCTCCCTCCGTGACACCGACAACAAAGGTTCGCTGAGGTTCAGTGAAGATAGTAGCAAGAGCTGGCGAGGATGCCTTTCGACCGGCAAGCAGTACAGAGTACGAATATGGTTGTGCCGCCACCAATCTCGCTGCTTCGGCTTCGTTCGCATATGTCACTCGCTTGACTTCACTTCCCGCTTTCTGAAGCAAAAGAAAGAGACCTACCGGCACTTCAGGTTCTTTTCCGACGAAAATGAGTTGATGGATCGGCTGTCCGGGATCAGCGGAAGACACAAAAATCCAATCGTCCATGTAGCGCGAGCTGATTTCTTGGAGACGTTGCTCGTTCGCGGAAATTGCCGGTAAGGCTGAATAAAAAAATGCGCACAAGGAAAGAAAAAACACGGCGCTGTAAATTTTCGCGAGAGCTCTTTTGGCAGTCATTCACTTTCTCACATGTCAAACATGCAAGTATGTTAACCGCATGCTAGCTTCGTATCCAACCTGAAAACTTGAGGATAGGATGCCATTGGCCATTACCTATGACGTGCTCCCCCGAAAAGTCCTCGGTTTATGATTAGCCTGTTCTCCAACTGAGGAGACAGATGACGAGTAGAAGCCGTTTCAGTTGACCCAGCCCCTTGATTCGGGTCGTTCAGCTATTTTTACGTGGCGCGGAAAGTTAGCCGATGAATCATGGTTTTTGCCTTGCCCCCGAAGAAAACCGACCTTCGCTGCATTTGCACAATTTTTGGGTATAGGCTCTCTGCCGTCGTTAGCTGCGCTTTGTACGAATGTCAGCTTCCACAATCACGTTCGATGAATGTCAACGAACCGCTAATCCACGCGGGGATCGTCGAGTTGCCACCGGCCAAATGCAGATTCATTCGTTTGTGCGTGCACATATTTAATCATACCGGAACCGCACTTCGGATGAGCCTAAAATGTGCCTAGGACCCTTATGGAGGTTTGTGGTTTTCTGCTAAGCGATTGATTTTGTTTGGAGGCGAGTACCGGAATCGAACCGGTGTACACGGATTTGCAATCCGCTGCGTAACCACTCCGCCAACTCGCCTCGTGTTCGGGGGAGCTAGGCCGGTTTTTCTTGGAAAGCAAGGCCTGAAATGCGCTCTTTGGTATATTCTGCCGACATGCCAGGCAGGCGCATTCGAAGACACATACACAATTTTGATGTGGCCAGTTGCAATTTCGCAATCTTTTTCGACTAAGATCAACGCATCGCTTGCACGTTAACCGTGTTTGTGAGACCGCTGGAGCAACTAGAGAAAATCGTCTGATAGCGACCATTTGCGCGTATATCCTAAGACAGGAACGCTTGCCGGACCTTCGGTTCTATGGTTGATTGGGGCGACGCTTCTAAACGAAAGAGTTTAGTGAATGACCGACTTTTCACAACGCCGCACAACCATGGTCGATACGCAGGTTCGACCTTCTGATGTGACCAAATTTCCGATCATTGATGCGATGCTGACTGTGCCGCGCGAAGCCTTTGTTCCGAACGAGCGTCGTGAAGCGGCTTATGCGGGCGAACACGTTGAAATCGGGCAGGGGCGCGTCTTGTTGGATCCCCGGACATTGGCCAAGATGTTGGATGTGGCGGATATTCAGCCGAATGAGCTGGTATTGGATATCGGATCGGGGCTTGGCTATTCGTCTGCCTTGGCGGCAAAGATGGCGGAAGCGGTGATTGCGCTGGAAGATACGGCCGAGCGTGTGGCGGAAGCAGAGCGAATGTTGGCTGAAACATCTGCCGATAATGTTGCCGTGGTCGAAGGCCCGCTTGCCGAGGGGGCTGAACAGCATGGTCCTTACGATGTGATCCTTGTCGAAGGCGCAGTTCAGGCCATGCCGGACGCGCTGACAGATCAGCTAAAAGAAGGCGGGCGTATTGTCGCGATCTTTGTGGATGGCGCTTTGGGGGCCGTTAGGGTGGGTTACAAGGGCGCAGACGCTGTAAACTGGCGTTTTGCTTTCAATGCAAACGCACCTGTTTTGCCGGGGTTCGAAGCCTCGCCAAGTTTTGCCCTTTAATGAAGTCGGGAATTTACTCATGCGAACCTGGACTAGAACAGTCTCACTAGCGTTTGCGAGCGCCTTGATCTTTGCAAACCCCGTGATCAGTGAAACGTTGTCAGATTCTCTGGCAACCGCCTATCGTACGAGCGGGCTGATCGATCAGAATCGGGCCGTTTTACGCGCTGCTGATGAGGACGTGGCTTTGGCTTTGACGGCGTTGCGACCAGTCATTTCCTATGCGTTAAACGGGGATTACACAACGCCATCGTTTTCCGATGAGTTTGAGCTGACTGCAAGTGTTACGGGCAGTCTGCTGCTTTATGACTTTGGACGCTCGAAATTGGGTGTCGATGTTGCAAAGGAAAGCGTTCTGGCAACCAGAGCGGCCTTGATTGACATTGAAAACACGATTTTGCTGAACACCGCCACGGCCTATTTCGATGTGCGCCGTGCTGAAGCTTTTGTCGGGTTGCGCCAGAACAACGTGCGTCTTTTGGTTGAACAATTGCGCGCTGCGCGAGATCGGTTCGAAGTGGGTGAAGTGACCCGCACGGATGTCAGTCAGGCCGAAGCGCGTGTTGCTGCGGCGCGGGGCGCATTGGCGGCGGATCAAGGTCTATTGGCCCAGGCGCGCGAGTTATTTAAATCCATAGTGGGTCGTTTCCCGGGGCGTCTCGAAGCGCCTCCGCGTGCACCGGCCATTCCCGAAACAACCGACGCGGCACGCGCGCAAGCGCAGCGCAATAATCCACAGGTTTTGCAGGTTCAGCATCAGGTCAAAGCCGCCGAACTGGCGGTTGAGCAGGCCCGTCGCCAAGTCTATCCGACATTGAATGCAACAGGTGCCTTTTCAATCGACGATGATGGTGATGACCTGACACGGCTGGGTATCGCTTTGACGGGCCCGATTTATCAAGGCGGCGGGATTGCTGCGGGTCAAAGACAGGCGCAGGCCCTGCGCGATCAGGTGCGGGCCCAGTTGTATACAACCGGTTTGCTGGTCGATCAACAGGTCGGCAATGCCTATGCGAATTTGGCGGTTGCCATTGCAAGCATTGATGCATCGAACCGGCAGGTTGCTGCCGCGGCATTGGCGCTGGAAGGCATTCAGGAAGAATTGCAACTGGGTGCACGAACGACCCTTGATGTGCTGGATCAGGAACAAGAATTACTGGACGCCCAAACAGCCCTTGTTTCGGCACAGGCAGATCGCCAGATTGCCACTTATCAAGTTCTTGATTCAATTGGGTATTTGACCGCGCAAAACCTTGGTCTTAACGTGCCAATCTATGATCCGGCAAGTTATTACAACGCGGTAAAAGATGGCCCCACTTACAACGTTAGCCCGGAAGGCAAGCGGTTGGATCGTGTCCTAAAGGCCATCGGTCGGAATTAACGAACGCCGGATCAATACCTTGTCCCGGCGCGCGCCTAGGGGTAATGTGCGTCTTCGAGGGCAGGAGATTTGAGGGACATGTCGGATACGCCAGATCAAAAGGTGGAAGACGTTCTGTCGTCTGTCAGGCGGTTGGTATCCAGTGAAATCCCCCGTAAGTCACGCTCTGAAGTGCCGACGGGGCCGGGTGCTTTGGTTTTGACCAAGGACCACATGGTGCAGAAAGATCGCGCGGTTCAGGTCGCGGCCAGATCGCTCGAAGATCGGATCGCGGAACTTGAAGAAGCGGTTGGTGGCCAAGACACCGAATTCGAACCTGATGGCAGCGAAGATCAGGCGCAGCATCGGCCTGATCGCATTGTTTACACGCGACCTCCGGTTGTTGAAGGAAGTCTCAAGCGCGTCAAAACCCGCCGTTTGAGCCGGATTGCCCTGATTGAATCGGGGCCCGCCAATGGCGACGCGGGGGATGATGCAGGGGATGAAAATGATGCCGAAGCCGAGGCATTGGATGCGCCCGAATTTCGTCGCGAAAGTAAAATACGTCCCGATGCACCCGTGGCTGAACCGAAAAGTCTGCGGGCAACCGAAGTAATATCGGACACTTCCGGTGCCAATGCCGATATCGAAGCCCCGATGGCGGAAGATGTGCCCACGGTCGCGCGTACCAGCGCCGAAGTGTCGGCATTTTCGGATCCCGACGACGTCGTTCGCGCTTTTGAGGCGCGGATCGAAGCGGGCCGCCCGATATCCGACCCATCGCCACTGAATCCAGTGTCTGAAGAAACGAGCCCTGAGGACACCAGTCCAGAAATCGCTGCCAAAACAGACGCCGAACCCAAGGTCGCCGACCCGGTTGCAGACACCACCACCGCAGAGGCCGAAGATACCTCGGAAGATTTCGACACGGCTTTGTCCAAAGCCGTCGCTGCCTCCCTTAGCGGAATGGGCATTGCGAACACCGATATGGACGGCGCGCATGTGCCGGAAGATTATGTCGATGCCGGCGAATTTGACGGGATAAGTGATCCCGAAGTGACGGCTTCTGAGTTGTTGTCGCCCGATGATGCGGAGGATGCGGACGCCACGCCGAAGTCTGACGCCCTTTTGCTTGTGCCCGAAACGGAAATCGAAGCCAAAGACGACGCACCCACCGATGACGTATCAACCGAAACAGACACTATGCCCGCAGCCGCAACAGAGACGGAAAACCGCGAAGCTGATAAGGACACTGACGGCGATGATAGCGCAAGCGACGTCTCGGAACACTCCGATCAAGCCATTGCAGCACTTGCCGCCTTGCCAGATGAAGAAGCGACGCGCCTGTTGATCGCCCGTATGATCCGCGCCGAACTACAGGGTGATCTTGGTGAACAAATCACGCGCAACGTCCGCAAACTGGTTCGCCGCGAGATCAAGCGCGCGCTCAGCGCCGACGATCTGACCTGAACCAGCACCAAGGGGCAGACGTGAACACGCCCGCCCATCTCATTTTTGGCGCTACGGCCTTTTCCAGAAAAGACCAAAAGGGCAGCTTAACAGCGGCAATTCTAGGTGCCTTCGTGCCGGACTTGTCGCTTTATGCCATGGTTGGGGTCTCGATTTTTATTCTGGGCGTTCCGGCCCAGACGGTGTTTCGCGAATACTATTATTCGGACGCATGGCAGGCGGTTTTTGCCGTCGACAACAGCTTTTTTCTTTGGGGCGTCTTGCTGGGTATTGCGTTGTGGCGCAGCTGGCGATTGGTTGCGATTTTTGCAGCGTCAGCCCTGTTACATCTGGCGCTTGATTTCCCGCTTCATACCCATGATGCGCGTCAACATTTCTGGCCCTTTAGCGATTGGGTTTACAACGGGCCCGTCAGCTATTGGGATAGTCGTGCCCATGCCGGGATTGTGGGGCCAATCGAAGGTGGGTTGTCGGTTTTGTTTTCGGCCATTCTGCTTCGGCGGTTTGCCGATTGGCGCATTCGCGCGCTGATCTTGGCGCTGCTTCTGGCCGAGATTTTCAGCTCGGGCATTTGGCGGTTCGTCTTTTAGACTTCTTCAATGCGGATCGCGACAGGGGCGGAGGCTAGAACGCCTGTGCTTTCCATCGCTTCAACGGCGCGGACCAGATCATCGCTTTGTACTTTATGCGTGACAATCAGTACCGGGGCCGTGGCGCTTTCGTGGCCGTATTGGCGCATCCGGTCGATGGACACACCGGCGTCGCCCAGAACGGTCGCGATTTTCGCCAAAGCACCTGGTTTGTCGGCCAATTCCATCCGCATATAATACGGTGCAGGGGCTGAACGTGCGGCCCGTTCGCCCGGAACCAAATCGGAACTGGGAATGCCAAAAATCGGCTGACGATGCCCACGCGCCAAATCACAGATGTCACCCAGTACGGCACTTGCTGTCGGGCCTTCGCCAGCACCAGCACCGCGCAAAACGACCTGACCAATGCTGTCGCCTTCAAAAACGATCATGTTCATCGGCCCCTCAAGCTGGCCCAAAGGCGAAAGGGCGGGCACCAAGCAGGGGGACATCCGCGCATCGATCCCGCGCCCGGTCTTCTGCGCCACGCCCAACAACTTGATCCGATAGCCCATGTCTGAGGCCTGTTCGATATCGGTGATGGTGATCTTTTCTATGCCTTCGATCTGCAAGGCGCCATAGTCGACGCGGGTTCCGAAGGCGAGCGAGACCAAAAGCGCAAGTTTGTGACCGGCATCAATGCCACCTACGTCCAATGTGGGGTCTGCTTCAAGGTAACCCAATTCCTCGCATTCAGCGAAGACAGTCTGATAATCCAACCCGGCGTCCTGCATCCGCGTCAGGATATAGTTGCAGGTGCCATTCATCACGCCCATAACGCGCGTTATTTCGTTGCCCGCAAGGCTTTCACCAAGCGCCTTTATGCAGGGAATACCGCCGGCAACACCTGCCTCATAGCGGATCGAAACGTCTGCGGCTTCGGCCGCTTCGGCCAAAGCCTGGCCATGCATCGCAAGCAATGCCTTGTTCGCGGTCACCACATCCTTGCCAGCTGCAATTGCCGCCTCGGTCGCGGCCTTTGATGGCCCGTCCGAACCGCCCATCAATTCGACAAACACATCCACATCGTCCCGGCGCGCCAAAGCCACGGGATCATCTTCCCAGGCATAATCCGATATCCGCACGCCCCGGTCCCGATCCCGACTTCGCGCGGAAACAGCTGATATGGTAATCTCGCGGCCCGTGCGCGCGCTTAACAAAGCGGCTTGCCTTTGAACGATGCGTAAAACACCAACGCCAACTGTACCTAATCCGGCGATTCCTAGTCGAAGAGGGGTGCACATATATGGGCTCCGTATTGTTGTTCCCGCCTGTTAGCCGCTTCGCCCCAAGGGAGCAATCCGCCTAACGTGGAAGGCGGGCCCGAAGCGCTTCCATTTCGTCGCGGGTTGATGCGTTTCGCCTTAAAATACGTGCCCGTGCATTCAAAGAGGCCGCGCGCGCCGAAAGTTGTTCTGCATCTTGCCCGTGCGCCGTGGGTGCGCTGTCTAGAACGTCGCCCAAAGGCACGAGCGCGGGCCAAGGCCCGGTGCTGCGCGCAAACTGCTCACCACCGGCTTGGGGCCAATCGCTGCACCCAGCCAGGCAAAAGACAATTAGGATCGAGATCACACGCATAGGCGAGAGGTTATGCCTGCCTGTGCGGAAAAACCAGTGTGCAAAAAGTGGAAAGCCGGGAAAATGCCGATTGAACTGAACACCCGTTCAGATAGAACAGTTAAATGGCCCGAAAAACCGGTTCGCACGCAGAAATCACCGGCCCCGCGATCCGCGCAGCGGCGCTTCGGCTATTTGCGCGCTCAGGCTATGCGGCAGTGTCGATGCGCGAGATTGCAGCCGAAGTGGGCGTGCGCGCGGGTGCATTGTACCTTTATACGCCTGACAAACAGACGCTGTTATACGACATGATGCGCGACAATATGCAACGCGCGCTTGAGGCTTGGCAGCTGGCAAAAATCGACGGGACACCGATGCAGCAGTTGGAAGCCTTCGTGCGATTTCACGTCAATTACCATGTTGACCGCAGCGATGAAATCTTCGTCGCCTATATGGAGCTTCGCAACCTCACGCCTGAGAATTTCGAACAAATTGAAGCGCTTCGCCGGGATTATGAAGGTGAAGTTGAATGTATTTTGACGGATGGCTACATGAGCGGGGACTTCAAGCTTGCGGATATCCGCGTGTCGACTATGGCTTTGATTGCAATGTTGAACGGGGTGATGACGTGGTACCGAGAAGGTGGGCGTTTGTCCCGCGTGCGGATACAACAGATTTATTGGGATATGGCGAAACAGATGGTACAGGCGTGAACGACGACACTGAAGTATTGCTGGAGATCAGCCCCTCGCCAATGCGGCGCTGGATGGCCTTGTTTTGCTTAATTGGATTGGCCGTGTTGCTGGTGACGCTGGCCATTGGTGACGTTCCCGATCTTTGGCGATTGTTCTTTGTGCTGTTGGGGGCGGGCGTTTTGTGGGCTGGCAACAGGCTACGCATTTCGACCACGGACGGTTTGGTGCTGACCCGCGACAAACTGTCGACGAAAAGCGGGCGTTTGCTGGCCCAGATCGACAACGTCGAAACCGTGGAACGCGGTGTTTTCGCCTTTAAACCGTCGAACGGTTTTCTGATCCGTTTAAAAACGTCAGACGGCAACGGATGGTCACCGGGGCTTTGGTGGAAGACCGGCCGGAAGATCGGGGTGGGTGGCACATTGTCTGGCGGCCAATCGCGATCTTTGGCCGATATGATGTCGATGCTTTTGGTCGAACGAGACAGCGACGCGTGAGCGAGTGACGTCTGCACGGCAAAGAGATACCATTCTGTGGACATCTAGGGTCGATTAGAATTTTTGCGACTGGACGCGTTTTCCTTTTGTCGGTCGCCGTGCTCCAATTGAACTTGGGCGAGATACTTGAACCTCGCCCTTTAAGGCCAATTGCCTTTTTGCCCGGTCGATCATTATGGTGCGGCAAGTAGAAGCCGGGATGAAAGCAACAGAGCATGTTCGACACAAACTTCGAAATGGGCGTGCCTGTCAGGGAAGGCCTGGTGTTCGCTGGTGGGGCGGTTCTGCTGGCCCTGATTTGGATTGTATTCCGGATAACACCGGTCGGATCCCGTTTGTTGACCCGATATGTGTGGATCGATACGGCGGCGAACATTGTTATCATTCCGCTGACGATCTTTGGTGTTGGTCGATTGTCGACCCGGCTTTTCGAAGCTCTTGAGAAAGACGAACTCGCAGGTTGGTCGGCCCTTATCACTCAGCTTGTACTGTACGTCACGATCACCATCGGGCTTGGCAGGATCTTCGAAGTCTGGATCAGTGCCATACATTCCGACGACGACAACGACGGCCACCTGCCGCAACTTTTGCGTTTGATCCTTTACGGGCTGTGTGTGATCGGAGCGGTTGCGGCCTTTCTGACGATGAACGGCTATCGACCGACCGAGCTTTACCTTTCGACCGGTGTATTGGCAGCGATCCTGGCATTTGCGTCGCAACAAACGCTTGGTGATTTTTTCGCAGGCCTGAGCCTGAGCCTTGAAAGCCCCTTTAAACTTGGGGACTGGATCATGTTCGAAGATGGCACGGAGGGCGGTGTCATTGACATGAATTGGCGGACGACGCGGTTGCGGCAATGGGACAATGCAACGCTTGTGGTCCCAAACAGCGTGTTGGCAAAGACGCGAATTCGCAATCTCCATGATCGGAACCACACGTTTTCGCCTTGGTATGAGATACGCGTCTCAGCGGACCATGACCCGAGGGCGGTCAAAGTTCTGCTGCTGGAAGCCGCGCTGCGATGCAAACGTACTCTGGCCGGTAGCCTGCCTTCGATCCGTCTGACGGATGTGTCTCAATCGCCCTATTCCTACATGATCTGGGTGCATTTCCCTAACTATCCGGCCATGTTTGCCGGACGAGAAGAACTGTTTCGCGAAATTCATGACGGGTTGAATGCCGCTGGTGTACAGGTTGCCGTGGACGTGCAGGAAGTACGCTACACGCGCGCCGCACCTGCCAATATGGAACTCCCCAGCGTATTGATGGCGCTTAAGTCTCTTGATTTCGCGTCGTTCCTGACCGAAGAGGATTTGACCGAAATCGCCTCGGTGAGCCAGCGCGCCTTTTACGAAGCAGGCTCGGTTATTTTGAGTGAGGGCGAACGGGCAGACAGCATTCATATCATTTTGTCCGGCGTCGCCGAGGTGAGTGTATCTTCAGACGCGAATAAACAGCACCATGTCGAAGAATTAAAACCAGGCCAGTACTTTGGCCTTGCGGCGATGCTTACCGGGGAACCTGCGGTCATGCAGTATTCGGCGCGTACCGACGTGTCTGTTATGCGCATTGATGTCGAATGCCTGCGCAAGGCCGTGGTCGGTCGCGACGGTCTTACCGAGCAGTTCGCGGAACTGGTCCAGCGCCGACGAGAGCGCGCGGACGAAGCCAGAATATTTGTTCAGGATAGCGGCCAACCCGTTACACTACAGGATTTGGTGCGCCGCGTGGATCGAGTGTTCCGTGGGGCGGGCCGTTAAACCACATTGGTGCGACAGGGCCGTCGTTGACCGGGAAGCGCCGATGGCCACTTTCGTTCGTGCCTTCGGTCGCCGTCACACTGGCGCAACGGATCCTCACATTTCGGATTAAGCCGATTTGTTCAGGCGCCGACAATCAGGTGGAAATTCTCTATTTGCCTTCCGGGAAACACAACTCTTAAGTGAGCAGTCGTGCCTCGATCTTTCCAGACAGCATTAAACACCGGCCTTGCTGAGAATAGATTGCTTGGAAAACCTACTCGCAACATGTAATTATCTGTAGGTCATATGAGGGTATTGGAGTGATAGTTGATCGGAATGCCGAACTCATAACCCTCAACAGAACCCTTCACTCGATATCACAGGATGGCGGACGGCTTGTTCTTGTACGCGGCGAGGCGGGTATCGGGAAATCGACCTTCATCGAACATTTCCTTTCGAAGGCTTCGCCTGAACACGAAACCACCATGGCGTGGTGTGATCCGCTAAATACACCACGCCCGCTTGGTCCGGTACGCGACCTTGCAGTTGAGTTGACCCGAAATTCTAAAAAATCATTCGAAGAAGCGGATTATTTTGAGGGTTTCATTGAGTTTGCGCAACGCGCTGAGACACCTCTGGTTCTGGTGATCGAAGATCTCCACTGGGCAGATCAGAAATCGCTTGATTGGCTTATGTTTGTCGGCCGGCGTTTGTCGCAACTTCCGGTCTTGGTGATTGGCAGCTATCGTGACGACGAACTCGGCTCTGCGCATCCGTTGAACCACGCTTTGGCGGCAATACCGGCCGCGCGCAAAACGAACATCGACTTGCCAGCCCTGTCGTTGGATGCCGTTCGTCAACTTGATCCCCACCAAAAATACCGCGCTGAAGAATTGCATCGTATCACCGGTGGACATCCTTACTTCGTCGCGGAAATCCTCAATTCAGATGGTGGACCGCACGACCTTCCACATTCCGTCGCTGACGTCATAAACGCGCGGATTTCGGCCTTGTCGTCCAAACTGCAACACTTGCTTGAGCTACTCAGTAGTTCTCCGAACGAAATGTCACAATCGGTTTTGTATGCCCTTGATCTTGAGGACTTTGGTGACCTTTGCGATGAGGCTGTAGCCCAAAACATTCTGGTAGCGGTCGGGCAGAACGTGAGGTTTCGTCACGAACTCACCCGACAGGCTGTCTATGCACGGATGGGGCCAGTACGTAAACGCGACAGCCATGCGGCGTTTCTTGCGGCACACCTGGCACACCCCGAGCCGCAGCAACAGCTCGACACGATTGTTTTTCACGCTGAAGGCTCACAAGATCGGGGTGCGCTTTTGATCTATGCGCCGCTCGCCGCCAACCGGGCTGCCGCACTTGGGGCGCACCGCGAAGCTGCATTGTTCCTGAGTGCGGCGCTAACCTGTCTCGACGACGCAACACCCGAGATTGCGGCGGAAATCACGGAACAATGGGCGTATGAAGCTGGGTTATCCTTGGCCATCGACGACCAAGTTATTGCCGCTCGCGAACGCGCGGTCAATCTGTGGACCACGCTAAAGCGACCTGACCGTGTTGGCGAAAACCTGCGGTGGTTGTCCCGCTTATTTTGGTATCGCGGCGAGGCGGATAAGGCCGAAGCCTATATCCTTCAGGCGATCAACGTTCTTGAGGGCGAGGCTCCGTCGCGAGAAACCGGCAAAGCCTATGCGCTTCGAGCGCAATTCTTTATGCTGCAAGACAACATGGCCGAGGCAATCAAATGGGCTAATCGCGCATTGAAGATCGCCGAAGATATGGCAGACTTTGACACACAAGCCCATGCCTTGAATACGATGGGGTCAGCTAAACTGTTTCGGGGTGAACCCACCGGCGAGACGGACTTGCGGCAAAGTTTGACCATTGCTCATCAGCACGCCCTGCATGAACAAGCGGCGCGGGTTTATACCAATCTGTCAGAGTGCCTGATCGAGATGGGCGAACTTGACCGATCTGAGGCACTGATTGAAGAAGGTATTGCTTTTGATACCGCACATGATCTGGATGCCTGGACCTATTATCTGATCGGGCGCAAAGCGCAGCTCAGGTTCGAACAGGATCGCTATAAAGAGGCGGTGCAGATCGCCAATGCGGTGCTGGCCCAACCCAACCAAACCCTTCTTATGCAGATGCCAGCGCGGATCATTCTGGCGCGATCCGGCCTCAGATTGGGAAATGCAGATGCCGACGACGTCCTGCACGAGGCCCTGGCACATGCCGACCAGATTGGAGAGCCGCAGTATCTGGTGACGCTTCTGGTCGCCAAAGTGGAACAGGCCGTGTTGCAAAATGATCCTGAACGGGCGAAAGACGCGCTTGACCGGTTGGCTGCAATGGATGCGGACGTCTTCAGCCCCAGCAAGCGCGGCGATTACCTGTTCTGGGCGCATTTGGCAGGGACACCACACAATCATGCAGACGTTCCTGAACCCTATGACCTGTTCCTTGCCGCTGATTATGACAGCGCTTTGGAAGCCTTTGAAGCTCAGGACGCCGCATATCTTGCCGGTTGGGTTCAGGTAAAGCTGGGGCGACCGGAACAGGCCGAACGACTGTTTGCAAATTGTGGTGCCCTGGCCGCATGCCAGTCACTGCGCAAACGTTTCGATTTGCCCGAAATAACCGGGCAGCCACGCGGGCCCTACAGTGCGGCCAAAGCACATCCCTACGAATTGACCGACAAAGAACAAACCGTTCTGGCGATGCTGGCGGATGGAAAATGCAACGCATCGATCGCCGAAGAACTGTCACGTTCGCGCCGGACAATCGAAAATCACGTGTCATCTATCCTGTCGAAACTCAGCTGCAAAAACAGGCTTGAAGTCGTTCTGCGCACCCAGAGCGAACCGTGGATTTTACCTGAAAATTAGGTGTGCCAATCCCCAAAATTGAGTGTGAGCACCCATGCGCGTGCTGGTTCAGGGCGCTATTGATTAATGTGACCCGTACAATCAAGGGTTTCGAGATCAGTTTAGCCCTTTGGGATGACCTCATGTTTGGTTGATGGACCAGAGCTTTTAACGTTTTCCGAGCCCACAGGTTTATGCCCGTTTACAGAGTTGGAGAATAAGATGAACAAAACGTTGATTTCAGTCGCCCTTGCGACCGCTTTTTTTACCAGTGCCGCCTATGCCGCGCCCGTCGGAGCCTTCAGCGAACTTGAATTGTCGCACAGTTTTGTCGTGAACGGCGGCAGTGTTCCGACGGGGATAGCAATCATAAACTCAGGCGCATCTTTTGAATTCGATGCGGATGCGACAAGCGAGGTTGATAATCCCGCGGCAAATTCTTCGCAAACGAATTTTGTGCAAATCGGAAATCCCTTCGTAGATCCGCCACTGCCATTTATTTCTCAGCGTAACAATGCCACCCGGTTGCCAGGTGGATTTGAAGGGGCCGCCAGTGGGTTTGACATTGAAGTAACGACGCAAGATGACCCATCCGAAGACGTGTTTGGCACTGTTGGTCGAGGCATCACGCAATCGGGTGCTGCCAGTGCGATCCTTCTGGATGATACGGATTCTGCTTCGGCTACATCTTTTGTCAGACTGGCGCGCAACCTTATTTTCACCAATACGACAGACGAGCTGATTTCATTCAATATTGCTGGCGAATTCAATGCGATGCTCCGCGCCGAATACACTGGAAACGATGGGCTGGCGCGCGTTGCGGGTGGCTTCGAGCTTGATTTTGTCGGAATCAATGGCGCCGCGGTAAATTATTTTCCGGTGTCGCCCTATTTGACGACGATCCAGAACAGCGATCCCGGAACTAACGTCAACCATAGTCTTCAAACAGACACAGGCGTGAATTTCGACGCTTCAGCCTCAGCAATTGGCGATGGTGGAACTACTCTGGCGTCCTTTGAAGGCGCACACCGCTATGTCTTCACGCTTACCCTCGATCCATTCGCACAAATTTTGATGCGAACATCGTTCACACAAGCCAATTCGGTTGAACACACACCAATTCCGACCATCGAACCCGTTCCACTGCCCGCAGGCGGGGTGCTCTTGATTACGGGCGTATTCGGATTTGCAGCAATGCACAGACGGGCAAAACGCGCCTCTGGCGTTGCCTGAGGGCATCAAGCCACAATGGATTGCCAGCACCGATGCGAACCGGTGCTGGCGGTCGTTGCACGTCCGTGGAAGCTAATTTCCAGCGTTGTGTTAGATCGTAGCCCGCAATGCTGACGACGCCGAGAGGGAGGGTGTTGAAGACCACCTGCAACCAAAGCACGGCTCACTTTTCGCTCTCCACCACAAAACGACGCCTGAATATTTATGCACGGTCTTTTCCTATCGCCCAAAATTTGGCAGAAGTGGTGACATAGGCAATATGCAGAAAGCCGAGAATGAGCGTCACTCAAATTCTTGCCAACATAGCGGCAATGGTGATCGTTCTTTTTGCGCGGCTCGTTACAGCTGTTCGTGCTGTATGGGATGGTGTCGAGCCGATTCGGTCTAAGCGTGTGTATTTCGCAAATCATACCAGCAATGGCGATTTCATTCTGATCTGGACTGTTCTGCCATCGAATATGCGACACGAAACGCGCCCAGTGGCGGCTGCCGACTATTGGCTGGCGTCGAAACTAAGGATATTTATCGGGCGCGAAGTCTTTAACGCTGTTTTGATTGATCGAAACCCGGAAACCCGCGAAAAAGACCCGGTTGGCCAAATGGCATCCGCACTGGACGAAGGCAGCTCTTTGATCCTTTTCCCGGAAGGCACACGAAACACTGGTGACCAGGCGCTACTTCCGTTCAAATCTGGTATGTACCATCTGGCGACGCAACGCCCTGATGTCGATATTGTGCCCGTCTGGATTGAAAACCTTAATCGCGTCATGCCCAAAGGCGAGTTCTTTCCGATCCCGCTGATCTGTACTGTTCGATTTGGCGAACCAATGCGGTTGAAAGATGGTGAGGGCAAAGACGATTTCCTTTCGCGAAGTAGAACTGCGCTTCTTGCTCTCAAGGATGATGGAGAATTGGTGTGAACGCACCCATTGAATTTTCATTTCTGATTGGTGGCGTTTTCTGCGTACTGATTTTTGCGTCCGGTGTTGCTTTCATTTTGAAGCGCAGATTGGGGTCTGGCAACGCGAACCCCGTCATCGACAACTTGATTGCGCGCATTAATGCGTGGTGGGCGATGGCAACATTGTTGACAATAGCCATGCTTTTCGGTCGTGCAGGCGCAGTAACGCTTTTTGCTTTACTTTCCTTTGCCGCGATGCGCGAATTCCTAACACTAACGGCAAAATCTCGCGCCGATCATTACGTTTTGGCCACCGCATTTTTCTTTGTATTGCCCTTTCAGTATTACTTGGTTTGGATCGACTGGTATGGTCTTTATTCGATCTTCATCCCTGTTTATGCTTTTCTTTTCCTGCCAATCATTGCGGCGTTCCGTGGTGAGACCGAGAATTTTCTGACCCGGGTGTCGGAAACCCAATGGGGTTTGATGATCTGCGTCTTCGCCGCCAGCCACGTACCGGCGCTACTGTCGCTTCAGATTCCAGGTTTTGAGGGAAAATCCATTCTTCTCATCGCGTTCCTTGTTGTGGTCGTTCAGGGGTCAGATGTGCTCCAATATGTGTTCGGCAAGCTTTTTGGTCGCCACAAGATCGCACCAAAGCTATCGCCATCAAAAACCTGGGAAGGATTTATTGGTGGTGTCGTTTCAGCAAGTTTGCTTGGAGCTTGCTTGTTTTGGATGACGCCCTTTGCATTTTGGCAAGCCTTCCTAGTTTCTTTTGTAATAGCGATCATGGGATTTTTTGGGGGTTTGGTGATGTCTGCCATCAAGCGCGACAAGGGGGTAAAGGATTGGGGCCACTTAATCGCCGGACATGGCGGTTTCATTGATCGGCTTGACTCGGTCGTGTTTTCGGCACCGATTTTCTTCCATATCGTTCGTTACTTTTGGTCTACTGTATGAGCCTTCTGAAAAGCAAAGCTGTGCATGGTTTGGCAGGTTTTGTTCTGATGGGCAGTTGGGCTGCTTTTGCAAATCTCGGACACCCGCTACCGGCGCCGCTTGTTGCAGGTGTTGTTCAAGGATTGTTGACCGCAACAATCACTGTAGTTCTGAAACAGGTCATCGAGCGAATATTCTATCGCACCACAAAGTGGCGGCGTTTTGTGGTGCCAACTCTGGTTGCTTTTTCGATTTCCACGACAATACTGATGATAAGCCACTTGCTTGCGGAGACGCCAGAACTGATCGCAACTGTGTCGGTCCCAATCACCGTCTCAACCATTTACGCATTGTCTTACACACTCACACTGAGCCGCCATGTCTGAACGTCGCCCTATTGCCAGCCGAGACACCAAACTCGCGGCGCGTATCGCCCGCGGATTGGCAGGTAGAGGTGTATCTCCGAATTCCATCTCGCAAGCTTCAATAGTCTTCGCGACTATATCGGGGTTGGGTTTTTGGTTATCGGGTCATTCCAGCGGATTTCTTTATGTGGTTTGCCTAGTTTTTGCGGCCCTGGGTTGTCAGCTTCGTCTGCTCTGCAATCTTTTTGACGGTATGGTGGCCGTGGAAGGCGCGCGCGGCGAACCTGATGGTCCATTTTGGAATGAAGCCCCTGACCGAGTAGCCGACGCGCTGATATTTGTGGGTATCGGACTGGGAACAGGATTTACTGCCCTAGGATGGGCTTCGGCTGCATTGGCAATTGGTACGGCCTATATACGTGAGTTAGGTAGCGCGCAGGGCTTTAGTGCCGATTTTCGTGGACCAATGGCCAAGCCGCAAAGGATGGCTTTGGCCACAGCATCAGCCTTGCTCGCGATATTCCTTCCAACGATTTTTGGCTGGTCTGTTCTGACCATCGGGCTTTGGATCATCTTCATTGGCACGACCGTAACGGCATTTCGCCGTAGCATAGGCCTGGTGGCGGCGCTAAGATCCCGGCCCCGTGCGGCTGAGAAGTAGGTTCGATTTAGACTTAAGAAAATGAACGCCCAAAATCCTTTTTACTCAACCTCAATTCGGCGCAAACACTCTCACGCTCTCTGGACAAAAGTTTTGCGATCACTCGTTGACGCCTCACCTGTGAAACGACCCCTGACGTTGATCTAATTTCGTCAGGGGTTGATTGCGAGACCAGAGGTTGAATTAGGTGCGGGCTTTTTCGAATGCTGCCCAAGCCGTCTCGAAGGCGTCGAAATCGAAGTCAGGTTGGCGGGCGGCGGAGAGGACGATTTGCTCGGTTTCTTGCATTTTCAGAATGGCGGCTTCCAAGTCATTCATCACTTCGGGCGGGATGACCAAGGCGCCGTGGCGGTCGGCGTGGATGAGGTCTCCGTTTGCGACTTTCATGCCGAAGATTGTGACCGGGGTGCCGATTTCCTTGACGTGGACGAAGCCGTGGCTGGGGCCGATGCTTCCGGCGATGACGGGGAAGTTTTCTGGCAGGTCGCCGAGGTCGCGCATGACGCCGTTGGTCAGCGCGCCTGAAAGGCCAAAGCCTTTGTGGATGGTAGTATTGATTTCACCCCAATAGGCACCGATGGCATTTGGTACGTCGAGATCTTCAACGACCGCGATGCCGGGGCGGAGCCCCTCCGCCATGTGCCGATAGTAATCCATGCGACGGTTCTTGATGACCTCGGGCGGTTCATCGGGTGGCGCGAGCGCAGAGATTTTGGCGGTATGTGCGTATCCGACGATGGCACCGTCTTCGGGTGCGCTGGCGAGCATGGTGCCACGGGTGAAACGGTTGAAGCCGCGTTTGCCTTCGGCAACTTCGATGGCGTTGCAGACGGTGGGTGTGTCGACCGCGCGGAGGAGGGCGAGGAGGTCAGGTGTCATGATTGCACCTGTGCTGCACCTTCGGAAAGGGCTTTCAGTTTGGCATATGCGATTGCGGGATCAATGGCACCGTATCCGGCAAAGGTTCCAAAGCCGCAGTCGCTTCCGGCGATGACGCGGTCCGGGCCAACGATGTCGGTGAAACGCGTGATGCGTTCGGCAACAAGATCGGGGTGTTCGACAAAGTTGGTGGTGGTGTCGACAACGCCGGGAACGAGGATCTTATCGTCTGGGATGTCGCGTTTGCGGTCACGGAAGACGGCCCATTCGTGGCCATGGCGGGGGTTTGAGGTTTCGAACAGAACATAGCGGGCTTTGGTGGACATCAGCGTGTCGAACATTTTGGACATGGGAATGTCGCAGGTGTGCGGGCCTTCGTAATTGCCCCAGCAGATGTGGACGCGGATCCGGTCGGCGGGCACGTTTTCAAGCGCGTGGTTCAGGGCTTCGACATGGGCGGCGGCGATTTTCAGGAACTCGGTGTCGCTAAGATCGTTGAACAGCATGTGACGCGACAGAGCGAGATCGGGGCAGTCGAGTTGCAGGTCCAGACCAGCGGCCACGATGGTTTCGTATTCGTCCCGCATCGCATCGGCGAGGGCGGTGAGATAAGCGTCGCGGGTTGGGTAGTGGTCGTTTTGAAGGAAAAGGGAAATCACGCCGGGGCTGGCGGCGTTCATGAAGCCGCGGTCGATGGAATGGGTTTTCATGGCGGATTTCAGGTTGGCGATATCTTTTTGAAGTTCGCCCTGACCCTTTGATTTGACGTCGCCAACGCACATGGGGCGCGCGTATTGAGGTGTTCCGCCGCCGTCGGCCAAGCGTTTGAGAAAGCTTGGAAATTGCTTCAGATCGGCAGGGGCGTTGCGGGGGCTGTCGCCATCAAAGCCGGTGTAGCGGTCTTTGACATAGGTGGCATAGCTGATCTTTGACGTTTCGCCGTCCGACACGATATCGATGCCTGCGTCGCGCTGTTTTGCGACGGTTTCGGCGACGGCCTCTGTCATGGTGGCGTCGAATTCGGCCGCGTCATAGGGCGTTTTGTTTTCGCGGGCAAAGATCTGATCGACAACTTTCTGGCTGCGGGGAAGTGAGCCGACGTGGGTGGTTTTGATCGACATGGGGTCAGTCTTTCTTGTGCGGTTTTCGGGCCATCAGGACGGTGTGGTTTTGACAGCCGGGGTCTTCGGCCATGAAGGCGGTGAGCAAGAGCCCGTGTTGTTCGAACAGGCTGGCATATTCCGCCGGTGACAGCGAGCTGTGAAAGACGGTTTCGTTTGCGACCATGCCAGTGACATCGCCTGCTTCGGGTCCGACGGTCACCATAAGCCGTCCGCCGGGCGCGAGGTGATCGGCAAGGCGCGGTAGCGTGCTGCGTTGTTCGTCCTGGGTCAGGTGAAAGAAACTGTTCCACGCGATGATGCCGTCGAAGGTTTCTTTGAGGTTAAGCTCGCGCATGTCGACGGTACGCCAGTCGCCGTTTGGCCAGCGGGTGCGGGCTATGTCCAGCATGGCGTCCGAGAAGTCGGCGCCAGTGAACTGAAAACCTTCGGCAATGAGCCATGCGGCAATGGGCTGACCAGCGCCGCATCCGAGGTCAAGAACTTTACCGCCCTTTGGGAGCGTGTCACCAAATCGGGTGAGCCAGCGGGCCTCGAAAAAGGTTTTGCTTCGGTCCCGGTCATAGGCTTCGGCTTGTCGGTCATAGACCGCGCGGGTATCGTCGGGGCTTACCCTGTCCATGTTGGCCCCGCGGGATCGTCAGTGGCGATGATGTGGAAAAGTGCGGCGTCGCCAGTCATCGAAGGTATGGCGGCGTGGTTCAGATGTTCGGGAACGCTCATCGTGTCGCCCGGAGCGAGCGTTGTTTCGCCGCCATCCCAAGTGATGCGCCAATGGCCGGTCACTGGCATAAGAACCGATGGGCGGTCGTGTTTGTGCGCTGTGTCCGTGGCCGATGCGCGGGTGACAAGGTCAACTTCAAAGCCCGGACGATCGCGGATCAAGCCGGTTTCACCGATGACTTTGGCGGGTGTTTTGTCGGCCAGGGCGACCATGTCCCAGTAGCGACGTACGTAACCGCCAACGACGTCGCGTGTTGTGGGGGCGGGCAGGGCATCAGCTTCGGTTTCGGTCAGCTTGGTCATCGGGGCGATGCTGTCTGGGAGCGATTCGCCTTTCTTGGTGTCATAGAGTTTGCCGGTTTCGGCAAGGATCAGCCCATGGTCTGCGGCGTCTTCGATCACTTGCGGGGCCCAGATGACACCGCCGCCCGCATCGTCACCGCCAAGGACCGCCATGATCATTCCGTAGTCTTGGCCGATGTTTTCAAAGCCGCGGAACATGCCGGTGGGTATGTTGATAATGTCGCCTTTTTCAAGGGTGACTTCGCCCGCCGTTCCATAGCGGCCCCAGAAAAAGCGCCAGCGCCCTGAGAGGACGAAGAAGACTTCCGCTGTGCGATGTGAATGAAGCGAATTGCGGCACCTTGGGGGTTGGCCGGCCGCCCCGATGTTAAAGCCGTGGGGAATTGCGATGTGGACGTGTTGATCGGGGCTTTCCGACACGCCGCCGCCAATGATGGTGAAGTTTTCCTTTTGATCGGAGCCCGGTGTGTGTGCGTCGATGAAAGCGGTTTTGCAGGGTTTCAATTCGCCGTAGCGGACGATGCGATCTGACAGATCGGTCATGGTGTTTCTCCAAGGGCTTCGAGCCGTGCGGTCAGCTCGGCAATTTTCTGATCGCGGTCTGCAAGGTGCGGTGTGACAAGGGCCGAGACTTCGGCTTGGGTATAACTGGGCTTGATGAAATGGGGGCAATTCCAGTCAAAGGCCACAATGCGGATGGTTGTCAGGCGTTCGACGCGGCCAGCGCCTTCGGTCATCAGCGTTGCGGCAAGGTCGGGATCGTCTTTTGCTGGGATCATGGTTGCGTAGCCCTGAAGTTTCAGGCGGGCCTTCTGTGGATAATCCACCGCGAAGATCGAAATGCGGTCATCGTTGGCAAGGTTGCTTTGGGAATTGAATTGCCGGTCGCCACGAAAGTCGGCGAAGGCGATGGTTTGGCCGTCGAGCACTTTGAGAAAGCCAATGGGGCCGCTGCGTTGCTGAAGGTACGGCCAGCCAGTTTCCGAAGTGGTCGCGATGTAGATCGAGGTGCGCGTTTCAAGGAAGGCGCGTTCGTCCGTACCGAACCCCGGCTTGGTGCGTTCGGGGTACATTTCAGTGTATAGGCCACGTGATCCGTTGGCCTCTTGGAGCGCGGCGACGGCGGGTGTGAACATCAGGTTGGCATAACTTTTCATCTGGCGTGGTCCCCGTCAGATGTTACGATGCCGCGCTGGACGTTCCGCCCCCGGATCGCGCAAACAGTCGAGCGGTGATCCTCACAAGGTGTTGGCATTGTCATCCGGTGGCCAAAAGAATTTGTTTCCAGATTGCGGTGTCGTCAATCAGGGTCCATTCGCGCCTTAGGGTCGGTTCGGCTGCGCCAAAGGTTCCGAATTCGGCGTGGGTTATGCCCATGACGTGGACATCGGCATGTGTGGGCGCGCCAAAGCTGCCCCAGCCGTCGTGTTTGCCGGTCAGCGACCAGCGGATGGCGGCGCGCGGTGGCATCGTCGGATCAGCGCGGCCAATTTGGTGGTTGATTTCGAACTTGGCCGTGGGGAAGGCGGCGCGCAGGCCCATCCAGAATTTATCGGCGTCGCTGTGGCCGTGGCCGGTGACGTGGCCCGGAAATTCAAGATGGGCGGCGCGGTCATAGCTGTTCGGGATGGCTGCCATGTCGGCGTTCATGATGCGGGACAGGATGTCGGCGAGGCGTTCGCCCCATTCGTTATCATTGCCGCGCCCGAGGTAGGGGCCTTTGGTGTCGGTGGCAGAGGTCAGCGGCTGGCTTGCATGTTCTGGGCCGCCTTCGCGGGTGATCAGATCGCGGGCGAAGTCCTTTGGATCCCAACCAAGCTGGCGGACAATGGCGGTTTGGTCGCGGATCAGCCATTCGTCATTGATCTGATTTCCGTTGGCGTGGCAATCTGCAATAATGCGGTAGGTCAGCTTCCTGCCCGTCGCTGGCCCATAAAGCCCGTCGGTTGCATGGGTGGCGGTCGACAGGATCCGGTGCGATGACAGCATGCCGGTTTCAGGGGTGCCGGACCAGATGACGTCTTCGCCCAAAAGTTGACGGTCGGGAAACTCGGCCAATGTCGCCATGGTGGCGGCAATCACGCTTTCATTTCCGATGGTGACACCCGAGGGCGAGCGGACGGGAATGTCCTTCGCATAGTAGTCGTGGAGTGTGGCGATGCCGCGGTCTTCCCAGATTTCGCGGGTGATGCCGATGATGTAATCGGGGAAATCCGTGAAACGGTTTGAGAAACCTTTCATGAGGTTTGTCCTTTTGGGATGCGGGCAGAACGTCTTATGATGAGTTCGCCTTCGATTTCTAGGGTGCGGGGTTTTGCATTTTTTGAGCCCAACTGGTCGAGCAAGATGTCGACGGTGGCATCGACCATTCGGTTTACGGGTTGGCGGATGGTGGTCAGATCATAAGCGTCCCATGCCGCGAGTGGCACGTCATCATAGCCGATGACCGAGATGTCTTGGCCCGGTGTCTGTCCCAATTGACGTAGGGCGTCGATGACGCCAAAGGCCATGTGATCGTTGCCGACGAAGATGGCATCGGGGCGGTTTGGCCCAGCGCAGAGTTGGTGAGTGCTTTGCATGGCTACTGGGCGTTTGTACATGCCGTCAACAATGGCAAAAGGGGTGAGGCCAGCGGTTTGCATAGCCTGTTCAAAACCCGTTCGTCTGTCGCGACCGGTGGAGCTGCCTTGCCAGCCTGCGATATGTGCGATGCGATTGTGGCCACCCTCGACCAGAAATTCGGTGGCTTTTTTCGCGCCTTCGATGTTGGCCGACGTGACGTTTGACAGGCCCTCTCCGTTTTGGCCCCGGTTGAAAAGAACGATGGGGATACCGGCTTGATGGGCGCGGTCGGCCAGATCAGAACTGAGGGAAACCGAGGCCGCGATGATGCCGTCGACTTGGTAATCCATCAGATCAGCGATCACGTCTTCGATGCTTGCAGCGGAATTGGAGGCCGTGAAAACAAGCAGGTGATAGCCACGACTTTGTAGCGCATTCGACAGAAGTTCGAGCGCCACGGGATAGAATTGGTTTTCGAGATAGGCGACGACAAGGCCAATGATGCGGCTTTTGCCCGAAACCATGGCGCGGGCCAGCGAATTGGGTCGATAGCCGAGTTCTTCTGCCGCGCGTCTCACTTTTTCGACGGTTTTGGGTGAGGCGGAGGCGCCTTTCGTAAAGACGCGGCTGACGGCGGATTGGCTGACACCAGCGCGGGCGGCGACTTCTGCACTGGTGATTTTGGTCATGGGGTCAGACCGTCGGCAAGTTGGATTGGCCCTATGTTCTTGGCTTTGTTGAATTCTTCCATGCGGCCCAGGACATCGACACCGATTTGAGCGTACAGATCGAGCAGGTCGACGAGCACCCAGTTTTCGCGGATCCGACCGTTTTCAATGCGCCAGAAATCGAGCGAGCGAAGGGTGACTTCCTGGTTTGCGGGCGCAATGCCCATCCAGCCGTCATCCGTGATTGTAAGGGCCATATTGGGCCAGCCGGTTTCGGCAACATAAGCGCCTTCGGCGATCCAGTGCGATGTCAGGCCGCCCATGGCGTCGAGTTTACGATCGGGCATGGCGCGCAGGAACGGGATTTGATGCCAGTGGCGAAAGCCTGCGATGCCGCGCCCGGTTCCGATACCAGCGGGGCCATACCAATTGAAGTTCGGATGCCAGTATTTTTCGAGGTTCATAACTGCGGGCCCGCCTTCAGCGGGATGGCGGCAGAGATCGGTCAGCATGTTGATCACGATCTTCATGGCGGCGTCGCCATTGCCGGATGTGATCAGGCCATCTTGGGTCATCGGTGCGGGCGTGTTGAGGAACTTGCCCAATTGAGGGGCCATGGGCCAGGCACCGGCTTGCATCATCAGTTCGGGAATATCCCAGATCATCTGCACTTCGGTGACTTTGCCATCTTCGAAGCGGAAATATTCGTGGAAGCGCATGTGGGCGAGATGCCCCGTTGGCGGGATGCCAAGGAACGGGGCCAGATGAGTGCCCATGTAAGACCCCATGCTTGCCGCCCAATCCTGCCCCTCGGGTGTTGTACCCGCGATCAGGATCATCTCACGGCGTTCAAGATCAGGGAGCGCTGTGTGAAGGGGCCCCAAGCAGTTTTCATAAAATGTATTTGGGCCAATGGCGTCGCCGAAGGGGTGGCAAAGGTGGAGCGTTGCGTCGGGTGACATCAGATCGGTCAGAGCGGATCGGACGCTTGCGCCGTCGCAGGTTGTGGTCGCCGCGCGGTAAGCGGCGAGAGTGGATTTTATGGCTTCCGCGCCGGCCGTCATTCGGCGGCTTCCCCATAGGGGACGTTTTTGCCTCCATAGCGGCGCACGCGGATGTTGCATTGTTCGGCGTGACCCACAAAGCCTTCAAGTATGCAAAGCCGCGAGCCGATTGCGCCGATGTTTGCGGCGGCTTCGTCGGTTGTAATTTTTTGATAGCTGTGGGTTTTCAGGAACTTACCGACCCAGAGCCCGCCCGTGTACCGCCCGGCCTTCTTGGTGGGCAGGGTGTGATTGGTGCCGATAACTTTGTCTCCGTTGGCCACATTGGTGCGGGCCCCAAGGAAAAGCGCGCCATAGCTTTGCATGTGTTCAAGGAACCAGTCGTCACGATCCGTCATGACCTGGACGTGCTCATAAGCAAGGTCGTTGGCGGTGTTCAACATCTCATCATAGGTGTCGCACAGATAGATGTCGCCGTAGTCGTCCCACGAGGCACGGGCGGTTTCGGCGGTGGGCAGGATCGTCAAAAGACGTTCGATTTCGGTAAGCGTGTTTTGGGCCAGTTTGCGGCTGTTTGTGATCAGGCAGGCGGGCGAGTTATAACCGTGTTCGGCCTGACCCAGAAGATCAGTCGCGCAAAGTTCGGCGTCCACGGTGGTGTCGGCGATGACCATGGTTTCTGTGGGGCCCGCGAAAAGATCGATGCCAACGCGACCAAAAAGCTGGCGTTTGGCCTCGGCAACAAAGGCGTTGCCGGGGCCGACCAGCATGTGAACAGGGTCAATCGTTTCGGTTCCTAGTGCCATAGCGCCGACGGCCTGAATGCCGCCAAGGCACAGGATTTCATGCGCGCCGCCAAGATGCATGGCCGCCACGATGGCGGGGTGCGGTTTGCCGTCTACTGGCGGAGCGGAGGCGATGATGCGCGGCACGCCTGCGACGTTTGCCGTCAATACGGACATGTGAGCTGAGGCGACCATGGGGAATTTTCCGCCGGGCACATAGCAGCCCACGGATTGCACGGGGATGTTTTTGTGGCCCAGAATGACGCCCGGAAGGGTTTCGACCTCAATGTCCTGCATCGAGGCGCGTTGTGCTTCGGCAAAGCGGCGGATCTGGGTTTGGGCGAACTTGATGTCGGCCATATCTCGGGTCGAGACATTTTGGATCGCCGCGTCGATTTCGGATTGGGTCAGGCGAAACTGGTCGGGGGTATAGCCGTCGAATTTGGCGGAAAGATCGCGAACGGCCGCATCGCCGCGGGTTTCGATGTCTTCCAGCGTGTCTTCAACGGTTGCGCGGGTGCGGGCATCCTCCTCGGCCTTTTCAAGCTCGGATTTGCTTTGCTTTAGATGTTCAATTGCCATCTGCGGGCCCTTTTCGGCATTGTTTTAAACGTTCCGCGTCCACATCCCGGTTCATCCCTTGACTGCTCCTGCCGTGAGGCCGCTGACGATTTGGCGTTGGAATATGAGGACGAGAACGAACAAAGGTGCGGTGGCCGAGACGACGGCGGCAACGGCGAACATGACTTGGCCTTCGGTGTAAGTGGTGCCGAGGAAGGCGGCGATGGCGGGGACCATGGTGCGGTTTGATTCCGACAGCAGCATCGAAGTGACCGCGAAATCGTTGTAGGCCAAAAGGAACGAAAAGAGCCCGGTGGTGATCACACCCGGCCACATCACGGGGACAATGACAAAGCGGAACGCCTGAAACTGGGTGCAGCCGTCGACTTTGGCGCTTTCGTCGAGTTCTTTGGGGATGTTCTGAAAGAACGAGTGCAGCATCCAGAGCGTGAACGGTTGGTTCATGGCCACCAGCACGATGATGGCCGTGGGCAGGATGCCCCAGACGTTCCATTCAAAGAACGGCAGCATGTAACCAGCCACAAGCGTGATGGGCGGCAACGCACGGAAGATCAGCGCGATGATCAACAGCCAGAATGTATAGCGGAAGCCCGAGCGAGAGAGTGCGTAGCCGCCAAGGGTTCCAAGGGTGAGCGAGGTGCAGACAACGAAGACACAGATGATCGAGGTGTTGATCGTGGCGCGCCAGAATTCTTCTTGCACCCATGCGCCTTCGTAACCGGCACCGGTAAAGCGGCTGCCATGGGTCAGTTGGGTGCGTTCGCCGGTGATGGCGTTGGTCCAGTTCGAAATCGAAAAGAAATCGAGTTCAACCTTGAAGCTGCCCCAGGCCGTCCACAGAAAAGGGAAGGCGGCCATGATCACCCAGATGGCGACGAAGCTATAGGTCGCGATTTTTAGGCCAAGCGGCATGTTTTGCGCTTTGCTGGCCATCAGGATTTCACCTTGAAGTCACGCCATGTGCGCACCAGTACCGGCGACAAAAGAAAGGCAACGCCGATGATCGTCAGAACCGACGTCGCCGCAGCGGCCGAGAGTTGTCGGGTTTCGCCGCCCATGTCGTTGAAGATGATCCATGACAGCGACGTGGCATGGGCCGAGGCCGAAAATCCAACGATGGGTTCAAAGACGCGGAAATTGTCCATGAGCATGATCAGGGCCACGAAAGTCACCAGCGGCATAAGGTGGGGGATGATGACGAAGCGGACTTGCTGGAAACGGGAGGCACCATCGATCTGCGCGGCTTCCAATTGGTCTTTCGGCAGAGTTTGCAGCCCGGCATAGAAGACAACGAAGGCGAAAGGGGCCGAGTGCCAGATGCCCCAGATGATGATGGCGGCCCACATCAGCGGAGTTGAGGCTTTGATGGAAAGATCCGGGTCACCTGCGAGGTAAGACACCACGTTTCCTAGGATGCCCCGGCTGTCGATCATCCAGAACAGGACGAGAGAACCGATCAAGGGCGTCACCGTGAAGGGCAGCAGCGAAAAGAAAATGACCAGCCCTTTCAGGCGTTGTGTCACTGCGTTGACCGCCAAGGCGATCAGTAGACCCAAAAGGATCAGAGCGGGCGTGACAAAGAACGTGTAGGTCAATGTGAAAGCCATGGCGCGGTAAAAGGGCAGGTTGCCGAGCGCGTTTCGAAACTGGCCCCAATTTTCTGAGGTGGCCCAAGCTTCGCGCACTTCGTTGATGGCGAGGTGACCGCGGTCAAGGTAGATATCCAGACCAACGAAGCGGCCAATGGGGTTGGCGTCGCGGACGGCGCGGGTTGCGTCTTGGTCGATGGTTGTTTCGGTTGTACATCCGAAGGGGCCGCAATTTTCCACTTCGACGAACACAGCTTCATGGGGCGCAAAAAGCGACTGGGTCACGACCGACACGATTGGCAGCGCGATGAACAAGAACATCGCGAAGCCGGTCGGCAGGAAGAACCAGAAGAAAGTGCGGTGTTTCATAAGCTCTGTGTGTAAAGGGTAGATAGTTGGCGGGGGCGTTTTCACCCCCGCCGGTTGGATTTCGGTTTTTAGAGGAAACCCTTTTCTTTCGCGGCCGCGATATAGGCCGCTTCGACGTCCTTAAGTGCTTGTTCTGCGGTTTCTTTGCCCTGCATAAAGTCAGACAGTTCATTGCCAAGCGCTGTGTGCATCAGGCCCATGTAGGGCAGCATTGGATAAGGGATGGTGTTGGACTGTGCGGCAGCAAAGACGCCCTTTGCAGCATCTGTTGGCTGGTAGCCATCAATCAGCCAAACGGCCTGTTTGGCGACTTCGTCGTCCTCAAGAATAGCCGGGCGAATGGCGTGCGCCAGTGCAAGAAACGTCGCTTCGGCTTCGGCGTCCGAGACGTTCTTGGCCACGGTCCAACCGTCCCACCAAAGGGTTGAGGCCGGTGTTGTGCCGCCGCCGACTGTCATTGGGCCCGCAATGGCAAAGCCGTCGATCACCTCTTGCGGAACGCCGTCGGCATCCGTCATCGTGGCAGCCCGGCTGCCCCACATGTTCATCAATGCAACGTTGCCTGCACGAAATTCAGCGTTGGTTGCGTTGCTGTCATGGGTCAGGAAGTCGGGGTTCATGTATTCCGACAGGGCCTTCATCATCTCAAGCGTTTTGATGCCTGCTTCGGAATTGACCGTTGGGTTTGCCGATCCCGCTTCGAAGAACGCACCGCCATAGCCCAAGAACATGTTGTTGAATTCCTGAGCGAGGTTCCAACCCGACGCATAGGCGCCGCCAACTGGGTGCTCCATGATGCCTTTGTCGCGAATGACCTGGGCATAGGTCAGCATGTCTTCGTACGTTGTCGGTGGCTCGACGCCGATTTCGGCCAGAACATCCGAGCGGTACACAAGGTGTTGGGCATTCGCCATGAACGCTACGGCCATCACTTTGCCGTTGATTGTGATCAACTGGTTCTTCTTGAAATCCTGCCCGTGCTTGGCGACCAGATCATCCAGCGGACGAATGACGTCCTCGTTCATCAGCGCCACAATCGACGAATTTGCAATGATCGCAGAGGTATATTCAGCCGGGTTGCCTTGCATACCGGCAAGGTTGATTTCCTGATGGTCAGCCGTGAGGTTTGTCGAAACGTCGCCACCGGCACAGGATTGAGCGCCCGCGCCAACGGTCTGGATGGCGGGGAATTCGTTGCCGACGATGCTGACGCGCGCGTCGATTGCACAGCCGTGCCCGTCAGCGAAAGCTGCCGAGCTGATCATGGCCAATGCGCTGGCCGTTGCGAGACTTCTTAGAAACATGTCGTTCTCCCAGTTTCTGGTTGGATGCGCCTTGCAATCACGCATGCCGGTTTGGTGGGGTTAGCCCCCGATACGCGCCCCTGTTTCTTTGTTGAACAGGTGGCAATGTTGGTGTGGAACGCGGATCGACACGGTGTCGCCGATGCCCGCGCGAAAGGTTTTATCGGTGCGCGCACTGACCAGCGCGCCGCCGATACGCAAACTGACCATGGTGGCGTCGCCCAAAAGTTCCAGCGTATAGACCGGCCCGGAAATCTGACCGTCGGTGGTTGAGACTTCGGCGTCTTCGGCCCGAAACCCAAGGGTGTAATTGCCATCCTTGGCGGTCAGGCCGGGGATTTCCGTGCGCTCTGTGCGAAAGGTGCCATTTGTAATGGTGCCGTCCATCAGGTTCATCGCCGGGTTGCCGATAAAGCCTGCAACGAATGTATTGGCGGGGGTGTCGTAGATCTCGGTCGGGCTGCCAACCTGTTGGACGATGCCTTTTTCCATGACAACAACGCGATCGGCCAGCGTCATGGCTTCGATCTGATCGTGGGTGACATAGATCGTGGTGACGGCCAGCTCGTGGCTGAGGTTCTTGATCTGAGCGCGGGTCGAAACGCGCAACTTAGCGTCAAGGTTCGACAGGGGTTCGTCCATCAAAAACACGTTGGGTTCGCGAACAATCGCTCGCGCCAAAGCGACACGCTGACGTTGACCGCCGGAAAGCTCGGCTGGTCTGCGGTGCAGGAACTCATCCAGTTCCACCATTGCGCTGGCGCGCATCACTTTTTCTTTGTGATCGCCCGGGTCTTTGCCGCGCACACGCAGTGGAAAACGGATGTTTTCATAAACGTTCATGTTCGGATAAAGCGCATAGCTTTGGAACACCATGGCGACGTCGCGGTCTTTGGGTTCCAGATCGTTTACGACCTGTCCGTCGATCAAAATGTCGCCCGCCGTTGGGTCTTCAAGGCCCGCGATCATCCGCATGGTCGTCGTCTTGCCGCACCCCGATGGCCCGAGCAACACAAGAAACTCGCGGTCCGGTATTGTCAGATCGAAATTTTCGACCCCGACAAACGACCCCCAGCGTTTCGACACACCCTTTAGTTGGATTTCAGCCAAACCGGCGCCCCCAGACGTGCGTTTTGCATACGTTTGCAATAACTGTAGACTCGAGGCCGGTTTCCGCGCAAGTTCTTTTTCAATTCGAATTGGTCTGGCGAGCAAGGTGAGCGACTTTCAATCCCAAAAACACGTGGTCCGGCAGTTTCACACCGCGCTTGATCAGGCCGAGGGTGATGCAATTGCTGAGGTCATGGTTGGTTCCGTGACCTCGGATTTCATCTGGCGGGGGTATCATCCTTTTGGCGAGATCAAAGGCGGCGCGGCTGTTGCACGCGCGTTTTGGCAGCCCTTGCGCAAGGCGCTGACGTCCATACAGCGGCGCGAGGACATTTTCTTCGCGGGTTCCAATGAGATAGACGGCTTTTCAAGCACTTGGGTAGTGTCGATGGGCCATCTGATGGGGCTGTTCGATGCGCCTTGGCTGGGGATAGCGCCGACGGGTAAGATTGCAATGCTGCGCTATTGCACTTTTCATAGGGTCGTGGGCGGCAATATTGCAGAAACCGCGATGTATTTCGACATTCCGCATTTGATGGCGCAAGCGGGTGCCTCACCGTTTGGGAGCTCAACCGGGCAGCATTTGGTTCAACCGGGCCCCGCAACCCACGATGGGTTGCTTTACAATGCGCAACCGCCCGGTGTGGGCGAGACGACTTTGGCCTGCATCAACGCGATGATTTCTGATCTGGGAACCTGGAGCCTTGGATTGCCGCTAGAGCAGGAATTGGCGCGCAGTTGGGCGCCGGGTATGTTGTGGTGGGGCCCGAACGGGATCGGATCTAGCTATACGATTGAGCGTTATGCCAAACAGCATTCGGCCCCGTTTCGCGCGGCGTTCTCGGAGCGTTCTTCAACGGGGCATATCGCGCGTTTAGCCGAAGGGCATTATGGTGGTTTCTTTGGCTGGCCAAACTTCACGGCACGTTTGACTGGCGAATTTATGGGGCATGCGCCAACCGGAAAGACGGGCGAATTTCGGGTGATTGATATATATCGTCGCGATGGCGACAAATTGGCCGAAAATTGGGTGTTTATTGACCTTCTGCATTTCTGGAAAACCCAAGGTATTGATGTGTTGGCGGGTGACTGGACGTGAAAGGGGCGGGAATGCAATTTAGCGTTGCTTGCGTCGGGGCAGGGTATTTCAGCCAGTTCCACTATGAGAGTTGGATGCGTATTCCTAAGGCCCGGCTTTTGGCAGCCTGTGACACGGAATTGGAAAAGGCGCGCGCCACCAGTCTGCCTGCATTTGATGATCTTGGGGCCATGCTCTCTGAGACGAAACCCGATGTATTGGACGTTATATTACCGCCTATTGCCCACGCGACGGCAATTCGCACGGCGTTGACACATGGAACAAAATGGATCATTTGCCAAAAGCCGTTCTGCAACTCGCTTGATGAAGCCCGAACCATTATTGCCGAAGCGAATGTGGCGGGTGCCAAAATAATCATTCACGAAAATTTTCGGTTTCAACCATGGTATCGCGTAATCAAAAGCGCAATTGGTCAGGGTTTAATTGGCGATGTTTTGCAGGCGACGTTTCGTCTCCGTCCGGGCGATGGGCAGGGGCCGCAGGCTTACATGGATCGGCAGCCATACTTTCGGAAGATGCCGCGTTTTCTGATCCATGAAACCGGCGTCCATTACGTCGATACATTCCGCTATCTGCTGGGCGATCCTATTGCCGTTTATGCCGATCTTCGACGGGTTAATCCGTGTATCGCAGGCGAGGATGCTGGATTTGTGATCTCCGATCATCCCGGTGGTGTTCGTGCAATCTTTGATGGCAATCGATGCGCGGATCACGCCTCCGACAATCTGCGTCGAACGATGGGCGAGGCATTGATCGAAGGAACGGCGGGTTCCCTCCGCCTTGTCGGTGACGGTTCTGTTCTGCTGCGCGGATTTGGAACTTTGGATGAGACCGTTTTGTTGCCGCCCGATGCCCATGATGGATTTGGTGGTGATTGCGTACACCACTTGCAAGCCCATGTGGCAGCGGCGGTATCATCGGGCGCAGACCTAGAGAACGAGGCCGAGGACTACCTTACGGTACTCAATGCCGAAGAGGCGATTTATGTGTCGGCGGAAAGCGGTGCAAAAATTCGATTGGACGACTTGTGACCTCATTTCCATAAGCCCGATGAAGGGCATCGCTTGTCTTTGCTTTTGCTGTTATGCGGGTTTTCAAGCCTTACGAAATTCCTATGCATCGCCATTTCTCGAATTGCGAAATAGACAACCATGAAAAAAGACGATCTGACCACGGGTCCAATGTCGCTTCACTTCAAAAACCTGGCGATCCCCGCAGCTTTTGGTATGCTCTTTTCGACGCTTTATAACATTGTCGACGTTTATTTCGCCGGACTGATTTCGACCGACGGACAGGCCGGATTGGCAATTGGATTTCAAGCCTTTTTTATATTAATGGCGATTGGGTTTGGTTTGGGATCAGCACTTAGCGCACTCGTCAGTAATGCAATCGGGGATCGTGATCCGGAAAGTGTACGGCTCTTTATCTCCCAGGGATTAAGTTTTGGCGTGATTGCAACATTGGTTTTGATTGTGATCGGGCAATGGGGCGGGCCCGCGTTGATTGCATTGGTATCGGAACCGGGGGCGTACCGCGATGCGGCATATGGGTATTTTCGTTGGTTGATCTTCGCTTTGCCGGGCTTTCTGTTGGCTTTTGGCGGGAACGGCATCCTGCAGGCCAACGGCGACACCCGAACTATGCAGCGCGCAATGATGGTGGCTTTTGTCGTTAATATTGGCCTTAACCCACTGATGATGTTTGGAATTCCGGGGGTTTGGAGCGGTATGGGATTCAATGGAATCGCCGCCGCGACGGTCATCAGTCAGACGGGTGTGATGGCTTACATCTTGTTTCGCATCTCAAAACTTGACGACCTATCAGGTTTGGCGCGCGCGGATTTTATCCCACGGATTGGCATCTTTCGAACGATCACAGGGCAGATGTTGCCACCCAGTTTTGCAATGCTGGTCATGTTTATTTCGGGATTTGTTGTTCAGTACTATCTGAAAAGCTTCGGTGGCGAGGCAATTGCAGCCTATGGGGTTGCGCTTCGGATTGAACAGATTTTGCTATTGCCGGTGATTGGAATGACGGGGGCCTTGCTGCCAATCGCGGGGCAGAATTTTGGTGCAAAGAACTATGATCGCGTGCGTGAAGCGGTAAAATTCTGTTGGACGTTGGGAATTGTAATGACAGCAATCGCTGCGCCAATTCTTTGGTTCGGTGGGCATTTTGCCTTGGGGTTATTCACAGATGATGCAGCTGTAATTGAGATCGGCGCGAGCTATCTTAAGGTCGATGCGATCTTATTTCCGGTCTACATGATGTTGTTTTTGATCAACTCGTTTTTGCAAGCCTTGAAGCAACCGATTTGGACGCTTTGGATCAGCATCTATCGGCAAGGGTTTGGCGTTGCATTTTTCGTTTGGCTGTTGACCGACCCGTTCGGGTTCGGCGTTGTCGGAGTGTGGCTTGGGATCGCAATCGCGGTGGTAAGCGGAGCAATGTTCGCCTTCATCTTGGCGTCACGGATAGCGGACAAAACCATCGGTGGATTGCGGCATCGGGGCTCACCTGTGCAAGGTTAAGCGTCGCGGACGTTGAACCAATCGGAATTCCATGACACGAATAGGATGTCGCAATCGGGTGCGTCGCGATCAACCGGGCGTAACGCTTCGATCCTTTCAAAACCGTTTCCGCTCACTTCGGAAATAATTTCGCTGACTGGGTGACCATCTTTAAACCTGCGTTTTATCGAAACTTCGGTGATTGCAAATGCCGAGCATTTGAGCGTTTCTTTCGCGCCACATATCACCCGAAATAACTAGGATGTGCGACGATCAGGGTTTTCTCTTTCGGAATAGATGCGCGGCATGTCGGTTCTTAGATTGGTATTGTTTTTTTCGACTAAAACACTGGAACTCGAACAGCCAAAATCATGGCTCATCTACCGAACCATGTATCGCGAATTGGTCCAATCCTGCGTCTTTTGGTTCGATGGTGCGGAAGCTTTCTTTGACACCGGAATCGGTTAGTTCCCTTGTGACTGTCATAAGCGTGTTTGGTGGTTGGCCGTCGCACATGTCGACCATTTGCATGACCTCGTCTTTGGCGACGGTTTTTGCGTCGTTTAGCGATGGCGCGCCGTACATGTTGACGAAGTGTTGGGCGAGGTTTTCGATCAAGGCATCGAGTTCGGCGGGTTCGATCTGGGTCACAGCGATAAAGGTCACGCGCCCGAAAGTTTCAAGCCCGAGCCAGCCGTTGGTAAAGGCTTGGCGAGCCTTGCCGGTGAGATCGGCGTCGGACCAGTTGGAAAACTCGAACCCGCCAGAGAGGCACCATTCGCCCGTGCGAGCGGGGGTGTGAAAGACGTTCATGTCGCTTTCGTCGAAGTGGATGGCGCGTGCGAGCTTCATGCTATGAGTTTTCCAACAGATGGGTCAGGGGCACAAGGTGTGTTGTTTCGACGTCGCGGATCAGCATTCCAAAACGTTCGTCAACGCCCAAAAATGTGCCGGATTTTTCGTCCATGTCGATCGCTTCGCCGATCCCGTGGGCCAGTCCGCGCCATTCTTTATGCAGGTTTGCCGCGCCGTCTTCGGTCCAGCGGTTGATGCCCACCAATGTTTGTTTCACCCAGGCTTCGATCAGGCGGTCGGCGCTGACATCGGCGCAACCTTCGGCATAAAGTGCGGTTTGATCCGGCGTTTTTCCCATGTCTTCGCTTTCGGGCCAAAGCGGAAGTTCAAGGCCGACGACCAACCAATCAGGTTCCACGTCCGGTTCTGTTCCCGATGCCGCGACCCGCATCTGACCGCAGGACGCGCCGTTGATTTTGATGCCGCCATTCCATTCCAGATGGACGGCAACCTCGGGTGGTGCAAGCGCGCCAAGAGCGTTTTGAAACCCGACACCGCACAGCGGCAACATTGTCATAGCGTCGGCCAAGGCGACGTCAGGGGCAAAAACCATCGCGCCTTGAAGGGCGCTGGCCTTCAGATTGTAGACGACCAATCCCGCGTCGCAGCCACGCGCGGCCTCGGCACAAGCTTTGTCAAAGGGATCTATTTGCCCTTCGACGGCCAGCCCGGAAAACAGCGGTGGAAAGGACGGTACGCTCATCCGGCGTTCATTTCGATGAGCATTTTGGCGACGTCGCGAAACCCTTGTGCTTGCGCAGATTCAGGTTTTGACACCACGATGGGTGCGCCGCCATCGGCCGCCATTCGGATATCAAGGTGCAATGGGATTTCTGCCAAAAGCGGCACGCCCAGTTTCTCGGCTTCGGATTTCACGCCACCATGGCCGAACATATGTTCTTCGTGACCACAGTTCGAACAGATGTGCGTGCTCATGTTTTCGATCATGCCAAGAATGGGCGTGCCCATCTGGTTGAACATGTCGACACCCTTGCGTGCATCCAACAACGCGACGTCTTGGGGGGTGGAGACGATCAGCGCGCCATCCAGTTGCGCCTTTTGAGCCAGTGTCATTTGCACGTCGCCAGTGCCGGGTGGCAAGTCAACGATCAGCACGTCCAAGGCACCCCATTGCACCTGTGTAAGCATCTGTTGCAATGCGCCCATCAGCATCGGCCCGCGCCAGACAACCGCCTGATCTTCGTTTGTCATCAAACCGATAGACATCATCGTGACGCCGAAATTTCTGAGCGGCAGGATCACTTTTCCGTCCGGGCTTTGGGGTCGGCCCGAAACGCCCAGCATACGCGGTTGTGACGGACCATAGACATCTGCGTCCAGCATTCCGACACGGCGCCCTTCGGCGGCAAGCGCGCATGCAAGGTTCGCGGCAACCGTCGATTTTCCGACACCGCCTTTGCCCGAGGCGACTGCGATAATGCGATCAACGCCGGGGATTTTTTCCGGGCCAGCGGGTTCTGCTTTGCGCGCGGGTCCCAGATCGGGGGGCGCTTGCGGCGTGGAATGCGCTGTCATGACAATGGAAACCGACGTTGCACCCAATGCGGTCAGGGCGGCTTCGGCTTCGGCTTTCGCAGGTTCGAAAGGGGCCGGGCTGTCGACTTCCATGACGAAGCGCACGGCGGTGTCCTCGACGTTCAAAGCGCGTACCAGACCGGCTTCGACAAGATCAGTTCCGGATGGGGCTTTGATGCCTTTCAGGCATTTCAGTACATCCTCGCGGGTCAGAGCCATTTATGCGCCTTCGATCTGGCCGGTCACGACGTGCTCGATGTCCAGACCATCGACGGTCAGGACGACTTTGGCGCCAAAGGTCTTGCCGGACGTGTCGCCTGCATTGCGCATGGCTTCCTCGATGGCCTGTTGCGAGGTCACGCCAACCTGTTTCAAGAATTTCCGCATCGACATGTTGAACTCTTCGCTCATTGCCATCCCCTGATGTGTTTCGAATTTGTTGACGCACCGACCCTAGCGCTCATAGGCTGACATGCAACCCGACGCGAACAAGCGGAGCCGGTGGAATGCGAAATATCGTTATTGTGACTACCTGTCTTTTGACCACACCAGCTTTGGGGCAGGGAAAGAGCTTTACGTTGGACGCGCCCGAGGTGCTGGTCGAAAACGGATTTCTGAAGCACTTGCTGCCGCGATTTTCGTTGAAGACCGGCATTCGGATCACGGTTGAAGCTGCGCCGGCAGATGCAGCATTTGGAGCCGAAGGAACGCCCGTGTTTCAGGAAGACGACCGGGTTTGGCACTTTTCAAAGACCGACGGGCCACACACGGACGCGTTTTTTGAGTGGCTGACATCGGATGTCGGCAAGCGCACGATTGCCGGTTTCAAGGTTGATGGCCTGGCATTGTACGATCCCGATGTGCGAATTGATGCCGCTGTCGTCGCTACGGAAACCGACGGCGATGCGGCCTTGGGTGAAGATATTAGTCTTACCGTATGTGGACGTTGCCATGTGGTCAGTGACAAAAACCGAATGAATGCAATCGGTTCTTCGCCGTCCTTCGCGTTGTTGCGCAGTTTCCCGGATTGGCTCGAACGGTTCGAAACTTTCTACGTCCTGAAGCCGCATGCCGCGTTCACGCAAGTTAATGATGTGACCGAACCGTTCCCGGATCACTTGCCGTCACCAATTGCGCCAATAGAGGTGACGTTGGAACAGATCGATGCGATTGCGGCCTATGTGAATTCGATTAAACCGGCGGATTTGGGCGCGCCGCTGACGTCGAATTGATCAGTGATCTTTGCGTTTTGAAAAGTAATCTTCCGAGGTGCGCACGCGCGGCCGTTCGCCGCCTTGGAATGGATTGTCTTCCGAATGAAACTGCGCCTGAATTCGGCAATTCTCGCACATCTTGATCATTTTGGCGGCGTCCGAGCTTTCAAACATCGGGTGCGATCCGGCGAGTTGTTTCGATATGCGTTCGACCGTTGATTTCACGCCGAAAAGCGATCCGCATTCGATGCAGGCAAAAGGTTCTTCTTCGTTCAGAACCCGCTGTGTGAAGGCGTCGTCGGTCAGGTCAGCTTGGGGTTTTAGGGTAATGGCATTCTCCGGGCAGACGTTGGTACACAGACCGCATTGCAGGCAGGCGTCTTCCTGGAACCTGAGTTGCGGCAGATCGGCGTTGTCGCCCAAAGCGCCCGATGGGCAGAGCGAGGCGCAGGCCAGACACAGGGTGCAGGCTTCGGTATCGACGACAACGGCACCATATGGCGCGCCGTCCGGCAAGGCGACAACGTCGACATCCGGTTGCAGGGCCTTGGCTGCAAGGCGCGCGACTTGGCGGCGGCTGCCTTGCGGAAGGATCGGTTCGCACGCGGCGGGTGTGCCTGCGTCGCTATAAAGAATGTCGGTCAAGGCGTCTGGGTCGGCAGGTTCGATCATTTTAATTCCCGCCGCACCGGACATTGCATTGGCAAGTTCGATCTGGCCTTCGATCACCTCGCGTTCGCCTTTCGGGGGCATCAGGATGCTGACGTTCGAAAAGCCGGTTGCCAAAGCGGCAAGCATTTCGGCGTGACCGAAACTGGCCAGCGCATCGATTTCGAAGGGGATGACATCGGCAGGCAAGCCGCGCCCGAACCGTGCTGCCAAGGCAATCATTTCGCGACCGTGTCTGGCGTCATGTACCATCAGGCGCGCCTGCGTGCCGCCTGCTTTGCGATAGGTTGACGCCAAAGTGGTCAAGCGGCGAAACAACACATCGACCGATGGCGCGTCATAGGTGATCGCGCCGGACGGGCAAACAGAGGCGCAAGATCCACAGCCTGCGCAGACCATGGGATCGATGGCGACGTGTTCACCGGCTGATGTGATCGCGCCCGTTGGGCAAACGTTTAAGCAATTGGAGCAGGCGGGTTTTTCAGCGCGGGAATGGGCGCACAGGCTTGGTTCAAGACGCACATAAAGTGGTTTCTCGAAAGTTCCAATCAGGTGCGAGGCTTCCAGAACGGCGGCCGCGACGGACGGTGCGTGGTTCGGATCGGCGCGCAAATAACCTTCGCGTTTTTCGGGGGCGGGGATGGGCGCCGGATTTCCGCTGAGGTCAAGCACGATGTCGCATTCGGACATGGCGCCGTCTTGAGGTTCGCCAAGCTGGAGCTCACCGCGTCCGCCGGGGTTGGGTTGTTGCAGGCCTTTGAACTTGACTCGGAAGCCACCCAAAGCGCCGGACAATTGCTGAATTTGGCCGACCACGTAGTCAAAGCGTCGATCAAAGGGAAGGGTACTTGCGTCGGGCAAAAGAACCGTGACGGCGAGCGTCTCGCAAAGGTCTTCTGCTGCTTGGATGGCCGCCAAACCGCCGACGATCAGAATGGTGCCTTCGGAAATCACATCAACGGATTTTCCAATCCGGATGGGCATGGCGGCTTCGGCGACAAGTGCTGCCATCTTTGGCGCGGTCGCCCCTTCGCCCCAGCCCGCGCGATCCCGTAAATCGACGTAACCGGCTACGTCTTTGTCCATTTCGGCGGCCAGTTCTTCGAAGGTTTCGCGTTCTTGCTGGCAGGCGATCAGAATGTCGCCATCGCTGCCTTCGATTTCCTTTGCGGCGTCTTCGATTTGATCAAGGCAGAGGCTCCGATAGACTTTTGAACACCCCAGTCCTGTGGCCTTGGTGATCGCATCTGTGTCGAAAGACTGACTACCTAGGCAATCGCAGAGAACCAGCTTTTTCGTCATGGGATGTGCCCTCGTAAAACCAAAGCTCTATTGAGCCAGAAAGATGCAGGCTATCCGTGATTCGTGGCAGGGGTAAACCGTTTTGCGACAATTACCGCGAAGCTAAAAATGCTGCGTATGAAAATTGAACCGGTGCTTTTGGCGTGAATTGGTATACGGCTGCTTCCCGCGATCAGACTCTGTTGAATTTTTTGTAGACCAATTTCTTGCTGCGGTGCAGCTATCCCGAAATGGCCCCTGTTCGAGTCTATATATTTTGCTTTGCGAACGGTTGAATTTCGTACAGGCTGAACAAAAGAAAAAACAGAGCCGGAGCGCCTGTGGCCGATAGGGAGCAAAAATCCATTTCAGTGCCGCTGGGAATTGTTGTCCAGCGCGTGCCCGGCGTGACACGCTGGGCCAGGCACGTCTTGAAAGCGGTCGGCGTTTTGCCCGGGGCCGGACAGGCCGATTGGAAAGAACTGCGCCGCGATGGTGATGCCGTTGAATTCCACGCCGCGACGGTTCCGCTGGAGCTGTTCCGCACTGACACCGAAGCCTATAAATCTGGTTTGTCGGCCAAGGTGCCTTCGGTTTACGTCGTCATGCGCGAAACCGAGGATGATCGTCCGCTTGAGATCGTGCTTGCCACCGTATCACCCTACGAGGCGCAGGATTACGCAGACACCGGCGAAGAGCTGGTCGAAAAAGTACCGATGCCCGAGGGTTTGGTGGCTTTTGTGCGCGACTATGTCGATTTGCACCACGAAGACGAGGTGTTCATCAAACGGCGTCGCAACAAAGCGCGGGTTGATCTGAAAGAAGACGGGGTTGGCGATGCGCGTATTCGCCAGGTTACCGATGTGTACCGAGCGCCCCGCAAAACGGAGACATTGCATTGAGCCGCGCCGAGAATTTCTGGACACGCCGGCGGGCAGGTGTCGAAGCGGAGGCCGCAGCCGAACAAGCGTCGCTGGACGCGGCGGCTCTGGCTGACGAACATGCGGTTCTGGAAGAAAAAACGGACGATGAAATTTTGGCCGAGCTGGAACTGCCAGAACCCGAAAGTCTTGAGATGGGCGATGACTTTTCAGTTTTCATGTCAAAGGCCGTTCCGGATCGTATTCGGCGCCGCGCGCTACGGGTGCTGTGGCGCTCAAATCCGATGCTGGCCAATGTGGATATGCTGGTCGATTACGGCGAGGATTTCACCGACAAAGCCACGGTTATCGAAAACATGCAGACCGCCTATCAGGTTGGTAAAGGCATGTTGAAGCACGTGCAGGAAATGGCGCGCCAAGCCGAAGAACGCGAGAACCCAAGTGATCCTGAACCCGAGTTGGAAGAGGATTTGCTTGAGGACGAACCGGAGGTTTTGGTTGCGTCCGTAGAAGAAACAGAAAGTCCCGAACTGGTTGAGCCCAAGCCCGAAGTCGAACCCGACGCCTATATCCCGCCGACGCCGCGTCGGATGAAATTCAGATCCAAGGAAACCGCGTGACCGCTGTAAAAGACATTCAAGTTGCATCAGAAGACAGGTTGCGTGCCGACTTGTACAATTTCCTCGGGCTGCTGCTCGCCGCACCTCCGGGGCAAATGCTGTTGGACCAATGTGTGAGCCTGAGCGGCGACGAAAGTGATCTGGGAAAGGCGATTGCGGGCTTGTCACGCGTGGCCAAAGCGACCAAGCCAAAAAAGGTGGAAAGCGAATTCAACGCGCTGTTCATCGGATTGGGCCGGGGCGAATTGCTGCCCTATGCCAGTTACTATCTGACCGGGTTCCTGAACGAAAAGCCCTTGGCGATCTTGCGCAGTGACATGGCGGCACGGGGTATGACGCGCGCTGACAACGTCTATGAACCCGAAGACAACATCGCATCCTTGATGGAAATGATGGCTGGTATGATCGTCGGGCGCTTTGGTGCGCCTGCGACGCTGGAAGATCAACGGATGTTCTTTAACAAACACATCGCACCTTGGGCCGGACATTTCTTTTCCGATCTGGAAGCGGCGAAGAATTCGGTTCTCTATGCCTCGGTTGGGCATGTGGGGCGGATATTCATGGAGATTGAGCGCGAGGCGTTCAGAATGACCGCAGGATAGCGACCTGCGCGCAAGCGGCGGGGATGCCCGTCGAAAACTAAGGGAGGGAGACATCCCATGACGAAAAAGAACGAAGGCGCAACTCGCCGGGATTTTCTGAAAATGGCCGGGACAACCGCGCCGGTTGCTGCTGTGGCGCTTGCCGCAGGGACAACCGAAGCGGATGCCAATCCGGTCGATCCGACATCTGAAAAGATGCAAGACACGGCGCATACGCGCGCTTACCTCGAAAGCACCCGCTTCTAGGGTGCCTTGGACGACGCCGAAGGCGACTGGTTGCGTGACGCCCGACTGCCGAAGGCTCATAAATTACCAAGCAAGCGCGGGCAAATGCCCAAGCACGCAAGGGAGGAAGTAACATGCTAAGGAAAAAGACCAACGGGGTTGCGCGACGCCCCCAGCGGACTGGTATCCTGTCTGACATCGCAGAGAAATCTGTCGATCGCCGTGCATTTCTGCGCGGTTCCGGTTTGGCCATTGGTGGCCTGACTGCAATTTCCGCGACGGGTGGTTTCGTATCGCCTGCTGGCGCACAAGCAGTGGCGAACGCGGCTGTGGAAACCGTGAAGTCGGTCTGCACCCACTGTTCGGTTGGCTGCACGGTTATCGCCGAAGTGTCAAATGGCGTCTGGACGGGGCAGGAACCCGGCTGGGACAGCCCGTTCAATCTGGGCGCACATTGTGCCAAAGGGGCTTCGGTTCGTGAACACGCCCACGGCGAACGCCGACTGAAGTACCCGATGAAAAAAGAGGGTGGTGAGTGGAAGCGCATCAGCTGGGAAGAAGCGATCGACGAGATCGGCGACGGCATGATGAACATCCGGGAAGAAAGTGGCCCGGACAGCGTGTACTGGCTTGGGTCTGCCAAGCATAACAACGAACAGGCCTATCTGTTCCGCAAGTTCGCCGCCTATTGGGGCACGAACAACGTGGATCACCAGGCTCGGATTTGTCACTCGACCACAGTTGCCGGTGTTGCAAACACCTGGGGCTATGGTGCAATGACCAACAGCTATAACGACATCCACAATTCCCGCGCGATCTTTATCATCGGCGGCAACCCGGCCGAAGCGCATCCAGTTTCGCTTTTGCATCTGTTGCGTGCAAAGGAACAAAACAACGCGCCGGTCATCGTATGTGATCCACGTTTCACACGCACCGCAGCCCATGCGGACGAATATGTGCGCTTCCGTCCGGGTACGGACGTTGCCCTTGTCTGGGGTATCTTGTGGCACATCTTTGATAACGGTTGGGAAGATCAGGAATTCATCCGCACCCGTGTCTGGGGCATGGACCAGATCAGGGAAGAAGTCGCACGCTGGACACCTGAGGAAGTGGAACGCGTCACTGGCGCACCCGGCTCGCAGCTAAAGCGCGTCGCACGCACCATGGCCAACAACCGCCCCGGCACCGTGATCTGGTGTATGGGTGGTACGCAGCACACCAACGGCAACAACAACACGCGTGCTTATTGTGTATTGCAACTTGCATTAGGTAACATGGGCACATCGGGCGGTGGAACGAACATCTTCCGCGGCCATGACAACGTGCAAGGTGCGACCGATCTTGGTGTGCTGTCTCATACGCTTCCCGGGTACTACGGTCTGTCCGCAGGGGCCTGGGCCCATTGGGCGCGTGTTTGGGGCGAAGACGGCGATTGGCTGAAAAACCAGTTCGCCACCACGAAGGACGCAGAAGGCAAGGACAAGTCGCTTCAGCAACTGACCGGTATCCCGGTGTCGCGCTGGATTGATGGTGTGCTGGAAGACCCCGAGAATATGGACAATCCGAACAAGGTTCGTGCCATGGTGCTTTGGGGGCATGCGCCGAACTCGCAGACCCGGATGAAGGAAATGAAAACCGCGATGGAGCAGCTGGATATGCTGGTTGTCGTGGACCCCTATCCAACCGTCTCGGCTGTGCTGCATGACAGAACCGATGGCGTTTACCTGCTGCCGGCCTGTACGCAGTTTGAAACACGTGGATCGGTCACCGCATCGAACCGGTCGTTCCAGTGGCGCGACAAAGTCGTTGATCCTTTGTTCGAAAGTTTGCCGGACGAGGTCATCATGGCCAAGTTCGTCAACAAATTCGGCTGGGCAGATCGGTTCTTCCGCAATATCGAAATGGAAGACGAAGAAACACCGAGCGTGGAAAGCATCACCCACGAGTTCAATCGCGGCATGTGGACCATCGGGTACACCGGTCAATCCCCTGAGCGGATCAAAATGCACATGGCAAACCAGCACACGTTCGACAGAACGACGTTGCAAGCCGTTGGCGGGCCCGCAGACGGCGAATACTATGGTCTGCCATGGCCTTCCTGGGGTACGGCCGAAATGGGTCACCCCGGTACGCCCAACCTTTATGACATGTCAAAACGCGTGTCCGAAGGTGGCCTGACATTCCGCGCCCGCTTTGGTGTGGAACGCGATGGTGAGAACCTGCTGGCCGAAGGTGTGGCAAGCTTGGATTCGGATATTCAGGACGGATACCCGGAATTCACCATGCAGATGCTTATGGACCTTGGATGGGACAATGAGCTGACGCCAGAAGAGCGCGCTTCGATCGATGCCGTGGCCGGGCCTAACACCAACTGGAAGACCGACTTGTCGGGCGGTATCCAGCGGGTAGCGATCGCTCACGAAATGGCACCGTTTGGCAACGCCAAGGCCCGTGCGGTTGTCTGGACGTTCCCAGACCCTGTGCCGATTCACCGCGAACCGCTTTACACCAACCGTCGTGATCTTGTTGCGGATTACCCGACATACGAGGATCGGAAGTTCTATCGTCTGCCGACCATGTATGCCTCGATCCAAAAACAGGATTTCTCGAAGGACTATCCGATGATCCTGACCTCGGGCCGTTTGGTCGAATACGAGGGCGGGGGTGACGAAAGTCGGTCGAACCCATGGTTGGCTGAACTTCAGCAAGACATGTTTGTCGAAATCAACACCCGCGATGCCAACAACCTTGGTATTCGGGACGGCGCGCAAGTCTGGGTGGAAGGCCCTGAAGGCGCCAAGGTCAAAGTGATGGCCATGGTCACCGAACGGGTTGGCGAAGGGGTGGCGTTCATGCCGTTCCACTTCGGCGGCCACTTTGAGGGTGCGGACCTGAGGGACAAATACCCCGATGGTGCCGATCCTTATGTGCTGGGCGAAAGCTCGAACACCGCACAGACCTATGGCTACGATTCAGTGACCCAGATGCAAGAGTCGAAAGCCACTCTTTGCAAAATCTGGACAGCATAAGGGAGGATGGGACATGGCAAGAGCTAAGTTTCTCGTAGACGCTGAACGCTGCATCGAATGCAACGCCTGTGTCACTGCTTGTAAGAACGAGCATGAAGTGCCTTGGGGCATCAACCGCCGGAAGGTCGTCACCATCAATGACGGCTCACCGGGTGAACGGTCGATTTCTGTGGCCTGTATGCATTGTTCTGATGCACCCTGTATGGCGGTCTGCCCTGTGGACTGCTTTTACCAGAATGAGGAAGGGGTGGTGCTTCACTCCAAAGACCTCTGCATCGGGTGTGGATACTGTTTCTACGCGTGCCCCTTCGGCGCGCCACAGTTCCCGCAAGCTGGCAACTTTGGAAGCCGCGGCAAGATGGACAAATGTACCTTCTGCGCCGGTGGCCCCGAAGAAACCCACTCAACAGCCGAGTTCGCCAAATATGGCCGCAACCGGATCGCAGAAGGCAAGCTGCCGATCTGCGCCGAGATGTGTGCCACCAAGGCGCTTTTGGCAGGCGACGGCGACATCGTCTCGGGCATCTACCGCGAACGCGTGGTTGCCCGTGGCTTTGGCTCCGGTGCGTGGGGCTGGGGTTCAGCCTATGGACGTCAGGACGGGTAATTCCGGCTTGACCGCAAGATAGAAAAGGGCGGTCTCTTACATTTGAGAGATCGCCCTTTCTTCCCTTCATTGGAATTTCGAGGACCGGAACCCATGTTGCGTGCTCTGACCGCTTTGCTTCTGACCATTCTTTGGATGGGCGCTGCCCAGGCTCAACAAGAAACGGTTGAAACGGATGTGCCTGACCGATCTGTGACCGGCGGGGCGCAAACGCTGGAAGACATCATGCGTCGCCAACGCGGCGAGCCGGTTGATAATTCGTTTCGAAGCGAGAACATCGGCGATCCCGATAGTGCCGCCGCTATCGCTGGTCAGTTGGGTACCTTGGGTGGGGCATCAGACCCTGAGTTATGGCGGGCCTTTCGCTTTGGAAAGGCCAACATTACCGCATCAAACAACGGACCGGCCGCGACGACACTGATCCAGGATGGCGGCATGCGTTGGCTCACGTTTCGCGAAGGACCGCTGCTGACCTATGGCGGGTATCTGTTGCTTGCGACGCTGGCTTTGCTTGTTCTGTTCTTTTTGATACGAGGTCGCATTCGGATCGACGGCGAAAAGACCGGGCGGACTGTAACGCGTTTCAAGACGATAGAACGCTTTGGTCATTGGGTGTTGGCGGGGTCTTTCATCCTTTTGGGTATCACGGGATTGGTCATCCTGATGGGCCGAAAATTCCTGATCCCTGCCTTCGGTCACGATGCCTTTGCAACAATCGCTCTGGCCTCCAAATGGGTGCACAACAATGTGTCGTGGGCCTTTATGCTGGGCCTCGCCATGGTGTTCGTGATGTGGGTGATCCACAACTTGCCAGACCGCACCGACATCAACTGGCTGTTGAAGGGCGGTGGGATTTTCACCAAAAGCCATCCGCCCGCAAAGAAGTTCAATGCGGGACAAAAGCTGATCTTCTGGTCCGTGATCCTTTTGGGCGCGTCGATTTCGGCTTCGGGACTTGCACTGTTGTTCCCTTTCGAAATCAACATGTTCGCGCCCACTTTTGCTAAATTGAATGCCTTCGGCATACCCGATCTTTTGGGGTACGCCGCACTGCCCGAGGTATTGGCCCCACATCAGGAAATGCAATACGCGCAGTTGTGGCACGCCATCGTCAGCTTTGTTCTGATGGCGATCGTACTGGCGCATATCTATATCGGCTCGGTCGGTATGGAGGGGGCCTATGACGCGATGAGCACTGGTGAGGTCGAAGAACAATGGGCCCGCGAACACCATTCGCTTTGGGCCGAAGAGGTGGAGGCGAAGGCCAAAGCTGCTCCAAGCGATGCAACACCTGCCGAATAGATGTTGCGGGCGATTTGCATTTTGATGTGTTTGTCTGCGCCCGGCGTTGCACAGGATTTTTTCACGCTGAAAGGGCACGGCGGCCCGATCATGGACATTGCGGTTTCGCCTTCGGGGCAAATTGCGACCGCAAGTTTCGACAATGCGGTTGGCGTATGGAACGGCCTTGAGCCAATTTGGTTCGACGGCCATGAAGCGGCGGTGACTGCGCTTGAGTTTCTGGACAACAACTTGGTGTTTTCTGGTGGTGATGATTTTGCGCTCCGCGCGTGGTCGCTCGGTGACCCCGAAAAAACTCGCATCGTGGGTGAGCACCAAGCCAAGATAACATCCATCGCCATATCCAGCGAAGACGTTGTTGCTACGGCAAGTTGGGATGCGACGATTGGTGTTTGGTCGCCTGGCGGTTCGGTCAAATTTCTGGAAGGCCATCAGCAGGGCGTGAACGATGTTGCCTTTAGTGCGGATGGCGCGCGGCTTTATTCCGCGTCAACCGATGGCACCGTGCGGATCTGGGATGTCGAGGCGGGTACGCAAATGCAGCAGCTTGTGTCGCACGGGTTTGGCATCAACGAATTGATCGTGAACGAGGCCGAGGGTTGGCTGGCGTACGGCGCTGTTGATGGCGGCACGCGGATGGTCGATCCAGATTCGGGGGAGCTGATCGCGGATTTCACGTTGGATCGCCAGCCCATTCTTGCAATGGCCTATGATGCGTCAAGCGGGCAGTTGGGTGTTGGCGACGGTGAAGGATATATCATGGTCATTGATACCAGGGCGCGCGCGATCACTCGGGATTTTCGTGCCGCACGAAACGGCCCCATCTGGGCGCTGGCCTTTTCGCCAGATGGTGCAAACCTTCATGCGGGCGGGATCGAGGATATCGTTTATTCCTGGCCCGTCGCCACATTGGACGAACATGATGCCATGGCAGGGGGGACGCGAAGTTTTTTGGAAAACCCGGACGCATTGCCGAACGGTGAACGTCAGTTCAAACGAAAATGCTCGGTCTGTCATACCCTGACCGAAGGAAGCGCGCGCAAAGCTGGCCCGAGTTTACATGGCGTGTTCGGCAGACGCGCAGGGACAGTTCCCGATTACAGATACTCCGACACGCTGACGGGCTCAACAATTGTCTGGTCTCCTGAGACGATCAATGGTTTGTTTGAGGAGGGGCCGGATCACTATATTCCGGGCACCAAAATGCCGATGCAGGTTATCGCCAAACAGACGGACCGGGATGATTTGATTGATTTTTTGAGGGTTGCCACAGGGGCAGGGGAGAAGTGAAATGCACGCCATGATTTATGCAGGCATTGCCATTGTCGTCATCGCTGTCGGCTCGAACATCTTGCTTGGAAACGCCGGGTTCTCGGCGGAAGAGCGCGCGGCGGGGCCTGCCGTCAGGCTCGACAACTGAAACGTCGGACCAGCCTATGAGCGAGATTTGGGCCGGGATTGCGGCCGCCTTCCGATTGATATTCTCGTTCGACGCCGATCTGGTCGAGATCACGTTGCGGTCGCTTCAGGTAAGCCTGACCGCGCTCGTCATCGCCTCGGCTCTCGCGCTGCCCTTTGGAACATGGATTGCCATTCGCCGGTTTCGGTATCGCCGTGCGACTATAGCGACCTTGAATGCATTGATGGGACTGCCACCGGTTGTTGTCGGGTTGATCGTCTATCTGATGCTGAGCCGGTCGGGGCCGTTCGGCGTTCTGGGCCTTTTGTTTACGCCGACCGCCATGATCATTGCGCAGGTGATCATCATCGCGCCGCTGATCGCATCTATCACGCATCAAGCCATGCGCGACCTTTGGGCGGAGTACCACGACCTTTTGATCTCGCTCAACACCACCAAGCGGCAGCGCATTCTGACGCTGATCTGGGATGGACGTCGCGCGCTTTTGACGGCGTCACTGGCGGGTTTTGGTCGGGCGATTGGCGAAGTCGGTGCGATTATGATCGTTGGCGGCAATATTGATCACGCGACCCGCGTTTTGACCACCGCCATTGCATTGGAAACCGGCAAGGGCGACTTTGAATTGGCACTTGGCCTGGGCTTTGTCCTGATCGCTTTGGCGTTGGCGGTGAACTTTGCAATCCATGCGCTGACCCGGACGGAAAGCGAGGGGCGATGGTGACGCCAATGTCGATCCGGCTGAAAAACGTCACAGTCAAGCGGCGCGGCAAGGCGATCCTTGGCCCGATTTCGCTGGATATTGGCGGATCGGGCGTGACCCATGTGATCGGACCAAACGGTGCGGGAAAGACCACACTTTTGAAAGTGTTACACGGGGTCGAGCGGCTTTCGAGCGGCGAAATTGATTGGTCACAACCCGCCGAGGTCGCGCGTCAATCGCAGGCCTATGTGTTTCAGAGCCCGATCATGTTGCGCCGAACGGTGCGTCAGAATCTGGCCTATCCGCTACAACTTTTGAAAACGCCGAAAGATGAGATCGCGACGCAAGTGCTGGATTGGGCCAAACGGATTGGGTTGGAAGATGCGCTTGATCGTCCCGCGCCAAGGCTGTCCGGGGGTGAAAAACAGAAGCTGGCATTGGGCCGCGCCTTGATTCGCAGGCCCGAGGTTTTGTTTCTTGACGAGCCCTGCGCAAATCTTGACGGACGCTCGACCCGCGATATTGAGGCGTTGCTGTTGGATGCGAACGCCAGTGGAACCCGGATTATCATGACAACTCACGACCTTGCCCAATGCCGCCGTCTTGCGAGCGATGTGATCTTTTTGCTAAATGGTCGGGTTCACGAACGTGGTCCGGTGGCAGGGTTTTTTGAAAATCCTGAAACCGAAGAAGCAAAGTCGTTCTTAAAAGGGGACATCCTGTTGTGATCCGTATCTTTGCTTTGCTGGCTTTTCTAAGCGCGCCCCATGCGAAGACCGAGCAAATGAAGATGGCCGTGACGACCAGCTTTCACAACTCTGGCCTTGCGGATGTTCTGCTGCCCGCCATTGAAAAGGACACCGGAATTGACGTGCAGCTTTTGGTGGTCGGCACAGGCCAAGCGCTTCGTCTGGGCGAGGCGGGCGATGTGGATGCCATTCTGGTGCATTCCAAACGTGCCGAAGAAGACTTTGTCGCTAGTGGTTTTGGCACCCATCGGCGCGCGATCATGTACAACGATTTCGTCGTCATTGGCCCCGAGGCTGATGCTGCGGATGTCCAGTCGGCCAAAGATGTGATGCAGGTTCTGACCCGCATTGCCGGTGCCTCCGCCCCTTTTGTCAGCCGCGGTGACGATAGCGGAACACACAAGAAAGAACGCGCGCTTTGGGCATCTGCCGGTTTGGACCCGGACGGTTTTTCAGCTTGGTACAAGGAAGTTGGCGCGGGCATGGGGGCAAGCCTGAACACCGCGTCCGGGCTCGGGGCTTACATCTTGTCGGATCGGGCCAGTTGGCTCAACTTCGGCAACAAGAGCGATTTGAAACTACTGTTCGCAGGCGACGCCAAGCTGTTCAATCAATACGCCTATCTGCCGGTGAGCCAAGCGCGCCATAGCCATGTGAATGCCGAAGCCGCCGCTAAACTGGAAGACTGGCTAACGTCAAGGGCGGCGGAAATGCTGATCAATTCCTATATGATCGACGAACAAGCACTGTTCGTTTTTAACGCCACCGCCAAATAGAAAAGGCCGGTGGGCGGATCGCCCCCATACCGGCCTTATCCGCGTCGTGTGACTTTGGGCCTAGCTCTTTGCCCCGGTGACATAAGGCGTGATGATGTCCACCGCTTGGTCCACGTCCATGATAGGCGGCACCAACGTTAGGACATCACCCGCCGCATCCAACAGGTAGATGAAGCTGCCGTGCGAGAATATTTCCTGTCCCGATGGATCGACAAAGATAACCTCTTTTTCCACCGAAAAGGCGTCGTAGGCGACCTGAAGCTCTTGGTCCGTCCCGGTAAGCCCCACAAAGTTTTCGTGAAAGACCGAGAGCGCCGGGCCGATGTTTTCCACGGTATCCTGTTTCGGATCGACCGTGATCATCACCGGCTTGACGACCGCCTTATCTGAAATCTCATCGACAATATCGGCCATCATCGGCAGGGCGGCCGAACAAATCTGCTCGCAATTGGCATAGCCGAAAAACAGCAATTGAAAGTTGCCGTCTGGGTCAGCTTGGGTGCGGGCCGCGCCGTTTTGATCGGTTAGCTCATAGGGCCCCCCGACATTGAAGGGGAAGCCCGTGGCCTGAGCCGAACCCGCAACCACGGTCGCGAGGATCAGAGCAAGAGGTCTCATTCGAAAACGATGTCCTTGATGGCTTCGTCTTGCTCAAGACCAAGGCCGAAATAACCTTCGCGTTCGATTTCTGCTTTGACGCGAGGGTCACGACGGAACCACGGGCCTTTGCCTTTGGCCTCGGGGTGCCGTTCGGCCCAGCGTTTGCTCCATGTGTTGGCTTTGATCCATTCGTCCGATCCAGCGGGTTTGATCAGTTGCAACAAATAGATGTTTCTGGCGCCAAGATCAGGATCATCAAGGATCATGCCATCGACTTCGATAGTCGTCTGGCAGTGCGGTAAAAGATCGGTCGACGCACCCTGAAAGCCGGACTGTGAGTTTTTGTTAGGATAGACCAGCACATTGTCAGCGGTGCGCACCAAACCAAGCTGACGGCTTCCGTCGCCACAATTGTCGGGGCAATTGCCGGAAAGCTCACACAGGATGTCGACGACTTTCGCCTCAAACCTGGCAGGCACTTCGGCATAAAGGTTCCAAGATTTTGCTTTGGACCCTTCCGAGAAATCTTGCGCGATCAATGCCGCAGGCGCGGCCATAAGCGCGATGATCAAAGAAAATAATTTTTTCATCTGTCTGCCTTTGGAACTGCGAATGGGGGAACGGTGCCTAGGTCTTCGTGGTTTTGCAATTGGATGTCCAGGTCGCTGACCACTTCCTCGACAACCAGATAGTTCAGGCCATCACGCTTATAAAGCATACCGTCGGCTTCGATGGTGTGGCTGGCAAGGCGCAGCTGGGTATCGCCGCCCGCGCTGTCCGAACTGTCTTCGATCTTCATGACCATATAGACAGTGCCATCTTCGGCCAGTAATCCAACCGGAATACCACCCGCCGAACACCAAAGTGCGCAGGTGTGATGCGCCGTTCCGATCACGGCGTCAGGGCCGCCCATGACGCCTGAAAAATAGCACCATGTGTCAATAATTTCGCCTTTAACGCTGATGCGCTCACCTTCTGCGGCAAAGGCTGGCGCGGCCAAAGTGCTGCAAATGGCAAAGGCTGAAAGGAAGATCGATTTCATAAATTTTGCCCTCCTTGGGTCATTTTCTAAAGTAGACCACAAGAGAAAATGCGTGGCAAATCACGATCTTCTGAAAACCGCGTTTGAGCCTGTGTGCTGAAATTTCGGGCAAATCAGGGGGCTAGGCGTCGCTTGGCGGCGCGCCCATGAGTTCGATCTATGGCTGGTAAGGTGGCTTAGCCAAAGCGGGCGAAGCGTTGGTCGACCGGCATATCGACCGCCGCACTTCTGGGGACAGCCCGCATGACGATAAGGGTTGTGTTGTCCTGTTCCGCATTTCGTTGGTCCGAAACCGCGTTGAACATCTCCTGAGCAATATCCACGCTTTCCCCGAAGACGGAGTGAACCAGTATTTCTTCGATTTTGTCTTTGCTCAAGGTGCTCAAACCGTCGCTGGCCATAAGGATGACATCGTCCATTTCCAGAATGACCGGCTTTTTGGGATTGTCGATCTTGGTGATTTCTTTGCCATGGATTGCTGAAAGCAAAAGACCCCGGTCCGGGTGGTTGCGGCCCTTTTCTTCGCTGATCATTCCGGCCTCGATCATAAAATCGATCTGCGCGGACATCGAGTGATCTGCGTTCAACCGTCTTAAGGTGCCATCCCGGAATAGATACAGCGCGCTGTCGCCGACAGAGGCCCAGTACAATCGGTTGCGCGATACCGCCACGGACAAAAGCGTGGCCCCCATCTTTTCGCCCTTTCCACGGTTCTGGATGAACGCTCCAAGTTCGCGATTGGCCACATGGGTGATGTCGTTCAGCTTTTGTGACAGCAGAAATTCTTTCTTATGAAATTCGTCCAAATCCGCCTGAAGCTCGCCCGTCACACCCGTTACCAGAAAACTGGCAGCGGCAACGCCTCCGGCATACCCGCCCATCCCGTCAGACAGAACGGCAAATCCGGCATTCGCCTCGTCCGAAAATTCGTATGCAAAACAATCTTCTTGGCTGTTGCGGGCACCGATGGCACTGCCAGCGGCCACATCGAATGTAAGTCCATAATTCATGTATCTGCACCTAAGACCAATTGCGCCTCGAAGGGCTGGTTGATTTTGTGTGCGCCGATACAATCAAATATTGGCGCTTGACCATTGGTCATAATGAACACGATTCCGGCTGAGTTGTCCTGATGTACCGGTCTTTTTCGTCTCGTACTTGGAGTTCAATCTTCAAGAACTCCGTACATTTTGCTGCAAATTTGGTCGAAAAGATGATCGAAAGGGGTCATGCAATTGGCAAATGCCGCTGAAAGTTTGGGTTAGGGCATTAATTTTCGAGCGGCGAGCCCGCAATAAAGGCCGCCATCGTCAGCAAAATAAGGCTCTTTTGGCATTTGCGGTGACCAGGCACTGCCATCTCACCCTCGAAAATATTTATCCCCCATTCGACGTCAATCGCGGTTCTGGAACCCATCGGCGTCATGTGGTTAGAAAGGGGAATGCGCGTTGGCCTTTGGTTGGCAGGTGCGACCGTCCAGAACTTGAACCAATAAGCCAGTGTGGGAGTGATCCAGATGTCGAATGGGGTGCGCGTTGCGGTCATAAAAGGCGACGGAATTGGGGTCGATGTCACAGAGGCAACTCTTGCCGTCGTTGACGCGGCTCTGGCCAAAACCGGTGCCGCACCGCTTGTATATGATCCTATTCAGTCAGGAGCTGGATATTTTCGCGACACGGGTGTCGATATTGAACCCGGCGGCGAAAAACGGGCGGGCGAAGCTGATGCGATTTTTCTTGGCGCGATTGGTCTGCCGTCTGTGCGCCACGCTGATGGAACCGAGATTTCGCCGCACCTAAGGCTTCGTGATCGGTTCGGTCTTTATGCAGGGGTACGCCCGGTGCGCGCTTATCCAAACGCACCGCAACGGTTGGCGGACCCGCGCGCGGCGGGGATTGATATGGTGATTTTGCGCGAAAGCACCGAAGGCCTGTTTTATTCCGCCGCTGCCCATGGGCGCAGTGATATCCGGGGCGATGAGGAGGTGCGCGACACGCTTCGGATCACCCGGAAAACGACAGAAAAACTTCACCACTTTGGCTTCCGTCTGGCCGAGCGGCGCAAAGCCCGTGGCAAGCCCGGCAAGCTGACGTGTGTCGATAAAGCCAACGTTTTCGCCTCCATGGCGTTCTTTCGGAAGATATTTGATGAGATCGCGCCCGAATATCCGGGCGTCGAAGTCGGGTACAACTACGTCGATGCGCAAGCCTTGGATCTGGTGCGTCAGCCTTGGGCCTTTGATGTGATGGTGATGGAAAACATGTTCGGCGACATCCTGTCGGATTTGGCCGGTGGTTTGGTCGGCGGCATGGGCATGGCGTCTTGTGCAGAAATCGGCGACGACATCGGGCTTTTTCAACCAGCGCATGGATCCGCGCCGGACATAATGGGTCAAGACAAGGCAAACCCGCTGGCGGCGATCCTGTCGGGCGCTTTGATGCTGGATTATCTGGCTGAAAAGACGAATGAACCCGGATTGGGCGACGCCGCGGGGTTGATCGATCAAGCGGTGGAAAAAGGGTTCGAAGCCAATCGGTTGCGTCCAATGGAATTCGGCGGCGACATGGGCACCAAGGCTGTAACCGAAACGGTGCTGGAATTTCTCTGACCCCTAGTTTTCGTGGATCACGTCGCTGGCAAAGGTGCCGCCCTGAAAAAGCACCGTTGGGTCATCGGGGCCGGGGTGGTCCATCGCAGCATCAAGCTTGGCGCGAAAGATTTCTGAATTGTCCTGTGGTTCCCAACCCAAATAAGCGACGTGGGAATTATCCCACCAACCGGCATCGTTTGCCGAAGCTCCATAGATGATCGGGCATCCTAAGGTTTCGACCGCGAATACACGTTCTATCAAACGCACGAAGTCAGCGGGGCTGAGCCAGGTGGACAACATACGGTGGTTTTCTGGTTCGGGCTTACAGGACCCGATGCGCAAACAGGCGGTTTCCACGCCGAATTTGTCGAAATACATCGACGCCAGCGCTTCGCCGAAAACTTTCGACACACCGTAAAACCCATCGGGGCGTGTGGGCGATCTGCCATCCAAACGTTCGGTTTGCGGATAAAACCCGATTGTGTGGTTCGAACTGGCATAAAGAATGCGCGGATTGCCGGTGTGCCGCGCGGCTTCGTAAAGGTTGACCATGCCGTCCAAGTTAGACGCGCGGATCACTTCCCATGTATCCTCAAGCGACCGACCACCCAAGTGCAAAACGCCGTCGCAGCCATCAACAAGGGCGCGTACTGCTTTTCGGTCGGTCAGATCACACGGCACGTCTTCTTCATGGGGTAAAGTGTCGGTCAGGGGCGCCATATCCGACACCCGGATCGCATCCGCCACATGAGGCAACAGCGGGCGCAACATGGTGCCAAGGCCGCCGGCGGCGCCTGTGATCAGCAATCGTTTCAACATCTTACGGCCCTTAAATACATCGTCCGCCGTCCACTTCCAAACAAACGCCCGTCACCATGCTAGCTTCGTCGGAACAAAGAAAACAGGCCGCGTTCCCCATATCCTCGGGCGTCGAAAACCGCCCCAGCGGAATGGTTGACAGAAATTTGGCGCGCACCTCGGGCGTGTCTTCCCCCATGAAACTTTTCAGCAATGGCGTTTCGCCAGCCACAGGGTTCAAGGCATTGACCCGGATGCCATTTGGGGCAAGTTCGACAGCCATCGTCTTGGTGGCGGTGTTCATCCAGCCTTTGGATGCATTGTACCAACTTAGCCGGGGCCGGGGGCTGACAGCAGCGGTAGAGGCGATGTTCAGGATGCTTCCAGTTCCGGCGGCCTTCATCAAGGGTACGAAATGCTGGGCAGCCCAAAAGACGGATTTGCAGTTCACGGCCATGACACGATCGAAGTCATCTTCGCCGATGTCTTCCATTGGGCCAGGCAAATGGGTGACGCCTGCGTTATTGACCAGAATGTCGATCTGACCGAATGCGGTTGTTGCCGTCGCTGCCAGATCGGCCATGTCCGCACCTTTGGAAACGTCACAACGGCAAGCCAGCGCCCCGAGTTCCGCCGCCACGGTGTCAGCCGTGTCACCGTTCCAATCGGCGATCATCACTCTCGCGCCTTCGGCCAAGAATTTCCCGGCAATCCCACGGCCGAACCCCGACGCTCCGCCGGTCACCACCGCGTTTTTTCCTGTTAGTCGCATCTCAACCCCTATCCATGCAGCGCTGCCACGGTCTTCACGACTGTGAATCCATACATCGCTTCAAATCCTTTTTCGCGCCCGTGCCCCGACAGCCCGCGTCCGCCAAACGGTAGTTCGACACCGCCGCCTGCGCCGTAGTTGTTCAAAAACACCTGACCGGCCCGCAAGGCTTTGGCCATCCGCATCTGTCGCGCACCGTCTTTTGTCCAGCACGACGCAACCAAGCCGTAGTCGGTGCCGTTTGCGATCTGAATGGCGTCGGCTTCGTCCTCAATAGGGATCACGACCTGAACCGGGCCGAAGATTTCGTCCTGCGCCAGCACGTGATCAGGCGTGCACCCAGCAAAAAGGGTCGGCGCAACATAGGCTCCGCCCTTTGGTGCGTTTTCAACGATCGATCCCGTCGCCGCGATGTCCAAGCCATCGGTCTGACTTAGAAACCGTTCGACCAAAGACTTTTGCGTTGCCGACACCAAGGGACCAACCTCCAAGTCGTCCAAAGCAGGGCCCGTGCGCAAAGCGCCATAGCGTTTGGCCATGGCCGAGACGACCTCGTCATAGCGCGACGCCTGCACTAGTATCCGCGACGAGGCAGAACAGGTTTGGCCCGCGTTTTGGATGCCCGCGTTCACCAGAAAGGGAAGCGCTGCGTCCAAATCGGCGTCGTCAAACACAACCTGAGGCGACTTGCCGCCGAGTTCCAGCGTTACTGGCACCACATGATCTGCCGCAGCCTTCTGGATCAGTTTGCCCACAGCGACCGAGCCGGTAAATGAGATGTGGTCGATGCCCTGATGCACCGAAAGCGCGGCACCGGCCTCCTCGCCCAAGCCCGGAACAACGTTCAAGGCGCCGGGTGGCAACCCGGCCTGATGCGCCAGTTCAGCAAAGGCGAGGGCGGTCAGGCAAGCCTCCTCGGCAGGTTTCAGAACGCAGGCGTTGCCCGTCGCCAAGGCGGCGCCGATGGATCGTCCAATGATCTGCATCGGATAATTCCACGGAATGATATGGCCTGTCACACCGTGGGGTTCGCGCAATGTGTAAACAGTATAGCCATCCAGATAGGGGATCGTTTCGCCATGGAGCTTATCCGCCGCGCCGCCGTAAAATTCCATGTAACGCGCCAAAGCCACAGCATCGGCGCGCGCTTGGGTCAGGGGCTTGCCGACATCCAAAGCCTCCATCCGGGCCAAGTGGTCGACGTTTTCGATCACCAATTGTCCGATACGGGCCAAAAGACGTCCGCGTTCGGCTGCTGTGTACTTTCCCCAATCACCGTCAAAGGCTGTGCGCGCTGTGCTTACCGCGCGATCAATGTCTGACGCACCACCGCGTGCAAAGTCACACAGCGTCTCGCCTGTTGACGGGTTGAGCGAAGCTAAGACATCGCCGTTCTCCGACGGCCCCCACACCCCATTGATGAAACAGTGATCAGTGCGTGGCAAAAGGTCGAACATGCGGTGTCTCACGTTGGAAGGCTGGGCGCGGCGGCCAGCAAGGCCCGAGTGTAGGCTTGGCCCGGCGCATTGAAAAGCGCGTCTGTATCGCCTTCTTCGATGATTTTTCCGCCCTGCATCACCAATATCCGGTCCGCGATGGCGCGCACTACGGTCAAATCGTGGGTGATGAACAAATAGGTCAAACCGAAACGCGCCGAAAGATCGACCAAAAGGTCCAAAATTTGTGCGCGCACAGAAACGTCCAAGGCAGAAACCGCTTCGTCCAGAACGATCAGTTCGGGCCGGGTTATCAAGGCGCGGGCAATCGCGATGCGTTGACGTTGGCCGCCGGAAAACTCGTGGATGAATTTGTCCTTGTCCGCGACGTCCAAGCCGACCGAAATCAGCGCGTCGTCAATCTCTGCGTTGCGCGCCTTGCGCCCCAATCGAAAAAAAGGCTCGCCGACCAAGCGCCCCACCTTGTGACGCGGATTGAACGATCCGAACGGGTCCTGAAACACCACCTGCATCTTTTGACGCGCGACCTCATCAGTGAACACATCGCTGCCCGCCAATGTGATGCGCCCGGATTGGATGGGTTCCAGCCCAAGGATGGCGCGGGTCAGGGTCGACTTGCCGCACCCGCTTTCGCCCACCAGCCCAAGGCATTCGCCTTTGCGGATCTGAAAGCTGACGTCGTTGACGGCCCGAAACATGCCGGGTGCCCCAAACAAGGTTTTGCGAGGCAGCGTGTAGTCCCGACTGACGCCTTCAACGCGCAACAAAGGCGCGTCAATCTGCGCTTCAGAACGATCAGGTTGATGCGCCGAGGCTTCGAACAGCGCTTTGGTATAAGGATGCGTCATGGTCTGGTGCAGGGTGGCTGCCTTACCGGCTTCCACAACCTCGCCTTTGCGCATAATGACGATACGATCGGCAAGGCCCGTGACCACCGCGAGATCATGGCTAATCAGCATCAATCCCATATCATCTTCGCCCACTAAGCGCTTCAAAAGGATTAGGATTTCGGCTTGAGTGGTGACGTCAAGTGCCGTGGTCGGCTCATCCGCAATCAACAGCTTGGGCTGAAGCGCGATGGCCATGGCAATAACCACGCGCTGACGTTGGCCGCCGGACAATTCGTGGGGGTAACGTGTAAGCGGAAACTGCACTTGGGGCAGCTCGCAGCGTTCCAAGGTTTCAGCGGCGCGGCGCATGGCGTCGGATCGGCTGACGTTTTCGTGGATCAGAATGGTTTCGGCCACCTGTGCACCGATGGTTTGAACCGGGTTAAGCGCGGTCATCGGTTCCTGAAACACCATGCCCAGATCGCGCCCGCGCATTTGGCAGAGTTCGTCTTCGCTCGCGGTCAGAACGTCTCGGTTATTAAGGCTGATTTCCCCAGTGGTTTCAGAGCCTTCTGGAAGTAACTTCATCGTAGAAAATGCGGTCAGCGACTTGCCCGACCCACTTTCGCCGATAACGCCCAAGATCTCTCCGGGTGCGATCTCTATCGACACATCTTTCAAGATCGGATCGCCATGGATGGAAAGGCATAGATTTTGGATCGACAACAGGCTCATCGTCCGACCCTTCGAAGACGCGGATCAAACAAATCGCGCAAGCCGTCGCCCGCAAGGTTTAGGCCCAAGACCGTCAATATGATCGCGAACCCCGGAAACAGCGCCATATGCGGGGCGAGCGAGATCAGTGTTTGACTGTCGGCCAGCATACGGCCCCAACTTGGTGTCGGGGGCTGAACGCCAAGGCCCACATAAGACAGCGCGGCTTCAGCCAGGATGCCAAGTGAGAATTGGATGGTGCCTTGAACGATCAAAAGGTTCATGACGTTGGGCAAGATGTGTTCCACCGAAATGCGCGCCGCACCTTTGCCGGAAACGCGCGCCGACAGGATGTAATCGCGTGTCCACAAGGACAGAGCAGCACCGCGCGTCAGACGGGCAAACACAGGGATGTTGAAAATGCCGATGGCAATGATGGCGTTGATGGCCGAGGGGCCGAAAACGGCTGTGATCATGATGGCGATCAACAGACTTGGGAAGGCGAAAACAAGGTCGTTGCCCCGCATGATAACCTCGTCCAACAGGCTGCCGCGTTTGGCGGCGGCCCAAAGCCCAAGGGGCACCCCAAATCCCATGCCGATTACGACTGCGACAACTGCGACCGCGATGGAGGTCTGCGCACCAACCATGATCATCGACAGGATGTCGCGACCAAAGTGATCTGTTCCAAACCAATGGGTTGCAGAGGGTTTTTGAAGTTTGGACGAAATGTCCAGCTGTGTGACGTCAAAGGGTGTCCAAACCAGCGAAACCAGGGCCGCAAGCGCAAAAACCATCGTAAGGCACAGACCGACGATAATATTCCTCACGCGTGTGATCTCAGCCGTGGATCAACCCATGCGTAAGCCAGATCGACAAGGAAATTGACCACGATCACCGCAAAGACCAATAGCATCACGACGCTTTCCACGACGATCAGATCGCGTTGTGAGATGGCCTGAAACACCAAACGGCCCAGGCCCGGCAAGAAGAAGACGTTTTCGATGATGATCGCGCCCGCCAAAAGAAAGCTGAACTGAAGCCCGATGATCGTCAAAACCGGGATCAGCGCGTTTCGCAGGGCGTGGCGCCAAAGCGCTTGGCGTTTGCTTAATCCCTTGGCGCGGGCGGTGCGGATATAATCTTCGGACAGCGTGTCGAGCAGCGATGAGCGCATAACACGCGCGAGTATCGAAGCTTGCGGCAAGGCAAGGGCGATGGCAGGCAGCGTTAATGCCTTCAAGGCCGCGAAAAATCCGGCGTCCCAACCCGGAAAGCCGCCAGCGGAAAACCAACGTAAGTTGATCGCAAACACCAACACCATCAGCATGGCAAACCAGAAGTTTGGGATCGCCACACCCAATTGGGTGGCTCCCATGACGGAAATGTCCGTTTTTGATCCTTGGCGGGTCGCGGCCAGAACACCCACCGGAAAGGCGACCAAAACTGTGAGCGTTAGGGCATAGATGGCCAGTGGCAAGGATATCACCAGGCGTTCTGCGACGATCTCTGTCACCGGTGAGCGATAGGTGTAGGACGTGCCAAGATCGCCCGTCAACATCCCGGAAATCCATGAGACATAGCGTTCGTATATGGATGCGTTTAAGCCCAGCTCATCACGCAAGGCGGCAATGGTATCAGGTTGCGCATTGATCCCCAGCATGAAGGACGCCGGATCGCCCGGCACCACCTCGATGCAAGCGAAAATAACGAGGCTCGCCACGATCAGAGAAATCAGAAGCGAGCCCAGCCGTTTGAGCGAATAGCGCAGCATTGGCGGAGCGTATTACTCCGACCAGCTGACGCCGGTCAGATCGACGGCTTGTGTTGGTGCGTTTTCCCAGATGCCATTTAGTTTTGCATCAACCACGGATGTGAGGGCCAGTTGGAACAGATAGCCGTTCACATAGTCTTCCGAAATGATCGTTTGGGCCTGTTGCAGCATCTCGGTACGTTTATTTGGATCACTTTCGACGCCCAACTTTTTGATTAGGCTTTGCAAATCGGCATTGTCGTACTGAAAGTAGTACTCGGGCCGTGCATAGATACCGATGTCCATCGGTTCAGTATGGCTGACGATTGTAAGGCCAAAGTCATAACCACGGAACGCTTGTTCCAGCCATTGGGCCCACTCAAGATTGCTGATCTCGGTTTCGATGCCAATTTCACGCAGCTGAGCCGCAATGATTTCGCCGCCGCGTCTTGCATAGGACGGGGGTGGCAGCTTCAGCGTTGTCTTAAAACCGTCCGGGTAACCGGCCTCGGCCAAGAGCGCCTTTGCGGCAGCCGGGTCGAACGGCGCGTTTCCGGTCAGATCAACGTAATCGGGGTTGTGAGGCGCGAAATGCGTGCCGATCGGTGTGCCATAGCCGAACATCGCGCCATCAATGATCGCTTGGCGGTCGATGGCCATGGATACGGCTTTGCGAACGCGGACGTCGTTAAAAGGCTCCAACTTGTTGTTGATGGCCAGAATCGTTTCGCCTTCGGTGCTGCCGGACAGCACGTTAAAGCGCGGATCGGCTTCGAATTGCGCAAGGTTCTCAGGCGCCGGATAGCCATAGAAGGCGTCGACATCGCCGGCCATCATAGCTCCGAATGCAGCTGTTGGGTCTGAAATGAACTTGAACGTGGCTTCTTCTAGTGCGGGTGCAGTGCCCCAGTAATTCGCGTTGCGTGCGATGGTGATGCTGTCGCCCTGCTTCCAGTCGGCGAAGGTGAAGGCACCGGTGCCAACGGGGTTATTTTTGATGTCGTCGATGCTTTCCGGTGCAACGATGACGGCATCGCCCCAAGCCATGTTGAACAGGAAGTTCCCTTGGGGCGCATTCAGAGTGATTTTGACGGTGTTTGCGTCCACGGCTTCGACGCTTTCAATGCCATCGAACAAGGCTTTTTGAGCATTGGTCGAGTCTTCGGCGCGGGCGCGGTCCAACGAAAACACCACATCGGTGGCTTCAAAATCGGTTCCGTCATGGAATTTGACACCGGTGCGGAGCTTGAACACATACGTCGTGCCGTCTTCGGAAATGTCCCAGCTTTCAGCCAGTCCGGCGTTCACAGTCCCGTCGGGGCCAAAGCGGGTCAGGCCCTCGAACACGTTAGAATAGAGAACCTGATCAATGGCACCTGCGGCGGCGGACGTCGGGTCAAGATGTGGCGGTTCCAACTGCATGCCAATGGTCACATCGGTTTGCGCGGCCAATGCACCGGTGGCGATCAGCGCCAGTGCCGAGGTGAGCGTAAGTGTCTTTTTCATAGGTGTCTCCCGTGTTTTGGCGGGCATTTGCCCTTATTTTGGAGCCAAAAGATCAATCAGGCAAAGCCCCATGACCTTGGTCGATTGGATCATATCATCAACGCCGACGTATTCGTCAGGCTTATGTGCAAGTTCAAGAAGTCCGGGGCCATATGCAATACAGTTTTTCAATTTCCCGATCCTGTCGATGTGCTTTTGGTCGTAAGTCCCCGGAGATACGACATATTCCGGGTCTTTGCCCAACACGTCCTTGATGGCTTTGGCCACGGTTGTGACCACAGGTGCGTCTTTTTCCGTCATTGTGGGCGTCACGCTCCAGAGTTCGCGCAGGTCGTAACTGAAGTTTGGCCGGGTTTCGGTCAGATGATCCAGAACGCTCTGGATTTCGCCCACGACCTCTGGTTGGCTTTCTTCCATCAGGTACCGCCGGTCGATGATCATGCGCGCATTGTCGGGAACACAAGCCGACGGCAGGCCGGTGAAATCGGCGTCAGGTTCGGCTTGACCGCCGTGAAAGCTGTTGATGTTCATCGTCGATTGGCGCGCGCCTTCCGGCACGACGGGCATCGCGGTGCGCTTTTCGGCCAATGCGGGGTAAAGCTTATCTTCCATCTCGCGGATCACAGCGCCCATATGGCGGACCGCACAATCGCCCAAAAACGGCATCGATCCATGGGCGATTTCACCGTGGGTTTCGATTTCGCCCCACCAGACGCCGCGATGACCCAAACAGATCCGGTCTTTGTTCAATGGTTCTGGGATGATGACGTGATCGACATGGGCAAAAGCGCCTTGTTCCGCCAGATAGGCCACGCCGCCAAAACCGCCGGTTTCTTCGTCGGTCGTGGCCGAGATTTCGATGGAGCCCTGAAAGTCTGGGCATTCTTCGACAAAGGCTTCGGCTGCAATGATCGAGGCCGCCATGCCGCCTTTCATGTCGCAAGCGCCACGCCCATATATTTTGCCGTCTTCCAAAGCCCCGCCAAAGGGATCCTTGGTCCAGCCTTGCCCGACCTCGACCACGTCTGTGTGGGAATTGAAGTGAACACATTGTCCAGCCTTCGTGCCCTCGCGTTTCGCAATCAGGTTCCAGCGCGGATAGCGTTCGCTGTCGCCGGGCGTACCGGTGGCGCGGATGAAGTCGCAGGTGAACCCATGTTTCTCCAAACGGCGCGCCAGAAACTCGCAAATCTCAAGGTAATTGTCGCCGGGTGGGTTCAATGTCGGGATGCGTACAAGGTCTTGGGTCAGGGTGATCAGATCGTCACGTTTGTCGTCGATCCGTTGCAGAAGATGTTCACTGAGATTTGACATGGCGCAAGTTATGAAGTGCAGACGCCAGAGGCAAGAGCAGGTTCGGGATTGCAGAGTTGTCCATGCGCATTAGTTTGGACAGGACACGTGCTGATTCGATTTGCGCGTCGAAACTAAATCGTTTTAGGAGGCGAGAAACGATGAAAACGATCAAAGGGCCAGCATTGTTTTTGGCGCAATTTGCAGGCGATGAAGCCCCGTTCAACACGTGGGACGGCATCACCAGGTGGGCTGCGGATTGCGGGTACAAGGGCGTGCAGGTGCCGTCTTGGGATGCGCGATTTATCGATCTGGCGAAGGCCGCTGACAGCAAGGATTACTGCGACGCCTTCAAGGGGCAGGCGGCAGAAAACGGCATCGAGGTGACCGAGTTGTCGACGCATTTGCAGGGCCAGTTGGTGGCGGTTCATCCGGCGTATGACGAAGCCTTTGATGGTTTTGCGGCAGAAGAGGTGCGCGGTAATCCTAGCGCGCGACAGGCCTGGGCGGTTGATCAGGTGAAGATGGCTTTGACCGCCTCAAAACATATGGGCATTGGCGCGATGGCGACGTTTTCCGGCGCTTTGGCTTGGCCTTATGTTTATCCGTGGCCACAGCGCCCGGCGGGATTGGTCGAAACGGCCTTTGACGAATTGGCCAAGCTTTGGCGACCGCTTTTGGACCATGCCGAAGACTGCGGTGTCGATGTCTGTTACGAAATTCATCCCGGCGAGGATCTGCACGACGGGATCACCTATGAGATGTTTCTTGAGCGGGTCGGCAATCATGATCGCGCGCGTATGCTTTATGACCCGTCGCATTATGTGCTGCAATGTCTGGATTACCTCGACAACATCGACATCTATAAAGACCGGATCGGCATGTTCCATGTGAAGGATGCGGAATTCAATCCGACCGGGCGGCAGGGCGTGTATTCGGGCTTTCAGCCTTGGGTTGACCGGGCGGGTCGGTTCCGGTCGTTGGGCGATGGTCAGGTGGATTTCGCGGCTGTGTTTTCAAAACTGACGGCGGCGGATTTTGATGGTTGGGCCGTGGTCGAGTGGGAATGCTGTTTGAAACATCCCGTGGATGGTGCGCGCGAAGGTGCGGCCTTTGTGAAAGATCATATCATTCGGGTGACCGAACGGGCCTTTGATGATTTCGCCGATGGTGGCACAGATGATGCGGCCAACCGGCAGATGCTGGGCATCGATTGAGGACGCGCCTCGTATTTCTTCGATCAAACCTCAGGAATAGATCGATTTGAAGGTGCCGATGCACTGTCGGAAGCCTGCCTCAAAATCTCCATTGCCGGGGTGGAAGACGGATTCGAAACTGATCACCCCGTCGTAGCCATCGTCGCGGAGCGCCTGTGCGATTGGCGCAAAGTGATCCGCCAACTGGCCTTCGCCCATGCGTTCCACGGTGAGCGTTGCGCGCGGCGTGTCGACGGTGACGTCTTTGATGTGGATGTGGCCGAGATAACCGTCTTTCACCGCGTCATATCCGTCAGGAAAAGCGACTTCGTGGCACCAGCAGTTGTTGGCCGGATCCCAGAGCACTTTCAGGACGTCCTTGGCACCCAGATCGTCGATCAGTTTTCGGGCCGTATAGTTTGAGTTGACCATGGTGCCATTGCCGGTTTCGACGATCAGTGTCATGCCTTCCTTTCGCGCCAAGTCCACGGCAGGGGCAATCAGCGGCAAGGTTTTGTCCCAAGCGCCATGGGCGACATTCCATTTTTCGGCACCGCCATGGCCCCATAGAATTTGTTCTTTCTTGTTAGTCATGATCCGCACCAGCGGCGCGCCAAGAGCATGCGCCATGTCGATCACGCGTTTCAGCGCATCCATGTGGGACGTGTGCGCGTCGTCGCCCGCAATATTGGCCGTTGTGAGGCCTGCGAAGACGTGACGCGACAGACAAGAGACCGGCTTTCCCCGGTCGCGTAGCAAGGTGTTGATGTCGTTGATTTCGCTGTGTGAATGATCGCCGACTTCTTTGTCACCAACAAATTGCAATTCGGCATGTTCGAGCCCGAATTCGTCCATCACATCGACCGCATGGTTCAGATCGCGCGAGATACCGTCGCAAATGACGCCTAGCTTCATGGTTTCATCCTTTGTCATTTATGCAATCCGCACCGCATAAACGTGCGGTGCGGATTGTGTTTTGGATCGTTCGCCTAGGTCTTGCGGGCGCTGTCGCGGTGCAGTTCAGCACCTATGATGTCTTCCATGACGCGGGTGCAGATCCAGTTGTCGCCGTCCGGGTATTTTGTGCGCCCGGCGTGGAAAATTTGCATGGCGGCCCCGGCGGTATGTAGCGGCACGCCCAAGTCTTCGCCCAATCCCATCGATATCGTCAGGTCTTTGTGCATCGTGTTGATGTGGCTGCCGGTGCCGCTGAATTGCCGGTCGATGATCTTTTCCAAGGCATTGTTGACGACGCCGCATCCAGCCGACGAGGTTGAAAAAACGTCGAGTATCACTTGACCCGGCACACCGGCTTTGGCGGCAAGTGCTGCGGCTTCGAATGTCGCTGAAAACTGCGCACCGATCAGAGATTGCAAGCAGGCTTTGACGGTTTGACCATCGCCCGGCTTTGTGCCGACGCGGTGGATGTTGGCAGAGACCGCCTCCATCACGGGGGCGAACTGGTCCAACACGTCGTCCGGGGCGGCCGCCATCATCGTCAGCGTTCCGCCCTGTGCACCGGGAAACCCGCCTGAGACCGGTGTGTCGATCAGGTGTAACCCTGAACCCTCTAAGGCCGCACCGATTTCGCGCGCGTCGTGGGGTTTGATCGTGGCCGATAAGATCACCGCACCGCGGGGTTTCATGGTCGACACAAGACCATCACCCAAGATGACGCTTTTTGCCTCGTCCCCCGTCATCACCATGACGAACACTGCATCCGAGACCGCGCCGACTTCGGCCGCTGTTTTGGCTTCTTTTCCGCCCATGTTGGCGAAGGCGGCCATGCGTTCAGGTTTCAGGTCCAAGCCTGTGACGTCAAAGCCGTTTGCCAATAGGTTCTTGGCAATGCCAGAGCCCATATCGCCCATTCCAATTATGCCGGTTTTCATGTTTTTCTCCCTATGACCCCGAACGCAGTCCGGGTGTTACCAGATTGCGAGGGGTTTCGCGCGCCGTGATCCGACGCTGGGCGGGTCCGGGAGACACCCTCTGCCCATTTCTTTGCGCTTTCAGAAAACCGCGAAGGATGGGGTTTTGCAAGAATAAATCGGGTGGCGTGTGTGTCTTGCAGGAGCTGACCTTATTCGGTGTCGACGATTGCACCACGTTTGGCGATGACCTGAAGTGCAAGGTTGTGTCCTGCGATCATTGCGTCGCTGGAAGATTGGCCCGAAGCCAGAGCGGCCAGATAGCCGGCGTTGAAACTATCGCCCGCGGCGGTGGTATCGACGACCTTTGTTGCTGGGGGCACGTTGGCGCGGGTTCCACCTTTGCCTAGATCCACCGGGCCAGCTTCGCCGCACTTTAGGGCACCCGCGGTCACCCCGAAATCGACAAGCCGCGATTGAACCGAGGTTTCGTTTGCGTCGCCGAACAGCGCCATTTCGTCATCCACGGATGGCAGGGCAATGTCTGCGCGCCGCCACATGGCTTCGGTCGCGCGTTTCGCGAGGCTGGCATCCCCCCAAAGATGGGGCCGGTAATTGCTGTCGAATGCAATTTTGCCGCCAGCGGCGCGATAGTCGTCGATCGCTGACTTCAAACGGTCGCGCGCCTGCGATGACAGTATGGCGAGCGTTATGCCGGTCAGTAAGACCAGATCATATTCCGACAAAACACTGCCTGCATCGCGCGCGCTGCCATCTGGACCGTCGCCGTCAAAAAGGGTTCGGGCCGCCGAAGTGCCCCGCCAATAGGAAAAGCTACGCTCGCCAGAAACATCGGTTTCGATGGCATAAAGCCCGGGCATCCGATCCGGGTGGCGTGCAACAGCTTTTGTTCCAACATTGTGCGCGCTCATATGACCCAGAATGCGGTCCGAGAATGTGTCTTGCCCGAGAGCCGTCACGTAATCAACATCCAGGTTTCGGCCCTGTCGTTTTAAATAGACGGCGGTGTTGTAAGTGTCGCCCGCGACGTTCAGCTCAGCCGCGTTGCCGTCGCCTGCGATCAGTTCGATCATCACTTCGCCGATACAGGCAATGCGGGTCATGGAAGTCATTTTCGGTCTTTCAAAGATCGTTGAAGGTTTCGCGAACTTGCGTCCATGCGGCGTCTAAGTGAGCGCGCACCGCCGCTTCGGCGGCGTCGGGATCTCGCAGCAAGATCGCCTCAAAGATGGCGCGATGAGCGCGGGCGTTCTTTATGTTACGGTCGGGCTGACGTGGCATTTGCTTCCAGTGGTTTGACAACCAATCGGTATAGGCTTGGTGGATCGACGGTAAAACCGGGTTGGAGGGCACATCATACAGCACGCCGTGAAAGGCGGTATCGGTTTCGAAAAACAAGTGTGAGTCCTGGATCGCGGCCTCGTTGGCTTCAAGTGCGGATTTAAGGTCAGCAATGTGATCGCGGTCGGCGTGCAAGGCGGCTTCGCGGGCCAGCGCGACTTCCATCATAATCCGGAGGTCGAACAGGTTTCGCACGCCACCGGGCACCGTCAAAAGCCGCATTACGATTGAGCCAACGGCTTGGATCGCGGCATCATATCCGGGTTTGCGCACCACAGGCCGGAACCTTGGCCGGGCGTCCACAAGACCTTTGTTTGAAAGTGCGAGCACCGCTTCGCGTACCACCGTGCGGCTTACACCATAAGTCTGGACAATCTCACGTTCCGTCGGCAGCGGTTCGCCATCCTGTAAGGTGCCATCTAAGATCTGATGTTCGAACACTGAGATCAGATTGTCGGCGGCGCGGGCCTGATTGTCGTGGTGTTTTGCATCTGTCATGAATTAAACTTTAGTTTCGTCAGACAAGATTTAAAGCTCTCACCAGTTGTTATGTTGATGAATTCAATAGCACTCGACTAGGATTTATATTTTTGTCATACCAAACTAACAGAAACCTCGCAAGCAGATGAGGCAGGAGGGACCATGGCGAAAATCCGGGACGTGGCGGTTCGGTGCTTTAATGTGCCACTGGCCGAGATCCTTTCAGATGCCAAACACGGCGACCATACCCACTTTCAATTGATCACGGCCACAGTCCAAGCGGATGACGGGCAGATTGGCACGGGCTATAGCTATACCGGTGGTAAAGGGGGTGAGGCGGTGCGTGCGATGATCGAACACGATCTTGCGCCGTTTCTGATCGGCAAGGATGCTCGCGACGTCGAAACGCTGTATGACGCGATGCAATGGCATGTGCATTATGTGGCCCGTGGTGGGATTGCGTCTTTTGCGATTTCGGCCGTGGACATTGCGCTTTGGGACATTCGCTGTAAATCGGCGGGCAAACCTTTGTGGCAGATGGCCGGGGGCGCTGGGGATCGATGCAAGGCCTATGCAGGCGGGATTGATCTGAATTTCACCTTGGATAAGTTGATTGCGCAGACCCAAGGCTATTTGGACGCTGGCTTTAACGCCGTGAAGATCAAGGTAGGGCAGCCTGATCTGGCCAAAGACATTGAACGGGCCCGCGCCATTCGCGATGTATTGGGGGCAGAACGCGCGTTTATGGTCGATGCGAATTATTCGATGAGCGTCGCGCAGGCCATTGAAGCGGCGCGCGCCTTTTCCGACGTCGATGTGTTGTGGTTTGAAGAACCAACACTCCCCGATGATTATTTGGGCTATGGCAAGATCGCTGATACCACGGGCGTTCCTTTGGCAATGGGCGAAAACCTTCATACCATCCATGAGTTCGAATACGCGTTTCGGGATGCCAAGTTGAGCTTTATTCAGCCCGATGCATCCAATTGCGGCGGTATAACCGGGTGGCTTCAGGTCGCGGAATTGTCCCAAGAACATAACGTTCCGGTCTGTAGCCATGGTATGCAGGAATTGCATGTTTCGCTGGTTTCGGCGCGACCGAACGCCGGATGGCTTGAAGTTCACAGCTTTCCAATTGATCAATACACAACCCGACCGCTGGTCGTCGAAAATGCCTTGGCCGTTGCACCGAATGACGCCGGAATTGGCGTGACGTTTGATTTTGAAAAACTCGAAGCCGCCCATGCCAGTATGGTGTAAGCGGCTGATAGAAAGGTCTGAAAATGAGCACTGAAATAACCGCCGCTTACTATCGAGGCGACAAAACCTTCGTTGTTGAACCGAGTACAGCGCCCGATCCCGCCCCAGGCGAAGTTGCCGTGCGGATCGCATACTGCGGGATTTGTGGCACGGATATGCATGTGTACCACGGCAATATGGATGCGCGTGTTGGGTTGAACCGGGTGATCGGGCACGAGATGTCGGGCACTGTTGCGGGGCTTGGTGCTGGTGTAGATGGGTTCGCCCTTGGTCAGAAAGTCGTCGTGCGGCCATTGGACCATTGCGGCGATTGTCCGGCCTGTGATGCCGGGCACATTCACATTTGTCACAAGCTGAAGTTCCTTGGGCTCGACACCGATGGCGCGATGCAAAGCATCTGGAACGTTCCGGCACATACGCTTCATGCGTTGCCGGATGATCTTCGGATGGATCATGCGGCCTTGATCGAGCCGGTCGCTGTGGCTTGTCACGATGTTCGGATGTCGGGTTTGCAGGCGGGCGAGGATGTCTTGGTGATCGGCGGTGGGCCGATCGGAATGTTGTGCGCTATGGTGGCGCGGGATGCGGGCGGCAAAGTGGTGCTGTCGGAGGTGAACCCGAACCGGTTGGCCATCGCAGAAAAGCTGGGGTTCGACACGGTGAACCCGGCTGAAACCGATTTGGCGGCGGCGATCAATGCCAAGACCGGCGACAAAGGCGCCGATGTCGTGTTTGAGGTGTCGGGCTCGCAACCCGGCGTCGATGCGATGACGGCATGTGCTGCGACACGCGCGCGCATTGTTATGGTGGCGATCCATGCACAGAAGCCTCAGATCGATATGTTCCAGTTTTTCTGGCGCGAATTGCAGCTGATCGGTGCACGAGTTTACGAACCCGAAGATTACGAAAAGGCGATTACGATCATCACATCGGGCGGTGTTGATGCAGACACGGTGATCACCGATGTTAGCCCGCTTGCGGATATTCAGGCGGCATTCGAAGCCTTGGACAGTAGCCCGACGGCGTTGAAAAGCCTGATCAAAGTGGGAGAAGATGCATGAGCGTGCTTAAATCGTTCGATTTGACAGGGAAAACAGCGCTTGTGACGGGTGCAAAACGTGGAATCGGGCGCGGCATGGCCGAGGCTTTGGCAAGCGCCGGTGCGGATGTGGTTGGCGTGAGTGCGACGCTGGCGCCGGGGTCTGAAGTGGAGCAAGCGATTACTGCAATGGGGCGCACATTCACGCCTTATCAGGTTGATTTTGCTGACAGATCGGCGCTGACGGCTTTCGCGGCGCAATTGGAGGCCGACGGTATTAAGCCCGACATTTTGGTCAACAACGCAGGCACCATCAAAAGGAAACCCGCCGCCGAACACCCCGATGATTGGTGGGACGAGGTGATCGAGGTGAACCTGTCGTCGCAATTCGTTCTATCGCGCGAAATCGGGCGCGGCATGGTTGAACGCGGGCATGGCAAGATCATCTTCACCGCGTCGCTTTTGACGTTTCAAGGCGGGATCACGGTGCCGGGGTATGCGGCGTCGAAAGGCGGAATTGGCCAGTTGACCAAGGCTTTGGCGAACGAATGGGCGGGCACGGGCGTGAACGTGAACGCCATCGCGCCGGGCTATATTGCGACGGACAACACCGAAGCGCTGCGCGCCGACGAAGCGCGCTATTCATCGATTTTGGAGCGCATTCCGCAAGGCCGTTGGGGCACGCCCGAAGATTTCGGCGGACCGGCGGTGTTCCTTGCTTCATCGGCATCGGATTATGTGAACGGCGAGATTCTGGTGGTCGATGGCGGCTGGATGGGGCGATAGGGAGTTCATTTTGGTTTCCTGAAGAGCGATCGGTTTTAACTTGCTGTGCTTTCGAAAAAATTAACCATTTTTTAACCATTCTTTAGGGATGTTTAATCGATACAATTCAACGGGTCGTCCTACTGCTTCCGATGTCATTTTGCTACTATTCACTAAATCATGCTGATGTCGTCGACGAGATCGGAGGGGATTGGGCCAGCGAGGATGCGGATCAGCGTTCATGGTCTGGTCAAGTCGTGGGCACAAAGCTTTGGAAGCACATCAACGGTCAAGAAACCAAGTCCTATCTGAACGCAATCTTCTTTGCAGTTCGCCAATCCAAGGAAGTCATTATCTTACCCTATAGATGCGACTCCTTGTTGAAGCCCAAGCATTGTCTCATGGCGGTTATTCCGCAGCAAAATGGTGGACTTACAATTGATCACATTGACGGGCCGGTTTTGACACATGTGCAGGTGGCGTCACAGACTAGCAAGTATGACGCGCACTCAACGAAGCGATGTTCGATCTGTTGCGCCTTCAAAATAGGATCAGAATGGATCGACCCTCACACACTCCCTAACCCGGTAGACTTTCCAAAGGGGCTTGGGGTTTGTCCGGCGTGCAAGTCGGTCGCATCAAATCGCATTTCTGGTGGAATGCGTATTTCTGGTGGTCACGATGCAGCTTTTCAGAGGCTTCGAAGTTCACAAAAGGTGGAGTCGCCAGACGTGTAAAATCTGAGAATTACACACCAAATGTTGACGACGACACTCTGGATCGAATCACGAGATCATACTTTCGCCGTGCGCTCCGATGCGATTCTCTCTTGCCCCCCGTGGCTTCTGCTTTTAGCTTTGGTCGGACCAAATACGACCCGGTGGCTAAAACGCCGGTTAACTATCCAAGGGAGGATATACTATGACACTTAAGGGATTGGCCCTTGCCGCATCAGTCGCGGCTCTGACGATCGGCGCAACTGCCGCTTCGGCACAGACCAAGCTGCGCATTCAGACGCACTTCAGTCAGGAAACACTGTCGGGTCAGATGGCTGGCAAATTTATCGACGATATCCAGACGATGTCGGGCGGCGAGATCGAAGTTGAAATGTTCTACGCGGGCGCTGTTGTGAAGGCGGCTGAAACGTTTGACGCTGCTGCAACTGGCATTCTTGACTGCGATATGACAGGTGGCGCTTACCAGACTGGTAAGAACCCTGCGTTCCAGTTCGCGGGCGACTTGATGGGTGGCTATACGAACCCATACCAGCAGATGGCTTGGTTGCTGCATGCTGACGGACGCGCAAAGATCAACGAACTTTATAACGGCCACAACATGGAATTCGTCGGCTGGTGGATCCCTGGTCCTGAATCGCTGACATCCACACGTCCGATCCGCGGCGTCGCAGATTTCAAAGACTGGAAATTCCGTTCGCCTCCGGGTCTTGCGACGAAGGTTTTTGCGAACCTCGGTGCATCGCCAATCGTGATGGACTTCAACGAGATCTTTACGGCTCTTGAAACCGGCATCATCGATGGTGCTGATGCGGCCAACCTGACCAACAACATTGGTCTCGGCCTTTATGACATCGGCAAGCACACCAACTATCCTGGCTTCCACTCGATGCCTGCTGACCATCTGGCGTGCCGCAAGGACGTTTGGGATGCGATGCCTGACGCGCATAAGCGTATCATGACCGTTGCGATGGATTCGCTGGCCATGCACAATGCATCGATCAACGAAGTGAAGAACGCCGAGAACGCAGTTAAGCTGCGCGCAGAAGGCGTGAACCTTTACGAATGGTCGCCAGAAGAGCTTGGCAAATTCCGTGCAGCTGTAAAATCAGGCTGGACCGAGTTCGCAACGACGCCAGAAGCCAAGGCGCTGCTTGAGAGTCATGTCGACTTCTTGGTTGGCATTGGCGCAATGTCGCGTTGACCTGACATCCATTTGATAAACGCGGCGGCAGGGCATGACGCTTTTGCCGCCGTTTTTTTGCCCGCCGGGTCATTCGATGGGCGCATGGTTCGAAAATGAAAATCACACGCATCACCAGTCACGTATTGTCTTATGACATGCCGGACGTGTTGGGGTATTCGCAGCAATTTTATGCGAAACGCACCGCACATTTGGTTGAGGTCGAGACAGACGAAGGTATCACAGGTTGGGGCGAATGCTTTGGCCCCGGTGCGATTGCCGTGGCGAATAAGGGCATCGTGGAAGGGGTCATTCAGCCCATGATCCTGGGCGACGATCCGATGGACCGGGATGTGATTTGGCACAAGGTATATAACCTTCTGCGAGATCATGGCCAAAAGGGGATGCCGCTGCAATCTTTGTCCGGCGTCGATATTGCGCTTTGGGATATTGCGGGGAAAGTGGCGGGTTTGCCGTTGCATAAGTTGATTGGCGGCGCGCATCGCGACAGCGTGCCGTGCTATGGGTACGGCATGATGCTGCGCCCTGAACCTGTCGATGATTTGGCGGCGCGGTTTGTGGATGAGGCCGCCACGATCAAGGACGCAGGGTTCGTGGCGACCAAGATGAAAGTGGGCATGGGGCCGAAGGCCGATGTTCGGTTGGCCGAGGCGGTGCACAAGGGCGTTGGTGCGGATTTTCCGTTCATGGTCGATGCCAATCATTGTTACACCACGTCTGATGCTTTCTATGTAGGGCGCGCTTTGGATGAATTGGGGGCCTATTGGTTTGAAGAACCCGTGGCCCCGGAAGATCACGATGGGTATCGCGAACTGCGTGCCGGACTTAAGACCAACATTGCGGGTGGCGAGGCCGAGTTTAACCGTTGGGGATGGCGGGCGATCTTGGAAAACCGGGGGCTTGATATCGCGCAGCCCGAAGTTTGTGCGCTTGGCGGGATCAGTGAATACCTTCGGGTTTTGGCGCTGGCCCATGCGCACCACACGCCTGTTATCAACCACGTTTGGGGATCAGCCATTGCGGTTGCGGCCAACCTTCAGCTTCTGGCGGCCATGCCGCCGTTGCCCGGAGGCCTCAACCCATGGGAGCCAATGTTGGAATTCGACACAACGGACAACAAATTCCGTGACAACTTGTTGAAAGAGCCGCTTAATATTCAAGATCAGGTGAGAAACAATGGGGGTCGGGTCAAAATCCCGACAGGTCATGGTTTGGGAGTGGAGCCCGACCGTGATTTCATAACCCAGTACAAGATAGCCTGAGCTCAAGGGGAGGGGACGAGGTATGGAAGACGAAACCGGCAGTTTTTGGGAGTGGGTGCTTCCCTTCAGCTTTTTTGCCTGCGCAAGTTGGGTGGTCTGGCATTTGCCAGCCTATATCCTGACATTCGCGCCGCACAAAGATGAATCAAAGTTGCAGCAGGTGACCGCGATCCATGAAACCAAGGACGTGGCACCGAACCTGCCGGGACTGTTCGGCGGTGTTGCCGATGCCGCCGATTGGTTCGCACTGATCCTTTTGCCGATCCTGCTGATCATCGGGATGCGCACCGTGCGTGTTGCACCCATGGAATTTCAACATTGGAAACCCGTTGACCGTCTTGCCATCTTTATCGGTCGCGTGACCATGATGCTGATCATTTCGATGACGCTGGTGATGCTGTACGAAGTCTTTCTGCGCTATGCCATCGAAGCGCCCACGCTTTGGGCCAACGAGGTAACGCTTTGGATTGGCGGCTTTGTGTTCCTGTGTTCGGGGTTTTACGGGATGCAGCAACGCAGCCACATCCGGATTTTCATCCTTTACGATGTGGTGCCACGCTGGATGCAGCGGTTGTTCGATACAACCTGGACGCTGCTGTTTGTCGTATTCGCATTTTTCCTGATCTACGGAAGCTATAAACAGGTTTTCATCATCAAGTTCTATAACTGGGAAATGTTCGGCACGGCGTTTGATCCGCCGATCCCGGCCACGATCCAGCCGATGGTGTTGATCATTATCGTGCTGGTTGCGATCCAGGCGGTTTTAAACCTGATCAACGACTGGAATCTTGAACCCGAGGTACACACAGCCGCGGACGATATTGACGAACAAGAGCTTGAAGCAATCAAGCGTGCTGTGACGGGAGAAAAGTAATGGACGTCGGAACAATTTCTATGGTCCTCGTCTTTGGACTTATCTTCTTACTGGCCATCGGGATGCCGCTTGGTTTGGCCTCGGCCGCTTTGGCGGCCCTTGTGTTGGTCATGAAATTTGAACCCACCTTGTTGCTGAACCCAAGCAGCTTTGGTGAAGGGCTTTTGACCAAGAACCCCGGCACGGGGCCACTTTATATTTTGACCCAAAAGGTCTTCGATCTGATGACGGAATACGTTTTGTTATCGGTGCCTTTGTTCATCTTTATGGCAGCCCTGCTGGAACGGTCCGGTATTGCGAAAGCGATGTACGACAGTCTTGATTTCTGGCTGTCCCGTATGCGTGGTGGCATCGCCGTTGTCACCTCGATCATGGCTGTTATCATGGCGGCGATGTCGGGCATCATTGGCGGCGAAGTGGTTCTTTTGGGCCTGATCGCACTGCCGCAGATGCTGCGCCTTGGGTACAACCAGAACCTTGCGATTGGTACGATCTGTGCCTCGGGTAGTCTTGGCACCATGATCCCGCCGTCCATCGTTCTGATCATCTATGGGCTTATAACCGAAACTTCGATCAAGGCGCTGTTTACAGGCGCATTCATCCCGGGCTTTATGCTGGCGAGTTTCATCATCATCTACATCCTGATCCGCGTTAATCTGGATCACACCCAAGCGCCGTTGCCGCCGCGTCGTCCGGAAGATGACGAGGTTGGCTCAAAACCGCGTGCGTTCCTTGCGTTCCTGTCGCTTTTGCTGGCGGGATTTGGGGCGCTTTTGCTTTTGCGGGTGATCTTTTTCACCGTTACAGGGCAGAACATTATGGAAGAAGGCGAAGATCCGATCACGATGGGAACGCCTGAACATATTCCATATATCGCGGGTGCCGCGGCGCTTGGAGTCGTTTTGTCCTTCTTCGTTTGCGGAACTCACGCGACCAAGATGGGTTGGAAGTTTGGCAAGGGCCTTGTGCCACCCTTCACCGTGATCGGTGTTGTCCTTGGATCGATCTATGGCGGCATCACAGGTATCACCGAAGCGGCTGGCATGGGCGCATTGGCCGTTTTTGTCATCGCGCTTTTGCGGGGTGAGGCCAGTGTTGCTCTGATCTGGGACAGTCTGTTGCGCACGCTCAGATCGACCGGCACGATTATCTGGGTGACGATTGGGGCGGCATCACTTGCCGGTGCCTATACGCTGGCAGGTGGTCCTAACTATATCGCCAACCTGATCGTTGGGTCGGACATGCCAACGATGTTGGTTTTGCTGACCATGATGGCGATCTTGTTGTTCATGGGCGCATTCATGGATTGGGTGGGCATCGTGTTGCTGATCATCCCGGTGTTCTTGCCAATCGTAAAACGGCTTCCGATTGAGGAAATCGGGTTCATCGGTCAGTTGGAGCCGCAGTATATCTCGATCTGGTTCGGCGTGTTGTTCTGTATGAATATGCAGGTTAGTTTCTTATCACCGCCATTCGGGCCGGCGGCCTTCTATCTGAAATCGGTGGCGCCTGCGCATATCTCGCTGACCGACATCTTCAAGGGCTTCCTGCCGTTCATCTGTGTGCAGCTGGTTGCCCTGTCGGTTCTTCTGATCTGGCCCAGCATTGTGACGATCCTTTTATGAGGTAAGACATGATAACTGCATCTGACGTCGAAACTTTCAACCAGCAGGGCTACCTGGTGGTTGAGAACTTGCTGGATGTGCCGACTTTGGACGCGATCCACTGCGAGTATGCCCAGCTGATGGACCGGCTGTATGACGGTTGGGCCGAGGCGGGTTTGGTTCCGCCTGCGAAGGCCGGGATGGGATTTTGGGACAGGCTCGATGTTGCCTACAAGAGCGGGTTTGACTGGTATCAGCCCTTCGATATCTCGCTGCCGGGGGATGATATTTCGAACGACACGCCCATGCATTTTGGCCCGGCTGTCTTTGATATGGTGACGCATAAGAGCATCCTCGACACGGTCGAGATGCTGATTGGGCCCGAGATCACGTCGAACCCAATTCAGCACGTACGCATCAAGCCACCAGAGCGCACGGTCGCTAAGGACGAAATTCGTGCGCATGTTGTTGCGACCGACTGGCACCAAGATCAAGGTGTGACCTTGCCAGAGGCGGATCAGACGACATTCGTCACGGTTTGGCTGGCGATCACAGACGCGACGGTTGAGAATGGATGTTTGCAGGTGGCCACTGATCACTATACCGAAATGCTGCCCCATTGCCCGCGCACGCAAACTGGCATTTCCGAGGCGCTTACACCAAAACGCGCAACGCCGACGCCGGTGAAGGCAGGTGGCGCTGTCATATTCCATCCGATGACACCGCATTCTTCGCTGTCGAATACGTCCGACGGGTATCGGTGGTCTTTCGATCTGCGGTATAATGTGACTGGTCAGCCAACAGGGCGCAGTCATTTCCCGGAATTCGTTGCGCGATCCAAGGCTGATCCTGCAAGCGTTTTGCAAGACTGGCGCGTGTGGCGTGACATGTGGGAAGACACGCGCGCCCGTGTCGCGGCAGGCGCGCATATCCCGCAGCATCGGTGGGATAGCTCCAGTCCACATTGTGCATGACATGGCTGAAATCCTGACCCCAGAACAAAAGGCGCACTACGATACCGAGGGTTACCTGGTGTTGGAAAACCAGATCCCGATGGAGATCATCGAGGCAATCCGCACCGAAATCTCGCGATTTGAAGGGATCGCAGCAGGGATGGTGGCGTCGGACGACAAGCTTGATCTGGAAGACAGTCACACCCGAGAGGACCCCCGTCTGCGCCGGATCAAACTGCCACATACACAGTCAGATGTGATGCGCGATCTGATGTTTTCGGATCATATTCTGGCACCGGCTCGCGACTTGGCGGGCCCCGATTTGCGGCTTCACACGACCAAGCTTAACATGAAAAAGGCAGGCTATGGGGCAGCGGTCGAATGGCATCAGGACTATGCGTTTTACCCCCATACCAACGACGACATTCTGGCGATTGGCGTTCTGATTGATGATATGGGCGAAGAAAACGGCCCCTTACAGGTCTTTCCGGGCAGTCATCGCGGCCCGGTTTTTGACCATCACGTGGATGGTGTTTTCGCCGGTGCCGTCCTGCCCGAGGCCGTTGGGTTGGATATCGCGGATGCAATGCCGCTTATGGGTCCAGCCGGGTCAATCTCAATTCATCACGGCCGCATTCTGCACGGAAGCGCGGTGAACCGATCAACGCAGGCACGGCGCATTTTGTTTTACGAGATGATGGCCGCAGATGCCTTCCCGATCATGGGGTCGATGACCAATTGGTCGGGTATCGAAGATTACAACACCCGGATGCTTTGCGGCGAACCAACGATCCAACCGCGGCTAAAGGACATTCCGATCCGTATTCCGCAGCCGCAACCAGATGTTCCCATTTCAATTTACGAGATTCAGAAAGGCCTGAAGACGCGCGCTTTCGAGACCGTCAAAGCCGAGAAAGACTGAACTTAGATTGGGACATGTCGCCACCATCGCGATCGTTCAGATGTTGGTGGCCTATCTGTTTTTTTCGGTCGTCGACACGTCGATCAAGTGGCTATTGGGATTTGGGTACTTTGCGATCCAGCTGGCGTTCTTTCGCTATGCAAGCCAGTTGGCGGTCTGTTCGGTGATTGTCATGGTCAAGGGGCGCGAAGACCTGATGCAGGTGCGCCCCTTGATCCCGCAACTGATCTTGCGAGGGTCGCTTCTGGTGGGCTCGACCATTTGCAACTTTATCGCGCTAAAGTCGCTTTCGCTGACGGTGACCAGTGCCATTATGTTTTCGGCCCCCATCATCGTTTGCGCCTTGTCCTGGCCGTTGTTGGGCGAACGCGTCGGTGCGTTCCGGTGGAGCGCGGTGGCATTGGGATTTGTCGGCGTATTGATTGTGATCCGCCCGTTTGATCAGGACCTGAACGCGGCTGCGTTTCTGATGCTTATGGCGGCAACGGGCCTTGCGCTTTATTCGGTGATGACCCGGAAACTGGCGGGCGAAGTGCCGGCCTTGGCGCTCCAGTTTGTGCTTGGGTTGACGGGTACGATTGTGCTGGCACCTTTCGCTTGGGTTTTCTGGCATCCGCCCCAAGGGTTTGGACACTTTATTTTGATGACCTCGCTCGGGGGCATCGCCTGGATGGGGCATGAGTTTCTTATTCGGGCGCACCGGGTCGCAGAAGCAAACTTCCTGATGCCCTATTCCTATAGCTATTTGATTTATATGAGTATTTCAGGGATGATCTTTTTTGGGGAATTTCCAGACTATTGGACACTTATCGGTGCGTTCATGATCTCGGGATCCGGTCTTTTGATTTGGCGGCGGGAATTGATACTGGCGCGACGCGATATTTCCGTAGATTAAACAAGCGTATGACAAATGATTTTCCTTCAAAGTGGCGGGCCTTGGCGATCACTGGCTTCGCGGTTGTTCTTTCGCTGACCACGTGGTTTTCAGCCACGGCCGTCACGCCGGAATTGGTCGAGGCATGGGCACTTAGTCCAGCCGAGGCAGGTTGGCTGACCAATGCCGTACAAGTCGGGTTTGTTCTGGGCGCGCTTGGCTCGAGCTTGGTGGCGCTGTCGGATCGGGTGTCCCTGACCTGGCTGATGGGATGGGCATCGGTGGTTGCCGCCTTAGCGAACGCGGGGCTGTTGCTAGAACCGGGCATAACTTGGGCCATTGTATTGCGCACTGTTACGGGGGCGGCTTTGGCATCCGTTTATCCGCCGTCCATGAAATTCATTGCGACCTATTTCAAAACCGGACGCGGCTTAGCCATGGGCACTATGGTCGGTGCGTTGACCCTGGGGTCCAGTCTACCGCATCTGGTTCGCGCTTTGGACGGAGGGCTGGATTGGCAAGTGACGGTGCTTGCAACGTCGATTCTTGCAATCATTTCAGCCGGCATCTTTGCTTTTGCCTTGCGCGAGGGGCCATTTCCGTTTGCGCGCACCACTGTCGATTTGCGTCAGTTCGGCGCCATTCTGAAAGACCGGCCCGTCATGCTGGCGAACTTTGGCTACTTCGGGCACATGTGGGAGCTTTATGCGATGTGGGGTTGGTTTCTGGCCTACGCTGCCTCTGCGGTTGAGACCGGTGGATGGACGTTAAACGCCTCGCTTCTGGCCTTTGCTGTGGTCGCCATGGGCGCACCTGGAAGCGTTATTGCAGGCTGGATGGCCGACCGGATCGGTCGATGCAATACTTCGGCCTTGGCCTTGGCGGGGTCGGGCGTTTCTGCCTTGTTGATCGGTGTATTCTTTGATGCGCACCCGGTGATCTTCTTGGCGATTGCGCTGTTCTGGGGTCTGACAATTGTATCAGACAGTGCGCAGTTTTCAGCAGCTGTGTCGGAACTGACAGATCAGAAGTTTGTCGGTTCGACCCTTGCGTTTCAGATGAGTGTCGGCTTCACGATCTCGATCTTCACGGTGTGGCTGATCCCGCAGATCGTTGAATATTTCGGAAGCTGGCGTTGGAGCTTTCTGGTCTTGGTGCCGGGGCCAATCTTTGGGGTCTGGTCGATGCTTCGTTTACGCCAGATGCCGGAATCCTTGGCTTTGGCCGGTGGACGCCGGTAACGCTCACTTGGGGTCGTCATCCTTGTCGCGATAATTTTCGGGATCGAAACGGTAGAAGAATTCATAGACCAGATAGGCACCAATGCTGACGAAAAGCGCCGACCATCCGGCGTTGCCCAAAGCGAACTCTGCGGCCCCCCACGCCAGGCACGCACCCGTCACAATCACCCGGCGTCCGACGGGCAAAAAGAACGGGTGGTGCAGTTTTAAGGGATCGCGTTTCACCCTAAAACCTCGGCGACTTTGACGGCGCGGCCCTCGGCGACCGAGATATTCGCAGCCTCGGCCAATGCGAGCGCCAGTAACCCGTCTTGCCCGGTTGTCGGGGGCGTTGTGCCGGTGGTGATGGCTTCGACGAAAGTTGCGATTTCGCGGGCATAGGCTTCTGTGTAGCGGTCCATAAAGAAGTTCAGAAGCGGCGGGCGTGTGTAACCTTTAGCATTGGCGACTTGCACACGGGCTTCATGACTGTTTTCCGCGAATGCCATGCCTTCTGAGCCATGCACTTCAATCCGTTGATCATAGCCATAGGTCGTGCGACGCGAATTTGTGATCACCGCTTGGCGTCCCGAGGCCGTTTTTAAAAGAACGTTTACGCTGTCAAAGTCACTGGCTTTGCCAATCGCCTCATCCACCATGACCGCACCTTGCGCCATCACGGTTTCCACTTCTTCGCCCAGCATCCAGCGCGCAACGTCGAAATCGTGAATGGTCATGTCGCGAAAAATGCCACCGGTCCGTTCGATATAGTCCAGGGGCGGCGGATTGGGATCGCGGGATGTGATCGTAAGCATCTCGACACTGCCGACTTGGCCTGCGTCAATTGCGGCTCGCAAGGCTCTGAAATCACTGTCGAAACGGCGATTGAAGCCGATCATCAGAACAGCATTTTCTTCCTCGACCACCTTCAGGCAGGCCTGAACACGCGGCACCGACAGATCAATTGGCTTTTCGCAAAAGATCGCCTTTCCCGCACGCGCAAACAATTCGATCTGGTCGGCATGAAGATCGGTTGGTGTGCAAATCAGAACGGCGTCGATGTCGCTTGCTTCGGCAATGGCCTCAACGCTGCGAATGTCGCAGCCGTATTTGTCTTGCACTGCTTTTGCGGCCTCGGGCATGGGATCAAAGATCGCCGCCAATTCGGCGCCTTGGGTTTCGGCAATCGCGCGGGCGTGGACTTGGCCGATCCGTCCGGCTCCTAAAATTGCAAGGCGGAGTGTCATAAATGGCCTCCCTTTCATATTGACGTGTGTTTGGCGCTAGAAAGGCCGAAGCAGCGTTACAGTCAAGCGCAAACAGGCGCGCGCCGGGTTGCCGCTTTTCGGCACGATGCGAAGCGGTTATGGATTGCGTCATGAGTATCGAGATGACCTCGCTTTTGGATATGACAATGGGCTTTGACGCGGTGATCGATGTGCGGTCACCGTCAGAATTTGCCGAAGATCATGTGCCGGGGGCAATCAGCTTGCCGGTTCTGAGCGACGAAGAGCGCGCGCGGGTTGGCACGATCTATGTGCAGGAAAGTGCGTTTCTGGCCCGCAAGATCGGTGCGGCCTTGGTGGCGCGGAATGCCGCGGCCCATATCGAAGGGCCTTTGTCGGAGCACGATGGCGGATGGCAGCCACTGGTCTATTGCTGGCGAGGTGGTCAAAGATCGGGGTCGTTTGCGTCGATCCTGAGCCAAATCGGATGGCGCGCCGAAACGCTTTCGGGCGGCTATCAAAGCTATCGCCGGTTGGTCGTGAAGCATTTGTACGGTGACGAATTTCCGTCGCCTGTGGTTCTTTTGGACGGAAATACCGGCACGGCCAAGACAGAGATTTTGCACCTTCTTGCTGACCGTGGTGTTCAGATTATTGATCTGGAAGGATTGGCCAATCATCGTGGTTCGGCCTTTGGGGCGCAAGGGGCGCAACCTAGTCAGAAAGGGTTTGAAACAGCATTGGCGGGGCAGGTTGCGGCGTTGGAACCGGGCAGACCGGTGGTGATCGAAGCGGAAAGCAGCAGGGTTGGCGGGTTGAACATTCCGGTTCGCGTGTTCGAAGCCATGAAAGCGGCAAGACGTTTTCGCATAGACGCACCGGTTGTTGCGCGCGCGGGCTATTTGACGCGAGCCTACCGCGACGTGATCTCGGATTTGGACGCCTTGTGCACGCGATTGGACTCCTTGGTGCGGTTGCAAGGGTGCGAAAAGGTTGCGCATTGGAAGGCGCTTGCTGGGGCTGGGGGTTTTGCAGAATTGGCCCAAGAGCTGATCCGCGACCACTATGATCCAAGTTATCAAAAGGCGCGAAACCGGCAGGTGAATGCTGTCGGAGAGGTGTTTGAAACCAATGCATTAGATGCTGATGGTCTTGAGGTTTTGGCCGATCGAATTGCTGCCGCTACCTGGTCCGTATCGTAAATTCATCTCGTTGCGAAAATTGTCCGATGAGTGCTGCCTGATGACCCATGGCGCGGATGTCGTTGAGGGCTTGCGGGGCGTCCTTGGGGGATAGGGCGGCCAAAAGGCCCCCGGCAGTTTGGGGGTCGAATAGCAGATCTGCGCGTGCGGAATTTGGCCCGTTGACGGGGTGCGCGGTTCGGTTTTCGTTCCAGATGCTGGAGCGGATACCGCGTTCGGCTAAAGCCTCGGCACCGTCGTAAACCGGAATGTCCACAAGCGAAATGTCGGCCGACAGGCCCGAGGCTTTGGCCATGCGCCTTAGATGCCCGGCCAAACCAAAGCCCGTTACATCAGTCATTGCGTGGGCGGTTGCAGCAAGTCGTTGGGCAGCGTCGCTTTGGGATGTGGACATGGTTTTTAAGGCGGCAGCGATATTGTCGCCGGGTGCATCGCTTTCCATTTCTGCCGCCATGAGCACACCGGTTCCGATGGGGCGGGTCAACAAAATCTGATCACCCGCCTGTGCACCGGTTAGGGTGATAGGCTTGCCTTTGGGAAGGCCAGTCACCGTGAAACCAATGACCAATTCGGCCCCGATGGTGCTGTGCCCACCCGCAATCACCGCGCCTTCAGCTTGGAACACCTCGCTTGCCGCGGCCATGATTTCGCGCATCCAACGCGTCTGTAAATCCGCGGACAAGGGCGGCAAGGTTATTTGAGCCAGCGCGGCCTGTGGTGCAGCACCCATGGCCCAGACGTCACCCAAAGCGTGAAGCGCGGCGATCCGTGCAAACATCCACGGGTCGTTCCAGAAAGCGCGCAGGTGATCCGTCGTGATGATCTGACGCTCATCGCCTTTGCCCAAGATTGCCGCGTCGTCTCCTTGAACAAGATGCACGTCATCGCGGCTGTGGAGGGGCAATTCGCGAAGAACCTCGTCGAGAACGGATGCGCTGACTTTTGAACCGCAACCGCCACAAAGGGGTTTGGGCCCCATTGCGGCGGCCATTCCTTCGGTGTGGCGGCGAGGCAAAGTCGGGCGTTTCATCTTCGGCAGATCATCGAGTTTCTTCATAAAGGTCTGATCAATATGATCTTTCCAGCGCCAAACCCACTTGCCATGGATTGCGCGATCCCATTTGTCGGCAAGCGCTGCTTTGCGACCAAGCGAGACGAGTTTCAAGTAGTGGGACTGCGGTTTGAAGGGACGGAGCGTTCCGCCAGTGAGCCGCGCGCGTAGATTATCGTTCAAAACGGGCGCGGCGCGCACTGCAAAAACACCGGCTTTGGGGCGGGGTGATGCCGCTGAGTGGGCGCAATCGCCAACTGCAAAGATCGTCGGGTCGTTGACCGAAGCCAAGGTGTCATCGACCATCACAAACCCGTCTGTCAGGTCAAGTCCGATGTCAGCCAGCCACGGGAAAGGGCGTGCACCTGCCGCACCGACGGTCAGTTTCGAAAGCACCTTGCGACCATCGTTCAGAACAACGTGGTCGGGTTCGATTTGAGCGACCGAAGCATTTTCGATCAGGTCGATGTTTTGGGTCACGATTTCCGACATCAGCAACGTGTGCGATGCGGTTCCAACGCCAACCAAAGCTGATTGAGTTTCGACGATCGTGACCGGTTGTTCAGGGCCCATGGCGTGCCGCATCGCAAGTGCCAGTTCAACACCAGCAATGCCGCCGCCGATCACGCTCACCGGCCCGCCGCCGCTTTCAAGATGACGGCTCCAACGCATGGAATAGGGGCCGAGCGGTTTGGCAGAAATCGCGTGTTCGGCAAAGCCCGGAATTTCGGGCATTGTCGATGTGATGCCAATATCCAGCGAAGCAATGTCATAAGCTACAGGCGCGTGACCGTCGATTTGAACAACCCGCGCGTTGCGGTCGATGCCTGTCGCCCAGCCGAAGATTATCCGCGCGCCTGCGAACCGGGCCAGCCGCACAAGGTCGATTTCAAGATCGTCGCGGCTATAGTGCCCCGCCACAAATCCCGGCAACATGCCTGTGTAAGGTGCTGTGGCGCTTGGATTTATCACGGTCAGCCGCGCGCCCGGCAAAGGGTTCATCCCCCAAGTTCGAAGCAGTAACGCGTGGGAATGACCACCGCCGATCAAGACCACGTCGCGCGTCAAGGGAAAGGGCAGATTGTTCATAGCCTCGTCCTATCCAAAGTGCGCGGGTTTGACGAGGGGTTAGTAGCCGCTCATCTCAAGATAGCCTTGGCCTTCGTGCGATCCGGTTATGGTGACGGGGCCTTCCCAATAGGGAATGCGGGTGCCCATCCAACTGTCTGGGTAAACAGCGCTTGTCCGAATGGTGAGGTTTTTGGAGGGCAGAGCGATATCCCAGACGGTGGGGATTGTGCGCCCGGCGAGGTCTGTTTCGTTGACGGCTTCCATCGTCAACATGCCGTTTGCCAGTGGTTCGGGAGTGCCGTCGGTGGTGATCCAAGTGCCAACGGTGTAGGCACCGCCGTCCGAATTGCGCAATCGGTAGCCCATCAATTTCTCGCCGCTGTCAAAATGAAGCGATACCCAGTCCCAGCCGGTTTGGTCGGCGGCCAAGGGTTGCGACGACCATTCGCGGTCCAGCCACGCTTGACCGCTGACGTTGATGTCGCCGCTTGGTAAGGTCAGCACGCCTTCGATCTGATAGAAGGGCTGGGAGTAATAATGGCTCGCCTGACCCGCTTCGGATTTGATCGAATATCCACTTTCGCCTTGGGGCACGAAGGGGTGGTTTGCTTTCAGGTTCAGATCATAGTGAAACTGTTCGCTTTGCGCCGTCAGCGAGATATCGTTCACGTCCGGGCCTGCCATCCGCCATTCGTCGATGAACGCTTCGAAAGGTTCGGGTGTAACGCCCGCCTGCCCAGTGCCGCCGCGCGCCAATCGTTCGGCAAAGAAGTGCCCATCGGGGGTTGAAACACCCGCATGGCCCATCCAGGCTTGGTCAGTTGCGGAACCGCCGGGTGCCATGGCGTTGCGGAACAATGTCCATTGAATGCCGTAGGCCGTGCCGTCTGCGTCTGTCAGGTTGGCCGTGATGTACCACCATTCGATGCGAAAATCCGGGTGTGCGCCGTGATCTTCGGGGAATGAGAACCGTGTCGTAGGGTCGGGCAGGGCATAGCCTTCGGTGGCTGCGCCCATGCCAGCGAAGCCTTGGGAAAATGCAGGCGACGCGAGGCAAAGCAATAGGGCGATACATGTCCTAACGTTCATGGGTAAAGACCTTGATCAGATCCGCGGGCGGGCGTTTCGCGAGTTGCCGCGCGGGCCATAAGCTTGCCAGACCCGCGGCAGCCAGTGACAAGCCGGCCAGCCACAGCCAATCTCCGGGAAAGATGTGAAGCGGCAACCGCCAGCCAAAGGCTTCGACATTTATGACGGCCAAAAGGACCCAAGCAAGGCCAAGCCCCACGGGAAGCGCCAAAATAAATGTCAGGGCGGCCAGAATCAGCGCGCGCATGAGTTCGATGCGCCCCAATGTTTGTCGTGTCAGCCCAAGCGCCCAGACCGGGGCCAATTGAGGCAGTCGCATGGAGGCAAGTGTGAGCAGACTTGTCAGAATCGCAACGCCCGCGACGGCCAGCGTCAGCACGTTCAAGGCGCCGGTCACCGCAAAGGTGCGTTCAAAGATCGACATGGAAAAGGCCTTTAACGCGCTTTGATCAACAAGATTGTCATCGGAAAGGCCAAAACTTTGGCTTAAATCTGTTTTTAGCGCTTCAGCGCGATCTTCGCTGATCAAGATGCCAAAGTCCGAACGGTCAATGTTGTCATACCGCGCGACCAAAGTATCCAATGGCAAAACCACTTGGCCGATGGGGTTTCCATAGTCCGAGTAAACGCCGATGATGGTTGTCGACCAAGCGCCCGGTAGGGGAAGGGCATCGCCCGGTGCAAGGCCTTCGCGCCGGGCCAATTGTTCGTTGATCAGCGCCCCGTCGCCTGCGGCAATGCGATTCCACGTATCGGGAAGCGATGCCAGAAGCGGCCAGTTCTCTTCATAAATCGGATGGTCTGAGACGCCAAAAATCTGGGCTGGCGCGCCCAAAACATCGCCATCAACGTACCAGATCGGCAGGATCGCATCGGCCCGCTCATCCAGAAAAGCCAGCAAGGCGGGCGCATCGGCTTCGTCGTCAACCGTGATGTAAAGATCGCTGACCAAGCGTTGATCCAGCCAGCCTGTGAAGGTCACGCGGAAACTTTCGACCATGGTGCCAACGCCAATGTTGGTTGCCAAAGCGAGTAGCAATGCCATCAGCGCCAGCGATAATCCGGGCAGTTGCTGGCGCGTATCGGCCCAGAACCATTCGGCGATTGGCCCACGTGTGACCAGTGACATAGCTGCGACCAAGACTGCAAGCATAGACGGTAAGGCAAGGGCGGCGGCCAAAAGAAAACCGCCCAGCAGAATGAAGCCGCCGACAAGGCCACCGCCGATGATCAATGCCAGAATGGCCGCACCCAGACAGGCGGCGGCCAATCCTAATTGCCATCTCATCGCGGCTAAATTCGCCATCGCCCATGCGCGCGGGCGTGCGGGGGCCAGGGGGGGCATGCGGGCGACGCGTATTAGGCCGCTTGCCGATGCAGCCGCCGTTCCGATGCAGGCAATGGCCAACCCGCTTAGCCACCACATGGGCGACAGGGTCAGTGTGCCTTCGACGCTTGCGCCGTATAAGCCGCGCAAAGTCGCTGCTACATCGGGCAGAAGCGTTGCGGCAATCAGATACCCCAGCAAAACGCCGAACGCGCCTGCGATCAGTGCAAAGATCAAAAGCTCGACCGTGAGGAGGATCACCAATCGTCTTGCGGGAACGCCAAGCGCGCGCAAGGTGCGGAACACCGGACGTCGTTGTTCGAACGCCAAGCCGACAGCGCCGTTCACGATGAACAGCCCGACGGCGAATGACAGCAAACCAAATGCCGTCAGATTAAGGTGAAAGCTATCGGTTAGCCGCCCCAAGTCTTCGGCGGCGTCCGGCGTGCTTTGGCTTAACTGGGGTGCAATTTCGTTCAGCGGCGTCCGCCTTAAGGGTTGATCTGACGATATCAACAGCCTGCTGAACCCGTCCATTCTCGTTAGGGCCATGGCTGCGGTGATGTCGGCGATTGCCAACCCCGGCGTCAAATTTTCGATTTCGCGGAGCCGATCCCCGAAGGAAGTTAACCGCGCGGCGGTCGTTGAATGTGCGAAAATGACGCCCTGTTGTCCCATCATGTCGGGGAAGGTTGCTGGCGCGACGATGGCTCCTGTGGCCGTTTCGCGGGGCATGGTGAAGGGATCTATGCCCAAAAGCCGGACCCGTCCGTTTTTGGCTGGCAACCAACCGTCGACGACGGGGCTGACTTGCCAGCCGCCACGCCTGAGGGCGACGAACGTGTCTTGCGAAATCGCGGCACCGTCTTGGCGCACCAATTCCGACAAGCCGCCACCGCCCAAAATGTCGGCTGCCTCGTCATAAGATTTGCGCGCTTCTGCGTTGATCGCTTGCACACCCGACCAAAGCGCTGTCGCCAGCGACAGGCCTAAAATGAGCGTTAGCAACTGAAAGGGACGCCGTCGCCAATGGGACAATAGCGCAGATAAAACTGGGCCCGTCACGACGTCAATTTTCCATGGGTCAGATGCAATCTTCGGTCTGCTGCTGCTGCCAGGGCTTGGGAATGTGTTGCGATCAAAAGTCCGGCGCCGGTTTCACGCGCAAGCCGCACCAACAAATCAAAGACGGATCGCCCCGTTGCTTCGTCCAGATTGCCGGTGGGTTCATCGGCCAAAACCAGCTGGGGTTTGGCCGCAATGGCGCGCCCGATCGCGACGCGTTGTTGCTGTCCGCCCGACAGGTCTTCGGGGAATTTATCCAACTGCGTGTCCAGCCCGAGCGAGGCTGAAAGTGCAGCAAGATCGACATCGTCTCCGCGTTCAGACAACCGGGCCTGAAATGTCAGGTTCTGGCGGACGGTTAGCGAGGGTATCAAGTTAAACTGTTGAAATACAATGCCGATTGACTTGCGTCGAATGTTGGCACGTTGGTTGTCATCTAAGGCAATAATGTCGTCACCTTGGAACAATATCTGACCGCTTTTGGCGGGTTCTAACCCGCCGATAATGTGCAGCAGTGTGGATTTTCCAGACCCGCTTTCACCGGTCAGCGCGATAACTTCACCAGCGTTTAAGCTGAGCGATACGTCATCCAAAATGATGACTGGGTCACCACTTGTTGGAAAGCTTTTTTTCAGGTTTCGAACGTCCAAAATCATACATCAAATCTATGTCCGATTTTCGCCGAAGGCGCGAGACTAAACGACGCGGGGCTTTCCCTTACCGTCAGGCTTTTCTAAAGTCGGCGCATGAACAGCAAACCCGGCTTCGTCCACCTTCGTCTTCACACCGAATACTCGCTTTTAGAAGGCGCGGTTCGGTTGAAAAAACTTTCTGGTCTTTGCGAAAAAGCGGGGATGCCAGCCGTCGCGGTCACCGACACCAATAACATGTTCGCGGCGCTGGAATTTTCGGTGTCGGCAAGTGGTGCTGGTGTTCAGCCCATCGTCGGATGTCAGGTGGATCTTTTGTTCGACGATGCTGGCCCCGGCGAAGTGCCCGTTCCACCAGCGCCGATTGTGTTGTTGGCTCAGAACGAGGCGGGCTATCAAAGCCTGATGAAGTTGAATTCGCGGCTGTATCTGCGCGAAGCGGATTTTCCCCATGTGACCCTTGCCGAATTGACCGAACACGCAACCGGGTTGATCTGTTTGAGTGGTGGCCCGGATGGCCCAATTGGCCGGTTGTGCCGTATTGGGCATCGCGAAAAAGCCGATATGCTTCTGACGCGCTTTGCCGAGATGTTTCCGAACCGCCTTTATGTTGAATTACAGCGCCACCCGACGGAAACCGGATCACTGCCTGATCTGGAACGATTGTCCGAACGTCCGACAATCGAAATGGCCTATGCAAAGGGCCTTCCTTTGGTTGCAACGAACGATGTCTATTTCCCGAACGGCGACATGTACGAAGCCCATGACGCGTTGATCTGTATTGCCGAAGGGGCATATGTTGACCAGCAGGCTGACCGGCGTCGATTAACGCAGCAGCATTATTTCAAGACGCCTGCTGAAATGGCCGCTTTGTTTGCCGACCTGCCAGAAGCAATTGAAAACACTGTTGAAGTTGCGCGTCGTTGTGCTTTCGGTGTTGAGCGTTGCGATCCCATTTTGCCACGTTTTGCGGAAAACGAGATCGAAGAATTGCGGCGTCAGTCGAAAGAAGGGCTCGAGGTTCGGCTTGCGGCAATCGAACCGGCGGCCCGTCGTGAAGACTATGACGCGCGGCTGGAATTCGAACTTGGCATCATCGAAGGCATGGGGTTCCCTGGTTATTTTTTGATCGTCGCCGACTTTATCAAATGGGCCAAAGATCAAGACATCCCAGTCGGACCAGGGCGCGGTTCGGGTGCGGGATCATTGGTTGCCTATGCTTTGACGATCACAGATCTGGATCCGTTGCGATACTCGCTTTTGTTCGAACGGTTCTTGAACCCCGAACGGGTGTCGATGCCCGACTTCGACATTGATTTTTGCATGGACCGCCGGGAAGAGGTGATCCACTACGTTCAGGATAAGTACGGAGCTGACAAAGTCGGCCAGATCATTACATTCGGTGCGCTTTTGTCCAAAGCGGCAGTGCGCGATGTGGGCCGGGTGTTGCAGATGCCATACGGGCAGGTGGACCGGTTGTCCAAATTGATTCCGGTCGAAGGCGTCAAACCGGTTTCCATCGAGAAAGCTTTGAGCGACGAGCCGCGACTGCGCGAAGAAGCGCGGGCGGAAGAGGTCGTCGCACGGCTTTTGGATTATGGTCAGCAAGTTGAAGGTTTGTTGCGGAACGCATCAACCCATGCGGCGGGCGTGGTGATTGGTGATCGGCCCCTGGATGAACTGGTGCCGCTTTACCGCGACCCCAAATCACAGATGCCGGCGACACAATTCAATATGAAGTGGGTCGAACAAGCCGGGTTGGTCAAATTCGATTTCCTTGGCTTGAAGACATTGACTGTCATTCAGAACGCGTTGGAATTGCTGAAAAAACGTGACATCGATATCGACATCGGCGCAATTCCGTTGGACGACGAACCTACGTACGAACTTTATGCAAAGGCCAAAACGGTTGCTGTATTCCAGGTGGAAAGTTCGGGCATGATGGACGCACTTCGACGCATGAAACCGACGTGCATCGAAGACATCGTGGCACTGGTCGCGCTTTATCGGCCCGGCCCAATGGAGAACATTCCCCAATATTGCGATGTCAAAAACGCGCGTGCTGAACGTGAACGGTTGCATCCGTCGATTGACCACATTCTGGACGAGACCCAAGGCATCATCGTTTATCAGGAACAGGTGATGCAGATTGCTCAGGAAATGGCGGGATACACGTTGGGTGGTGCGGATCTTTTGCGTCGTGCCATGGGTAAGAAAATTCAGGAAGCGATGGACGCCGAGCGCCCGAAGTTCATTGCCGGTGCAAAAGAGAACGGAGTTGACGACAAAAAAGCGCTTGAGGTTTGGAACCTTCTCGACAAGTTCGCCAACTATGGTTTCAACAAATCCCACGCGGCGGCTTACGCAGTCGTCAGTTATCAAACCGCTTGGTTGAAGGCGAACCATCCGGTGGAGTTCATGGCCGGTGTCATGAATTGCGATCTTCACCAGACGGACAAACTGTCGATCTATGCCGAAGAGGTCCGCCGCGGGCTTGAGATTGAAATTGTGCCACCTTGCGTCAATCGTTCGGATGCAAAGTTTTCGGTGTCGGATGGCAAGCTTGTCTACGCCTTGGGTGCTTTGAAAAACGTTGGCCTTGAGGCGATGCGACTGATCACGGATGCGCGCGAAGGTAGGCCCTTTGTCAACCTGTTCGACCTTGCGCGCCGCGTGGATCTAAAACGCATCGGTAAACGTCCTTTGGAAATGCTGGCGCGGTCGGGCGCTTTTGATCAGTTGGACGGTAACCGGCGTCGCGTCTTCCAATCGCTCGATCCGCTGACGGCGTATTCTGCCGCGATCTTTGAGCAAAAGTCTTCAAATCAAGTCTCGCTTTTTGGCGAAGCAGGCGAGGATCTGCCCGAACCCCGTTTGTCGCCTGTGGATGATTGGCTGCCAAACGAACGGTTGGCTGAAGAGATGACGGCGATTGGGTTCTATTTGTCAGGCCATCCCTTGGACGACTATGCGGTTGCTTTGAAACGGAAAGGCATGTTGACCTTGGCCGAGCTGCAAGAAAAAGCCGAACGGGACGGTGGCGCTGTTGCGCGCGTCGGGGTGATTGTCAGCGGTTTGCAGGAACGAAAATCCGGGCGGGGAACACGGTTTTTTCGCATGAACATTTCAGATCCGACGGCACAGGTCAGCGGCATGGCGCTTTTCCCTGAGGATTTTGAGACCGTTCGCCAAGTCTTTGAAAAGACCGTGCAAGTCGTGATGACGCTGGAAGCGCGTTTCAACGAAGGCCAGTTCGATCCCGTCGCCCGGTCTGTTGGCCCGATCGACAGCGTCGTAACTGCGGGCGCTACGGCTGGGCTGCACATTATGATCGATGCTCCAGACGCAGCGACAACGATCCAGTCGGTCTTGGCCCGGTTCCGGGATGACGGGTCGATCAAAACGACCGGCCCTGTCCGGATCACCGCTTTGGCCGTTCCGTTGCCGGGGGACGCCAGTCAAGATGTCCCTGTTGATGTCGGCGAAGGCTGGCCAGTGTCTCCTCAGATAAAGGGCGCGCTCAAATCTTTGCCCGGTGTTGTCGAAGTTGAAGACTTGATCGCCTGATTTTTTGGGCCCTGTATTGAAGCTTTTTACAAGGTCGTTTAGGACTTGCTTCGCACTGGTTTGAAAGTGCATCAATCCTGCATCAATTTGCGGTTTATGATCGAGCGCCGTAGAATTTTGAAGTGAAATGAGGGTATGGTTTTGCGACAGATAAATTACGGTTTCATTGGCTGTGGGATGATGGGGCAGGAGCATTTGCGCAACATTGCGCTTCTGCCAGACACGCGCGTATCGGCGATTTTCGAGCCGGACCAGATTATGGCGGACGCCGCAAAGGCCACCGCGCCGAACGCAATTATGTGTGCCTCGCTGGCCGAACTTTTGGCCGTTGAAGCGCTGGACTGTCTTTTGATCGCATCGCCGAACCACATGCATGTCGCGCAATTTTCCGAAATTGCGGCCACCCGTCAGCTACCCATCTTGATCGAAAAGCCACTTTTTACGCACCCCGATGACGCCGTGAAACTCTTGGCTTTGGAAAGCAGTTATGCCGCGCCTGTTTGGGTCGGAATGGAATACCGCTATATGCCGCCCGTTCAGACGTTTATCGAACAGGCAAAAGCGACGACCGGCGGCATTACAATGCTGACCATTCGCGAACACCGGTTTCCATTCCTTGAAAAAGTGGGTGACTGGAACCGGTTCAATCGCAACACTGGGGGAACGTTGGTCGAAAAGTGCTGTCACTTCTTCGATCTGATGCGGCTTATCACAGAAGGCGAACCCGTGCGCGTCATGGCGTCAGCGGGACAGGATGTGAACCATTTGAGCGAAGCCTACGAAGGCGAAACCCCCGATATCTGGGATGCCGGCTTTGTCATCGTTGATTTCGACAATGGCGCACGGGCGATGCTTGAGCTTTGCATGTATGCGGAAGGCTCGACATTTCAAGAAGAGATTACCGCGGTTGGGCCGGCCGGCAAGATCGAAGCCAAAGTTCCTGGTCCGCGTCGGTTCTGGCCAACCCATCTGGGAGAGCCGCCCGTAAGTCAGGTTATCGTGTCACCGCGCAAGCCAAAGGGGCCTCAGATGATCGCAATTCCTGTCGATCCCACGCTTCAGACTGCGGGCGATCATAACGGTTCGACATTCTATCAACACGCGCGTTTTCTGGACGTTGTGCGCGGTGAAAGCCCGCCTGCTGTCAGCCTTCGTGACGGAATGTTGGCGGTGCAAATGGGATTGGCTGCTCAGAAATCGGCGGCGACGGGCGAAGCTGTCACCTTGTCGGCAAGTGACGCAGTTGGTCAGCGTGCTGTCGCGGAATGACCTGACAGACGCATCATCGTCTCGCAATGTATTTCCAAGGCGTGATCATTGCTGTGCGTTAAAAGGAAAACGTTGATGAAAGATCATACGCGCGTTGTTGTCATCGGAGGCGGAGTTGTTGGCTGTTCGGTTCTTTACCACCTGACGAAACTCGGCTGGTCGGATGTTATGTTGATCGAACGGTCCGAACTGACGTCCGGATCAACCTGGCATGCGGCTGGCGGGTTTCACACGTTGAATGGCGACACCAACATGGCCGCATTGCAGGGTTACACAATAAGGCTTTACGCCGAATTGGAAAAGCTTACCGGCATGTCATGTGGGCTGCATCACGTGGGCGGCTTGACGCTGGCGGATACTCCAGAACGTATGGATATGTTGAAGGCCGAGCGGGCCAAGCACCGATACATGGGACTTGAGACCCGTATTTTGACGCCGTCAGAGGTGTTTGAAATGGCGGATTTCGTCAACATCGATGGCGTTTTGGGTGCACTTTACGATCCCTTGGATGGCCACCTAGATCCGTCCGGGACAACCCATGCTTTTGCCAAGGCAGCCCGGATGGGGGGTGCCGACATTGTCACGCACAACCGGGTAGTGGAAACCAATCCACGTACCGATGGAAGCTGGGATGTGGTGACAGAAAAAGGTACGGTGCACGCCGAACACGTGGTCAACGCAGGCGGTCTGTGGGCGCGAGAAGTGGCGGCGATGGCCGACGTTTATCTTCCGCTCATACCAATGGCCCACCAATATTTGGTAACCGAAGATGTGCCCGAGATCGTGGCGCGTCAAACCGAGATCCCGCACGTCATGGATCCGGGCGGCGAAAGCTATCTTCGTCAGGAGGGGCAGGGTTTCGTTATCGGGTTCTACGAACAACGCTGCGAACCTTGGGCGTTGGACGGCACACCTTGGGATTTTGGGCATGAGCTGTTGAACGATCAGTTCGATAAGATTGAGGCATCCGTTGAATTCGCCTACCGCCGGTTTCCTGTGCTGGAGCGTGCCGGTGTTAAGAGCGTCATCCATGGGCCTTTTACCTTTGCGCCCGACGGCAATCCTTTGGTCGGACCGGTGCCGGGGGTGCGGAACTATTGGTCTGCTGCTGCCGTCATGGCCGGGTTCAGTCAAGGTGGCGGTGTTGGATTGACGCTTGCGCAATGGATGATCAATGGCGAACCCGAGGTCGATCCGCGCGCAATGGACGTGGCCCGTTTTGGGCGTTGGACGACGCCCGGTTACACCATACCTAAGGTTATCGAAAATTATCAGCGGCGCTTTTCGGTCTCTTTTCCGAACGAAGAATTGCCCGCAGCCCGTCCGTTTCGAACTACACCCATGTACGACATTTGGAACAATATGGGGGCGGTTTTTGGCGAAGCCTATGGGTTGGAGGTTGTGAACTACTTTGCCTTACCCGGAGACCCCCGATTTGAAACGCCGAGTTTCCGGCGATCAAATGCATGGGAAGCCACGCGCCAAGAAGTTCATAACGTCCGCGAGAAAGTAGGGATCAACGAAGTTCATAACTTCAGCAAGTTTGGCGTGACCGGGACGGGTGCGCGAGCCTGGCTTGATCGCATCATGGCCGGCCGTATTCCCAAGGTAGGACAATTGAGTTTGACGCCAATGTTGTCGCACTCGGGTCGCGTGATCGGAGACTTTACGGTGTCTTGTCTGGGCGAGCAGAACTTTCAGGTAAATGCCAGCTACGCCAGTCAGGATTATCATTTGCGCTGGTTCGAGATGAACCTTGGCGGCGCGGACGACGTGCAAATCGAAAATCTGTCCGACAAACGCACGGGTTTTCAGATCGCTGGTCCCAATGCTCGAAGTGTTTTGGAACGCGCGAGCAATGTTGATTGCTCCAATCAGGCTTTTCCGTTCCTTGGCGTGCGGCACATGACGATTGGGATGGCGGATTGCCTTGTACAACGTGTCAGCTACACCGGCGATCTTGGTTATGAAATTTACTGTGATCTAGTGTTACAACGCCATATCTGGAAAATCCTTAGTGAGGCAGGCAAGGACTTTGGTCTTCGCCCCTTTGGTATGCGTGCGATGATGTCCCTTAGGTTGGATAGGTTCATTGGTTCATGGCACCGCGAGTATTCCCCAGACTATACACCAGCAGAAACGGGGCTGGATCGATTTATCTCTTTCGCTAAGGATGCTGACTTCATTGGTCGCAAAGCTGCGGAACATGAAAGACGTGTCAGGCCCAAAAGGAGACTATGTACCTTTGAGTTGGACGCCGCAGATGCCGATGTGGTCGCTTGGGAACCGATTTGGTGCGAAGGCGAAGTTATTGGCTTTTGTACCTCTGGTGGGTTCTCACACTGGATGAACAAATCGATTGCATTCGGGATGATCGACACTGATTCCCTTGGCAACGAACCAGATGTCGAGATTGAGATCCTTGGAGAGATGCGGAATGCCACACGTATTACTGAATCTTCGTTTGATCCTAGCGGATCGCGGATGCGATCTTAAAGTGTATGGCCAAGCGGCTTTAGAATTCTTCCCAGTCTTCGTCTTGAACAGCTTCCGCTAAATTGCCCGTCACCATGGGAATTGAGGTGCGTTTTGGATTTTCTGCTGCAAGCGGAGTAGAGCGAGCGCTTTCAAAAGTTGGCGCTGGCGCGCTTGCGGCTTTAACTCGCGCCCCGCGGTTGCAATCGAATCGACTTGTGACCCCGACAAGCGTATTCGCTTCGGCCGTTACAGTTTGTGTCGCGGCCATAGTCTCTTCAAACATTGCGGCATTGCGCTGCGTCACCTGATCTAATTGGTTCATCGCCGTATTGATTTCATCCAAGCCCGTCGATTGCTCGCGGGACGAGACCGTGATTGCGGTCACATGTTCGGCAATGTCGCCCACGGAACCAACAATTTCTGTCAAAGCTTGTCCCGCCTTGTCGACGAGCGAGACACCCTTACGCACATGATCGCCTGATGCGGAAATGAGATCCGTTATCTCTTGGGCCGCTTCGGATGATCGCTGTGCCAGTGACCGTACTTCGGATGCAACGACAGCAAATCCGCGGCCCGCGTCACCTGCACGTGCAGCTTCGACACCTGCGTTAAGTGCAAGAAGATTGGTTTGGAACGCGATTTCGTCGATAACGCCGATAATCCTTGATATCTGATTGGATGAATTCTCAATCTCCCCCATGGCGTCAACGGCTTGCTGGACGACCTGACCCGATGTCTCGGCGTTCTCACGTGCTGTCGTAACCACTTGATTTGCATTACTGGCACCTGTGGCCGCCGATGAGACGGAAGTCGAAAGTTCTGAAATCGCGGCTGCGGTTTCTTCGAGTGTTGCCGCTTGGTGTTCCGTGCGTTTCGCCAAATCGTCGGCAGCGGTCGATACATTATCTGCCTCGCTTAATATTGTATCCGCACTTTCAAGAATTTCTGCGATTGCATCATCGAGCGCTTTGACCGCCGCGTTGAAGTTGGTGCGTAAAGGTTCGTAGTCACCGCTGAATTCCGTGTCGATGCGCACTTTCAAATCGCCGTTTGACAAGCTGGTGAGCGCGTTTTGCAACGCCGTTTCCACAGTTGCCTGTGCCGCGATCATTGCGGTTTTTTCTTCGTTGGCGACTTTTAGATCGTGCATTGCCGCCGTTACGTCGTTGCCTAACAAGACAAACCCCGAAATGTTGCCCATACGGTCCATAACGGGACTTAGACCACCATCAAGAATGCGGGCTTCACCCGAAGTCGTGATTGTGAATTTGTCAAAGATCGGTTTGCCATTCTGAATGGCGCCCCAAATCGTTTCACCCTGAGAGTCGGCCACGATGTCGCGTAAGCTTTCAGCCGGAGCCTTGGCAATTCCGAGACTTTTCAGAAATGGGTTGTTCAAACTTTGAAGGCGTCCTTTCTCGTCAAAGTCAGCGCGGAATTGGGCTTGCTCTAAGGCAGAAAGGATCGCCGAAGTTTTTCTTTCGTCGGTCGCATTGGAATACTCGATCACATAACCCGTCAATTCACCTTCTTCGCTCACCACTTCGTTCATCGTAAGGGCCATCAAAATTTCACCAAAAAGCAGTTCTGCTTCGAAAGGGAATTTTGCGTCAAGCATGGATTGGCGCGCAATTTCGGGCCTTTGGTGGAAAATATCCGGAGTTTGTCCAATAATGTTCACTGGATCGAATTCGGGGTGTTTTTCCTGAAACTCTTTCAGATAGTCGTTGGAGAAACGTGAGAACGCGCGGTTTACATGGGTAATTTTCAGATCTTTGTCGCAAATAATTGTCGCCGTTCCAGATGCTTGAAATCCCGCGCGTTGATAAGCGGCATCTTTGCGAGAGACTTCGGCGGCTTCAAGTTTCCCGCGAAGACTTTCGAGGGCTTGTGCCGAGACACCAATTTCGTCGCCGCGTGTGTGCCCGGGAATTTCCGAAGTTAAATCGTCGTCTGCCATGGCGGCGGTGCGCGAGCTAAGACGTTGCAGGGGCGTCGTGATCATCCGGCGCAGAAGTAGTCCGGCTAGGGCTGCCAGAACCATGACCACGACGATGCCGGAAACGATTTTAGCGGTTCGCTGGTCTGCGATTTCGGTGAAGATGATGTCTGGCGCCCAATGAATGGCAAGGCCGCCAATCACTGCTTTTTCCTTTTTGCCGAAATGAACAGGTGCGGCAATTGAGAAACCGTCATCAGTCGCTGTGGTTTCGTTCTTTTCCATCGCGGGTGCGGCAAGGGCGATAAGAGCCTGTTGCTCTTCAGCCGAAATGGTTTCCGGGTAAGAAGACACCACCTGACCATCACGTCCGACGACGACAAAGGCGGTGACCATTCTTGTGGATTCGACAACCTTCGCCAGCCGTTGCGCGATGGCATCCTTATCTTTGAACTTCAAAGAACCGCCGACCTGGTCGGCAGACACTTCGGTCAAGCTTTTGGCCAAAGTGTCGATACTGAAGGAAGCAATGTCGGAATAACCCCGCTCGGCTGAATAGGTGAGCAGCCCGGCCACAATCGTGCATGCCGCAATTAGAATCAGCATGCATTTTGCGAAGATCGGGAGCGATCGACGCACTTTTGGTAATTCGCTGCTTACATCAACCACGCGGGACATTCCTTTAAAGAAGAGACTCGGCGTCAACGCCGACGGTCATTGCGCCAATCGCTTCGCCTGTTTCCGGATCGGTGATCGTGACCGAAATCTGGCCTTGATAACTTTGGCTGGATTCATCGAATTCAACGTCGCCATAGTGAATAGTTCCCGGACCCGCGCCGTGTGTTTCGGTGAATTTTGCTTCGTCGCCCTGCCAGTAATCCGAAGTCGTATCGCTGGCGGCCACGTTTAAGCCCATGCCGTCCATGATGAAAATTTCAGTAATCCGGCCACCAGAAGCTTCGACCAGCGAGCGCAGATGATCCGAAGCCGCGTTGGTCAGGACAGGCGTAATTGTCGGTGCGCCTTCGGTGCCAACCTCGGCCCGCCAAGCTTGATCCAGCGCATCGATGCGCGATTGGTCATAGCTGAGGGTCGTCGTGTTTTGAGCGTTGATCGCATCTACGATGACAGAGTTTGCCAACCAATTTGCGATATCGCTTTCATAGTAAGCCTGCATAGCGGGTTCGTATTCATTGGCCATGGCTGGCGCTGCGAATGTCAAAGCCGCAAGTCCTGCGGCAGCAATGTATTTCATGGCGTTGGTTCCTTGGTGAAAAGAGACATGATCCGCTTCGTAGGTGCTTCTTGTTGCGAAAGGTTTAATCGCCGCCTCAATTTTCAATTCCGGCTGAAAGACGAAGCGACAGTTTGCAGACCACGGCGAAAGTGCTAGCAAACCCCTATGGATGATCCCTTTTTTACCCCCGTTTCCGGCTTCGACTTGCCACGCTTTGCCGGTGTTCCGACGTTCATGCGATTGCCACATGTGCCAGTCGACCATCCGAAATTTGGCGAAGTTGAGATCGGTATCGTCGGTGCGCCCTGGGATGGCGGCACGACGAACAGGCCGGGACCGCGCCACGGGCCTCGGCAGTTGCGCGACGCGTCGACAATGGTGCGCGCAGAACATCCTGTTTCAGGTGTGCGCCCGTTTGAAACTGTACGTTGCGCCGATGTGGGCGACGTTGGGCCAAATCCGGCGAGCATTCTGGACACGCTTGACCGCTTCACGGCGTTCTATGGCGGATTGAAAAGGGCGGGCATTCGTCCGTTGACCGCAGGCGGCGATCATCTGTGTTCGTTACCGATCTTGCGCGGTATCGCCAGCGACGCGCCGTTGGGCATGATCCATTTCGACAGCCATACCGACCTTTACGACAAATATTTTGGTGGCGAATTATACACCCATGGAACACCCTTTCGACGGGCAATCGAGGAAGGTCTTCTTGACCCCAAGCGCGTGGTCCAAATCGGGTTGCGCGGTTCGATGTATGATCGTGAAGATTTTGACTTTGCCGAGGCTGTTGGCGTGCGTTGCATTCGGATCGAAGAATTCTTTGCCCGTGGCGTTGCCGACGTTATGGTCGAAGCGCGCGACATCGTTGGAACCAAACCGATCTATGTCAGCTATGATATTGATTTCGTTGATCCGGCCTTTGCGCCCGGCACCGGTACACCCGAAGTCGGCGGACCAAATTCATTTCAGGCGCTGGACGTTTGCCGGCATCTTTATGGGTTGGATATTCAAGGCGCCGATCTGGTAGAAGTTTCACCACCGTTTGACCCAACAAGTGCCACGGCGTTCTTGGGTGTTTCGATTATGTTCGAGATGTTGTGTGCCATGGTGTCACCCGGCGATAGCAACCAATCCGGTTAACCAGCCTTCGGCAATGGCCCTTCACCCCGTGCGGCGCGTTCAAGGCGTTGGACCAAATCCGGATTGGATTTGCGCAACTTACGATAGGTGAGGAACGCGTGCCTGTTCACAGTGCTGCGTTCTGCGGGGGACAAATTTTCGAAATCTTCAAGCTCCACGCCCGGTAAGAACTCGAGTTTAACATCCTGATAGATCGGCGCGCATCGCAGGACTTCGGATGAGTTCAGGTTCCGGTCGGCGGCTGCATCCGCACAAACAAAGTAAGCAGCGATCAGGGCGAGGAATTCATTTGTCATTTCGGTCAGCTCCGAACGTCTGCGGGGTGTTTTGATAACATCCACGGGCTTCGAGGTGCGAATTTGAAGCGACGCAACCATATGATCGCGCTCGTTTTGAACTACAGAATTAACCAACATGCTGAAGAATTGGTCAACATGGGTGCGCTAGGCCGAGCAACTTGCCCCGCCAAGAACGCAAAATTTCGCGCAATGTCTGTGGTTCAAGCGCACGGGACGCTCGGCTTCTTCCAGGGTCGTGCCAAGATTGAATTCAGGTTCGTAAGGCAAAAGCGTACAGGAAACCACAGACGGTGCGTTGTCACCTTTGCGTTTCACAACCATGCGAGAGGATGCGCACATGATGTCGTTTGGCGATTTGCCAAGGATATCCCAGCAATCTTTCGTGACTTCCGGCACATCAACGGTTTCATCCATTTCGGGGAAAAGTACAGTTTTTCCAGGATTATATGCATCGATTTTAAAGCTCTCGCGTTCGAAAAGCGCGGCGTAACCAGCACGGGCCACCGCTTCGGCTTCGTCCCACATGGTGCGCCCGGCAACGGTCATTGTGATGTTCTGGTCGCGAAGCCAACGCATGCCTTTCAGCGTTTTTTCAAACCCGCCTTTGCCACGTTCTTCGTCGTGAAACTCAGGGGACCAATGATCGAGCGATATTCGCAAAGTTAAACGTGCACCAAAGTCGCGATGCAGGTCAATCAACCCTTTTTGGACCGATTTTCGCATCATTGGCTGCATGGCATTTGACAGGATCAACACGTCGTAACCAGCTTCCAGTGACACCCGTGCCATGTCGATCATGTCTGGGTTCATGAAAGGTTCGCCGCCAGTAAAGGCGATTTCGCGAACCCCCCAATTGCGGTCTTTCAACTGGGTCAGAAAATCCTGAACCTCGGCCGTTGCCAGATACACCAAGGCGTCATTCTTGGGCGACGACAGGATGTAACAGTTCGGACACTCGATATTGCAGAGCGTTCCGGTATTGAACCAGAGTGTTTCGGGGTTGTTCAGCGCAACTTCGGCCCGTTCTTCGCCTTTAGCCGTAACCAATGGGTCACTGAACTTTTCGTCGCAGATCTGCTCGATCGTGTCTTTCATCGTCGTTTTTTACCCCTGTCCGCGACTTACCTAAAACCAGTACCCCAAAAGGGGAAGAAAAAGCGTGCGAACGTGACATAGATGTGATGATTTTAGCCCAAAGACTAGACGTTGACAGCGCGGAAGGTTATTCGCGCGACAGATTTGATGTTAGCGATAACAGGAATGAGGGGAGAGCCGCAATGGTCTCGCGTGTTATACCGGTAGACGACTTTGATCTGGTGATCTTTGGCGGCACAGGCGATTTGGCGCGGCGCAAGATTTTGCCGGGTCTTTTTCGGCGGTTCCGTTCGGGCCAGATGCCGGAAGGCAGCCGCATTATTGGCGCCGCCCGTGGCGACCTTGATCGTGCCGCGTATCAAGATACGATCCGCAAAGCTATTGAGGAATTCGTGCCCAAAGGCGCGCGCAGCAAAGAAGACGTTGCAGGATTTCTTGAGCTTCTGGACTTCGTCAAAATCGATGCAACGGGCGAGGGTGGTTGGAAAGAGCTGGCCGATATGTTGCGTCCCGGTGTGGTGCGCGCCTTCTATTTCTCGGTCGCGCCGTCGTTGTTTGGCGCGCTTGCCGAACGTCTGCATGGCCACGCCTGTGCCGGGCCGTCTTGCCGGATCGTTGTCGAAAAGCCGTTTGGTCGCGATCTGGAAAGCGCCAAAGCCTTGAACAAGACCCTGCGCGATCACTTCGACGAAAGCCAGATTTACCGCATCGACCATTATTTGGGCAAAGAAACGGTTCAAAACCTGATGGCGGTTCGCTTCGGCAACGTCTTGTTTGAACCGCTTTGGAACGCGCAGTTCATCGACCACGTTCAAATCACAGTGGCCGAAAGCGTCGGCGTCGAAGGGCGGGGGGCGTATTATGACAAGTCGGGTGCCATGCGCGACATGGTGCAGAACCATTTGATGCAACTGTTGTGTTTGACCGCGATGGAGCCACCTTCGCGCTTTGACCCTGACGCGGTGCGGGACGAAAAACTAAAGGTCATTCGTGCGCTCGATGACCTTAGCCCGGAAGACATCGTGCGCGGGCAGTATGTATCCGAGAAATCCGGCGACAACTATCTTGATGTCGTCGATGATCCAGATAGCCGAACCGAGAGTTTTATCGCGATGAAGTTGTCGGTCTCAAACTGGAGATGGGCGGGCGTTCCCTTCTATCTTCGCACCGGGAAACGCATGAAAGCGCGGCAATCCGAGATTGCAGTCGTTTTCAAAGATGCGCCCCATTCAATCTTTGGTCAGGAACAGGGCAAGCACCGCAATGTCTTGGCTATCCGCCTGCAACCGAACGAAGGCATGGATTTATTCGTCACGATCAAGGAACCGGGTCCCGGTGGGATGCGTTTGGTTGATGTGCCGCTCGATATGACGTTTGCTGATGCGCTAGGGCCTGATGCAGAAGATGTGCCAGATGCCTATGAACGGCTGATTATGGATGTGATCCGTGGCAACCAGACCTTGTTCATGCGTGGCGACGAAGTGGAAGCCGCCTGGGCCTGGACCGATCCGCTAATTGAAGGCTGGACCGAGCGCGGCGAGAAGCCCTATACCTATGACACTGGTTCAAGCGGGCCGGAAGAAGCTGCGATCCTGATGCATTCCGAAGGGCGTCGCTGGCGTGATATCACAGGCTAGGGGATCAATATGGACTGGGCAACACTCAGTGCGGCGGCGAAAGCTGCGGCAGATACACCGATCCAGAAACGGTTCGATGATCCCGCACGGGCATCGGAATTTTCCGTCGAAGCGGGTGATTTGCTGTTCGACTATTCGAAAACTGCCATGGATGCGGCGGGGCGCGATCAATTGCTGGCCCTTTACGATGCCGCAGACGTAAGCGCGCGACGCGATGCGATGTTTTCGGGCGCTTTGATTAACGAAACCGAAAACCGCGCTGTTCTGCATACGGCGTTGCGAAACCTCGACGCAAATCCCGTGCATGTGGATGGCGAAGACGTCATGCCGGGTGTTCTGGAAACATTGGCGCGAATGGAGGCCTTTGCGTCAGCCATGCGTGAAGGACGTGCGCGCGTATCTGGCGGCAAAGTCACGGATGTCGTCAACATTGGTATCGGTGGTTCGGACCTTGGGCCCGCCATGGCCACGTTGGCGCTTGCGCCCTATGCCGATGGGCCGAAATGCCATTTCGTGTCTAACGTCGACGGTGCCCATATCAACGATGTGCTTTTGCCACTTGATCCCAAACGGACACTTGTGATTGTTGCCTCAAAAACCTTCACGACGATTGAGACCATGACGAATGCCGACACAGCCCGGCGTTGGATCTCGGATGCTGTGGGTGAAGAAGCGGTCGGCACACATTTCGCGGCACTTTCGTCTGCAGGCGACAAAACCAGCGAATATGGGATCAGTTCCGAGCGGGTGTTCGGCTTCGAAGATTGGGTCGGGGGGCGGTATTCTTTGTGGGGGCCAATTGGGTTGTCGCTGATGATCGCCATTGGTCCCACGGCATTCCGCGCATTCCTTTCTGGCGCTCAGGCGATGGATCGGCATTTCTGTGCGGCGGAACCCTTGGAAAACCTGCCGGTGATGCTGGCATTGACGGGTATCTGGCACAATCAGGGTTTGGGGTACGGAACCCGCGCTGTTTTGCCTTACGAACAACGTCTGTCCCGACTGCCGGCCTATCTTCAACAGTTGGAGATGGAGAGCAACGGCAAAAGCGTTGCGATGTCTGGTGAGGGCTTGGCCCAAAACTCTGGCCCCGTCGTTTGGGGCGAACCCGGAACCAATGGCCAACACGCATTTTACCAGCTGATCCATCAAGGCACCCGAACAATCCCTTGCGAATTTATGGTTGGCGCTCAAGGGTTTGAAGCGGCTCTGACGCACCAACACCAACTGTTGGTTGCCAATTGTCTGGCCCAATCCGAAGCCTTGATGCGTGGTCGAGATTTCGAGGAAGCCCGCGCTTTGATGGCCGATCAATTCGATGGTGCGGAATTGGATCGACAGGCTCGCCACCGCGTGTTCCCGGGCAACCGTCCGTCGACCACGCTGGTCTATCCGCAGCTGACACCTTTCGTTCTGGGTCAGATCATTGCGTTGTACGAACACCGTGTGTTTGTCGAAGGCGCTATGCTGGGCATCAACAGCTTTGACCAATGGGGTGTCGAGCTTGGCAAGGTTTTGGCGAAGGATCTTGAGCCAATTGTGACTGGCGAGGTCAGCGCCGAGGGCAAAGACAGTTCGACCGCCGGATTGGTTGGCTTTGTCCACAAGCACGGCGGCTAATTCTTTTACAGCATCCGCCTAGCGTCATTTTGGTTTCGCGGCTTTTGAATTGATTCATTTGTAACTATCTTGGTTTCGATCCTCGCCTTTAAATCATGGACTGAAACAGATGATTTCCGTGGACTTTTGCCAGCTTATGGCGCGCTACAATCATTGGCAAAACACATCGCTTTTGGCGGCTGCCGAAACCCTTGACCATGAACAACGCTGGCAAGATCGCGGCGCGTTTTTTGGATCCATTGCGGCGACGCTGAACCATATCCTTTTGGACGACGCCTTGTGGCTTGAAAGGCTGGCTGGGAATGAACGCCCCGAAGACAGTCTGTCGTTCGATTTGTGCAGCTCTTCGGATTGGGCAGCCTTCAAAAACCTTCGAAAACGGCGCGATGACGAGTTGTGCCGGTGGACGTTGTCATTGAAGCCAAGCGATCTTGTCGGCCATGTCGGTTGGTTTCCCGAAGGTGGGTTGGACCGGATCGAAAAGCCACGAGCGGTGTGTATTGTTCATCTGTTCAACCACCAAACACATCATCGTGGACAGGTGCATTGCATGCTTACGTCCGCCGGGGCCGTGCCTGAACCGACTGATCTGCCCCTTTTGAGATAAGCGTTTGGCGGTTGAAGCGGACAAACCTCACGTCTCTGCAGCCCGCGTTAAAGACAGCCGCGCTGTTTCCAGATGATCTTTCATCTTTGACGCTGCGCGTTCTGGTTCGCGGGATCGAAGTGCGTTCAAAATCTCGCGGTGCTGGACGTTGTAGTGGCTGATGATGCTTTCGTCCAAGGTGAGCTGACGCATGCGCAGCCATTCATCCAAGGTCCGAACGGCGTTGATCTGATCGATGAGCCAGATCAGAAGCGAATTGCGTGTCGCCGAGGCCAAAGCTTTGTGAAAGGCGGTGTCAGCTTCAGCAAAGGCGGTCGGGTCCGTGGCGGAGGCCTCCATTTCCTGACAGAGGGTTTCCAGCGTTTCGAAGTCTTCGCGTCGCGCCTGTAGGATGAAAAGACGGCAGATGTGAGGTTCGAGCGCAAAGCGCGCGTCAATCAATTCGAGCGGCGTGGCTTCGCTCACCGCATGGGGCACCCCGGCTTCGCTGGGGGCAGTCACATAAGTGCCGCTTCCGGCGCGGGTTTCCAACAGCCCCTCTTTTTCGAGCTGGTACAAGGCATCTCGCAATGTGTTGCGCGCAACGCCGTATGTCTCGGCCATTTGGCGCGACGCGGGCAGGCGCTCGAATCGCCGAAATGTGCCGTGTTCGATTGCTCGTCTGACTTCTGTTGCGACGTCGGATGAACTGCGTCGTGCCATGAATTTCTGCCTAAATGATCCAATAGTGATCCAATACTAGATGATTTTGAAGGAATTGCAACAAATTGGATCAAAGAGGCTTGATTTTGGTATTCTGTGGTGTGCAGAGTTTTGAACATCAGCCTCGCAAGACCAATTGGAGCAGGATATGTCATTTCCAGAACACGCCGACTTTGTGATCATCGGTGCTGGCATTCATGGTGTTTCAACGGCTTGGAAATTGGCCGAGCGGTTGCGCGAAAAAGGCGAAGACGTTGACGGTCGGATAGTGATCCTTGAGAAGTCGGGAATTGCGGCGGGCGCCAGCGGAATTGCCTGCGGCGTCGTTCGGAACAATTACTTTCAGCCAGCCATGCGGCGGTTGATGGCCCATTCGGTGGATGTCTGGGAAAGCGATCCCGAGGGCCTGAGCTATCATCCCGTCGGATACATGCAGATCAGTTCGGAATCGATGCGCGAGGATGTCGGCTCGATCTATGCTCAGCAGCAGGAGATCGGCTACGACAGCGTTCTGGTCGAAGGCGAAAATGCCTGTACGTCTTACATGCGCGGTATCTTTGGTGACTGGCAGGCGCAGAAAATCACCTCGGTTCTGCACGAAAAGCAGGGCGGGTTTTCGAACCAAACGAAGACGATGTATGCGCTGGCGAAAAAGGTCGAAGCCTTGGGCGTGCGGATTATCACGGGCGTCGAGGTGAAAGGGTTCAATTCGGAAAACGGGTCTGGTGCGGTGCAATCCGTTGAAACGACGAAAGGCACGATTTCATGCGAGCGCGTGATCATTGGGGCTGGGCCTTGGGTACGCGATTTCTGGGATATGCTGGATTTGCCACGTACAATCACAGTGAAAGACCTTGATGGCCAAGTGCACGACGACGTTGCGATGTGGCGATATTGGCAGTTGGAAGAAGGTGTTCTTCAGGTTGATCCGGAAATGGGCCGTGCCGACGACGGAAGCCTGCCGCCTGTCATTCACGTAGATACGGATGCCGAATTGAAATCGACGGTGGATGGATCAACGATCACAGAAGACATGTGGGGCATCTATTACAAACCCGACTTCCATTTTGGCGGTATTCAAGGTGGGGCGTCGCCTTACAAAGTGGATACGCCGGTGGACGAAGTTCAGATTGACCCCTATGGGCCGTCTTCGCCTGAATTCGTTTCAAGTGCTGATTTCGCTCACATGTGGGTCAGCGCTTTGGCTCATTGCCAGGCCCGTTATGAAGGTACGATGCCGAAATACCATCGCGAAGCGTCCGGTGGTATCGGGTGTTTCACCGCAGACAGTTTCCCGGTTTTTGACCATTTCAAAGAAAATGCAACAGTAATTGCCGACGCCAACCACGGTTGGAAAATGTTGGGTGTTGGCCATTTAATCGCTGATGAAGTTCTGGGCGAAACACAAGAACTGCTTGAACCGTTTCGATTTGATCGTTTCGCAAAGGGCGAATTGCATCCCGTTTCCAACAGTCCCTATCCGTGGAGCTAAAGTGAATTGATTGGCGAGGCGCCAGAGAGCGCCCGCTTAAGACCAACAAGGAGAAAGAACTTGGCTGAAACAGATCTTGAACGCTTTGTAGATGCGCCCGGGCGCGATGCGAAAATCAAAGAAGTGCGGAAGATGATCGATGCCAAAGGCATCGAGTATCTGTACCTGCAATTTGTTTCTGTCACTGGTAAGATCATGGGTAAGGGTATTCCAGCGGATCACTGGGAATCCGTCGCCCAAAAGGGCTTTCAGCTTGTTTATGGTGCAACGGTGAACCTCTTTACGGATCGGGCAGGAAATTACCTTGGGTATGGGCCGGAAGCTGCTGAATTGGTTGGTATTCCCGAGCCGGAAACATTTATGCAATTGCCATGGGCTCCGACGATTGGGCGCTTCTATTGCACGTTGTTTCGCAACCGGGAGGAAAAAGAGAATCCAGGCGGTTACTTGACCTCAGATGGTCGTGGCAATCTGCGCCGGATGCACGATGACTTTAAAGCCAAGCATGGTCGTTCGCTTCGGATCGGCACCGAACCCGAAATGATGTGGTTGAAATTTGATGAGAATGGAAAACCAAAGGACGGATATTCGAAGCCTTATTGCTATCATATCGACCAATTCGAAAGCCTGCGCCCTGTATCAATGCAGGTGATCAGATATGCGCGGAAAATGGGCCTGGATATGATCCAAGGCGATCACGAAGATGCGCCGGGCCAATTGGAACTGAATTGGATGTTCGATGACGTTTTGCGCAATGCGGATCGTCTGACAACCTATCGCCAGATTTGTGCACAAGTGGCGCGCGAGAATGGAATTTTTGCCTGCTTTATGACGAAGCCGTTCATGGGCGTGTCTGCAAGCGGGTGTCACCACAATATGTCGCTTTGGCGTGGTGGCGAGGATGAATTCGTGCGGACGGGAAATGACCCGGATGATTTGCCGGGCATGCGCGAGAATTATATGTACGTTAAAGGCGGCGAGAACACCTTCATGCCCGACGACGACGATCCGCAAATGCCGGGGGCCGAGGGGCTTGAGGCGATTGGCGGTGTGGTGACGCACTTACAGGCATTGACGGCAATTGGGTGTTCTACGGTGAATTCATATCGTCGCTTGTGGGATACAGGCTTTTGGGCGCCGGTTTTTGCCGACTGGGGTTTCCAGAACCGGACGACCGGCTTGCGCGTTTCGGCACCGGGGCGGTTCGAATATCGCTCGGTCGATAGCATGGTGAACCCATACCTTATGGGCTCAACCTTGTTGGCGGCGATGGATGACGGCATCGACAACAAGTTGGACCCCGGCAAACCCGAAGAACGCAATATCTACGAGGCGATCAAAGAAGGCAAAGAAGTCAAAAAGCTTCCGATGTCGCTTGGCGAAGCCTTGGACCATTTGGAAGGCAGCGAGGTTGTGCGTCGCGGATTGCCGGGCGAAATGTACCGGCTTTATCACGAATACAAATACGACGAATACGCACGCTTCATGTCAACCGTGACCGATTGGGACAACGATACATATATGGAGTGCCTGCCATAGACGGCGGCGCTTTCAAACCAACCACGACACCTGTTACTAGGAGGAGGCACATCTAAATGTGCGGAATTGCAGGACTAATTTACAAGGGTAAGAATGCAAACGTTGGCGGTGAAATGACCGCGATGTTGCAAGCCCTAAAACACCGGGGGCCCGATAGCACGGGTTATGCGGTTTATGCAGCGGCAAACGAGGGCGAATATATTATGCGCCTGATCGTGGCTGAAGCCGAAGACATGGACCGTGGACGTGGCATCCATGCGGTACTGGACGAGCGGATCGCAACCGTCGAAGCGATCTTGGCCGAGAACGGTGCAGTCGTGAAATCGAAGGACCGGGTAAGGCCCTATGCCTTGCGCTATGTGTTGACGCATGATGGCGACACCGGCGAGATGGCCGAGCATATTGAAGAGACCGAAGGCGTTGAAATCCTGTCGTTGGGCAATGGCCTTGAGCTGGTGAAAGACCTTGGCGATGCAGCCGATGTGGCGGCAGCTTACGGACTTAACGAGTTCACCGGCACGCATGGAATCGGCCACACGCGGATGGCAACCGAATCCGATGTCGATATCAAATCAGCGCATCCATATTGGGCGTTTCCTTACAATGACGTTTCCGTTGTTCATAATGGCCAGATTACGAATTACTGGATTATGCGCCGGGAAATGGAGCGTAAGGGCCATAGGTTCATGTCCAATTGTGACAGCGAATTGTTGGCGGTTTACACAGCCCATAATCTGGCGAATGGCGTTGAATTGGAAGAAAGCCTGAAACGCTCGATCCAGGAAATCGACGGGGTATTTACATATCTGGTCTGCACCAAAGATCAGCTAGGAATGGCCAAGGATACAATGGCCGCCAAGCCTTTGGTTTTGTACGAAAGTGACGACCTGATCGCTATGGCGTCGGAAGAGGTTGCTATCCGCGCCATCCTTCCTCACGAGATTGACACGACCGATCCATATGACGAGGAGGTCCGCGTATGGCAAGTGTAACCGATGCTGAATTAAAAGGCATGACCCAGGAAGAACGGGTCAAAGCCTTAGGCATGACGACCGAACAGTTGACGGGCAAGTCACTGTACATGGAATTTGACCCGGATGCGAAAGAACGATTCGCTTATCCTTGGGCGCCGGACGTTGATTTCAATAAACGTACCGACCTGGATTGCGATGGTCGCACCACGACCGAAGTCAACGCCTCGATCCGCGATCTGATGGCCGAGGGGTACGGCACGATTGTGTTGAAGAACCCGCGCGGTATGCATTCGCTGGGCGTTGGTATTCTGTCGAAGCTGAACCTGATCATCGAAGGATCAACCGGTTACTTTGCGATCGGTCTGATTGATGGGCCGAACGTCCGCGTCAATGGCCGCGTTGGTTGGTCCTGCGGTGAAAACATGATGGCCGGAACGGTGGTGATCGAGAAGAACGCCGGTTCGACATTCGGCGCGGCAATTCGCGGCGGCGATCTGGTTTGCAAAGGCTCGGTTGGGTCACGGACCGGCATCGATATGAAGGGCGGCACTATTCTTGTCGGCGGCGACACGGGCGCATTGTCGGGTTTCATGATGCAGCGCGGTCGCATGGTTGTGTGCGGGAATGCGGGCAAGAACCTAGGCGACAGTATGTACGACGGAACGATTTTCGTTGGCGGTGAGATCAAGTCTTGCGGCGTCGACGCAGTGGAAGCCGAGCTGACCGATTTGGACAAGGCGTGGTTGACCCGGAAGCTGACGCAATATGGCATGATGCCGGACAAGGGCGTGGATCATTTCACAAAGATCGTCGCCGGTAAGCAGCTTTGGAACTACGACAACCTTGAGCCGAACGAGAAAAAGTTGATCTTGTAAGGTCCTGAAAGGAATAAGAATATGGCTGATGGTAGCCCGACAAAAAAACCGCTGGACCGCGACGTTAACCGCATCGGTGACAGCTTTATTTTCCCACCTCGCGTTATGGATGACATCCATATCAAGGCCGAACTTGGCCGGTACCGGATGCGGGGATTTTCGCTTTTCAAGAAAATCCCACACTGGGACGATCTGACATTCTTGCCCGGAACGCTCACCCGTTTCGTCATCGAAGGCTATCGCGAGAAATGCGAAACCAAGACGGTAATTGGGCCACGCGCCAAGCGTCCGTTAGAGCTGGATATTCCGGTTTACGTAACCGGCATGAGTTTCGGGGCGCTGTCTTACGAGGCGAAAACCGCGCTCGCTCGGGGCGCGACCATGGCAGGCACAGCGACCTGTTCGGGCGAGGGGGGGATGATCCCGGATGAGCGCCGTTTCTCGTCGAAGTGGTTCTATCAGTGCATTCAGTCGCGCTATGGATTTAATCCGAACCACTTGGTTCTGGCCGACGGCTGTGAATTCTTCATCGGGCAGGGCTGTAAGGTTGGTCTTGGCGGGCACTTGATGGGTCAGAAAGTAACCGATCAAGTTGCCGAGATGCGGTCCTTGCCAGCAGGTATTGATCAACGCTCCCCCGCGCGGCACCCGGATTGGCTGGGCCCTGATGACCTGGCTTTGAAAATTCAGGAGATACGCGAAGCAACGGATGGTCAAATCCCGATCCAATTGAAATTGGGCGCCGCACGCGTTTATGACGATGTGCGGATGGCGGTGAAATGCGATCCGGATTCCATCTATATTGACGGCATGGAAGGCGGCACCGGCGCGGGGCCGCATCTTGCGACCGAGGACACTGGCGTTCCGGGAATTGCAGCAATTCGTCAGGCGCGAAAAGCAATTGATGATCTGGGCAAGCGCGGTGAGATTTCACTGGTTTATGCCGGAGGAATTCGAAATGGTGCAGATGTTGCCAAAGCCATTGCTTTGGGTGCCGATGCAATTGCTTTGGGTCATTCGGTTATGATGGCGCTGAATTGCAATAAGGATATTCCCGAAGCGAATTATCCCGAAGAAATCGGTGCCGATCCCGGTTACTGCTATCACTGCCACACAGGCCGTTGTCCCGTTGGTGTTGCAACGCAAGATCCAATGTTGCGCGCGCGGCTTGATCCGGACGAAGCGGCAGAACGTGTCTACAATTTCCTGCACACGCTGACGATTGAGGCACAGCTTTTTGCTCGGGCGTGCGGAAAGACGCATTTGCACTCACTAGAACCCGAAGACTTGGCCGCGTTGACGATGGAAGCTTCGGCCATGGCCGGTGTTCCATTGGCAGGCACCAGCCACACAGTCGGCATCGAGGATTACCACCACCTTTAAGGTGCGCAATCTTCCGCATAGGAATTGGAGAATTTACATGGCTGGAACACAGTATCGCGGCTCTGAAATAAAAGACGTCAACCAGTTTATGGATGACGCCGCTGGTTTGGAAACGGAGCGTGAAAAAGAGATCGGTCAGCACATTGGCTATCGATATGACGTGAACCTTGTGCCCGACTATGACCGGATCACGCCGTTTTTGAAAAGCTATATGGAATTTATGGGTTGGGACGACCTGAATTGGCTTGAAGACATCCATATGGGTTATGAAGAAGGGTCACCCGCAGTATTCGATCGCAACATCAATGGTTGGGTGCGTATTCCTGACAGTATTGAATTGCCGGATAACCAACAGGATCGCGATATGATTGCGCGGGAATTGTTGTTAAAATTCCAGATGTCGGATCGGCATCCTTTGGTATCGCTACGGAAGGCATACATGAAATTCTGATGGGAGCACCGCTACATATCGCCTGTCTTCAGACGCGGCCCATGGCAACCATGGCGGCTGCGATTGACGAAGTGCTGCCGATGACCGAAGCGGCCGCGATGGCCGGGGCCGAAATGTTGTTTCTTCCAGAGTACTGCGGCGGTTTGGTGTCGGACGGTGCGCGCTTGCGTCCGCCCGCGGCTGCCGAAGAAGATCACGCCGTTCTGGCCGCGCTTCGGGAACAAGCGGCCAAGCGGCGTGTTTGGATTTCTATCGGTTCTGTTGCGATTTCCGGTGCCGACGACAAGGTTATCAACCGCGGATTTATGATTGATCCCGAGGGTGGGATTTTTGGACGCTATGACAAGATCCACTTATTCGATGTCAACTTGAGCGATGGTGCCGAGTACCGCGAAAGCGATACAGTGGAACCCGGTGGTCTGGCTGTTGTGCATGACACCCCGCTTGCCAGCATCGGCCACACAATCTGTTATGACTTGAGGTTTCCCGTTTTGTTTCGGGAGCTTGCCCAAGCCGGAGCGCAAGTGTTGACCTGTCCTGCGGCGTTCACAAAGGTGACCGGTGAGGCGCATTGGCACATTCTTAATCGGGCGCGAGCCGTCGAAAATACGTGTTTCATGGTTTCCGCCTGTGCGGTTGGCCCGATCCATGGCGGTGGCGAAAGCTATGGCCATTCTTTGGTGGTCAACCCTTGGGGCGAGGTTCTGAGCGATGGCGGCACCTTGCCAGGTGTCATCCATGCTCAATTGGATCTCGGCCTTGTTGAGGCGACAGGTGCAAGAATTCCAAGCTTGGACAATGACCGTCATTACCGGGTGCATCGCAATCGCCCGCAAAGCGAGGTCGCATGAGCATGTTGGGCACCGCCTTGGGAGAGACCTATTCAACGTCGCCATTGCGTTTGGCATTTCTGAAATGGCAGTGCCGTGTCCGGCAAGTTTCGATGCGCGACAATGCCGGGCGACCCGACGACGCAATCACACCAGAATTGTTTTTGGCCGGACAAGATGAAGCTTTGGGCGCGATCATCACGATCATGAATAAATCACCGGGTTACTCGGTGACGCCGGAAATGAACCATATGGCGGCAAAAACAAATGATCCGGCGCAAAGACGGCAAGCCGCACTCACGTTTTTTTCGTCAACGTATTATCAAAAGGCAACTGAGTTTTCCGATATTCTGACGGCAACCTTTCCACCGGATAGTCCGGGCGCGGCGCAAATTCGGAATGCAGATCATGTGCGTTTGCATTTCGATGCCTACAATCAGACTTTTGATTTAACGTGCAAGGTTTGGCGATTGGCGGCCCATAACCCGCTTTATCAATCCACTGTCGCCCACAACAAACTTTTCAATCCATCGTTCCCACCCGGTACCGAAGTGTTGGGATTTGAACCGAATTGGGACCAATCAAAATCAGACCCGGAGCAGCGTTAAAATGCCAAATGGATACGTCGTGGCTCAAATAAGCGTCACAGAGCCAGAGACTTACAAGAGCTATGTCGCGCAAGTTGGCGCGACCGTTGAGAAATTTGGCGGGGAGTACATCATTCGTGGTGGTCAATCTGAGAATGTCGAAGGCACGCCGCCGGGCGAACGGACTGTGGTGATCCGGTTTCCCACTTACCAGGCAGCGCAAGATTGGTACCATTCGGACGATTACGCAGACGTGGGCGCGATCCGACGATCTGCGTCAACTGGTGTAATGACCATCATTGAGGGATAATAAATGACAAAACGGGTTTGCATTATTGGCGCAGGTCCATCCGGGTTGGCGCAAATGCGCGCGTTCCAGTCGGCGGCAGTGGCTGGCGCAGATGTGCCTGAAGTCGTTTGCTATGAAAAGCAAAGCGATTGGGGCGGTCTTTGGAATTACACATGGCGCACCGGCGTTGATGAACATGGCAACCCATGCCACGGGTCGATGTACCGATACCTATGGTCAAATGGACCTAAAGAGGGTCTGGAGTTTGCGGACTATACGTTCGAGGAACATTTCGGAAAACCAATTGCCAGTTATCCACCACGCGCTGTGCTGTTTGACTATATCAAAGGGCGGGTCGAGAAAGCCGGCGTCCGCGACCAGACCAAGTTCAATACGATTGTGCGAGACGTACGTGCCGTTGATGGCGGCTTTGACGTTACCGTTCGCGATGCCGTTGCAGACGCCGAAACGACGGAACGTTTTGACAATGTGATCGTCGCCACTGGCCATTTTAGCGTGCCGAATGTGCCCGAATATCCCGGATTTGATACCTTCAATGGGCGCATTTTACACGCCCATGATTTCCGTGATGCGAGAGAGTTTGCGGGTAAAGACATCTTAATCCTGGGCACGTCCTATTCTGCCGAGGATATAGGGTCGCAGTGCTGGAAGTATGGCGCCAAGTCGATCACGGTTGCGCATCGGACAGCGCCGATGGGGTACGATTGGCCCGAGAACTGGCAGGAAGTCCCGAAACTGGACCGCGTCGATCCCAAGACCGCATACTTTATTGACGGCACGTCCAAAGACGTCGACGTGATCATTCTGTGCACGGGCTATAAGCACCACTTCCCGTTTTTACCCGATGATCTGCGTCTGAAAACGCCGAACGTATTGGCGTCGGACGATCTTTATAAAGGTGTGGTTTATAACCATAATCCGGCACTGTTTTACCTTGGCATGCAGGACCAATGGTTCACGTTCAATATGTTCGACGCCCAAGCTTGGTACGTGCGAGACATCATATTGGATCGGATTGCGGTTCCGGATATGGCGGCGCGTATTGCAGATGTGAAAACGCGCCAAGATGCTGAAGCGGCTTTGGCTGACGACTATGCCTGCATCGACTATCAGGCGGCTTACACAAACGAGCTTGTCGCAGAAACGGATTACCCAAGCTTCGACATTCAAGCGGCATCACAAGCATTCTACGAATGGAAGAAGCACAAGAAGAAGGGAATCATGACGTTCCGCGATCATGGGTACGCCAGCCCGATGACGGGCACCCAGGCACCTGCGCATCACACGCCGTGGAAAGACGCGTTGGATGACAGCTTGGAGGACTACCTAAGGGGTTGAAAAAAATCTGAATGACACGTGGGGGTAAACCTGCGGAGAAAAGGCTTCAAAAAAAGGTAGACGAAATGCTGCCAAGTTCAGGGAGAACGACTATGAAGAAGCTCACGACCATGGTGCTGACAGCAGCACTTGCCACCCCGTTTGCGGCGATTGCCGAAGACAGCAGCGATCCAATTACCATTCCGATCCACAACTGGTCGAGCCAGATTGTGATGTCGAATGTGGTTGGCCAAATGTTCGAAGAAATGGGCAACAACGTCGAATTCGTCACAACTGACAGTCAGGCTGTTTATGAATCGGTACGTCTTGGTGACGTGGCGCTTGAGCTTGAAGTTTGGGAAGGCGCATTTGGCGCATCGTTCCGCGAAGCTCTGTCGAAGGGTGGTCTTCATGACGCTGGCGACCACGACGCAGTGACCCGCGAAGATTGGTGGTATCCTGCGTGGACGAAAGAATCCTGTCCGGGTCTGCCAAGTTGGGAAGCACTGAACGCATGTGCCGAGGTTTTTGCGACCGCTGAAACCGGCTCGAACGGCATGTATCTTGATGGACCGGTTGACTGGTTGAAGCATGGTCAGGAACGCGTCGCGGCTTTGGACATGAATTTCACGGTTGTGAATGCTGGTTCCGCTGCTGCTCTTTGGGCGCATATCGGTGCGGCCGAAGCCGAAAAGAAACCCATCGTTGTCTTTAACTGGACACCAAACTTTGCCGAAGCGGTTTGGCCGGGCGAGTTTGTCGAATTCCCAGCATGGGAAGATGGTTGCGACACGGACCCAACAAAGGGGCCGAACAAGGAAGCTCTTTTTGACTGCGGCAATCCATCGACGGGTTACCTGAAGAAAGCGGCTTGGGATGGAATGGAAGACAAATGGCCAGCCGCGTATTGCGTGCTGACAAAACTGTCGTTCACCAACCCTCAGATCGCCGAGATGGCCAAGCTTGTCGACACCGACGAGTTGGAGCCAGAAGAAGCGGCTGAGGAATGGCTGGCGGCAAACCGAGCGGTCGTTGAGCCTTGGATGAGCGCTTGCGCAAGCTAATCTAAGCTTGATTTGACTTTTGGCACCCGCCCCGCTGAACTTGGTGGGGCGGGTGCAGCAATAACGGGGCGGGCACAAATGAACCCGGTGATTTCGGCAAAAAACGTATGGAAGCTGTTCGGGCCCGATCCGGAAAGCTATCTGAAATCGATGACGGCCGGGCACAGTTTCGACGACATTCGCGCCGATGGATATATCGCCGGCGTAAAAGACGTTTCGCTTGACGTGTCCAAGGGCGAGATGCTTGTGATCATGGGGCTTTCCGGTTCCGGTAAATCAACGCTGGTGCGGTGTTTTTCACGGCTTCACGATATCACAGGCGGAAAAATCGAGGTCGACGGTCAGGATATCATGGGCTTGAAAGAAGTCGAACTGATCGAACTCCGTCGCTCGAAAATGGGTATGGTGTTCCAATCCTTCGGGCTTTTACCGCACCGAACAGTTCTTCAGAACGTTGCGTTTCCCTTGGAAATGCGTGGCCAAGACAAACATTCAACGCGCGACCGTGCGATGGAAGTTGTAAAGCTTGTTGGGCTTGAAGGGCGCGAGGATTATTTCCCGCGCGAGCTTTCGGGCGGTCAGCAACAACGGGTCGGTATTGCGCGGTCGCTGGCGATTGAACCCGACATTTGGTTTCTGGACGAACCGTTTTCGGCGCTTGATCCATTGATCCGTCGCGAGATGCAGGACGAGTTTTTGCGTCTTCAAGCGATGTTGGGGAAGACCATTGTTTTCATCACGCACGACTTTGATGAAGCTTTGCGGCTTGCGGATCGCATTGCAATTATGAAAGACGGAGCGGTCGAACAGATCGATACACCGGACAAGATCGTGCTGAATCCGGCAACGGACTACGTTGCAAAATTCACCGAAGAAGTCGACAAGGCCCGCGTTGTGCACGCCAGTGTTCTGGTCGAAGACGGCTCGATGGGCAAAGGCGAGCCGGTGGCGGCGGACGCAACCATTCTGTCGTTGGCGCGTCGGTTGATCAATGACGCCGCCGACGTGATCCCGGTGCAGATGCCAGACGGAAATGTGAAAGGTATGCCGCGCCAAGCGGCATTGGATATTCTTTTGGGAGAGGCGAAATGACCATCGTGTCGGACGCCAATCTTGCGGTGCCTGAAGGGGGCACTCCAGCGATGGCAGTCCGCCGAAAAGTTCTGATCGGACTCTTTGGTTTCGCGGCCTTGTTGACGGTTCTTCGCCCGTGGTTGCCAGAGGCGCTGATCCGGTTGCCCGAGGCGATGCTGCTTCCGTGGTCTGATTGGTTGGACGTCGGTTTCGCTTGGGTTCAAAATGATCTGGGCCTGATCCACGTGACCCGCGAGATAGCAAGTTGGCTTGGATTTCTGATCGATGCGGCGGCCAATGTGCTTTATGGCAAATCCCGTTGGCCCAATTTCGAAGCAATGCCGTGGTCTGTTGTGGCGGGATGTCTTGCGGTTTTGGGGTATTGGTTGGGCGGCTGGAAACTGGCGCTTTTGGCAGGCGGTACAATGGTTTGGACCGCGTTGATGGGCCAATGGAAATGGGCGATGGAGACGATGTCGGTCATCGTCGTCGCAGCACCCGTCGGTTTCGCAGTCGGACTGTTGATCGGGATATTAGCATGGCGATCCGCGCGTTTTGAAAAAGCCATGCGGCCCGTTCTACTGGTTCTGCAAACGCTGCCATTTTACAGCTACCTTTTGCCCGCCGTTATTTTCTTCAAAGTCGGCCCAACTGCGGCGTCGGTTGCGACCATTGCATATTCCATGCCACCGATGATCCTAATGACGATCGTAGGTCTGAAAAAAGTGCCGCCAGAAGTCGTCGAGGCTGGGAAAATGGCGGGCTGCTCGCGGTGGCAAATGCTGCGTTCAGTCTACATCCCATCGGCGCGGACAGAAATTCTCGTGGGTCTCAATCAGGTCATCATGTTGGCCTTGGCCATGGTCGTTCTGACAGCCTTTATCGGCATGCCGGGTTTGGGTGCGAAACTGTTGGCGATGATGAACAGTTTCAAACTTGGTCGGTCGTTTGAAATCGGTGTGACGATTGTTCTATTGGCGGTGACGTTGGATCGACTAAGCAAAGCATGGGTCGTCAAACAACCCGAACACTTCGAAAAGGGCACACCCTGGTGGCAACGTCACATCCTGCTTTTGATCGGGGTGGCGACCTTCGTGGTGTTCATGGTGTTGGCCCAAGTGATCCCTATTTTGAATGAAATCGGGCGGCGTCAATCGCTATCCATGGGCTCGGAAATTGATGTCGCCATCAAAGGTTTTCTGAACTTGAGCTGGGTCAAGGAAACAACAGGGTTTATTCGCTGGTTCTTCAATCTTTGGATTTTGATCCCAACAGAACGCGCCCTTTTGTACGTTCCAACCGCAGCAGTAATCGCCGTTGTCACAGGCTTTTGCTATGCGCTTGGCGGAAGACGACCAGCCTTGATCGGAGTATTGTTCTTTTCAATTGTCGCCGGATTTGGTTGGTGGGATCGCGCAATGATCACACTTCATTCGACGTTGACGGCCGTCATACTGGCGATGGTATTCGGAATGCCGTTGGCCGTTTGGGCCGCACGCCGCGAAACATGGTCGGCGCGCATGATCTTTGTGTGCGACACCGCGCAAACCTTCCCGAGTTTCATTTACTTGCTTCCCGCAATCATGCTGTTCGGGATCACACCATTCACTGTCATCTTGTCGATCCTGATCTACACGATGGTGCCCGTGATCCGTTACACCATCGAAGGCTTGCGCGGTGTGCCACCCGAATTGACCGAAGCCGCCGACATGTCTGGTGCCACCCGCTGGCAAAAACTTTGGAATGTGCAATTGCCCCTCGCAATGCCGACAATTGCCGTTGGATTGAACCAGGCGCTTATCTTCGCATTCTTCATGGTCATTATTGCAGCCTTTATTGGCACACGCGATTTGGGTCAGGAAATGCAACGCACGCTTGCCGGAACGCAATTGGGAAAGAATTTCACACTCGGATTTTCCGTGGTCTTTATGGCGCTGACTTTCGATATCGCGATCAATGCATGGGCCGAAAAGCGGCGCAGGATTTTAGGGCTGGCTTAAGACAATGACCGTGAAACCCATCTTCGAAGTTCCTTGGCAAAGATCAGGGGTCATCCAACCGGGGTTGCCAATTTTGCCGCATGGCGTTGAACGACACCCGATCCCCGGTGGCGGATCGCGGGCCGTGCCGATTTCCAAAGGCGACGAGATCATCGTTCAGGATCGCGAAGGATTGCAACCAGGCCAGTTGGTCTTTTTCGCACCGGACAAGACGTCGGATGCGGCGATGCTTGGAACTAAGGGGCAGGGGCGCCCGACCGCAACAATCAAAACGCTCGCGAACGGATCACCGTCAGGCGCGCGCGTCCTAAAGGCGTTGGTTGCGTCTGGATTTAACATTGAGACCGGTGATGCGATTGGCGTTTTCGCCGACGGATCGCGCGCCGGAGATTTTGAAGAATTCACATCCGCTTGCGATGGATTGCTGATCTGTGCCGCTCCGGGCGGACCAATGTCGCCTGAATTACAAAATGTTCCGACCGAGTTGGTGCTGTACATCAGACGCGCATCGCCGGGCGATGCAAAGCTGGGAATTGGCCCGCCAGACCCTTTGGCCGATCCTTTGCATGACGCCAATATTCAGCCGGGCCAAGCCAACACCTATGAAGTGAAGAAAGGCGAGTACATCCAGATCCTTGACGTTCAGGGGCGTGAATGCTCGGACTTTCAAGCCTTCAGTCGACGTGCTTTGGATAAGGGGATTGAGCGTGAAATCGATCCAACCACGACGCGCAGTCTAATGGGCAGTCTTTATCCTCAGCCCGGAATTTTCTCAAAATATTGGAGCGTGGATCAAGAGCCTTTGGTCGAAATCATTCAAGACACCTGCGGGCGTCATGATACTTTCGGATTGGCTTGCACGGCGCGGTATTACGAAGACTTGGGATACCCGGGCCACATCAATTGTTCGGACAATATGAACGCTGATCTGGCACGTTTCGACATCAAACCACGCGGGGGATGGCCCGCGATCAATTTCTTTTTCAACACAATGCTGGACGAAACGAACGCGCTTGGCATGGACGAACCTTGGTCGCGACCGGGCGACTATGTTTTGTTACGAGCACTTTCCGATCTGGTCTGCGTGTCAACGGCTTGCCCTTGCGATGTCGATCCAGCGAACGGCTGGAACCCGACTGACATCCAAGTGCGCACCTACAAGGCCGACGAAAGTTTTAAACGTTCGATCGGATATAGAAAATCTGCGGAGGCGGATGTGGAAGAAACAAAAGAAACCGCGTTTCATTCCTGTTTTGCGAAACACACGCAGGATTTCGTGGAATACAATGGCTATTGGCTGGCGAATTCCTTTCCTAAACACGGCAGTATTGACGAATATTGGGCGGCACGTGACGGTGTGGCGATCATGGATCTGTCGCCCTTGCGAAAGTACGAAGTCACCGGGCCCGATGCGGAAGAATTGATGCAGGCCTGTGTCACGCGAAACGTCAGGAAAATCAGTGTTGGTCAGGTGAGCTATACGGCCATGTGTTACGAGCATGGCGGTATGATCGACGACGGCACAATCTATCGTTTGGGCGAAACGAACTTCCGCTGGATCGGTGGAAATGACACCAGCGGTTTGTGGCTGAAAGAGCAGGCTCAGAAACGTGGGCTTCATGCATGGGTCCGCCCATCGACGGATCAGTTGCACAATGTCGCGGTGCAAGGACGTCATTCACGAACGATCATGGATCAGGTGTTTTGGACGCCGCCAACCCAACCTACAATCCAAGAGCTGCCGTGGTTCCGGCTAACCATCGCACGTCTTGGTGATTTCGACGGAAAATCGGTTGTGATTTCGCGCACCGGTTATTCTGGCGAATTAGGATACGAGGTCTTTTGTCATCCAAAGGACGCTGTCGCGATTTTCGATGCACTTTGGGCTGCTGGCGAACCTTTTGGAATGAAACCTCTGGGTTTGACAGCTTTGGATATGGTGCGTATCGAAGGCGGATTGATTCTTGCCGGTTCCGAGTTTGACGACACCACAGATCCATTCGAAGCCGGAATTGGATTTACGGTGCCCTTGAAAACCCAAGACGACGATTTCATCGGCCGCGCGGCATTGGAAGAACGCAAAGCGCATCCCCATCGGAAACTGGTTGGCTTTGAAATTGAAGGTGGCGTCGTGCCATCACCAGGCGATTGTGTGCGAGTGGGCAAGGCTCAGGTCGGTGAAATTACGTCGGCCATGAAATCTCCGGTTCTTGGAAAAGTCATCGCATTGGGCCGCGTGGCGATGGCTCATTCAGAAATTGGCACCGAAATTCAGATCGGGCAATTGGACGGTCAACAAAAACGCCTTAGTGCAAAGATTGTACCATTCCCACATTTCGACCCGACGAAAGAGCGCGTCAAAGGCAACTACGGCGACTGACGCCATGGGAAAGTCGGTGTTCTCTGACAATGCCGTGCCGATAGGCCAGCCCTATTGGTGGGATGGTATCGACTGGCCGGAACTTGGTGGCGATCCCCCAGAACAAGCGGATTTGCTTGTGATTGGGGCAGGTTACACGGGTCTATCCGCAGCAATTGCGGCACATGATGCAGGCGCCAAGGTCGTCGTAATCGAGGCGAGCGTGCCCGGCAAAGGCGCGTCCAGCCGCAATGGCGGTATGGTCGGCGCGCATCCGCGATTGGGATGGGATGCATTGAAGGCGTCCTATGGCGCCGTTACGGCCGACGCAATTTTTGCCGAAAGCGGGGCGGCTTTGGATTGGGTTCAAAACCTGATCGCGCGCGAAAACATCAATTGTGACTACGTAAATTCCGGCCGCATCCAACTTGCCTACACCCAAAATCATCTTACTGCACAGCGGGTATTGGTTGACTGGTTAGATGAGAAGAGCGCCGTGAAATGTTCCTTGGTTGACGCGGAACATCTGGCGCAAGAAATTGTGACGCCTTTATACAGAGGCGGATTACTATTTCCCGAACACGGCGCTTTGCATCCGGCAAAGTACTATCTGGGTTTGTTGAATGCCGTACTGCGCCGCGACGTTCCTGTGATTGCGCAAGCCCCGGCAATTTCGGTTCAATCCGAAGGAGCGCACAAGATCGTCGGGACACCGAAAGGCGCAATAAAGGCTGCAAATGTTGTTCTTGCGACGAACGGATACACCACCAAGCCATTCAACTGGTTCATGCGCCGCGTCTTTCCAATTCCCAGTTTTCTGATTGCGACGGAACCGCTTTCGCCGAAGGTGATCGAAGAATTGGCACCGGGCGGACGCATGATGGTCGAAACCCGTGCGCGGCATTCGTACTTTCGTGCATCACCCGATGGAACACGGATCATTTTTGGCGGGCGCGCGGCGATGGTCAACGTGAACCTGAGGACGGCAGCCTTACGGCTGCACGACACGATGTCTGAGATTTGGCCCAGCATGAAAGACACGAAAATCTCACATGTTTGGACTGGCAATACGGGGTTCTCCTTTGGACAGATGCCAGTCGTCGGACAGCACGATGGTATCCATTTCGCTATGGGTTTTTCAGGCTCGGGCACGGTTCTTGCGCCATACCTTGGGGCGAAGGCGGCGCTGCAAGCGCTTGGTGATCCCGAGGGTGAAACGGCCTATAGCCACATTCACTTAAAGACCCGTTGGTTTCATCCTGGCGGGTGCCCGCACTTTTTGAAAGGCGGCGAGTTCTGGTTCAAACACTGGATTGATCGTCGCGAAAACCAGGCGGCTCGCCGGTAATTTAGCAATCCAGCGTTTGCTCACGTTCCCACTCGGTAAGGTGCTGGGCGTAAGAATTCCAATTCTTGTAACGAAGCTTCAGATAAGCCGATGAAAATTCGTGGCCCAAAGCGGCATTATAAGTTCGGTCCATTTCCAAGGCCCGCAATGCATCGAGCAAATTGAGCGGTAGCTTGCCCGCCTTATTCAGCTTTTCGGGTTCAGCGTAGGCATCGATATCCATGCGTTTGCCGGGATTGATCTTGCCCGCCATTCCAAGGCGACCCGCCGCAAGGATCCCTGCCATCAGCAAGTATGGGTTGGCCGACCCGTCCGCCAATCGCAGTTCGATGCGGCCTTTGTCGGGGATGCGGATCATATGGGTGCGATTGTTGCCGCCATAAGTGATCGAATTTGGCGACCATGTAGCACCAGAAGATGTGGTTGGCGCGTTGATGCGTTTATAGCTGTTCACGGTTGGATTTGTCAGCGCGCACATGGCCTCGGCGTGGTTCATCAGACCACCAATAAAGTGATAACAGGTTTCACTTAAACCCATTTCGTCATTGGCATCGGCAAAGTGGTTTTTGCGTTTCGTTTTGGTCCACAAAGACAGATGCGCGTGGCATCCGTTGCCGGTGAGATGGGCAAAGGGCTTCGGCATGAACGTCGCGCGAAAGCCGTGTTTTCCAGCAATCTCTTTGACCATAAACTTGAAGAACGCCAGCCGGTCGGCGGTAGTAAGAACGTCGGAATATTCCCAGTTGATCTCAAACTGGCCGTTGGCGTCTTCGTGGTCGTTTTGGTAAGGGCCCCAACCGAGCGTCTCCATGTGGCGGCAAATCTCGGCAATGACTTCATAGCGGCGCATGAGCGCGGATTGATCGTAGCAGGGTTTCTCCTGAGTATCGCGTGGGTCTGAAATGTCGGTGCCTTCTGCGTCGATTAGGTGAAACTCGGGTTCGACACCGGCCATCAGAACCTGGTTGTCTATTGCAGCGTCCGCCATCAGCGACAAAAGCACGTTGCGCGGCGCTTGTGCTACGGGCGCGCCGTCCATCCAGAGGTTTCCCGGAACCCACGCCAATTCGGGTTTCCATGGCAATTGGATAATGCTGGCGGCGTCGGGCATCACAAACATGTCTGGATGGGCTGGCGTCATGTCCAGCCATGCCGCAAATCCGGCAAAGCCCGCACCGCTTTTCTGCATGCCAGCGACAGCGGATGTTGGCACCAGTTTCGCCCTTTGGTTTCCAAAAAGATCGGTGAAGTTAAAGAGAAAGAAGTCGACTTTCTTCTTCTTTGCGAAATCGGCAAGTGACGTGGCCATTGCTACCTCCTGAACTGCTGTATCCAAATGGAAAAGGGGCCACAGATTGCAGCCCCTTTCTAGCTTTTACGACACTCTGATTATTTCTTCAGCTTATCGTAGGCTTGGTGTTCGTGGCGATTACCGCTCCAAAGGGCATAGACGCAGACAATCGCTGCAATCAGTGTCCAAATGGCCGGCATTGCACCGCCTGCACCCATGAAGATCGAGCCCGCCATGGCTTCGGTGCTTTCAAAATCAAATCCCATTTATTGTCTCCTTTTTAATCAGGTTATTCCGCAGGCATGGCCGAAGCCGTAATGCCATCTGGATAGGCTTGCATGGGTACTTTTGTTGCATCCAATCCGGCCAGTTCTGCTTCCTTGGTGACACGCAACATGCCCATGGCATTCAAAAGCCAACTGACCACATAGCCGGGCACAAAGCCCACCAGGAAGAACACAACTGCGCCCACGAACTGACCCAAAAGCGAAACCGTCGCGACACCGTCACCTTGCAGTGCTGGAAGGCCCGAGCCCCAGACGCCAAACATGATCAGGCCGAACAGACCTATCGTGCCGTGCACCGTGACCGCACCAACTGCATCGTCGATGCCGCGCCGTTCCAGCCAGTTGTAACATGGCTTTAGCAACGCACCGCCCGCAAAGCCCATTACGAAGGCCAAAGGTGGCCAGTACACATCCAGACCTGACGCTGTTGCAATGATGCCCGCAAGTGCGCCTGACATCATAAAGAAAGGGTCTCGTGCGATCACCCAGGCTCCGATAATGCCGCCCGACATGCCCATCAGGATGTTGAACGCCAGCGACGACAGGGTCATTGGAGTTCCATAGATGGTGGTTGCTTTGTCGCCGTACCAACTCCAGGCTTCGCCCGGAATAATGACGCAAGCCATCAAGAATCCCCAGAAACCGACGATGATCAGCATCAGTCCGGTTACCGTGAACGGCATGTTGTGACCGCCAATATGATTGGCCGAACCGTCTTCGTTGAACTTGCCAATACGTGGCCCAAGGTTGATCAGAACGCCCAAGGCAAAGAAACCCGCAACGGCGTGCACAAGGCCCGCTGCTCCGAAATCATGCAAGCCGAATTTGGTGACCAACCAGCCATCCGCGTGCCAGCCCCAAGCCGCCGCAAGAACCCAAGCGAACGAGCCAAGGACAACGGCCAAGATAACGAAGCCAACGGTTTGGATACGTTCGATGACGGCGCCCGAGAAGATCGACGCTGTTGTTGCGGCGAACATCGCAAAGGCACCCCAGAAAACGCCCGAAGCCTGATCTGCAATGTTTGGACCCATCGCCGCAGCAGAGCCGCCCCAGCCAAGTGCAAGCGAGTTTGCATATCCCGCGCCCGAAATTCCCATTCCGCCTTCCGAGAATGTAAGCCCTGTTGGGAAACCCCAATAAATCCACCAGCCAAAGAAATAGAACGTCGGCATCATAAAGGCGAAAGCGAGAATGTTTTTAATTCCCGACGCCAAGGCATTCTTTTGCCGGGATGCGCCCATTTCATAGGCCAGAAACCCTGCGTGAATGATCACCATCAACGGAATTGACAGATAGTAGTACGTTTCCGCGAACATCGTATTCGTGACATTCGCCTTGGCTTCTAGCTCGGCGACTTTCGCCACCAGCTCGGCTAATTGTTCTTCCATTCTCCCACCTCTGTATCTTTAGGACATATCCCTCAATTGACTCGCGATTTCCGCAGCGTCACAGAAAGCCTACACTAGACCAAATCAAATCCGATAAGAGTTTTTTTGCGCCAAAACTGTGCCAATTCGCCCATGTATTAGCAGTGTGAATAATTCGGGCGTTTCATATGACGTGCCGTTGGCAATTCGAATGAATTGGCGAATTCTACCAGCGAAAAGGCATCCAAATTTGATCGCAACTTTAAGGTATTTAAGGACTTTCTGGTAAATTCGAATATAATCGGCGCTCCGCGTCGACTTGTATGCACGGGTCCAACTGAAACGATGTTTTCACAGTGAACCGCCATGCGCCGGACCGCAGGTTCTCGGGCGTTGCTATTATACTCGAATCAAAATATGAATGAATGATCATTCATATTTGCTTGAGCACCGTGCCGAACGTAAATGATACCAAAGCCGTCATTCAAAGCGAAGCCAGCCGGCTTTTCGCCGAGAAAGGCTATGCTGCTGTTTCCATGCGAGAATTGGCAGATGCAGTTGGTGTCAGACAGGGCGGTCTTTACAACCATTTCGAAAGCAAACAGGCGCTTCTTGTCGGCCTGATGGCAAGCCATATGGAAGCGCTGATTGCGACTTTGGACGAAGTCCTGAATGGTTTGACCGGCCCTATTCCACGGCTCGAAGCTTTTGTCCGGCATCACGTGTCCTACCATCTGGATTTTCCGAACGACGTTTTTCTGGCCTACATGGAAATCCGAAGCCTTGAACCCGACGGGCGACATCATGTGGTTGCGCTCCGCGACAGCTATGAAGGCGTGTTGCGGGATATTCTTAACGACGGAGTTGAGGCGGGTCTGTTTCGGATTTCGGACGTGGCCGTCCAATCCCGAATGCTATTGTCGATGATGACGGGGGCCACAGTCTGGTTTCGCGCAAACGGACGGTTAAGCCGCGAAACGGTTGTCGACTGCCATTTGCAAAGCGCACTGCAAAGTGTCGGATTGAGGGTGGAACACACATGAAGATCGATAGCCAAATATCCATCTCATCAGATGAATTTATCGCCAACAGCGCCGCAATGCTGGAACACCTTTCAGCGGTTGAAGCCGTCTCGGAAGCCGCAAAGAAAGGCGGCACGGACGAAGCCCAAAGCCGTCACGCGTCGCGCGGGAAAATGTTGCCGCGTGATCGGGTGCAGGCATTGCTTGATCCGGGTTCGCCATTTCTGGAAGTCGGGCTTTTTGCCGCTCACCAAATGTACGACGGCGACATTCCCGCAGCCGGCGCAATTGCCGGCGTTGGTCAGGTGGCCGGGCGACAAGTCATGGTGTTGGCCAATGATGCCACTGTGAAGGGCGGGACGTACTTCCCACTGACCGTGAAGAAACACTTGCGCGCTCAGGAAATTGCGCAGGAAAACCGGCTGCCTTGCGTCTATCTTGTCGACAGCGGCGGTGCCAACCTTCCGAACCAAGACGAGGTGTTCCCGGATCGCGAGCACTTTGGTCGCATTTTTTACAACCAGGCCCAGATGAGCGCGGCGGGTATTCCACAAATCGCGGTCGTCATGGGATCCTGCACCGCGGGCGGTGCTTATGTTCCTGCGATGAGCGATGAAACCGTGATCGTGAAAGGCCAGGGCACCATCTTTCTGGCAGGCCCCCCATTGGTAAAAGCAGCCACAGGTGAAGACGTCACTGCCGAGGAACTGGGCGGCGGCGAAATGCACACGTCGATTTCCGGCGTTGCAGATCACTTGGCTGAAAACGATGCGCACGCGTTGCAGATTGCGCGTACGATTGTCGGGAACCTAGGTGTTGAAAGTCGCGCCAATTTGAACCTCCAAACGCCAGAAGACCCGGCCTATGACCCGAGCGAACTCATGGGGATCATCCCGTCTGATCCGCGCATCCCCTTCGACATCCGCGAAGTGATCGCGCGCCTTGTCGATGGCAGCCGATTCGATGAATTCAAAGCGCGGTATGGCGAAACACTGGTGTGCGGTTTCGCGCATGTGCATGGGATCCCTGTCGGTCTGATTGCCAACAACGGTGTTTTGTTTTCGGAAAGCGCGCAGAAGGGCGCGCATTTCGTCGAGCTTTGCTCACAGCGCCGTATCCCGTTGGTGTTCTTACAAAACATCACGGGGTTCATGGTCGGACGCCAAGCGGAGGAAGGCGGCATCGCGCGTCATGGGGCGAAACTGGTAACCGCAGTGGCGACGACATCGGTGCCAAAAATCACGATGATCGTTGGCGCGTCTTACGGGGCGGGCAACTATGGGATGTCGGGCCGCGCTTTCGGGCCGCGCTTCCTTTGGACATGGCCCAATTCGCGGATTGCCGTCATGGGCGGCGAACAGGCCGCAAAGACGCTGGCCTTGGTCAAACGCCAAGCCATGGAAAAACGAAACGAGGCATGGTCGAAAGCCGAAGAAGCCGCATTCAGCGTCCCAACAGAAGAGATGTTTCTGCGCCAAAGCCATCCCTTATACGCCAGCGCTCGCCTTTGGGACGACGGCATCATCGACCCGCGTAAAAGCCGCGACGTGCTGGGTCTGTCGCTGGCCACCACGTTGAATGCGCCGGTTGAAGAAACTCGGTTCGGGCTGTTTAGGATGTGATGGTGATGGCAATTCAAAAACTCCTCATTGCGAACCGGGGCGAGATCGCCTGTCGGATTATCGAAAGCTGTGGCGAACTGGGGATCGCGAGCGTGGCGGTGTATTCGGACGCTGACGCAAATGCCCGCCATGTGGATATGGCGGATGAAGCTGTGCGACTTGGGTCTGCTCCGGTTGCAGAAAGCTATTTGCGCGGCGATGCCATATTGGAAGCGGCGCGTGCGACGGGTGCGGATGCGATCCATCCGGGTTATGGGTTCTTGTCGGAAAACCCCGAATTTGTGGACAAGGTCGAAGCCGCCGGATTGACGTTCGTCGGCCCTTCGGCAACTGCGATCCGCGCTATGGGTCTGAAAGATCAGGCGAAAATTCTGATGGAAGACGCCGGTGTGCCAGTGGTTCCGGGCTATCACGGGGCAGAACAAGATCCGGCATTCATGGCGGAACAAGCCGCTGGTATCGGGTATCCGGTTTTGATCAAAGCGCGCGCGGGTGGTGGCGGCAAGGGCATGCGTCTGGTGGAACGCGCGGAAGATTTCGCCGAAGCGCTTGGCAGTGCGGCGCGCGAAGCCGAGGCGAGCTTCGGTGATCCGGTTTGTCTGATTGAAAAATACATTCAATCGCCGCGTCATATCGAAGTTCAGGTTTTTGGCGATGCCCATGGCAATGTGGTGCATCTGTTTGAACGGGATTGTTCGCTGCAACGCCGCCATCAAAAGGTGATCGAAGAGGCGCCCGCGCCGGGTATGACAGAAGAACTGCGCGCCGCCATGGGGGCTGCCGCTGTCGCTGCGGCGCGCGCGGTGCACTACGAAAGTGCGGGAACGGTCGAGTTCATTGTGGACGGGGCCGCATTCCCAAGCCCCGATGCCTTTTGGTTCATGGAAATGAACACCCGACTTCAGGTCGAACACCCGGTGACCGAGGCAGTGACGGGGCTTGATCTTGTGGCGCTCCAGCTTTCTGTCGCTGCGGGCGTTGCCCTGCCGTTCACGCAAGACGAGGTGACACTGACCGGCCATGCTTTTGAGGCCCGACTTTATGCCGAAGACCCAAGTGTCGGATTTTTGCCCGCAATAGGCAAACTAACCCGGCTTCGGTTCGGCGGTGGCGCGCGCATTGATACCGGCGTACGCGAATGCGACGCGATCACGCCCCATTACGACCCGATGATCTCCAAGGTCATTACTCATGGAGCAGACCGGGCCACGGCGCTGCGCCATCTGGCCCGCGCGCTTGAAAAGACGAGTGTGGTGGGCGTCGAAACCAATCGCGATTTCCTGATCCGTCTTACGCGCGATCCCGAATTCATGAAAGGTCAGGTCGATACCGGTCTTATTGCGCGAAAAGCCGAAGACCTTGTCGCCCTGCCGCACACAGGTGCTTTGGATTGGTCCGTAGCGGCGCTTGCCATCTTGCGGCCCGGCGAAACAAAAGAAGTGTTCGATCGGCTCGCCAATTTTCGTCACTTTGGTCCGGCGCGTCAGATCGTATGGTTCGATGACGACGCCGACGTGATTGTCGAAACCACGAACGGCGAGTGCTGCGTCCAAACACCGGATGGCCATGCAACTCTCAACACCATCACATGGAACGGCGATGCCCTGACGTTCGTGTCCAACGACACCCGTTACAAGTTCCACGTTTATAGTGACAACGATACCGTGACTGTGGAGCGCGGCGGGACCACACGGCGGTTTAGCCGTCTGCAACCGGGCGCTGGTGCCGGACCAGACAGCGCCGATGTGATCCTTGCGCCCCTGACGGGACGGGTGGTGTCCGTCATCGCGGGCGTCGGCGATCATGTGGCAAAGGGCGACGCGCTTCTTGTTCTGGAAGCCATGAAGATGGAGCATCGCCTGGTCGCGCCGCGTGATGGGATAATCGCAGAAATGAACGCGACCGATGATGCCCAAGTCCAACAGGGGATCGCATTGGTCCGGTTGATCGAGGAAGACGCATGAGCGATAGGGTTCTTCTTTTTGAGATGGCGCCTCGCGACGGATTGCAGAATGAGGCGCGCGCAATATCCACGGCCGACAAAATCAAGCTGGTCGATCTGTTGTCGGCGACCGGGCTACGCAAGATTGAAACGGCCAGCTTTGTGTCACCCAAATGGGTGCCCCAGATGGCCGATGGCGCTGAGGTGATGGCGGGAATACAAAGACGCCCCGGCGTCACCTATACGGCTCTGACCCCGAATATGCGCGGGCTGGAACGCGCCTTGGCGGCTAAAGTCGATGAAATCGCAGTCTTTGGGGCCGCGTCTGAAACCTTCAGTCAAAAGAACATCAATTGCTCGATCTCGGAAAGCCTTGAGCGATTTGAACCCGTTGTTGCGCGCGCATTAAGCGAAGGTCTGCCGGTGCGGGGCTATATCTCCTGCGTGACCGATTGCCCCTATGAAGGGCGGATTGCGCCAAAAGCTGTGGGCGATGTGGCGCGGGTTTTAAAACGCATGGGGGTTTACGAAGTCTCGGTCGGCGATACCATCGGCAAGGGCACACCGGATCGGGTGACGGCGATGTTGGACGCCGTGTTAGAACACGTACCTGCGCGCGACATCGGCGCACATTTTCATGACACCAACGGTCGCGCTTTGGATAACATCCGGGCATCGCTGGCGCTTGGGGTTCGAACCTTCGATGCTTCGGCTGGTGGTTTGGGCGGCTGTCCTTATGCGCCCGGGGCCGCAGGCAACGTCGCGATGGAGGCTGTGGTCGATATGTTGGACGCGGATGGGTTTGAAACAGGCATTGACCGCGCTTCCCTTGGCGAAGCGGCCAAGTTTGCGCAAAGCCTGCGGAGTGGGGCGTGATGGACAGATACCAACAGATCAAGGTCACGATTGACGCCCGAGGTGTTGCGGCCCTTTGCCTGAACAACCCCAAACGCAAGAACGCGCTGTCGGCCCTGATGATGGACGAACTGACAGATTTCGCGGCTCAGGCCCCGAAACAGGACATTAAAGCGGTGGTCTTGTCAGGGGCGGATGGGGTCTTTTGCGCCGGCGGCGATTTGACGTGGATGCAAGCTCAAATCGAGGCGGACCGGGCAGGGCGCAAACGCGAAGCCCGCCGACTGGCCATGATGCTGAAAGCGTTGAACGAAATGCCACTTCCGTTGATCGGACGGATCGAGGGCGTGGCCATGGGCGGCGGTATTGGTATGGCCTGTATATGCGACGTAGCGATTGCAACGCACGATGCCAAGTTCGGTCTGACCGAAACACGTCTCGGGCTGATCCCGGCAACGATTTCCCCTTACGTGATGGCGCGCATGGGCGAAGGGGCCGCGCGGCAGGTTTTCATGAACTCCCGCATTTTCAACGGCGACGAAGCCGTCCGTCTGGGGCTTGCGGCCCGCGCGGTGGCAGTCGATGATTTAGACGCCGCCGTCGAAGCCGAAGTTGCTCCGTATCTTCTACTGCCGACCGCCACCGTTGGGCGCGCGAAAGCCTTGGCTCGGATGTTGGGCCCGAAGATAAACGATGACGTGATCGAAGCCACCATCGAACGGCTGGCAGATACGTGGGACACCGAAGAAGCGCGCGAAGGCATCGCGGCGTTTCTGGAAAAACGCAAACCCGTTTGGGCGCAAAAGGAAGTTTGATATGGACGGACAAAACCCCTCAGACCCGATCATGATCTGTGGTGCCGCAAGAACGCCGCTTGGCGCATTCCAAGGCGTGTTTTCAGGCGTTTCGGCAACCGATCTTGGGGCCACTGCGATCAAGGCGGCCCTGACAGACGCGGGCCTGTCGCCGGAAAACGTCGATGAAGTCTTGATGGGCAACGTGTTGTCTGCCGGGTTGGGTCAGGCACCAGCGCGCCAAGCCTCAATCAATGCAGGCATTCCAACGTCCGCACCTTGCACGACGGTTTCGAAAGTCTGTGGTTCCGGCATGAAATCGGTGATGCAAGCCCATGATGCCATGGTTGCTGGGGCCATCGGTGTGGCTGTTGCGGGCGGTATGGAAAGCATGACCGGCGCGCCGTATCTGTTGCCGTCGGGCCGGGGTGGTGCACGGATCGGGCACACTCAGATGCTGGACCATATGATGATGGACGGGCTTGAAGATGCCTTTGATGTCGCCCCTGACGGTCGTCGCCGTTCGATGGGAACCTTTGGCGAAGATTGCGCCGAAAAATACCAGTTCACCCGCGACGACCAAGATGCCTACGCCATCGAAAGCGTGTCTCGCGCGCAAAAAGCCGCAGCAAACGGTAGTTTTGATTGGGAAATTGCGCCGGTGACACGCCAAACCCGAAAAGGTGACGTCACACAAACCCAAGACGAAGGCCCCCAAAAAATCGATCCAGCCAAAATCCCGAATCTCCGTCCAGCCTTCAAGAAAGACGGAACGATCACGGCGGCTTCGTCATCGTCGATCAATGACGGTGCTGCGGCCTTGGTGCTGGCGAAGGCTAGCCAGGTTGACGCCCTTGGCCTAACGCCTTTGGCCCGCATCGTGGGACACGCGGCTTTCGCTGGCGCGCCTGATTGGTTCACCACCGCACCGGTTTACGCCAAAAAAACGCTGTTCGAAAAGATTGGTTGGCGCCTTGAAGATGTGGATCTGTTCGAGATCAACGAAGCCTTTGCCTGCGTGCCTATGGCGTCCATGCGTGAATTGGGGATCGAGCATGAAAGGCTGAACGTGCATGGCGGTGCTGTTGCATTGGGCCACCCGATCGGTGCCTCGGGCGCACGCATTCTTGTGACGCTTCTGGGCGCGATGAAGTCGCGGAATGCCAAGCGCGGCGTTGCGTCAATCTGCATCGGTGGCGGCGAAGCAACTGCCATAGCGCTGGAGGCTGAATTTTAAGGCTGCGGCAGGTTTTCCGGCACATAGATGTTGATGCCACAGGGATCGGTTGTTGGACAATCTGCCAAATTGCACCAAGTCGCGTGAAGCGCTTTGTGGCCCATTTCATAGACGTTTAGGGCAATAATGTAGTTCGCGGTTCCGTTTGCCAGCGCGTCACGGGTGTGATCCGTAACTTCGTGAGCGATCACTTTGACGTCTTTTGAGGCAAACGTCTCAAAGATTTCGGGGAATACACCACCGCAAAGGTAGAATCCGGTTATGTCAGGGTGCGCTTCAATTAGATTATTTATTGTGCGTTGAGCGTTTCCTGGCTCGGTGCCGTGGGGCTCTGCAAAGATGATTTGGTGGTCTTCCTCGCGCATCGAAATGAATTGTTCAAAGCCAGCGCGTCGGTCCATGAGGTGCCGAAACTGCATCTGGCTCACGACTGTTGCAAACGTACCGGGGGTTTGGCCAGACATTTCGACCATCAAACGTCCGGCTGTGCGTCCGGCGGCGAAATTATCCAGACCAACGTAGGTCGAGCGCCGCGACATTGCGACATCTGAAATGATAACGATCACCCGAACTCCGCGAGATTCCAAGGCATTTATCGCCCTGACTACCACAGGAGAATCAATCCCGACTAGTATAACGGCCTTGGTGTCTGGCTGCACATTCTTGAGTTTTTCTGCAAGATTTTCAGGGGTGTATGGGGCGAAGCCGTGAAAAGTGATGTCGCACTTGCCGTCGTTTCGATCATCCGCAAACTGCAAGCCTTTGGCAAGTTCATGAAAGAACGGATTGCTTCCTTCTACGACGAAGGCTTCGACCTTGGTCGGACCCGAATGCAACAAAGTATCCAAACGGCTTGGCGCGAAGCCAAGCTCGCCAAGTGCGATATCAATCCGTTTTCTGGTCGCCAAACTAACCCCGCCGCGGTCGTTGATCACACGGTCAATCGTTGCACGTGACAGCCCGGTACGGGCGACGATATCGGCGATGCGGGTCCGGTTCAATTTCCCCATGTTTCACCTTTGGCTATCCAAAAGACAGTGTTGCTTAAAAAATTGCTCATGGGCTGCATAATTATGCGTACAACTTTGACGAGAGGAGAAGTTGCGCTAGGTTAATTATAGCACATCACCGGCTTGAGTTATTCGCCTCAATTCTTCGATGACGCCAATGTGAAGGGGACCACGTGGAAGATCGCTCCGGTAAGCAACTTGTCGATGGACGTGCGTCTTGGGAACATGAGGCGAATTACCTACTTGGCGTGATCAAGGATCTGGACCAGCTGGCCTTGATCGTCTCACAGGATCTTGGCGTGGACCGTGTTGTTGTCAGTATTCTGCAAGACGAAATTCTTCATACCGTAGGTATGTTCCCGTCACCGGGCCTCTCATTTAGTGGCCGCGAGCAGGTATTGGGGGAGTCCATATGTTCCTACACAATGAAGAAGGGCGGGCTTCTTGAGGTCGTCGACGCGCGCAAAGACCCAGAACTCTGCTTGAAGAGGTCTGTCGTTGCCGGTGAAATCGTTGGTTATTTGGGCGTTCCGATCATAACCCGCGACGCTGAGGTGGTTGGCGCAGTCGGTTGTGCGACCACCAATCCCAGACGTTGGTCGGTGTTCGAACGTAAATACCTTGAACAAATCGCCAGAAATACCGAGTTGATCCTGTTTCGCGGACGCAGCGATCTTGAGATAAACGAGCTCATTACCGACTTAAGCGACATGGATCAGATCATTTCGGCGCTGTCCTCTCAGGCAAAGATGCCGATCAGCATTTATAAACCGGGCGGCGAACTGGTTTTCGTGAACGCCGAACTGACCCAGCATGTGCCGATCGAATTGGTGGCCGACTATTGGGTCAGTCACAGTGACAGCCTGGCCGTAAGGCTGAAAGAGCGAAGTGCGACGACCTTATCCAACCATGTCTTCGCGACAACCAAGGTCAATGTACCGGGTCAAGGAACGTCCTATAGCGTGTCGATTGCGATCTCCAAGTCCGGGCTTGTGGTCTGCACCTGGTTTCAAGGGCCAAAGCCAGTTTCGCCCGTCTAAACACGCGCAGGTCCGCATGGCCTTCTAAGCGCGCAGTTTATTTATGCAAAAGCCTCAAAAACTGGCCCTAATTGTGGCAGTCGACTGGCCTTAAATAATTTTCTATGAATCAATAGAGTTGACGTGCCGAACGAAAGGCTTTCTGTTTACGGATGGACGGAGCCGTTCGAGGTTTTGGACGACCCATGCGGCACGAAACGTGCGGCGTAAAAACAAGAACGCAGATGACCGGAAATCGGCGTTTACTTAGAAATTCCGGGACTCTAACAGGAGGAATCCATGTTTAAAAAAATTCTAACCACCGCAACGGCGGGTGCTGTGATGTCGCTTTCGACGATGTCGGCACAAGCAGACGGTCACGCGATCACAGTTGCTTACTTCCTTGAGTGGCCCATGCCATTCCAGTTTGCCAAAGTTGAAGGCAAGTACGAAGAAGCGCTCGGCGTGCCAATCAACTGGGTAAGCTTCGACACCGGTACGGCTATGTCGGCTGCAATGGCATCGGGCGACGTTCAGATTTCGGTCAGCCAAGGTCTGCCACCTTTCGTGGTTGCCGCGTCCGCAGGTCAGGACATTCAGGTTCTTGACGTTGCCGTCAGCTATTCTGACAACGACAACTGCGTTGTGGCGTCGGGGCTTGAGATCGACAAATCTTCGGCCGGCGAACTGGCTGGCAAGAAAGTCGCTGTCCCACTTGGTACAGCTGCGCACTTTGGTTTCCTGAAGCAGATGGAGCACTTCGGTGTAGATATCGCATCGATGGAAATCGTTGACATGGCGCCAGCTGAAAGTGCCGCTGCTTTGGCACAGGGCTCGCTTGACATGGCATGTGGTTGGGGTGGTGCACTGCGCCGTATGACCGAGCATGGCAACACATTGCTGACCGGCGCCGAGAAAGAAGAGCTTGGCATTCTTGTGTTTGACGCGACAACAGCTCCGGCATCCTATGTTGCTGAAGAAGGTGACATTGTCGCCAAGTTCCTGGCTGTGACGGCTGAAGCCAACGCAATGTGGGCGGATGAATCCAACCGCGCCAAAATGCTTCCGGTTATCGCAAAAGACGCGGGTATGGATGAAGAAGCAACGGCTGCCACAATGGCAACTTTTGTCTTCCCATCGGTTGAAGACCAGCTGAGCGACAAATGGCTCGGTGGCGGTGTTGCTGCCTTTATGTCAGGCGCGGCAGACGTCTTTGTAAACGCAGGTGCGATCCCTGCGGCATTGCCAAGCTATGACGGTGCGGTCAACGCAGGCCCACTTTCGGCAGCAGCCAAGTAAGTAACGATCAGTCCGCGCGGGAAACCCTTTCCGCGCGGACACTTTGACAGGCCAACCTGTCATCTTACGGCGAATTCACAAGAGCGGGGTGTGTGATGCCGGGTCTCCAGATCCAGAATATTTCGATGCGCTTTGACTTGCCAAACGGCAGTCATGTGCAGGCACTTCAAGATGTGTCGCTTGACCTGAAACAGGGCGAGTTGCTCAGCGTGCTTGGCCCCTCGGGGTGCGGTAAAACAACGTTGCTCAACATCGTGGCAGGCTTTTTGGCACCGACCGAAGGCAGCATCATCCTGAACGATCAACCCGCCATAGGTCCAGATGCCGAACGCGGTATGGTCTTCCAACAAGGCGCTTTGTTCGAATGGATGGGTGTCCGCGAAAACGTATCCTTTGGCCCCCGAATGGCTGGCAAACGCGCCAGCGAATGGGCGGAAAACGTCGACCACCTGTTGGACGTGGTTGGCTTGCAGGATTTCAAGGAAAAGATGGTTTATGAACTGTCTGGCGGTATGCAGCAACGTGTGGCTTTGGCCCGTTGTCTGGCCAATGACCCCGACGTCATATTGATGGACGAACCACTGGGCGCGCTTGACGCGCTGACGCGCGAAAAAATGCAAGGCTTGGTTCTGAAGCTATGGAAAGAAACCGGAAAGACGATCATCCTGATCACTCACTCGGTTGAAGAGGCACTTTTATTGGGCGAACGACTGTTGGTTATGGCGCCGCGTCCGGGACGTATTCACAAAGAATACCGTCTGCCGTTCGCCGATATGGGCGTCGGCAAAGATCTCCGCGAGGTCAAGAAAGAACCCGATTTTGGCGAACGCCGCGAAGAAATTCTAGGAATGATCTGGGACATGGAAGAAGAGATTATGGGCCGCACCGAGGAAAGCGCATAAAATGGGACAAATCATTTCAGACCTTTCCGGCGAATTGGCACAGCTGTTTGTGTCGATCCTATCCGCATTGCCCGCGATCATCGGCTACCTGGCGTTGATTTTTCTGTTCTTGTTTCTATGGGGCATCGTCAAAAAGCGGCTGACACCGACACAGGATTATACGTCCTTGAAAACAGTGACGTTCGGTGACGAAAGCACGGTTGTCTCGGACAAAGCAGCTTCGATCATCTCGGTTGTGTTGATCTTTGTGATCTGGGGCGCATTTACCGGCACCAGCTGGTTGCCGAACTTTCTTCATGCACCGGGGCCCTTTATCGGGCAGGACACGTTTACCTATACCGTCGAAACCGAAGACGGCACACGCGATGACGCAACCGTTACGCTGGTGTCTCATCGCGCAGGCGAACTGCCTGAAACACCCGAAATCACTCCGGGGGACGGTATTGCCAAGGATGATGTCATTGTCGTTCAGGCGTATCGCACAAAGCTGTTAAGCTGGGACGCCAACGACGACGTGACCCGCAGCGAGGGTGCCAAAATCGTCGCTATCGACGGCCGCGAAATCACCCGCGAAACGGACGTGGAAACCGGATTTGCGCGCGTCGCTTTGACCGACAAGGGAACGCTAAACATCGAACCCGGAAAAGGGTGGCAGATGGAGAGCATCTGGTTGCCAGCCCCCGACAGCGTCGTCAGCCGTCTGATGTCCGTCAGTCGCGATGGATACCAGAACGTGACCCTTGCCGAACACCTTAGCTATTCGTTGTTCCGCGTGATTGTGGGCTTTTTTCTTGGTGCACTGATCGGCATTCCCATGGGCTATGCCATGGGGCTTTCAAACTGGTTCCGGGGTTGGTTCGATCCAATCGTCGAATTCATGCGCCCCGTGCCGCCCCTGGCCCTGATCCCTTTGGTGATCATCTGGGCAGGGATCGGCGAACAAGGCAAAATCATTCTGATTTTCCTTGCAGCCCTTTGGATCATGGCAATCGCGGCTCGCTCGGGCGTGTCAGGCGTTGCGATCACCAAGGTCCACGCCGCCTATTCGCTTGGAGCGTCAAAGATGCAGATCATGCGTCATGTGATCGTGCCCAATAGTCTGCCGGAAATCTTTACCGGCGCGCGGGTTGCCATGGGGGTTTGCTGGGGCACAGTTGTTGCCGCAGAACTGGTGGCCGCTGAAAAGGGCATCGGCAAGATGATCGTGGCTGCGTCCAAATTCCAGGATACCGACATTGTTTTGATGGGTATCATCCTGATCGGCATCATCGGTTTTGGCATCGACGTGCTGATGCGGATGGCCGAAAAGTGGCTGGTCCCGTGGAAGGGTCGTGTTTAAGGTCGTCGGCTAACATATGGCGGGGCGGAAACTTCTTGGGTTTGGGCTGGTTGGTTCCGGTCTTGCGGCGCTATGTTGTTTCACCCCGCTTTTGCCGGTGGTTCTGTCGGCACTTGGTTTGACGTCGGCGCTTGGGTTTCTGTATAGCGACGCCATTCTACTGCCAGTTCTGGCGGGGTTCCTATGTTTGACGGGGGTGGCGCTGTGGCGACGGAAAAAGAAGTAGTTCTGCAATCAAGGATCACCTGCCCGAACTGTCGTCATGCGGTGGTCGAAGAGATGCCGACAGACGCCTGCCAGTGGTTTTATGAATGCACCTCGTGCAAAACCGTTCTGAAACCCAAACCGGGCGATTGCTGCGTATTTTGTTCTTATGGAACAGTGCCTTGCCCACCGATCCAAGCCGGCGACGGCTGCTGCGGGTAGGGTTTGGAAAACAGATTGCTAGCATTTGCTTGGCTCTGCTAGACTTGCCCAAGTTTTATGTGGTTGGAGCTCAAAATGTTTCGAATGGTTCTATTGATCGCGTTGATGGCGGGTATTTCTGCGCAAGCAAATTCTGACAACGTCATTCCATATCGCGAGAATGTGGAAATGAAGGTCGGACAATCCGTTATCGTCAATGGGTTTCGTGGGGATTGCGGCAAGAGGCCCAAAAACGTTGATCCAAAACGCACACGGGCGACGAAACTTGGCGTATTGAGCATCGGAAAATGGGGGGTCACAAAAAGCCGCCATTGTGGTGGGCTAACGCCAGCGGTCGAGGTGATATTTACCGCCAAGAAAAAAGGCCGCGAGACATTTGAAGTCTTTCACGCCAACGTCAATGTGGTCGTAAAATAGGCTTTTGAGACGGGTCTGACCCCTAAGATCAGGCGGTTCTACTGTCCTTCAATCCAAATTCTTTGGTCAGTCGATCCCGCAAGATGAACTTTTGAACCTTGCCGGTCACGGTCATGGGAAAGCTCTCCATAAACGCCACATAGCGCGGGATTTTGTAGTGCGCGATCTGGCCTTGGCAAAAACCGCGCACCTCGTCCTCGCTCATCGGGTCTTTGGCAATCACACAAGCACATAGTTCTTCGCCGTATGTGTCATCCGGCAGCCCGATCACCTGCACATCCAGAATTTTGGGGTGCTGGTACAGGAATTCTTCCACTTCGCGGGGGTAAATGTTTTCGCCGCCCCGGATCACCATGTCTTTCAGGCGACCGGATATGTTCACATAGCCCGCCTCATCCATCTGAGCGAGATCGCCGGTATGCATAAACCCGTCGGCATCAATGGCCGCGCGCGTGGTCGTGTCGTCGTTCCAATAGCCCTGCATCACCAGATACCCACGCGTGCACAATTCACCCGAGGTTCCGCGCGGCACAATGGCTCCGGTTTCGTCGATCAGCTTTACTTCGGCGTGCGGTTGGATGCGGCCAACCGTCGACACGCGGCGTTCAATCGGGTCATCAAGGGCTGATTGAAACGACACCGGCGCGGTTTCTGTCATACCATAAGCAATGGTCACGCCCGAACACCCCAATTCACCGATCACGCGTTTCATCACTTCGATCGGGCAGGGGCTGCCTGCCATGATCCCGGTACGCAGCGCCGACAGATCGCGCCCAGCAAGGCTGTCGTGTTCCAGCATCGCAATGAACATGGTCGGCACGGCGTAGAGGCCTACGCAACGTTCTGCCTCAAGCGCGTCAAGCACTGCGACGGGATCAAAGGCTTCGCTTGGATAGACGATGGTCGCCCCATGGGTCAGACACCCCAGATTGCCCATGACCATGCCGAAGCAATGATAAAGCGGAACCGGAACACAAAGCGCTTCGCCCGACTTTAACCCAATGGCATCAACGACAAAGTGGCCGTTGTTCAGAATGTTACGATGCGTCAAGGTGGCCCCTTTGGGTGCGCCTGTGGTGCCCGACGTAAACTGAATATTGATCGCATCCTTGGCACTCAGCGTCTCGCCAATCCGGCGCAGATTTTCCAATTCATCAGGCGTCGGCGGGTTTAACAGATCATCAAAGCTCAAGAAATTTGACGCGGTATCGCCGCCCATCTGAATTGCGAATTCAAGTGCGGCAAGACGCAGGCGTAAATCTTGCAACATTCCAATATAGTCGCTGGATTTGAAACGTGTTGCTGTCACAAGAGCGCGGCAACCGACCTTGGTCAGCGCATACTCGATTTCCGACAACTGATATGCCGGGTTCACATTGACCAGGATGAGCCCAAGTTTCGCCGTTGCATATTGGGTCAGGGCCCATTCCGCGCAATTGGGTGCCCAGATGCCGACCCTGTCCCCCTTGCGCAGGCCCAATCGATGAAACCCACAAGCCAGCGCATCAACCTTTGCGCGCAAATCACCATAGGTCAGCCGAACACCCTGATGACGCGAAATCAGCGCCAGAGTATGCGCATGGTGCTCTGTGATCCGGTCAAACATCTGACCAATCGTGCATTCGATCAAAGGTTGATCTGTGGCACCCACAACGTGTGATGGCTCTGGCATGGCCTTATTCCTTTGGAGTTCGCGGAAAGACTGGCACGTGACACAAGGAACAACAATACAAGGGAAGGCGCACACTTTCGGCGGGGATGGTTGTTTGCGCACAAAGCATTTAGGTTTACCTCATGACGCACAACACCTCTTACTGGCGCTGCGATTGTGGCGCGGTTGAATTTGAACTTGCCGCCGTGAAAGGCACGCGTTGTATCTGTTATTGCGCGGATTGCCGGGCGTTTTTGACCCACCTTGGGCGCGGTAAACTGACTGACGCCGCTGGTGGGACGGATCTGTTCCAAACCACACCGGACAAGCTTCAAATCACCAAAGGCGCGGAACACCTTGCCTGTCTGCGCCTGTCCGAAAAAGGCCCATTGCGCTGGCACGCGACCTGCTGCAACACGCCGATTTGCAATACAGGTGCGTCGCGCGCCGTTCCACTGGCCAGCATGATGGTGCGATCCTTTGACGAACAAGACGCGATTGGCCCGGTGATCGCGCGCATTCACCGAAAAGGCGCAACGGCGCGTGTTGAAGGTGATGCGGGCAGTCTGCGCAAATTCATTTTGTCCTTTGCAGGCAGCGCCGCCCTAAGCCTTGTTACGGGCCGTTATCGCAAGACACCGTTCTTTGACGCCAAAGGTCGCCCAGTGACGAAACCGAAACGTCTTGAAGCAACTGAACGCGCCGCTGCCTATGGCAGTTGACTTGGCCCTTTAGGCGCGACAAGGCTCGCCCATGATCGATTTCCGACCGGTTGGATATGTGATTGGCCTATTGGTGGCCTTGCTTGGGGTGACCATGCTGATCCCGATGTTGGCCGACTTGGGTGCGGGGAACGATCATGCGGGTGCGTTCTTTGAATCCATGATCATCACCGTTCTCATCGGTGGGCTGATCGCGCTTGCCTCGGCCAATTCGGTCGGTGAACGCATGAGCACCCAACAGCTTTTCATACTGACCACGGGCGTTTGGGTGGTTTTGCCGATGTTCGGCGCATTGCCCTTCCTGCGCGGTGCAACCGAAGCTGGCATCACGGATGCCTATTTCGAAGCGATGTCGGGGCTGACCACCACAGGGTCCACGGTTTTCGCCGGTTTGGATGAACTGCCAGTGGGGCTTTTGCTGTGGCGGTCCATGCTGCAATGGTTTGGGGGTATTGGCATTATCGTGGTTGCCATGGCGTTCTTGCCGGAATTGCGCGTTGGTGGCATGCAAATCTTCCGCTCCGAAGGATTTGACACAGACGGCAAGGTGCTGCCACGGGCAGGTGAAATCGCATCGCGTATTTCAATCGTTTATCTGGCGTTAACCATCGCCTGTGGCTTGGCTTATTTCGCGTCAGGCATGACGTTTTTCGATGCGATAAACCACGCCATGACCACCATCGCTACGGGCGGTTTTTCCACCCACGATTTGTCTTTTGAGGTCTATCGGGGCCCCGTCGAAATTGTCGCCGTGGTGTTCATGGTGCTCGCCAGCTTACCGTTCGTGCGATACGTCCAACTGTTGGCCGGTTCCACGCAGCCCATTCTAAGTGACAGTCAGGTTCGAGCCTTTGTCGCCACACTCTTCGTTCTCGTGCTGATCCTTGCCTTGTTTCGAGTCTCGTCGTCAGAGCAAGGTGTTTGGGCGGCCATTCGTGAGACCGCATTCAACATTACGTCGATCACGACGGGCACGGGCTTTGCCAGCACAGACTATCAGCTTTGGGGCAGTTTCCCGGTGGCCATTTTCTTCTTTGCTGGGCTCATCGGGGGCTGCGCTGGCTCAACCTGCTGTTCAGTCAAGATATTCAGATACCAATTGCTGGTCAGCTCGATCGCCAATCAAATCCGCCGCATTCATAGCCCCCATGGGGTGTACCAACTGAAATACGCAGGCCGCACGCTCAGCGAAGATGTGATTTCTTCCGTTATGGTGTTTTTGACCCTGTTTCTTGTGACATTCGGTGTTGTTGCCGTTCTGCTGTCCGCCACTGGGCTAGATTTCATCACCTCGGTTAGCGGCGCGGCCACGGCAATCGCCAACGTTGGCCCCGGTCTTGGCGACACGATTGGACCAGACGGCAATTTCAGTTCAATCAATGATCCTGCGAAATGGATTCTCTTATCCGCCATGCTGGTCGGACGGTTGGAGCTTTTGGTGGTTTTCGTCCTGTTTACGTCGCGGTTCTGGCGCACCTGAAACGGGCATTCAGCCCCTGTTCAGATGCGCAACATATGGCGTCCGTTCCGATTAGTTCCAGCAATTGACCAGAACGGTCATGTCAGCTGCCAAAATCGTCAGATCTTCGGGGGCCATTTCAGTGGCGCGGTCGGTTGCCGCAACTGAAACCCCGTTTTCTGACAAAAACGTTGCCAAAACCGGCGCGTCCGCGGCAAATGCAACGCCCGTCGGCAATGTCCGGCCATTGCTAGTTCGGTCCAAAAGCATCCCCGTCACGGCGCCCGAACCTGAAAACACTGGCCCTCCGGCATCGCTAGGCTCGCTTGTCACGCTCAGGCGTTGAACGCGCGTATCGCCGTCCAGCCCCTTTAGGTCCACCAGCGTGCCGTACGTCACTGAAGGCGCTGTCAACACTCCGCCAAAGCTGAAACCGGCTATGGCCACATCCGATTGAAGCCGTGGCGTCGCGGTTGCCAGTTCGGCCACGGACAGGGGGGCCAAGGCTTCGGTCGGTGTCAGCAACGCAAGCCCCAAACCGACGTCCTGTGCGGCAATCACCGCATCCGTCTCATCGTTCAAAGTGATGCGCGCGCATTGCTGCACTGCTTCCAGCGTCGTCAGCACACCGCCGTTTCCATCGATGAAAAACCCGGATCGCGCACGGTCAGCGCGTCGAACTTCCAGCCCCGACAACAGATCGATGTTCTGTTCAACGGCCCCGGCGCTGTCGGACAAGACGCCGTCGGTGACTCTAAAGCTTGTTTGCATGGCTTCAAGCGCCAGTCGAAACCGCTTTTCATCGCCCGCAGGCCAGATCAGCGTATAGCCTTTCACCGCGTTCCCGGCAATCCGCACGAATGTATGGGAAATGATCTCGTCGTTTGCGCCCTCAAGCGTGAACGAGGTGTTCCGAAGCGCGCGACTGCCGTTCAGGGGCACGATCTCGAGGGTTTGCATGATGTCGTAAAGCGCCGCCAGCGTCGCGTCATCGCCGGTTTGCGAAATCAACAAAACCTGTACGCCTTCATCGGTTGCGGGCACATAGTGAACAAAAGGGGCTTCATAGCGGTCGAATTTCACCAACCGCGACGGAATGCTAATTTCGATCCCGGCTTCCGCATCGATGATCGGTGTCAAAGACAGGGACTGAAGCACGCCAAAGTACCCTTCGCTCAAAGCGGCGCGCTGTAACGTCGTCAGAATGCCAGTCGCTTCAAACCCGTTTGCTGCCTGCCAGGCGCTCATCGCGCGCCGCGTGCCGGGGCCAAAGGATGCATCAATGGTCGAATTGTAAAAGCCTTCCCACCGAAGCGCGATTTGCAGGTTCGCACGGTCTTCGCGGGTCAACGCGCGTTCGCTCGCGCGGGCCTCGGCTGGAGTTTCCTCGCCGGGTTCTGGCACGGGGGCAGGGGCCAATGGTTCGGGGGTCAAGGCTGCGACATCATCGCCACCGAAGATTTGCGCTCCGAAACTACGACCGTCAGAGACAAAAGCATCGCCCGGAATTTGGCGTGCGGCGCGTAATTGTAACAGCTGTCGGCGGGCTTCGTCGTCCTCAAAGGGACCAATCGCAATGACATGCCAGTTTGATCCGGTGCGATAAGCCTTCACGTTTGCAATGCGGCCTGCATAATCTTCCGCCCGATCCAAAGCACGGGCCTCCGAGGGCTGGGCTTCGACCTGAACCCAGCTTTGTGCGGCCAAAGCGGTTGCAGACACACTCAGAAATATCGTAGCAGCAAGTCTTATCATATATCGCATCGTCACCAGTCTCATTTCGCAAATTCGCATCAGGCCCCCCCAAGGAATTGATGCTGAAGTTCTAGCAGAGCCACGCACGGTTGCACGCGGATTCGCGCGGCTGATTGACCGTAACGCTGACCTTGCCTATGCAGAGCGCAAACATTTCCGTGAGGTACCACCATGGCCGCCATCGAGCGCCCAAAAAGTTTTCAGGACATCATTCTGCGCCTTCAATCCTATTGGGCCGCAAAAGGCTGTGCGATCCTTCAACCTTACGACATGGAAGTCGGAGCAGGGACGTTTCACCCGGCCACCACATTGCGCGCTTTGGGAAGCAAATCCTGGGCAGTGGCTTATGTGCAACCTTCGCGGCGTCCGACCGATGGTCGTTACGGTGAGAACCCGAACCGGTTACAGCACTATTATCAGTACCAGGTGCTGATCAAACCCTCGCCACCGGATTTGCAGGACCTGTATCTGGGTTCGCTAGAAGCTATCGGCATCGACATGGACATGCACGACATTCGTTTTGTCGAAGATGACTGGGAAAGCCCGACGCTTGGCGCTTGGGGGTTGGGCTGGGAAGTCTGGTGCGATGGAATGGAAGTGAGCCAATTCACTTATTTTCAACAGGTTGGCGGCCATGATTGCAAACCAGTGTCAGGCGAGCTGACCTATGGTTTGGAACGGTTGGCGATGTATGTCTTGGGTGTCGATCACGTGATGGAAATGCCGTTTAACGATCCGCAGACTGAAATCGCGCTCAGTTATGGCGATATATTCAAGCAGACCGAACAGGAATACTCCCGTTGGAACTTTGATGTGGCTGATACGGATGTGTTGTTGCAGCATTTTGTCGACGCCGAAGCAGAATGCGCGCGCATTTTGGACACGGATGCGAAAGACCCCAAAACCGGCAAGCACATCGTCATGGCGCATCCGGCCTATGATCAATGCATCAAAGCCAGCCATGTCTTTAACTTGCTGGACGCGCGCGGCGTGATTTCTGTCACGGAACGCCAAGCCTATATTGGCCGCGTCCGGACTTTGGCCAAGGCGTGCGCCGATGCCTTCGTGACAACCGAAGCCGCCGGGGCCAATGTAACATGAGCGGAAAGCTCCTTGCTCTGTTCCTGCTGGCCGTGGCCGCCTTTGGTGGCATGGGCATGTATTACTTGCAGGTTTATGGGTTTTACTCCGAAGTGCAGGCGGCTGGCGCTGAAGACGTGCAACTGACCTCGCTCATCAGTGGCGCGCCCGAAACGGTTCCACATGAGGCGTTTCAGGCCATCGATGCGGAAAGTTCGCCGCTGCGATACCGGGCCTGTTTCACAACACCGTTAAGCCAGGCGCTTTTGACGGAAACCTATGTGCTTTACGACAAGGCGATCCCCACGGTGGCACCGGGCTGGTTCAAGTGTTTTGATGCTGTGACCGTTGGTGAAGCCCTGGAAGACGAAACCGCAATTGCCTTTCTGGGCACGGCCAACGTGATCTATGGCTTTGACCGGGTCGTGGCCGTGACCGAAGATGGTCGCGGATACGTCTGGCACCAGATGAACATTTGCGGCGAAAAGGCCTTTGACGGGGACCCTTTGCCGCCCGAATGCCCGGCACAGCCCGAGGCAGGCCAATGACACCAGAAATGATGATTTCCGAGACAGAATTTGCGGCGGAAAGTCTGAACTTTCCGATGCGCCAACGAACAGGATACGCCCATGCCTGATCTTTTGATCGAGCTTTTTTCGGAAGAAATTCCGGCCCGAATGCAGGCGCGTGCCGCCGCAGACTTAAAGCGTTTGGTGACGGATGGCATGGTTGAGGCCGGTTTAACCTATGGAAGTGCCACGGCGTTTTCGACCCCGCGCCGCTTGGCTTTAGCGGTTGAAGGCGTGTTGGCCGAAAGCCCCGCAACCCGCGAAGAACGCAAAGGTCCGCGCACCGATGCGCCCGAAAAAGCGTTGGAAGGTTTCCTACGGTCGACCGGTTTGACGAAGGATCAGCTTGAAGCGCGGGACGACAAAAAAGGGCAGGTTTGGTTCGCGGTTATCGCACGTGCTGGCCGACCCGCAGGCGAGATTATCGCCGAGGTGTTGAGCGACACAATTCGGAATTTCCCATGGCCCAAATCCATGCGATGGGGTGCCGGATCACTGAAGTGGGTGCGCCCATTACAGTCGATACTCTGCGTGCTCAGCGATGAGGCCGGTGCCGCAATCGTGGATTTCGAGATCGACGGTTTCAAACCCGGTGACACCACCCAAGGCCACCGTTTTATGGCGCCGGGGCCAATCCGGGTCACCGGCTTTGACGATTACGCCGCAAAGCTTCGCGCCGCCCACGTGGTGTTGTCCGCCGAAGACCGTGCGGAGGCGATCTGGCACGACGCCACGCAGTTGGCATTCGCTCAAGGGCTGGAGGTTGTTGAAGACAAGGGGCTTTTGAACGAAGTTGCGGGCCTCGTAGAATGGCCCGTCGCTTTGATGGGTGCGATAGACACCGATTTTCTGGAATTACCAGCCGAGGTTTTGCAAACCTCGATGAAAGAACACCAAAAGTTCTTCTCGGTGAAAGATAAACGCGGAAAAATCACGCATTTCATAACGATTGCCAACCGCGAAACAGCCGACAATGGCGCGACGATTCTAGCGGGCAATCAAAAAGTGCTGTCCGCACGTTTGGCGGATGCGAAATTCTTTTGGGAGAACGATCTTCGTGTCGCCTCTGTCGATATCACCCAATGGACGGACGCTTTGGCCAATGTGACGTTTCACAACAAGCTTGGGTCACAACAGGCACGGATTAAACGGGTGTCGAAATTGGCGCGCGAAATTGCACCACTGGTCGGCGCCGATGCGGACGAAGTGCAAACGGCAGCCCTTGTCGCCAAGGCTGATCTGTCGTCCGAGATGGTGTACGAATTCCCGGAATTGCAAGGGATCATGGGCGAATACTACGCCCAGAAAGCTGAGCTGTCGGACGAAATCGCCGCCGCAGCCCGCGAACACTACCAGCCTTTGGGGCCTTCGGACGACGTGCCAAGTGCACCGGTTTCCGTTGCCGTGGCTTTGGCCGACAAGATAGATACGCTGACCGGCTTCTGGGCGATTGATGAAAAGCCGACGGGATCAAAGGATCCCTTTGCACTTCGGCGCGCTGCTTTGGGCGTTATTCGGTTGGTTTTGGAGCATGATCTCAGAAGTAGCACTTTAGATTTGATGGACGTGCACCTTCAGCTAGTCAAAAAGTCCCGGTCGGAAACTTCCACGGCCCAGAAAAGAAAAGCCGTAAATGAAGCGCAGGAAAAAGGTGTCGGTCCGTCATTTGTGACGACCGGCCCGTATTTGACGGCCAAATCCGACTTTGATGGGCGGTTTGTTGACACCATTGCTCTAGATCTTCTCGCATTCATCCACGACCGTCTCAAGGTCTTTCTGCGCGATAAAGGCATCCGTCACGATGTGATTGATGCGGCCCTTGCCATGCCAAACGCAGACGATCTGACGCTTTTGGTGAAACGGGCCGAAGCGTTGCAGACGTTCTTGGGTACAGAAGACGGCGAGAACCTGACCCAGGGGTTCAAGCGCGCGCATAATATTCTGAAGCAGGCCGAGGAAAAGGACGGGGTCGAATATTCCTATGGGCCCGATCCGAAACTGGCCGAAGCGGGCGCAGAAACCGATCTGTTCAAGGCCCTCGATGCGGTTGAAGCGGTAATTGCGACAGCCATGAAAAAGGAAGATTTCGGCGCGGCGATGGCGGCAATGGCGACCTTACGCGGACCGGTGGATGCGTTTTTTGAGGGTGTGCAGGTCAATGCCGAGAATGCGATCCTGCGACGGAACCGTTTGAACCTGTTGCACCGGATTTCGGAAACCTGCCTAAGCGTGGCTGATTTGACCCGTATCGAAGGGTGATCGGCGGCTTTTTTGACCCGTTTTGTAAGCTAGCGAAATCCCCATAAATCCTCAGTCCGCGCATTTTTCTGCCGTGCAGAAATGCGACGTTTGGCGTGAGATTGGCGGAACCACTACAGGTTTACTTGATCGTTAACGTAAACTCAGTATGTTGCGCACAAAGGATACGCTGCGGTGCAGAAAGAGATCAAAATAGAAGATTTCGTCGTCATCGATGAAACCACGCCAATGGCGGGGAACACGCATGGTGGGCGTGCAAAGTGTCTTCAACGTTTGATCCGTCTGAATTTGCCTGTGCCCTTGACGGTTGCTTTACCCTTCGCAACCGTGCGGGGCTTGGCGACTGGTGTTCTGGTCGATACGAACGCGATTCTGTCGCATTTTGGGCCGGCACCTTTGGTGTCGGTTCGCCCGTCGTCCGAAGACCCCGATTGGGGGGGGCCGGGCGCCGTGCTGAACATCGGGATGAATGATGCGCGCCATGGTGAATACACAAACCTTTTGGGTCACGAGGCTGCGGATCAGCTCTATGCGCGGTTTGTGCAGACCTATTCGGTGAATGTTGCCCATTTGGATGCAGATGCGTTTGAACGCCAAGGCGAAACCGATGCCGCCACGTTGCGCGCGATGCTGGACGCTTACGAAGATGAAATGGACGAGCCGTTCCCACAAGATCCTGCCCATCAGTTGGCGGATGTTCTGAAATCGATGGCGCGGGCTTGGGATGGCACATCGGCCCGGCTATTGCGGCAAGCGCGCGGTGCTCCAGCGGACGCTGGTCTGGGCCTTGTGGTTCAGGCGATGGCACCGGGGCTTGGGCCACCTGAGTCTGGATCGGGTGTGATCCAGTTCGTGACATCAGATCGCGGTGACGCACAGATTACAGGCCGCTACCTAAGCCAAAGTCAGGGCCGTGATGCGCTGGCGGACAAAAGCGCCGCCTATCTAACCCGAGATCCAAGGGGCGCGTCCTTGGAAGAGCTGTGCCCGGAAGCGTTCGATAAGCTTGTCGAATTTGGCTCTGTCTGTCGCCAACGCCTGCGCGAAGAAATGCAGATCGAATTCACGCTGGATGGCGGTTCGCTCAGCGTTCTGGATGCTGTGCGCATTCAGCGCCGACCTTTGGCTGCTGTGCGGATTGCGGTGGCCTTGGCCGAAGACGGTGTGATTTCCAAGGATGACGCTTTGATGCGGATCGCGCCCGGATTGCTGACCGAGCTGATGCACCGGCAGGTTGATCCCGCAGCCAAGCGGGACATTTTGGCGACCGGTGTTGCGGCCAGCCCGGGCGCTGCAACGGGCAAGTTGGTATTCACGTCTGCGGCTGCACAAGCAGCGGCAGCGCGCGGTGAAGCGGTCATTTTGGTGCGGCGCGAAACGTCATCGGAAGATATTCGCGGAATGCATGCGGCCCAAGGCGTGTTGACCGGGCGCGGCGGAATGACAAGCCATGCGGCCATGGTGGCCCGTGGGCTTGGATTGCCGGGTGTCGTCGGCGCATCCAAAATCACGCTGGATCGGCGGCACAGAACGCTGACGGCGGAAGACGGTCGCGTTTTCAAAGACGGCGAATTGGTCACGATCGACGGAACAACGGGCACGCTTTTGGCAGGCGAAATTCCGTTGAGCGAGCCTGAACTGGATGACGCCTTTCGCAAGTTGCTAAGCTGGGCCGACGACGCGCGCGATATTGGGGTTCGCGCCAACGCAGATACCTACGCCGAAGCCAGGGTTGCCCGTGCGTTCGAAGCCGAAGGCATTGGCTTGTGCCGCACAGAACATATGTTTTTCGAAGAAGACCGCCTGACGCTGATGCGCGAGATGATCTTTGCCGACAACTCCGAAGGGCGCGCGGCGTCTTTGGAACGTCTGGTTCCTTTGCAAGTCGAAGATTTCACGCATCTTTTTCGCCTGATGGACGGAATGCCGGTTTGTATCCGTCTGTTTGATCCACCTTTGCACGAATTTCTGCCGAACAGCCGCGATGGGCTACGCGATCTGGCGGACGCCATGAACCTGTCCTTGTCGCGGGTCACCCGGCGGGTTGAGGCGTTGGAGGAATTCAACCCCATGCTTGGCCTGCGCGGTGTGCGACTGGGCGTCACGATCCCCGAGATCTACGAAGCCCAAGCCACGGCGATCTTCTTGGCCGCGATTGCCGCCAGTGATAACGAACAGACTGTCGTGCCCGAGATCATGATCCCGCTGGTTTCTGACAAGCGCGAAGTCGAGCTGGTACGCGGACGCATCGACGCTGTCGCGGCAGCCGTTCAAACTCAGACAGACATGAAGCTGAATTATAAACTGGGCGTGATGGTTGAAACGCCGCGTGCCGCTTTGCGCGCACATGACATTGCAAGCCAGGTGTCGTTCCTGAGTTTCGGCACCAACGATTTGACGCAAATGACCTATGGTCTGTCCCGTGATGACGCGGGTCGCTTTATGGCGGATTACGTCCGTCAGGGTATTTTTCCCGAAGACCCGTTTCACAAACTCGACGTCGAAGGTGTTGGCGAGCTCTTGTCGATGGGGGCCGAACGCGCCCGAAGCGCAAAAAGCGATCTGACCTTGTCGATCTGTGGCGAACATGGCGGCGACCCGGAATCAATTGCGTTTTGCCGCGCTGCCGGATTCGATTATGTAAGCTGCTCCCCGTTCCGTGTGCCCGTCGCCCGGCTTGCAGCGGCGCAATTGGCCGTCGGTGATTTAAGCCGTCCGAAATAGATTTTCCCCGACCAGTGGTAAATCTTCAATATTTTCGGCAAGATCTCGCTCAATTGCCCCTTGGTTAGGCCGGTTTTGTACTACCTGCCCGGCTGGATGTTCCCTCATTTTGCGGGTATTTCCCCCTGAACGACAAGATAGCGCGTGTCGTGTTTTTTTCACGCGCAACACCTGGGGAAGAAAACGAATGACGAAAGTCAGGATTTTTACGCTGCTGGCGACTGTCGGGACATTGGCTGGCTTACCTGCAAGCGCAGATGTCACGCTCGGCACATCCGGAGACCCACGGGTCGATTTGAGCTCACGACTGACCAGCTTGTTTGACGCTGAAAGCAAGTCGGTCGACAAAGTTCACAAACGCGGACTTTCGAAACTGATTGTATCACCAGAAGCCGACACCGCAGGGCTGTATTCCCGCGATGCGCTAAAGGCTTTGCCAGCAGCCAAAGGCGGCAAGGAATGGTATTGCCTGTCCGAGGCGCTGTACTTTGAAGCGCGCGGCGAAACACTGCGCGGCATTTTTGGAGTAGCAGAAGTCATTCTGAACCGGGTCGATAGCCCGCGTTACCCAAGCACGGTATGCGGTGTTGTCAATCAGGGCACGGGTGCCAAGCACCGTTGTCAGTTCAGCTATACCTGCGATGGCCGCCCCGAACATATGAATGACGGAAGAGCTGAATCCATGGTCGGTAAAGTGGCACGCATTATGCTTGATGGCGCGCCCCGCACTTTGACGAACGGTGCAACCCATTATCACACCAAGGCCGTACGCCCGAAGTGGTCCAAGGTTCTGCGCCGCACGACAACAATCGGCTACCACCACTTTTACCGCAAAGCACCGCGTCTGGCGTCTCGTTAATCACTCAGACCGCGAAATCCCTGTCCGCTTTCTTTTCAATTGTGCTATGGTTTTGGAAAATATGAGAGCGGAACAGGCAGAATGACTCGTAAACTTTTCGGAACCGATGGCGTGCGCGGGCACGCCAATGTGCACCCTATGACCGCTGAAACCGTGCTGCGTCTTGGCGCGGCGGCAGGGCGGTATTTTCGCCGCGATGGATCGGTCGCACACCGGGTGGTGATCGGCAAGGACACACGGTTGTCGGGCTATATGTTCGAAAATGCCCTGACTGCCGGATTTACATCGACAGGCATGAATGTGCTGTTGCTCGGTCCTGTTCCGACACCGGCTGTCGGCCTGCTGGTCCGCTCCATGCGGGCAGACGTCGGTGTGATGATTTCGGCCAGCCACAATCCGCACGAAGACAATGGGATCAAGTTTTTTGGCCCTGACGGGTTCAAACTTTCGGATGACGCCGAAGCCGAGATCGAGGCGATCATGGGCGGCGAAATTGCTCCATCGGTTGCCGCCAACATTGGCCGCGCCAAGCGGATCGACGATGGGTTGTTCCGCTATGTCGAACGGATCAAATCAACCTTTCCCGCCGATCTGACGCTGGATGGGCTTAAGGTGGTCGTCGATTGTGCCAATGGCGCAGGCTACCGCGCTGCGCCTCAGGTTCTGTGGGAGCTTGGCGCCGAAGTGATCCCGGTTGGCGTTGCACCAGATGGCACCAACATCAATGACGGCTGCGGATCAACCAACACCGGGCTTGCCGTCGAAACCGTCGTTGCAAATAATGCGGATGTGGGCATCTGTCTTGATGGCGATGCTGACCGCGTGATGATCATCGACGAAAACGGACAGGTGGCCGACGGCGATCAGATCATGGGTCTCTTTGCGGCAAGATGGGCCAATGACGGACGCCTGGCCGGTAACACCTTGGTCGCAACGGTCATGTCGAACCTCGGGCTCGAACGCTATCTTGACGGCAAGGGTGTTTCACTGACACGCACCTCGGTCGGTGACCGCTATGTGGTTGAGGCGATGCGTCAAGGCGGCTTTAATTTGGGCGGCGAACAATCCGGGCACATCGTGATGACGGATTATGCGACAACGGGCGATGGTCTTTTGGCCGGCCTTCAGTTTCTGGCCGAAATGAAACGCACGTTGAAACCGGCAAGCGACTTGCGACAAGCCTTCGAACCCGTGCCGCAGCTGCTCAAGAACGTCCGGTACGACGCAAGTTCCCAACCGCTCGAAACAACTCAGGTGAAATCCGCAATTGCAGATGCGGAAAGCCAGTTGGAAGGCACGGGCCGGTTGCTGATCCGCAAATCCGGCACTGAACCATTGATCCGTGTCATGGCCGAATGCGAAGACGAAACCTTGTTGCACAAAGTCGTCGACGCGATTGTGGCCGAAGTCGAAAACGCAGCTTAACTTCCGGCGTTGAACATGCGGCCTGTCACGGGATTGATCATCAGCATGATCAGAGTGCCAGCCAAGGCATAGGCCGCTCCAATTTGTTTGGCTTCTTTGCGAATGTCTTCGGGCGTCCGGTCGCCAAGTTGTACAATCTTCAGGGCCGCTTCTAAATCCCAACTCAGATATTGGTGATAAAGATTGTATTCCATCTGTTTGAAATTCAACTGTGTGTCTGGCAGCATGACCAGACTGCTGTTCACCAGATAAATCGTCCCCACAAGTTCGGCGAGTTTCATGCGTTGCGACACCGTGGGGCGCTGATACCCCCTCAGCAAACCGCCAAGCGACGATCTTTTTTCATTGTACTGGCGAAAATCGCGGGCAAGGTTCATCCCAATCCAATCCGACCCTGTATTGATCAAAAACCACTTTAAAACAACGTTTCTGGCTGCATGTCGGATAACCGGTCGCGCGGTTTCGGCCAGTCGCGCTTCCTCTTCTTTTTCATCCAGCGGATTAGACCAAGTGGTCTTCGGGTGGATCAATGCAGGCGCTGCAAATGATCCGGTTAGAATTAACTTCGACGCATAACGACGATCCATAACATTACTCCCCAACACTAAATAGATCGCTCTCATAGCATGGAATGGTGAATTCACGAAAAACCGGGAATGCGCGGACGGATTTTCGGCTCAAGTTCTTCCAAATAATCGCTTCAATGCGCCCCATTGCGAAAGCGCGACACCCATCAAGATCAGGATAAGCGCCATCAAAAGCGAGGCCCGGAAAGGTTCACCGAGGAAAAGCACACCTAATGCGACGGACCACATCGGGACCTGATAATTGGTCAGGGACATAAACGTTGGTCCGGCTGATCGGATCACAAGTATGCGCAACAGATTTGCGGCCGCCGTCGGGACGAGCCCCAGCAATGCAATCAGTATCCAGCCGCGCGGTGTCGGCCAGCTTGGCAAACCTTCGGTGATCAATGCCGCCGTTACGACAATGACCGCGCCGATCAACAGCGTGATCGCCGAAAGTCCAACCGCATCCATTGCGGGCAATCGGCGCATGCTGACAGATGACACGGCATAACAACCCGCCGCCGTAAGACAGGCCAAACGCCCCGCCAATTCACCGTCTGCGCCGCTTGGACTGAAGGCTTGTGGTCCGATCAAGACTGCAACACCGACAAACCCGATCAAAAACCCGAAGGTCTTTCGGCGGTTCAGACTTTCGCCGGGGATCAAGACGTGGGCCAGGGGCAAAACCATCAAAGCAACCGACGCCATGGATACGCCCGCAAATCCCGCGGAAACGTAATTCTGACCCCAGGAAATCAGCATGAAAGGCAGGGCCGTGCTCATCGCACCAATCGCCACCAGGTTGACTTTCTGCTTTTGCGTGGGTGGCTGTTCGAACAGCTTACCGCCAAGTGCGCGCCAGATCGCCAGCGTCAAAACGGCGGCGAACACAACACGTCCCGCCGCAAGCCAAAACGGCGTGAACTCTGTCAGGGCCAGTTCGATAACAGGGAACGTGCCACCCCAAACAAGACCAAGGATCGCCACCATGACCCAACTGCGGGCGGTGATGTCGGGGGTGAGCGGTGTCGTCAAAACGTTTGGCTTTCAAATCTGCGAGGCTCTGGTGTTATCCCGGAAATCAAGCGGCCACCAGCGCTGCGGTCTTGCGTCTGAATTGGTGCCAAGGCAAACAGACTCAAAGCAGGAGGATATGCGCTTGGGAAAGAGATTGCTGACGGAATTCGGCATGGGCACATCGTTGCGCCGACAGGATTACACCGAAGCCGCCGTGCGCGCTTTGAAAGATGCGCTTTGGCATAATTCGATCAACTTGGCCGAGCTGTTCGGCGTCGAAAAATCCGCGATGGTTCTGGATGTCGAAATCGGCGTCGCAGCACCGGATCAGGTCGATGCGGCGGAATTGGCCAAAGTGTTTCCATACGGCCAGCCGCACATTTCAGTCGTTAAAGGCGGCTTGGATGTACCAAGACGTGACGGCGGCAAACCAACGGTAATCGCCAACGCCGCGATCTCGGTCTCTCTGGAAGGGGTCGCATGATGCAGCGCTTTATCATCGAAATGGGCATGGGCAACGATTTGCACGGGGCTGATTACACCAAGGCCGCAAAACGCGCGATCGAAGACGCGATCCGGCATTCATCCATCCCGATGCTGCCCGCATTGGGCATCGATCATGCCGAGATGCAGGTGCAGGTGACGGTCGGAGTCCAAAATCCCGAGGCATTGGACATCAAGGCGTTGGAGGCCGGGTTGCCGCGTGGAAGCGTTACGATAAAGGCCGTGGAAGGCGGTTTGAACATCACCAACCCGGACACGGGCGAGGTGAGCGTGGTCGCAACAGCGGCTGTTGAAGCCTTTTTGGATGTTGAGACCGTTCGCGCGAAAGCCGACGCGTAACAGACGCAATCCAGAAAGGCGGACCGCGCCTGTATCCTTGGTTTTTAAAAGCCGCCTAGTAGGTTGACCTGTTCTTCAAAAGTCAAAAGATTGCTCGCGTTTAGATCGGTGACGTCAACGCCTTGAAGCAGGATCGACGCATCATCGGCATAGGTGAGTAAGGCACCATCGGTGGTTTGAGTGAGATCGGCAAATGGATCATAAGATTCGAAATAGGCGTCGAACTGCACAATCAACAGGTCCATCGTGGGATCGAAGTCGGTGACAATATCGTGGCCATCGCCGACAGGAACGGTATTGCCGAAAGTGTCGCGATCAACGAAGACGAAATCAAATCCGTCGCCTGTGGTGATCAGATCATCGCCATCAAGGCCTCCCATCTGATCATCGCCAGTTCCGCCGATGAGCGTATCGTTCCCGTTGGATCCAAGAACAATGTCGTTGCCCGCGCCACCGTCAATGAAGGTCACGTCGCCATTGATGATCATGAACATGTCATCGTGATCGGTACCGATCATACGCTCAATACCCAAGCTGCCACCTACGGCAGATGAAATGTCTAAGTTGTCAGTTGACGCCACAACCACGTTTGCAGTCGGGGGCGGAGGAGGAGAGCCAATAGGTGGGAGTGTGCTAAGGCCTAAGTCAACCACTTGCACGCCTATCGTGTTATCCGAAAAATCGAACGTGTCGACGCCATCGCCACCAAAGAAGTAGTCGTTCAGATTGTCTCCGGTCAATGTGTCATTGCCCGCACCACCGTCGAAGGTTTCATCCGCTGCTGTTCCAACGAACAGGTCATCGGGATTCACATAAGGCTGAACGACTTCGTCAAAGCTTTGCGTGATGTCGGCAAATTCGAAATTCTCAACTTTCACCACACGGGCTTCGTTACCGTCGGCATCCGTGATGACCACGATTGTCGCATTCACCTGACGGATCGTATAGTCAGCCCGGTTGCCCGAGAATTGAACCGTGTCGGTTCCGCTTCCGCCATTCAGCGTGTCGTTGCCGGTACTTGCCACCAAGACATCCGAGCCGTCGCCACCGAAGACCTTGTCGTTCCCTGCGCCGCCATCAAGCGTGTCGTCGTCATTCCCGCCATAGAGCGAATCCGATCCTGCGCCGCCAAACAATATGTCGTTGCCCGAACCACCATAGACTTTGTCGGTGCCTTCGCCTCCGTCGACAACATCATTGCCCGAGGCCCCATAAACTGAGTCATTGCCCAAGCCGCCGAACACCGTGTCGTCGCCAGCATTGCCGTTGACCGTGTCGTTGCCATCGCCACCGTCAACGACGTCATTGCCGCCATAGCCTTGGATTTTGTCTGAAAAAGAGGTGCCGACCAATGTGTTGTCGAATCTGTTTCCGCGAATGTCTGCCATGTTTTAATGATCCCGAGTTAATATATCGATGAATATTGGAACATCATGACTTTGGCATAAGTATGGCTAATGGGGAAACACAAACAAAACGGCCCTCCAATCAGGAAGGCCGTTCAAGCGTCATTTACAAAACCGCTTAGTTTTTTGCTTTGTCGACCATTTTGCCGTCGGAGATCCAGGGCATCATTGCGCGGAGCTTCTCGCCGACTTCTTCGATCTGATGCGCGTCATTGATGCGACGCGTGGATTTGAACATCGGCTGACCCACAGTGTTTTCGGTCATGAAATCGCGCACGAATTTGCCAGACTGAATATCGCTCAGAACTTCTTTCATCCGTGCCTTGGTTTCGTCGTATGGCAGGATGCGCGGCCCCGAAACATATTCGCCGTATTCGGCGGTGTTCGAGATCGAATAGTTCATGTTGGCGATGCCGCCTTCATAGATCAGATCCACGATCAGCTTCACTTCGTGCAGACATTCGAAATAAGCCATCTCGGGCGCATAGCCCGCTTCGGTCAGCGTTTCGAAGCCCATGCGGATCAGTTCGACCAACCCGCCGCAAAGCACGGCCTGTTCGCCAAACAAATCGGTTTCGCATTCTTCTTTAAAGTCAGTCTCGATAATGCCGGAACGTCCGCCACCGATGGCCGAGCAATAAGACAGGCCGATCTCAAGCGCTTTGCCGGAGGCATCATTGTCGACAGCCACAAGACAAGGCACGCCGCCGCCTTTTGAATACTCGCCGCGCACTGTGTGACCGGGGCCTTTTGGCGCCATCATGATTACGTCGACTTCATCCGAAGCTTCGATCAGACCGAAGTGCACGTTCAACCCGTGGGCAAAGGCAATCGCGGCGCCGGGGCGGATGTTGTCTTTGACGTATTTCTTATACGTTTCAGCCTGCAACTCGTCGGGCATGGTGAACATCATCAGGTCGCACCATGCGGCGGCTTCTGCGATACCCATGACCTTCAGGCCTTCGCCTTCGGCTTTCTTGGCCGAGGCCGACCCGTCACGAAGGGCAACGCAGAGGTTCTTGGCTCCGCTGTCGCGCAGGTTCAACGCGTGAGCATGTCCTTGGCTGCCATAGCCCAGGATGGCCACTTTCTTGTCCTTGATCAGATTAATGTCGCAATCGCGATCATAATATACGCGCATGATTGTCCCTCCCGGCGTTTCGCGGAAATTTGAAGTCTATGGGCTTCTATAGATTGGGTGGGTGGATGCAAGAGGGGGTATTATCGAGGTTCTGCCCCGTCGCCAGAGATATATTGACCAAATGAAGGAGCCGTTCGGGCAACGCATGGCGGGCAGCGTACGGTGGGTGCGTATGGATTGGTTAACGCGCCTGTGTTTGCAGGGGTTGGGCGTTCGGTGCGACGTCGGTATCGCGTCGGTATTGCATCGGTATCACGTCGGTGCGCCTTGCGGCCCTGATCCGGGGGGTGCACAAGATGTGGGACCGTGCTTAACCTTGGTAAAATTTGTGTAAAGACTAGGACCATGGACAAGGCGACAGGCAAAATCGGCCCGGATCATCCGTTCTTCGAGTTGATCGAGGAGGCGTACCGGGTGTTCGAGAGCCCGAAGCCAACCGAGACAGGTGTTTGTGTAAAGTGCTGTATGGACGGGAAGATCGAGGCGGATTTTTTCACGCCACCCATTCGGGACATGCCGCTTCATTATATTCAAGATTGGTATCATGGTGCTTATGACCCTGAAGGTGTGCCAAAGGCGGTCTGGGAATATCTTTTGCCGCGCATTTTGGAGCTGTTGGCGGGTGGCGAAGACCTGTGGATCACTGCTTTCTGGGAAGGCGATCTTAGGACCGAAGCCTTCAACTTTTATACCTCGCGCGTTGTATGACAGGATGGCAAATTTGGTGCTATCAGATGACACCCCCGAAGAACTGGCGACCAAAGCCTCGGCTGTGGCCAGTGTGATCGAGGCCAATACTGATTGGACCGCCAGTCGGTGAAGTATACCAAAGTAGGCTTTGCATCCCGAGCCTTCGGCGATTAACGACGTGTCAAATTTTACGCGAGGAGCCAAACTCATGCCTGCACTCAGATCCGATATTGATCCCGACGGATTGCTGGAATTCTCGGTCGTTTTCACCGACCGGTCGCTGAACCATATGTCGGCGGCGTTTCAGGGGGTGATGAAGGATATCTCGGGGCTGTTGCGCGAGGTTTACAACGCCGATGGGGTGGCCTTGGTGCCGGGTGGCGGGACCTATGCGATGGAGGCCGTTGCGCGCCAGTTGGCCGAAGATGAAACGGTAATGGTTATTCGGAACGGTTTCTTTTCATTCCGGTGGAGCCAGCTTTTCGAAGCCTCTGGCCTGCCGAGCGAAGAAATTGTCATGATGGCACGGCGCACGGGCAACGATGCTCAGGCGCCTTTTGCACCTGCTCCGATTGACGAGGTGGTTGCGCGTATTCGGGCCGACAAACCATCGGTTGTTTTTGCACCGCACGTCGAAACATCTGCCGGTATGATCCTGCCGGATGATTATATTCGCGCGGTGTCTGATGCCGTTCACGAGGTTGGCGGGCTGTTTGTGCTCGATTGCATCGCGTCGGGTTGTGTCTGGGTCGATATGAAGGCTTGCGGTGTCGACGTTCTGATTTCCGCCCCGCAAAAAGGGTGGTCTGCGGCCCCTTCGACGGGTTTGGTGATGATGTCGGATGCGGCTTTGGAGCGCGTGAAATCCAGAAAATCCAACAGCTTCGCCGTCGATCTTGGCAAATGGCTGACCATCATGGAAGCCTATGAGGCCGGTGGCCATGCCTATCACGCCACCATGCCGACGGATGCTTTGCGGGATTTCCGCGATGTGATGGTTGAAACCAAAGCGCTTGGCTTTGCCAAACTGGCCGACGCGCAATGGGAACAGGGTCAAAAGATACGCGCGGTTCTGGCGGATCGCGGCATTCGGTCTGTCGCCGCTGAGGGGTTTGCGGCACCGGGCGTTGTGGTTTGTTACACCGATGACGGTGAGGTGCAGTCGGGCCGGGCCTTTGCCGCAGAAGGGGCGCAGATCGCAGCCGGGGTGCCGTTGATGGTGGGCGAGGGTGATGATTACAAAAGCTTCCGCCTTGGGCTGTTCGGGCTGGATAAGCTTTTGGATGTGGACGCCAGTGTTGCGCGCTTTGAAAAAGTGTTGGACGCGGCGATGCCGTCAGCCACCTAATCCTGCGCGCATAATGCCGTGGCGCAAAGGCGTGATGTCGTGCGTCAGGCGCAGTCCGAGGCGTCTGAGTGATTGCACTGGGGGCACGTCGGAGCGGCAGATGCGGTTATAGAGATCGATGACGCGCGCACGTGCGGCGATGTCTTGGGTGCGCGCTTTTGCGAAGTGATCCAGAAACTTGGGCGTGCCGATGTCGTCGGGCATGTTGCGGGCAACGTCCAAAAGCCAGTGAACATCCACAAGCGAAGTGTTCAGCCCCTGCGCCCCGATGGGTGGCAAGACATGGGCGGCTTCGGCGATGATTGCCACACGGCGCGCCGTGAGCGCACGCGCGGTTTGGGTGATGACGGGCCAAATCTGGCGTTCGCTGGTCAGGGTCAGATTGCCAAGAACGCCGGTGGAGCGTTGGGTGGCCGCGTCGGAAAACGCCGTTTCGTTCAGGTTTGCCAAGCGCAGGGCTTCGGGGCCGTCGTTCATCCAGACCACGGCGGAGGCGGGTTTGCTTTCGAAGTCGGGCAGGGGCACCAGAACAAACGCGCCGCCGGAATGGTACAGCTCGGTTGACACCGCGTTGTGCGGTTGGTCATGGGTCACGTGGAAGGCGAGCGCCTTTTGGCCATAGCGTGTGACGTCGACGTCGATGCCTGCGGCTTGGCGCAAGGTTGAACCGCGCCCGTCTGCCGCAATGGCAAGTTTTGAGCGGAGTTGCGTGCCATCGGAAAGCGTTGTGATGGCTTCGGTATCGCGGGCCAAGAGCGATTTGAATCCGGTGCCAAAACGCAGATCGATCCGGTCGTTTGCGGCGGCGGCCTGTGCCAGTTCGCACCGCATCAGGGCGTTTGGCAGGTTCCATCCGAATGCAGGTGCGCCGAGGTCTGCGGCCTCAAACGCGCGTTCGGTTTTGGCCGTAGTTGGGTCGCCTGCGCAATCAATGACCCGCAGAACTTCAAGCGGTGTGGCGCGATCCGCCACGGTTTCCCAAACGCCGATGGTCTGAAGGAGATCGCGCGCGGGTTGCAGATAGGCGGTTGATCGAAGGTCTGTCATTATATCACCGGGCATGGGGGCCGGGTCGGCCAGGACGACACTGAAACCTTCCTTGGCAAAGCCAAGGGCGGCAATCAGCCCGGCGATGCCGCCGCCTGCGATGAAGATGTCGGCTGTGCGTCTGTCCATGGTGGTTAGACTAGCCTGACAATGCGTGCCGTAAAGCGGGTGGATTGTCTCATGTCAGTTGGGTCAGGAATTGGGTCAAATCGTCGGTGTGATATTCGATGAACGGGGCCGGTGCGGGGGTCGGTGCGACGTGGACAGTGCGCATCCCAAGGGCCATCGGGGCTTCGAGGTTGCGTGTGTCGTCTTCGAACATGGCTGCGCGGCCGGGTTGAAACCCATCCAGCGCGATAATCGTATCGAAGGCCGCGCGTTCGGGTTTGGGGCGAAATTCGGCGTGTTCGACACCATAGATCGCCTCAAAACAATCGGTCAGTCCGCGCGCCTCTAACACGTTTCGTGCATAGGGTTCGCAGCCGTTGGTATAGACGATGGCGCGTCCGGGCAGCGCTTTGATGGCGGCGGCAAGCTTTGGGTCCGGTTGAAGTGCGTCAAAGGAAATGTCGTGCACATCCGTCAGATAGGGCCCCGGATCGACATTGTGTTCGCGCATCAATCCGGCCAATGTCGTGCCATAGCGCGCCCAATAGTCTTTGCGCAGATGGTTGGCGGTTTCCGCATCGACGCCCAGAACGTTGGACACCCAATTCGTCATGCGGACTTCGATCTGGTCAAAAAGCCGGACGTCTGGCGGATAAAGGGTGTTATCAAGGTCGAACACCCAGGTTTCAACGTGAGCAAAAGCGGTCTTTGGCATGTTCGGCGGTGTAGCCGAGGTGCCGGGGCTTGGCCAGCGGATGGGGCCTTTGCATCGCGCTTTTGTTCTCGTACCCTTCGGAACGGGAAGCAAAAGGTAGATCATGGACAACCGGCACGGCCACAAGGACGCGTATCAACTTATCCTGAATGCGATTGACTGCGGCACCTATCGTCCGGGTGATCGTTTGGTGGAAAGCGAGTTGGCGGATCGGTTCGGTGTGTCGCGAACCCCGATCCGAGAAGCCTTGCAACGGCTTGAGACGCAATCCTTGTTGTCACGGGACGGACGCTCGCTGATGGTGGCGTCCTTGGATCACAACCAGATGGCCGAGCTTTACGTGGTGCGATCCGAGCTTGAAGCATTGGCGGCGCGGTTGGCTGCGTTGCACGCGACCGAAGAAGAAGTCCGCATTCTGCGATCCTTTGTCGAAGACGACCGCAATCTGGTCGGCGATCCTGTTGCTTTGGCACGCACCAACCGGCGCTTTCACAGACAAGTGCATCTTGCGTCGCACAACAGGTTTTTGGTGAAGCAATTGGATCTGGTTTATCGGTCGATGGCCTTGATGGCGACAACGTCTTTGTCCGCGAAAGGGCGCAGCAATGTTGCTGTCGACGAACATGCGTCCATTGTGGATGCGATCGAAGCGCGCGATGGCGACGCCGCCCATGAGCGTCTGAAAGGGCATATCAGCCGTGCGTTTGAAGCGCGGCTGCGGCGCGACGCGGACGCCGCCGTCGAAACCGATGCGTCCTGGTCCGGATAGGCTTGGCGCTTCCGTGCGCGGTTTTGTCCCAGAAAAAGGGCCGGGTCACCAGTTCGGCGATCCCTTTCCACGAGGCGACAGCCGCCAGCGGGAAGTAGAGATGCATCAAGGGCACCCATTTGATCAACCACGCATGTCGCGGTGTGGCCACGGCCATGGCGGCGATCAGCAAGGTGGTGATCTCGGATATGAAAAACAGGATGCCGATGCCAAGGACAACGCTGCCCGGGAAGGTTGCGCTGACTGGATGGGAAAATCCGAACAGGATCAGCCAGAACGACCACAGGAACGGGGCCAAAAGGAAATGGCTGAGCGTTCCCAGAAACACGATTTGTACACCGATAAAACGCATCGGCCCCAAATCCCCCAACAGGCGCAAGGGATCGCGCATATGGACGGCCCATGTGATCGCATAACCTTTGATCCAGCGGGATCGTTGGCGCAGCCATGGCCCGACGCGGTGTGTTGCTTCTTCTTCTGTGACCGATTGCACGAACTGGGTGCGATAACCGCGCCGTGCCAGTCTGAGGCCCAGATCGGCATCCTCGGTTACGTTATGGGCATCCCAGCGGCCCAAGTCTTCTAATGCGCCGCGGCGGAAAAAGACTGTTGTGCCCCCGAGCGGGATCACCATGCCCAGGCGCACCAGACCGGGCAGGACCAGACGAAACCAGGCCGCATAGTCGATGGCAAAACAGCGCGACAACCAGCTTTCGGAAGCGTTGTAGAAATCGAGAATACCTTGCAGGCAGGCGACGTCTGGATCTGCGCGGGCAAATCCGAGAGCGACTTTACGCAACTGGTCGCGTGCAGGTTTGTCTTCGGCGTCATAAATTCCCACAATCTCGCCCCGCGTAAAGTCCAAGGCATAGTTCATTGCGCGGGGTTTGGTTTGAATGGGGCCGTTGGGCACATGCACGATGCGCATCCATCTGGGTATCCGGGCGTGTTTCAGAGCGGATTCGGTGCGCAGATCGCCGTGTTCCAGAATAAGGCACACATCCAGCTTGTCGCGCGGGTAATCCAAAGCGCTCAGGCGTTTGACCAGATGGCCCGCGATGTTGAGTTCGTCAAACAAGGGCACCAACAGGGAAATGGTTGGAAGGTCATTGTTCGCGATGTGATCCGGTCGCCCGCTGGACCATTTACGCTTGTGGCGCGCATGGCGAAAGGCTTCGAGCGTGCCGATCGAGCGCAGTATTGTGACGGATATCAGTGTCACCACGGCCCAGATGGTGATGAGGCTTAGTGCGAGTGTCGGGGCCAGAAGGACCAGAGCTGCAAGCGTCAGGAAGAATAGCGAAACCACAATTGCGGTGCGCCTGCCGGACCACGTTCGACAACTTTCCGCCCTTGGTGTTCGGGTTTCGGCGCGCCGTGCCAATTGGCCGGAGCGAAGGCGCAGAATCTCGGCTTCGATGGTGTCTGCGGGTTTGGTGCGACAGATGACGGGGCCCAAAAGCGATTTCAGATGGGGTTCGAGCCGGCGAAAATCCTGAACGCTTTTGCACGCAACAGGCGTGACGGCCCCGGCAGGTTCCATGGGCAGGGCACAATTGCGCAGGGCGGTTTCCAAACCCATGTGATCCAGTGACCGCGTATCGGCGCGCCCGGCGTGCGAGGTTTCCCCGTTCGCACGCGCCGAGCCGGTGTCAAAGTCTGCGCGGTTGGCGGACTTTAAGGGAACGGGCGGAGATCGATGGAATGTGAGCACGCGGGAGGGGCACCAATACATTGCAGCAGAACTGCCCTGTCTATGCCCCGCGCGTGGTTAATTGGCGATTAATTCGCGACCTTGATGTTTTGGGCCATTGCGCTGGCAAAACGGTCGAACAGATACATGCTGTCGGTCGGCCCGGGGCTTGCTTCGGGGTGGTACTGAACGGAAAAGATCGGACGATCTTCCATGCGTATCCCGCAATTCGAGCCGTCAAAGAGCGACACATGGGTTTCTTTCACGCCCTTTGGCAGGGTTTGACTATCGACTGTAAAGCCATGGTTCATCGAGGTTATTTCGACTTTGCTGGTCTCGATATCCTTGACGGGATGGTTCGCGCCGTGATGGCCGTGGTTCATCTTGACGGTTTTGGCACCAAGCGCCAGGGCCAGCATTTGATGGCCCAAACAAATGCCGAAAATCGGCATCTGGCTGTTCGCCATGACACCTTGGATCATGGGAACCGCATACGCACCTGTCGCCGCGGGGTCGCCGGGGCCGTTGGACAGAAAAAGACCATCTGGATTTTGAGCCAGAACGTCTTCGGTGGTAGCAGATGCAGGTAAGACTGTGACGTCACAGCCGACGCTGGCAAGACACCGCAGGATGTTGCGCTTGGCCCCGTAGTCAATTGCGACCACTTTGAATTTTGCGTCTGGCTGGGTGCCATATCCTTCGGGCCAGGCCCAGCGGGTTTGGTTCCAGCGATAAGATTGACGACAGGTGACATCTTTCGCCAAATCCCGCCCTTCAAGGCCCGAAAACGCCCGTGCCTCTGCCACGAGCGCTTCGATATCAAAAACACCGTCCGGGTTATGTGCAAGCGCGACATGGGGCGCGCCTTGTTGCCGGATGGCGCGAGTCAGACGGCGGGTATCGACACCACCGATGCCGATCCGGCCCCGCTTGGCGAGCCACGTGACCAAAGCCTCCATCGCGCGCCAGTTCGAGGGCGCAGTCGGATCCCATTTGACGACCATGCCATTTGCCACGGGGTCAGCGGTTTCGTCGTCTTCTTCTGTGACGCCGGTGTTGCCAATATGTGGGAATGTGAAGGTAACCACCTGTCCTGCATAGGACGGATCGGTCATGATTTCCTGATAGCCTGTCATTGCGGTGTTAAAGCAAAGCTCGGCCACAGTCTGGCCCGTTGCACCGAACCCCTGACCATAAAACAGCGTGCCATCTGCGAGTGCGAGACAGGCGGTCGGGGTTTTTTGAGCATCCGGCATGGGGGCGTCAGAACCTTGTATGATGGTAAACGGAGGTGGGTGTACGGGGCTTCCCAATTGGGGTCAAGGGGGAAGGCGATTTTATGAAATCGTTTTAAAACAGTGGGTTATGTTAAATATGTGGTGTTGCAGGGGGATTTTTGCTCGGGTAGTGTGGGCTTTCTCCTATGGGACGTGAGGGATGTGATGGAGTTGCGCGAACAAATCAGCGATGCGCTGAAACAAGCGATGCGGGACAAGGATCGCAGCCGGCTCTCGACGCTGCGGCTGATCAGTGCCGCGATCAAGGATCGAGACATTGCATTGCGTGCCGAAGGGGGCGATGGCGGCGATGTGGGTGTCGGCTCGGACGGGATCTTGATGATCCTTGGTAAGATGGTGAAACAACGTCAGGAATCCGCGCGCGCCTATGAAGAAGGCGGGCGGTTGGAACTGGCGGAAAAGGAACGTTCGGAGATCACGGTCATCGAGGATTTTCTGCCCAGACAGCTGGATGACGCCGAAACATCTGCGGCTGTTGAGGCCGCTATTGCCAAAACAGGCGCCGAATCGATCCGTGACATGGGCAAGGTGATGGGCGCTTTGAAGGAGCGCTATACCGGTCAAATGGACTTTGGTACCGTTGGCCCCATGGTGAAGGCCAAACTCGGTTAGGATTTGCGCCGACTTCGTCGTCGCGAGAGGGCCGCGCACCTTCGGTGCGCGGCCCTTTGCTATGCTGGAACGTGGTTTGAACAGGGAACGCGCATTTGCGCGATGTTCGCCGCGACCAACAATGGTGCAGATCACGACGGTGCAGATCACGGCGCCCGCAAAATCGGACAAAGTTCGTGGTAGAGGTCTTTTCGTTCGTCCGGTGTCAGGAACGCGCCCAATTCGACTTCGCGACCACCGCCCCGCAACGTGAGGTAATCGTCGACCGGCCCTTTGGGTGTGATGTGGACAGAGACCCAGTGCGGGTTGGCATCCCAGGTAAGTGGCGCGCCTTTGGGCGGCACGTGTTCAAGGTGCACGTGATCCGGCGACAGGATCAGTTCTTCGTGCATTGTGCGCGCGGTTCTGTTGGCCATGATCGCGCGCCAGACGCCCCAGATGGCGGCCAGAAAGAACATCATCAATATCCAAACAACGGGCGATCCCAGAACCGCCAGAAGCGGCAGGGTGAGCATGGCGGCGGTCACGCCGATGAACCACACGAACCCCTTTGGCGTCATGGATTGGTGCGGCCAGAGCTTCAGGCGCTTTTGTTTGGTGGTTTCTGTCCAACGGTACGGCATAGGGTGGAAAATAGAGCGTCAGGGATCACCGATCAATGCGGCATCTGGGACATCGAGGTGACCGTGATAGCGCGTGAGTTGAGCGTCAATCAGAGGCAGCGCGATGCGGATGTCGAAGTGATAGCGTCCGTTTTCGCCGGTTTCGCGTGTCGTGACCTTGGGGGCGAGCATGCGTGGCATGGGCAGGCATGACCCCGACACAGAAATTGGATGCAGCTTAGATTCTACTGACGTGCCCTTCCAAAAATGGGGGGATTACCGAATGTGCCGTGGGTTTTGTGCAATGCCTGAACCTTGGGCGCGCAGTGGGCCAGTTCGGGGCCGAGGCATTGTGCGAAGGGTGTCATGGGATCAACCGGTGCTTCAGTGCGGGGTCGGGCAGGGCGCAGAGATCGTCGTGGCCGAACAACGCGTAACGATTGCGGGCCAGACGAGCGTAGAGCCAGTCCTGGAGCCTTTGGGGCAGGATGCGAAGGACGTTGAACACTTTGAGCCTCGGATGCAACTGGCCGCCGAGGCGCAGCATCGCGTCCAAAGACCCATAGGCGCGTCCATGCTGGATCATCAGCCAAGATGCGGGATCGCCGGGGTCGAAGCCATAGTGGGTCAGGAGTGCGGTTCCAAGCGGGCTGGTGCAGGTGGTGATGCGGATGTGATCCCCAGTATCCATGCGGGCGATGCGGCGGGCCGCACGCGAGCAAATGGCGCAATGGCCGTCCATGACCAGCAGAATACGGGTTTCGTCGAAGGACGGCACCTTTGGATCGTTAAGATAGCTTTGGGGTGGGCGTTGAACCGGCTGCATTGGCGCATCCCCTATCTTGAAAACCAGGCAAGAAATCGACGGGTTGAATGGGGCATTTGCGTTGTTGAGACGGCGAAAAAAAGCCCCGCTTGAAGCAGGGCTTTTTCGTTAGTGTAAGTGACCTTTGTCCCAGTCTTCGCGCTTTGGAAGTTGTTCGAAGGTGTGCGCGGGCGGTGGGGATGGCAATGTCCATTCCAGCGTATCCGCGTGTTCATTCCAGTAGTTGTTCGCATTGACCGGCTTGCCTGCGAAGATCGTGTAAAAGACGATCCCGATGAACAAAAGGAAGCTGGCGAAGGCGAGGAAGGCGCCCCAGCTGGAAACCTCGTTCCAAAAGGCGAAGGCTTCGGGATAGTCGATGTAGCGGCGTGGCATGCCTTGGCGACCCAGAAAGTGTTGTGGGAAGAAGGTGATGTTTGCGCCGATGAACATCATCCAGAACTGGATCTTGCCCAAGGTTTCCGGGTACTGGCGGCCAGACATTTTGCCGATCCAGTAATAGACGCCGGCAAAGATGCAGAAGACCGCACCAAGGCTCATCACATAGTGGAAGTGCGCGACCACATAGTATGTGTCGTGATAGGCGCGGTCGATGCCAGCCTGTGACAACACGATGCCAGTGACGCCGCCGAGTGTGAAGAGGAACAAAAAGCCGAACGCATAGAGCATCGGTGTTTTGAGTTCGATCGAACCGCCCCACATCGTTGCGATCCAACTGAAGATCTTCACGCCCGTTGGTACCGCGATCACCATGGTCGCCAGCATAAAGTACGTCTGTTGCTGAAGGCTCATTCCGACGGTGTACATGTGGTGCGCCCAGACGACGAAACCCAAAGCGCCAATGGCAATCAGTGCCCAGACCATAGGCAGATAGCCGAAGACGGGTTTGCGCGAGAAGGTTGAGATTACGTGGCTGATCAGGCCAAAGCCCGGCAGGATAATGATATAGACTTCCGGGTGACCGAAGAACCACAAAATGTGCTGATAAAGGATCGGATCACCGCCGCCTTCCGGCTGGAAGAACGTGGTGCCGAAGTTCCGGTCCGTCAAAAGCATCGTGATGGCACCGGCCAAAACGGGCAGGGACAAAAGGATCAGCCAAGCGGTGACAAAGATCGACCACGCGAACAATGGCACCTTGAACAAGGTCATGCCGGGGGCACGCATGTTCAGGAACGTTGTGATCATATTGATCGCGCCCAGGATCGACGAGGCCCCCGATAAGTGAACCGCGAAGATCGCCAAATCCATCGAGAAGCCTTGTTCAGAGGTCGATAGCGGCGGGTAAAGTACCCAACCCACGCCAGACCCCAACTGTCCGTTCCCGCCCGGTGAGAACACCGAGGCGATGGCAAGCGACGACCCGGCAACGTACAGCCAGTAAGACAGGTTGTTCATCCGCGGGAAGGCCATGTCTGGTGCACCAATGTGCAGCGGCATGAAATAGTTGCCAAATCCGCCGAATAGGGCGGGGATCACAACGAAGAACATCATCAGGATACCATGAGCCGTGACAATCACGTTCCACAGATGGCCGTTCGGCGCGCAGGTGCCATCGGCAAACAACCGGGCACCTTCATCGCACATATATTGAACGCCGGGGTCTTTCAGCTCCATCCGCATGTAAACGGTGAAGGCGACGGCGATAAAACCGACGAAACCGGACGTAAATAGGTAGAGAATTCCGATGTCCTTGTGGTTCGTAGACATGAACCAGCGTTGGAAAAATCCGAGTTCGTGGTCGTCGTGCTCGTGTGCGGCGGCGTCGGCCATTGAGAAAGCCTCCTGATTCTCATTGCTGCAAAGGCTTTAAACCCAATGCGTTTCCCGCCTTTTAATGCGGCGTCACTATTGTCGCAATGGGCGAAACCGCCGCACGGGGCAGTTAAATTGTCTCAGCTTCCTTTTTCGGTTGAATCGCTGACATCCAGTCCAAAATGGGACTGAGAATGGCTGAACTCGCCCATTCGCGGCCAAAGACGTCGCAAGTCTGCCAAATGCGTGGCGTGGGTTGTATGCCATGGGATTTGATATTTGCTGGTGCCGCCCATGGAGCACCAGAATGTATCTGCGGTGCGGGATGGATATCCCTGACGCCAGAGAATGTTGATTTTGTCTAGCCAGCCCGCTTCAATAGCCCACCCAGCAAACCGCTTCGTTTGTTGCCTAGTCGGTTTCGCAGATCGCTCAATTTGGGTGCGTACCGCAAGGGTGCCGAGATGACGATACTTGGCTGCACGGATAGCAGCGCGCGACCGGCTTCGGTCAAGTCTTTTGTGGTTAGGGCCTGATAGGCTTTGTAGCGATCGCTCGGATCGCAGATTCGACCCATTTCACTAATGTCCGTCATCATGTCTAAGGCGCGACCTTCCAATTCATCGAGGCTCATCAACTCGTTGACATGATGTCGACGCAGGGTCTTGGTCACTTCGGCGTCGCTCAGTGTTTTGGCGGCTGCGTGTATCGTATCGATCGCGACGTCACAGATTTCGGCGATCTTTCGTGACGGTCCTTCCAGATAAACCCGAACCATGTCGCGGCGGGCATAGGTCCGTTCTTCGACGGATACGTGATAAACCAACCCCCGTTTTTCTCGCAATTCCTGCATCAAGAGCGACTGTCCATGGCCGCCAAGGATGTGGCTGAACATCCCGATGGCGCGCTTCTGTTCCACAGAGTAATCGGTTATGTCAAAGCCGAGCCAGACACTCGATTCCTCGGAACTTGTGCCCATGTGCATGTCGCCGCCATGATAGGTTAATTCGGGCAGGGCGCTGACGTCGCCTGCAGGCAGTTCGGCAAGACACGCCTTGACCAGCACCACGACGTCGTCGTGGGAAATGTCGCCACATACGGCAATGGTGATGTTGCGGCCCACATAAAAAGTGTTGTGGAAGGCCACCAGATCATCGCGTGTGATCGCATCAACAGTATCCTTGTAGCCGATGACCGGACGCGACATTGGCTGATCGGGGTAGGCGGCTTCGAACAAGGCTTCGTTCATCGAGCAGTTGAAGCACCCCCGGCAACTTTCATCTTCGATGATTTGTTTTTCAAGTTCAATGTCTTCCACGTCAAGTTTGGGGCGTTGGATCAGATCGGCCAAAAGTTGCATGGCACGTGGAACATCATCGTTCAGGACTGTACAATAGTACGAAGTCTGATCCAGTTGTGTCCGCCCGTTGACATTGCCGCCCAGGTCTTCGATCCGATCTTGAAGTTCGATCCCCGAATGGGTCTCGGTGCCCCGAAACATCAAATGTTCGAGAAGATGGGCCATGCCCGCCAAATGTGCAGGTTCGTGAATGCCGCCCGCCAAAACGTTAATACCAAGGGCTGTTCGGTTGAAATGCGGGGCGGTCTCGGAAATGACTGTGATGCCGTTTTCCAGAACGGTTGAATTGCGGGTAACGTCGTACATGAATTGCGCTCCGATAATGCTGCCGACAAACAAGTCGGAAATATTGGCGACAAAATGGCAAATTTATTGTTGAATGTCGGAAATAGTACAGAGCGTGTTGATTGCGCGAGGTTTCTTGGGAGCACCCTGGATTTTTCAGCCAAAGAGAAGTAGCATGACACCGCAATCTACGACAGAAACAGGTTTGACCGCCGACCAAGTCGACGCCTATTGGCGCGACGGGTATTTGTACCCGATTTCGGTTCTGGATGCGGCTGAGGCGGCCAATGCGCGGACCGCACTGGAGGACATCGAGCATGACTGGCGCGATGCTGGTTTGCCGTTGCCTTTGAACACCTACAAACGGGTCAATTCGCATGTGGTGATGCCTTTTGCCGCAGAACTTGCCCGCAATCCGCGCGTTTTGGATGTGGTTGAAGGAGTGATTGGCCCTGACATCCTGATTTACGCCGCTGAGTTCTTCATCAAAGAACCACGAACCTCCGCAATCGTGTCGATGCATCAGGATCTGACCTATTGGGGGTTGGGGGCGATTGACGGGTTGGTCACGGCTTGGATCGCTTTGTCACCGGCAACGCGGGCGTCTGGTTGCATGGATTTTGTCCAAGGCAGCCACAAGAACCCGATTTTGCCCCATGAAGACACGTTTGACGCCAACAACCTGCTTAGTCGCGGCCAGGAGGTGAAGGTGGACATCGCCGAGGCCGACAAAGCGCGGATCGTGTTGGAGCCCGGTCAGATGAGCCTTCACCACGGGCTGACGATCCATGGGTCGGGGCCGAATACCTCGGACGATCGCCGGATCGGATGCGTGATCCGCTATGTGCGCCCGGATATGGAGCAGCGTGTCGGCGCAAAGGATTATGTTATGGCCGCGCGCGGCGAGGATCGGTTTGGGCATTTTGAGCATGTTGAGGCACCAAAGGCGAATTTTGATGCGGAAAGCCTTGGCATTTATGATGAAATTCGTGCGGAGCAGGCCAAGACGATGATGAAGGGTGCCGCAAACAACACAGGGATTTATTCCTGATGGACCACGTCAAATTCACAGCCATGAAAGACGGTGACAAGGAAGACTATGATTTCCTGACCGAACACGAGGTGGAATACACCAAAGGCACGGCGGATCGTTTGCTGAAAGCGCTGATGTCGCTGGATGAAAGCCTGTCGGGGTACAAAGTCACGCGGCTTGAGCATTCTTTGCAAGCGGCCAGTCGCGCCGAGCGGGACGGGGCGGATATCGACTGGATCGTGTCAGCCTTGCTGCATGACATTGGCGATATTTTTGCACCCTACAATCACGACGAATACGCGGCTGCGATCCTAAAGCCTTTTGTGCGTGAGCAATGCACGTGGGTCGTGGAAAAGCACGGCGATTTCCAGATGGTCTATTTCGGCGAACATGTAGGTGCTGATCCCATGAAGCGTGAGGCCTATGCCGGGCATATGTATTTCAACGATTGCGTAACGTTCTGCGAACGCTGGGATCAGTCGAGCTTTGATCCTGAGTATGAGACGCTGGCCTTGGAACACTTTGAACCCTTGGTGCATCGGGTCTTTGCCCGCGCGCCCTATGATCCAGATGTTGTGCGGGCAGGTGTGCGTGAACCGCTTGTTGGTCAGGTTTAGCCGTTTTGTTGGGGCTGGGCGGCTTCGACAGCGGCCGTGACGTCTTCCAATAGCGTGCGGACCTCGGCGCGTCTTGTGCGGCGCGCATAGTCGACTGGCCGCTCGGAGCTGTATTCCAGATCCCGTTTCAAAGGGTCCGCCCCATGGTCCAACAGTAATTTGACGGTGTCCAGGCTTCCCCATATGGCAGCGATATGAAGCGGGTTTTCCATCGTTCCTTGCGCGTTCGGATCAGCACCGCGGTCCAGTAAAAGTGCCACCATTTGTGCGCCGTCGGTTTCCCGTTCGATTGCTGCGGTCAGCGGTGATCTTCCCTCATCATTGTAGCCCTCAAATTGGGCACCTTTGTCCAATATCCATTGTACTGAACCAACTGTACCTTCGTCGATCGCATTCATCAGCCAACTGCGTCCAATGAAGTGATCGTTACAGTTCGGAAACTCGGGAACACTGGCGGCATAGGTTTCCAAAAATGGGATGTCGCCTTCCCGCAATGCGGCGATAAGTCCTTGGTATTCATCCATGTTTTTGGCGTCGTATTTGGGATTGAAAGCTTCCCAGATCATCATGAAAGGTACTGCTAAAAGGGCAATGGCAAATCCAGCCACTACAAGGACCGCAACGAACACTAAAAGCACGCTACCGACGAGTATTGTTCCCAGTATTGTTAAGTATTTTTCGATCATAGCGTGCAATTAAATCATGCAAAATGGGCATTGATAAGGCCTTAAACTGCGTGATCAGAATATCTGAGAGAACGTTCTTTCCAAGGCAGAATCTACATCCGCCATTGTCACCGGCAAGCCGAGATCGACCAGTGACGTGACGCCGTGTTCGGCGATGCCGCAAGGGACGATGCCGTCGAAGTGGGTGAGGTCTGGTTCGACGTTGATCGACAGCCCATGAAACGACACCCATTTCCGAATGCGGATGCCGAGGGCCGCGATTTTATCCTCGCGCGGGCTGCCGTCGGGCAGGGGCGGTTTTTCGGGGCGCACGACCCAAACGCCAACGCGACCCGTCCGGCGTTCGCCTTTGACGTTGAACTCGGCAAGGGTGGCGATGATCCAATCTTCCAGATCGTGCACGAACCGGCGGATGTCTTGGCCGCGCTTGGCGACATCCAGCATGACATAGGCGACCCGCTGTCCGGGGCCGTGATAGGTGTATTGCCCGCCGCGTTTTGACGCATAAACCGGGAAGCGGTCAGGGTCTTTCAGATCGCGCACATTGGCCGAGGTTCCGGCGGTGTAGAGCGGGGGGTGCTCGACGAGCCAGATCGCCTCGTCCAAGGTGCCTGCACGGATGGCACCGGCGCGGGTTTCCATGAAAGACACCGCTTCGTCGTAGTCGAGCAGCCCGTTTTGGGTGATCCAGTCAACCATCAGTCGGCGGATCGCTTTAGGGCAGGGTGTGCGAATGACATTTTCAAGCGCTTCTTCGGTGGGTTTGAGCGTCTTTGTTCAAATAGCACACCCGGCTGATGGTACACCAGCGGCGGCGTTAATCTTTGATCGGTCCACCAAGGCGCTTGTGCTTACAGATCGCGCAACCGGCTACGAAGGTGTTTTGGATATTTTGCGCGGAGTTCCTGCCAGCGTTGTTGTTGTCTGGCGTAATCCGTGCGCACGGATATCAGCTCCCAGTGTTCAGCCGCATGGGTCAGGGCTTGCCGGGGCGGGATTTCTTTGTGAAGCGCGCGGTTCAGCCATTCGCTGAGCACGCGAAAGTATTCGCCTTGATGCGCAAGATAGAGATCGGGAATGGCGTTCTTCATGCTTTCCAAATGTACGTCCAGAAAGTCTTCGGAATAAGCCTCGATGATCGAGGCATCTTGGTAATGTTCTGAGCGGAACGGGTCGAAATACCCATCGCGCTGACGCACGGCGAGCGTCGACATCTCGGAACTTGAGGCAAATAACGCGAACAGATAGGCGATTTCGGGTTCGGTGGATTGGGTGGTGACAACATAGTTCCAGCCCCAGTTGAAATAGGGTGTTTGAAAGGTTTCGTCGCCATCAATGCCGCCGGGGGTGGGGCTGTAAACCATGCGGTTCTTCATCGTCGAATTGGGGCCATTCAGGTGCTTTTGCGACCCCCCCCAGCCGATGTTGCAATAGATATCGCCTTTGGCGAAACGATCCCAGTTTTCAAAGAGCCCAAGCGTCATGGTTTCGGGGCAAAGGTAATCTGTCACCGCAATCAGTTCTTCCAGCGCCGCAACGCCCGCGTCATCGTTAATCTGCGGTGTCAGGTCCTCGGCCATCGGCCAATAGCCTTTTGCGTGAAACCGAACCCACCATTCCCACGTCACATAGCTTGGGGTGCGGAACAAAAGTCCGCCGCACATGTTATCGTCCGGTCGGTGGAAATAGGCGATCTGCCTGTCGAGTTCATCCCAAGTTTTGGGGGCTGTGAGCGCATGATCAAAAATGTCGGCGTATCGCGCTTGTTCAACGGGGTTTTCAAGCAAGTCTTTATGGTAGAACATGACATAGGCGTCACCGTCAGCCTGAAACCCATAGACATCATTGTCGAAAGTATCGCCAATCTGATACAAGATGTCGTCGCGAAAACCGGGTGGTTCGTGTTTTTTGGCAAAATTCGAAATTGGCATGATGGCATTGGCTTCGACCAGATCTGGCAATCCGAAGGTTGCAGGCAAAGCCAGATCATAGGCGCCGCCGCCGCCTAGTGCATCCAGTGTCAGTTTAAGGTTTATGTCGTCGACCGGGGCTTCGTTAAGTCTGATTGCGATTCCGGTGGCCTGGGTGAAGGCCTTGGCCACTGGTTTTATGTTGGCGCCACTTCCCTGGGGCAAAAGCAAATCAAGTGTCAGGTCACGGCTGCCCTTCAGGTTTATCGCCATTTTCGCCGCATAATCATGGACCGGCATGTCAGCCGAGCCCGAGGCGAAACTTGCCGCCGAATAAGCGGGCACAGCTGTCGATAGCCCGATCAGCACGTCCCGCCGGGTGGGTTGGGATTTTTTTACGTTCATACTGATATGAGCCTGCCTTCACATTTCCGCGCCATGGAGCACTGCGGATGTTAACGCCCAGTTAACTTCTGATTGGGTAAATTCGGAAAATTCGACCGGAGGCATGCAGGACATTAAATTACGACTGGCCACTCACCTGATTGATCGTTGGCATAGCAGCGTCGTGTTCAAATTGAGCGCGACGATGATTTTGATTGTTCTGTTCGTTGCAACGTTTCAAGCTACGGTCGGGTTGCAATTGCTGCGGCTCAACAGGGTTGAGACGTCGATCAACGATACTTCCGTCCCTTTGCTGCATGAAACCCAGAAATTTGCGCGACTTACGACGCAAGTGCTTAGCCAGACGTCGCTGTTGGAAAACGACCTGACGGCTGAAGAACTCACCGAACTTCGCCGCAAATATTACGAGAACAAGCGTCGTGTTGACGACGTCTTGTCGGGATTCCTGTCCAGCAATCTTGCCGAAGACATTATGACAGAATTTCAGGTCAACCGTTTGGCGTTTTCCCGCATCAATGAGGAGCTGTTCAGCAATCAGTTTCGCCAGCGTGTGCAAGAGGCGGACATTTTACAGTCCAAGGCCGAGATTTTGGTGGCTTTGGAGAAGATGAGGGATGCGCTTGATCAGCTTTTGATCCGGTTGACAGCACAGATACTAACGCCTTTGGAGCTTTCGAATGATGGTGCGACTGCGCCGCAAACCGACCTTACGCCATATTTGATATTTGCAGGCGAAATCGAGGTTTTGAACACGCTGCGAAGCAATGTTCTCGACATCGGCAATATGCTTGAACACGCAACGACCGGTCAGGATATTGATGCACTGAACACCAATTTGCAGTTTCGGCTGCGCAACATCGGGCAATCGCTGATCTTGCTTGAGGACAACGATGACCGGGTGAAGCTTGCGCAGCTTGCATCCGGTATCCGGGAATTTCTGTCCCGTGACGGCCGTCTTATTGTGTTGCTCAAGGCCAATGCGACGACGCGTGAACGGTTTGATCAGTTGAAACGCTCACAGGCGGCAGCGGTTCGTGACATTGATCGAAAAACAGACAAATTCGTTGCGGAAGCCAAAGAGACTTTTCAAAGGCAGATCATCATCGCCACGGATATCACCGGGACGATCATGTGGATTGGTCTTGCGACCACGGTTTGGATCTTGGCGGGGATATACTTTATAAACCGCAACGTGATCCGTCGACAGATCAGTGAGAGGTTTACCAAGTTAACTCAGGATGTTGTTGCAATCTCGGATGGCGATTACGCCCGAGAAATCCGGGTGAGCGGGCGCGACGAAATCGGGGCGATTGCCAGTGCTTTGGATGTCTTCAAAGGGCAGGCGGGTGAACTTCAACGGTCCAACGCCGAGCTTGAAGAATTCGCCTATGTCGCCGCGCATGATTTGCGTTCGCCCTTGGATGCGATCCAGGATCTGGCCAGATGGACGCTTGAGGACGAACGCGAACATCTGTCGGAATCCTGCATCCACAACCTGGAGCTTTTGATCAAACGCAGCCTGCGTCTTTCTGCCTTGCAGTCCGATTTGCTGACCTATGCGAAAGTTGGCGAGATGGACACTGCGGTTGAGACGCTCGATCTTGCCGACGAAGTGAGCAAACTGGCGGATTTGTTGGACCCCAATTCCAACTACGGCATCTCGCTGAAGGGCAATCCGGGGCATGTCACGACGTTTGGCTTGCCGGCCCGGCAAATTTTGCTGAACCTTGTGACCAACGCGATCAAACATCACGACAAACCGAACGGACAGATTTCGATACATTATGAACCCAGTGCCCTGGGCCACCGGCTCACTGTCGAAGATGACGGTCCGGGGATCGAGCCGCGCTTTCAGAAGAAAATATTCGAGCTGTTCAAAACGCTTCAATCCCGCGACGTGGTTGAGGGGAGTGGGCTTGGCTTGGCATTGGTCAGCAAGCTGATCGAACGGTTGAACGGCCGTCTTTCAGTTCATTCAGATGCGCCCAAAACGCGTGGGTGCAAGTTCATTTTTGAGATCGCGGATTTGAGGCTCGTGAACACCGACCGTGACATTGCTGCATGACCTAGGAAACCACGAAAGGGCCAAGAATTGGACTTTGAACCAGTGAAGTTTTTGATCGTCGATGACGACGAAGTCAGCGTCATGAAAATCAAACGTGCGATCAACAAGGCGCGGTTTAGCAATCCCGTCTTCACCGCACAGGACGGGATCGAGGCTTTGGAGATTCTGCGTGGCGACAACGCCAATGATCGTTTGCCACCACCTTATATCGTAACGCTCGACATCAATATGCCGCGCATGGATGGTCACGAGTTTCTTCGGGAAATTCGCGGCGATCCGGCCCTAAAGAACGTGGTTATCTTTATTCTGACCACATCGGACAACAAATCCGATATCGATTCCGCGTACGACCAAAACATTGCCGGATACATTCTGAAGGAAAGTTCGGAAGAGGACCTGCTTAAAAAGGTATCGCTGATCGAAAACTTCTCGAACCTCGTGGTTCTACCGAATTAAGAAGGCTCTGTTTGGGGTTAGGTCCAGAATGATACGTCGATAGGTCAGCTTGATCCTTGGTCAAACACGTCAGTCATTGCGGAAACCTGTCTGTGAATAACTGATGTGCCGAGGGCAACGTTGCCGCGTGTCCGGTGAAGTTCGCCCGTAAAAACGCGCAAGCCCATCTTCATAGCCAAGCGATCAGCTTTTAGGACCCTGAAACAAATCGCTCAGCCGGTTTCGACTATTCGTCCGCGCGTGGCAACAGCCCGCCACCATCGACACCGCCGGATGACGAAGGAGGAAGCAGCAAGTCACCGGACGGGATTTCGCCGTCTTGCGTCACAGGCGCTTCGATGCCCAAACGATCCAGAACCGAATTGCCGCCCGCTTTTTGTGCCGCGATAATGGTCAGTGTGATCGAGGTTGCGATAAAGGCGATTGCCAGAATCCATGTCACTTTGCCCAAAGCCGTTGCGGCCCCGCGCGAACTGACAAGCCCGCCGCCACCGCCGCCGCCAAGGCCCAGTCCACCGCCTTCCGAGCGCTGTAAAAGCACCACGCCGATCAAAGACAAAGCCAGGATCAGATGGACGATTAGGACGACGTTTTCCATGAGCGTTTTCGCCTTCGTTGACAGGTCAGCGGTATCTAGGCGGTTGCTTGCCGGTGTGCAACCCCCGCAGGCGCGTGCGCCCATTGTTCTGCGCTGACCTGTGGTGGTTCAGTCGCCCCGGTCGCGTCGCTTGCGGGACAGGGCGTTGTTCACGCCTTTTTGGAACCCTTTTGCGCGTACGCGGCTTTCGGCGATGGTTTCGGTGTTGCGCAAATCCTCGGCTTTCAGCTTTTTCCAGCGCGCCATGCGATCGGGTTCCAACCGACCATCGGCCAGGGCCGCCCGAACCATGCAGCCGGGTTCGGTGTCATGGGCGCAATCGTTGAAGCGACAGCCTTGGGTCAACTCTTCGATGTCGGCGAATACTGCTTCGATGCCGCCGCCGACGTCAAATAACCTGAGCGCCCGCATGCCGGGGGTGTCGATCAGCCAGCCACCGGCTTTTGTGCGCACCAGAGCGCGCGATGTCGTGGTGTGACGGCCGCGCGCGTCATCTTCGCGGATCGCTTGGGTTTCGGCCAGATCGCCCGTTAGCGCATTGCGGATGGTGGTCTTGCCGACACCAGACGACCCGACAAGCGCCAAGGTGTCGCCGGTGCGACACCACGCATCCAGCAATTCGATGTCACTAGCGTCAGTGGCGTCGATGGCCAGCACGGTGACCAATGGCGAAAGCGTTTTGGCCTGGCGCACATAGTCTGGCGCGTCTGTCGTTTCGTCGGCTTTGGTCAGGATGATCAGAGGCAAACAATCGGCATCAGCGGCCAAGATCAGGTAGCGTTCCAACCGGCGAATATTGAAATCGGCGTTGCAGGAGCTGACGATACCAAGGGTGTTCACATTGGCGGCGATTAATTGGGTGCGGGCGTCGTCGCCGGGTGCGCGGCGTTCCAGGGTGCTTTGCCGCTCAAAGCGTGTTGTGACAGTGCCGTCCGTGCATGTGACCCAATCGCCAACGGCAAGTGGGCCGATGTCTTCGGGGACGCTCAGCGAAACGCGGCCTTTGGGGCCAAGAGCGCTGACGGCATTGCGGTGGACTTCTGCGACGCGAAGCGGTTGGACGTCGTCTGCATTGGCAAGGGCCGCGAAAAAGCGGCTCCAGCCAAGATCGGCATAGGTTAGGGTGGTCATTGTAGATGTATCCCGGACATAAGGTTTGGCTCCGCACAGCAAGGCGCTGGCGGTTTAGGTGTCACGGGCTGGCGCCTTTATCAAAAGTGCGCGGCCCGAAGGGATGCCACAATGGCCATAAAACCTCCGTCCAATTGATCCGAAGTCTAGCAGCTGTGTCGTCATGCGACAACCGCGCAGGCTATTTCAGCGCGCGCCATCCAATGTCGCGACGACAGATGCCATCCGGCCAATCCACGCTGTCGATCAAAGCATAGGCCGCGTCGCGGGCCTCTTGCAGGCTGGCGCCGTGCGCTGTGGCGTTCAAAACCCGTCCGCCTGTCGCGATGATGCCGCCGTTGCTTTCCGATGTGCCTGCGTGAAACATCATCTGGCTGGAGGTTTCGAGCAGGGTGTCCAACCCGCCAATGCGGCTGCCTTTGTCATAAGCGCCGGGGTAGCCGGACGCGGCCATCACCACCGTCATCGCGTGATCGTCGGCCCAGTTGACTTGAGTTTCCGCCAAGCGGCCTTCAGCTGCGGCCTGCATCAGATCAAGCGCTTGCGCGCCGAGCCGCATCATCAGGACCTGACATTCAGGATCGCCAAAGCGGACGTTGTATTCCACCAGTCGCGGTGCACCGTCTTTGATCATCAGGCCAACGTACAAAACCCCCTGATAGGGTGTGCCGCGCCTGACCATTTCCGCCAGTGTGGGGCGCACGATTTCGTCCATGGCGCGTTTGGCGACCACATCGTTCAGCACCGGAGCCGGGGAATAAGCACCCATGCCGCCCGTGTTCGGCCCGGTATCGCCTTCGCCAATGCGTTTGTGGTCTTGGGCCGTACCGATGGGAAGCGCGTCCAACCCGTCGCACAGTACGAAATAGGAGGCTTCTTCGCCGTCCATGAAGTCTTCGATCACGACTTCGGCGCCGGCTGATCCGAATGCGCCGCCCAACATATCATCCACGGCGGCTTCGGCTTCGCCCAGTTCCATTGCAACGATCACGCCCTTGCCAGCGGCCAGGCCATCGGCCTTTACGACGATGGGGGCACCAACCTTTTGCAAATAGGCTTTCGCAGGACCCGCTTCGGTAAATCGTGCCCAAGCCGCTGTCGGCGCATTGGCCGCATCGCAAATTTCTTTGGTGAACCGCTTTGAGGCTTCCAGTTTGGCGGCTGCTTTCGAGGGACCAAATGTCGTGAAGCCAGCGGCGCGAAGATCATCTGCCACACCCGCCGCCAAAGGCGCTTCGGGGCCGATGATCACAAAATCAATCGCTTCGCATTCGGCAAATTCAACCACAGCCGTACCATCGTTGATGTCGAGGGACGCACAATCTGCAATCGCAGCAATCCCGGCGTTACCGGGGGCCACGATCAGCCGGTCGCACTTGGGGTTCTGCAAGACGGCCCATGCCAGACTGTGTTCGCGTCCACCGCTGCCAAGAATAAGGATGTTCATGCGCGTCCCCTGCTTCACTCTCGCGTCCGCGCGTTCTAAGTTGCGGCCAAGCGAAGCACAAGGCAGACCCCATGGACCTGTTCGACGACACCCCCGGTGACAATACGCCAGAATTTTCCGTTTCGGAAATCGCAGGCACGGTCAAGAAGTTGATCGAAGCCGAGCTTGGCTGGGTCCGGGTGAGGGGCGAAGTGGGACGGGTGGTTCTGGCGCGTTCGGGGCATATGTATTTTGACCTGAAGGACGACAAATCCGTCCTGTCCTGCATGACATGGAAGGGTCAGGTGGCCGGTTTGGCCATGCATCCCGAAGAAGGGATGGAGGTGATCGTCGAAGGCAAGATGACCGCCAGCGGGTTCCAATCGAAGTTTGGTCTGAACGCTCAGCGGATCGCCATCGCGGGCGAGGGTGCTTTGATGGCCATGCTGGAAAAGCGCAAGAAAAAGCTGGGTGCCGAAGGTTTATTCGACGAAAGCGCCAAACGTCCGTTGCCGTATCTTCCCGAGATTATCGGCGTTGTGACGTCGCTTCAGGGGGCTGTGATCCGCGATATTCTGCACCGCCTAAGGGACAGGTTTCCACGCAAGGTGTTGATTTGGCCCGTGGCCGTTCAGGGTGAAGCCTGTGCGCCCGAAGTGACCCGCGCCATCCAGGGGTTCAATGCGTTGACGCCGGGGGGGGCTTTGCCGCGTCCTGATCTGTTGATCGTAGCGCGTGGTGGTGGATCAATCGAAGACCTTTGGGGGTTCAACGAAGAAAACGTCGCGCGCGCCGCGGCGGCATCGGCCATTCCTTTGATTTCGGCTGTTGGTCACGAAACCGATACGACTTTGATCGACTTTGTGTCCGACAAACGCGCACCGACCCCGACTGCGGCGGCCGAAATGGCGGTTCCGGTGCGGCTGGATCTGATCGCCGGGTTGGACGCATGGGAAGCACGCCTGAGCCGCGCTGTTAGCCGTGGGATCGAAGACAGACGCCAGAAACATGCCGCCCTTGTGCGTGTGTTGCCGCGCGCGGACGCGCTTTTGGCGGACCCAAATCAACGTTTTGATCGCATTGCCGAGCTTTTGCCGCGCGCGTTGAAACAGATGACACAAGCCAAAGGCAGCGCTTTGATGCAAACCGTTACCGGTCTGCGCCCCGGTGTGTTGCGCGCCCGGATTGACCGTGAAGGTGAACGGATCAGTGATCGGCACGCGCGGTTGTCGATTGGGCTCAAACGGTCGGTTGAGCGTAAACGTCAGGAGTTGGAGGGCACTGCGGCACGATTGCGACCTGGCCGTCTTGGCGATGAAACACGTCGTCAGCGTGACGCGCTTTCGCGGCTGTCGCCAAGGCTGGATGCTGTTTTTACGACCCGTCTAAAGGGTCTGTCTGACCGGTTGGCTGCCTTGGAACGCACGCGTATGACCCTTGGGTATCAGGCGACGCTTGCGCGCGGGTTCGCCGTGGTGCGGGAGGGTGACACGCTTATTACCGGTGCCAAGGCGGCTGAGAATGCGACATCAATTGAGATCGAATTTGCGGATGGTCGTGTTTCACTGGACGGGAAAAAGGGCGCTTAAACGTTCTAGGTGCCCACTTCGGGGCCAAGGCAGTACAGCGGGCCATCGCGGCGGCGGGTTTCGATCAACTCGGTGGCGTCTGGATCGTTTTCGAACCGGGCCAAAAGCCGTCCGTCCTTTTCGTAAAACTGCCAGCACTGAACGTCTTCGATGTCGTCGTATTCAAAACAAATCTGCGGGCCTTTTTCGTACCAGATCCCATCCGAACATTCGCCGTCCAGAAACGACCAGCGAACGCGGCGGTTATCGAGGTATTCTTCGGCCCCGTATTCGCCAAGGTTACTTTGATAGGACAGGGTTTGACCTGTGACCATTCGTTCGAATTCGGCGCCCGTGATGGGGCGGCCGTCTTGTGCAGAGGCGGGCAGGGCAAGAGCCAGAAGGATCAACAAAATGCGCATAGTGTTTTGTGTCATGAAAGCCCAAGGATTGCCAGAGTTGCGCATTGTGGTCTTCCATCTTCTGTGTCCCGCGATTAGGTGAAGGGCATGGCGTTTTTCTCAAAACTGAAAGAGCGGCTTTTCAAGTCTTCGTCAAAGATCGACGAGGGGCTGGATGCGATCGTCGAAGATGGCGGTGAGGTTGAAGCGCCTTTGGCCGAGGTTGCACCCGAACCGGTGGTTTTGGAGCCGGTTGAGGCCGCGCCCGAACCGGTTGCACCGGAACCCGAGCCCGAGGTGCAGCCTGAACCAACGCCAGAGCCAATTCCTGTTGCCGTGCCTGAGACCGAACCCGAACCGGTTTCAGATTTTGAACCGCGCCCTGAACCCACACCCATGCCCGCGCCCGAAAAACCGGGTCTGATCGGGCGCATGTTGGGTCGAACGCCTGCGGCTCCGGTTGTGCGCCGGGTTATGGACGACGACATGCTAGAGCAGATCGAAGAACTTCTGATCACCTCGGACATGGGTGTCGATACCGCACTTCGGGTTTCTGCCAATATGGCGGAGGGGCGGTTTGGGCGTAAATTCTCGACCGGCGAATTGAAAGAACTGATGGCGGGCGAAATCGCGCGCATTATGGACCCCGTCGCGCAGCCGATGCCGATTTTCCCCAAGCGCCCGCAGGTCGTGCTGGTGGTGGGGGTGAACGGATCGGGCAAAACGACGACGATTGGCAAGCTGGCGTCGCAGTTCAAGGCGGCTGGAAAATCGGTGGTGATTGCCGCTGGTGACACGTTCCGGGCAGCCGCCGTTGAGCAATTACAAGTTTGGGGTGACCGCGCGGGCGTTCCTGTGATGACCGCGCCGGAAGGGTCTGACCCTGCCTCATTGGCGTTTGATGCTATGGCACGCGCTGAAGCCGAAGGTGCGGATTTGCTGATGATCGATACCGCCGGTCGTTTGCAAAACCGCAGCGATCTGATGGAAGAACTGGCGAAAATCGTGCGTGTCATCCGCAAGAAAGACCCGGATGCACCGCATAATACTTTGTTGGTTTTGGATGCAACAACGGGTCAGAACGCGTTGAATCAGGTCGAAATTTTCCGCGATGTTTCGGATGTGACCGGCCTTGTGATGACCAAGCTTGACGGAACGGCCAAGGGCGGTGTTTTGGTGGCTTTGGCCGATAAGTTCGGCCTGCCGATCCATGCGATTGGGGTGGGCGAACAGATCGACGATCTGGCGCCATTTGATCCGCGCGAATTTGCGGCGGCTTTGACGGGATTAGAAGAATGAGACTGCTTGGTGCTTTGATCGCGGTGTTTATGCTGGCGTCCGCAGCCCATGCGCAACCGGCAAATTGCAACGCGCAATGGTCGCGGCTGAACGATCTTTTGAGCAAGGTTCGGGGCTTTGACGCGCCGGTTCCGGGTCTGATCCGACAGACGGCTGATGGCGGATGCCGCACGAACGGCGTCAAGTTCCCGGCAGGCGACCACGTTCAGGTGAAAGCCGCGAGCCTGAGCTGGTCAGGACGAGATCTGGACCGTTTTGCATCCGAAGGTTTTCCACCAACGGCGCTGACGCTTAGTCTGAACGGCATAACCATCGTGCCGGACATCGGTGATCCGGTTTATAGCTATCTTCAAAATATTCAGGCGCGGGGCAGCACGTTTGATTTGGCGATCCGCCTGAATTGGGTTGAGGCCGAAAAGGTGCTTCAGGTGTCGGCGATCCGTCTGTTGATGCCGGAGGATGATTTCATCGAATTTTCCGGACAAATCGAAGGCATTGACCTGACGTCGACATCATCCATGCAAGTCAGTGTGGGAAGCTTTGCGCTGACTCAATCGGTGCTGACCGTGCGATCAAAGCAGATGTTCCAGAACTATGTTTTGTTGCCGCTTGGCCTTGCGGTTCTGGATGGGGCCGAAAACCCGGCAGCACGAGTAACCGAGCTAAAGGCGCTGGCAAAAGACGCGATCAGCGAAGCGCCGGACCAAATCCTATCCCTGCGCTCAAAATCGGCCTTGGACGCCTTGGTGGACGACATGCCCGAGCCGAGTGGTATTCTGAAGATTGAACAAAGTGCGAATCCGGGGATCGGACCGGCGCGGTTTATCCCCTTGGCACTCCGTGGTGGCACAATCGAAAGCCTTGACGATCTTTGGCAATTGCTGAATGGCGTGACGCTGGCGATCACCTACGACAAGATCTGAACGCGCCATGGGGGAATGGCTGGTTTCGCTTGAAGGGACTGACGCGGGGAAACGTCTGGCGCTGATCCTGGCCCTGCAAGCCGCTTTCCTGCATGCTTTTTTCGGAGCTTTGCAAAAAGGCAAGACCGATCCCTGGACTGCGCGCGCATTCATTGATGCGTTTTACACGCTTATGGCTTTGCCGTTCATCTTCTTCGTGCCGTGGCCCGAACCGGAATTCTGGCCCCTGATGGCCATCGTCTGGATCATTCACGTGGGGTATAAACTGGCTCAGGCGAGCGCATATACCTATGGGTCTTACACCGTTGTTTATCCGGTGGTGCGCGGATCAAGCCCGGCCTTCACGGTGATCGGTGCCGGTATCCTGTTTGACGAGGTTTTTACGCAAACTCAATGGCTTGGTGTTGCATGTCTGATGGTGGGCATCCTTGGGCTTGCGGGTTATAACCTGCGCCATATCGTTATTGATCGCGCGCGTCTTCCTTTGGCGTTGGGTCTTGCGCTGATAACGGGCGGGATCGTGGCCATGTACACCACCTGGGATGCTTTTGTGATCCGTTCGACCGAAAATCCGTTCACGTTTCTTGCATGGTTCTTTGTGATTGATGGTCTGGCTTTTCCGATCGGTTATGCCATCTGGAACCGGGGGCGGATGCCAAATCCGCTGGCGCCTGTTCTTCGTCTTGGTGCACTTGGCGCTGTTGTTGCCTTCTTTTCGTTCGGCGGCATTCTTTTGGCGACGCGGCTGGACAAAGTCGGCGAAGCGGCTGTTTTGCGCGAAACCAGCGTGGTTTTCGCGGCCTTTCTGGGCTGGGTCATGCTGGGCGAAAAAGTTGGACGCAAAAGGTTGATGTTGATCGCATTGATTGCGCTTGGCGCTGTGATAGTGGAATGGGGGGCTTAAGACCCATGTGGGCGACAAGAGGTCGGTGATGAGCGAACGCGAAATTAATCCAATCATCAAGCAGGTGCTGGAACTGGGTCCGCCCATGTTGTTTTTCGTCGCCTATCTTTGGATGAAAGATGAAGTCTATACCATTGGTGGAACTGAATATTCCGGCTTTATCGCGGCCGCCGGTCTGTTCGTGCCAATTTTGTTGGTTTCGATGGCAGCCCTTTGGTTTCTGACCGGAAAGCTGAGCCGAATGCAGGTTTTTACCGCCGTGATGGTCATCGTTTTTGGCGGTTTGACGGTGTGGCTGAACGACGAGCGGTTCTTCAAGATCAAAACCACACTGGTTTATGCTTTGTTTGCCGGCATTCTTGGAATTGGATTGTTACAGGGGCGATCCTATCTGGCGTGGGTTATGGCCGAATTTTTGCCGATGGACGATGCGGGTTGGATGAAGCTGACCAAACGTTTGGCGCTGTTTTTTGCCACCCTTGCAATCGCGAACGAGGTTGTCTGGCGCACGATGTCGGATGACGCTTGGGTCAAAATCGAAACCTTTGGCTTTCCCATTGCGATGTTCGTTTTCCTATGGGCGCAGATCATGGCGCTGCAAAGCCATCTGATCGAAGACGAGGATGCCGAGACCAAGGCGGATTAACGGAATTCCGCCAGGTCATCATGGGCGTTCTCAAGCGCAACCAACGTGTCGCGATCCAATCGACGCAACAGATGAAGCCCGGCGAAACGTGTTTTGCTCCAATGAACAATCGCCGGGATGGTTTCTTGCAGAATTTCGACCGAAACGGCGGTGCCCTGAGACAGGTCTTCGGGGACTGAGAGTTTCATGCCGTCGAAGCTGACATCCATGATCACGACCGGAACGACGGTATCATCAACATGCAGCAAAGCACCGACGCGGGTGCGGCGGCGGTTCGGCGAGAAACGCCGGTTAAATGTTTGCTGCATCATCATGGATCGTGCTTTCGCTTTGATCCATGATGGTTGCAACAAAGTGTTAAGATATCCTGACGTCAGCCCTTTTGATCAAAGAGCAATTTATCGGATTTCGCCTTTTCTTCGTCTGTTTGCTTTCGGTTCCGCATCTCGCTTGCCACATCTGCGCCTTTGGCGACGGCAGGGCGCGCGGCGACGGCATCCAACCAACGGGCCAGATGGGGTTTGTCATCAATGGATTGCTCCTGACCTTCCCAAATCTTAACCCATGGCCAAAGCGCCATATCGGCAATCGAATAATCCCCGGCGACAAAGTCATTGTCGGCCAGTTGTTTGTTCAAAACGCCGTAAAGCCGCGAAACCTCGTTTCGATAGCGATCCTGGGCGTATGGAAGCACATGGGGCGGGGTTCGCGAGGGCGCATATTTCAAAAAGTGATGCGCTTGCCCGGCCATCGGGCCAACGCCGCCCATCTGCCACATAAGCCATTGTTCAATATTGATTTTGTCACGTTCGGTGGTGCCATAGAATTTGCCCGTCTTGCGCCCGAGGTATTGCAGAATGGCCCCTGATTCAAAAATCGAAACGGGTTCGCCGTCTGGTCCATCCGGATCAACAATCGCAGGCATCCGGTTGTTGGGTGCGATCTTTAGGAAGTCCGCGCCGAACTGGTCACCTGCGCTGATGTCGATCAGATGCAGATTATAGGGCAGCTCCATTTCTTCCAGCGCAATGGTGATTTTCCAACCGTTCGGTGTAGGCCAATAGTAAAGATCAATGGGGGCGGTCATGGGCGTTTCCTTTCCGGGGTTTCTGACATGGTGCGGCAATCCCGGCGGAGTTCAAGGGCAATAGAACAGGATTGCGTGAACACTGGCGATCCGGGGTCTTCGAAGCGACTTGCGAACCATAGGAGTTGTCGTGCAGCCTTTGAGCACTTATCTGCGATGTCTCACTTGAAAGACCGCAACCCGTGACCTCAACACCTGAAATCAGGTTCCCGACTGCCAACGGTTATATGACCGAAACGACGCGCGCGAAATACATTGCGGCGGCGATCAAATCCGGTGTGCTGCCCAAAGATGCGCACCGAATACCCGAAGTCGTGTCGTTGGAAGCGCCCGAAAGCACCAACACACCAATCCAGTTTTGGCAGCTGTTTTCCATTTTGGGGCCTGATCGCATCGTTGCTATCGTCGGCGACTTTTATCAGCGTGTCTTTGCGGATGAGACATGGTTCACATCGGTTTTTGAACGTGTGGGTGGTATGAACCATCACATCAACACCCAGGCCAGCATGTGGGCAGATGTGATGGGCGGCGGTCCGTATTATCATGGAGCAGAATTTCGGCTAGGGTTTCATCACACGCATAATGCGCACCAATTGATGACGGAAGACGGCGCCAGACGCTGGGTTGCGCTGATGGTCAAGACGCTGGATGCGTCTGAGGCGCATATGTTGGGTGATCCGAGGGTTCGCCTTAGCCTTAATACGTTTCTGAGCCATTTTCTGGGTAAATATGCCGAGGATTTTGCGTTCGAAAACCGTGAGACCTTTGGTGAAACCAATCCGGCATGGCGGCGAAAGGTGAATTTCATGAACATGACCGCCGATGCCATCGAAGCCATGTCCGAGGAGGAGTTGCGACTTGGTCTTGAAGGGCGCGGTGTGGACGTCAGCGCGGATGCGGACAAAGTGGCTTTGATCCGCAAAGCAATGGCCCTTTGACCGCCTTAGACCGGCTTTGGGTCTGAAAGCTTAACAAAGGCACGGGCGCGGGCAATGTCAGCCGACGTTGTGATCTTATAGTTTTCTGGCGTACCGGGCACTATTTGAACCAGCATCCCCACATTGCGGGCGACCGCGGCGTCGTCCAGGGCAACACCGTCAAAGTTGCGGTGTGCTTCCAGGATGCGGCTAAAGCGAAACCCTTGCGGGGTTTGCGCGTGCCACAGAACACTGCGGTCTTGGGGGCTGATCGCAAAGCCACCATCCGCGCGCCAGACCGCATCAATGGCGGGGATCGCAACGATGGCCCCGTCGTGGATTTCCAGCACTTGCAAGACCTGAACGATCGAGGTGTGTGACACAAAGGGGCGCGCGCCGTCATGGATCAGCACATGTTCAGGTGCGTCGCGCGCGGCCATCGCTTCCAGACCGGCACGCACGGATTGCGCCCGCGTGTCGCCCCCAAAAGCAGGAGCCGTCAGCCGCGGATCATCCAAGCCGACAATTGCGTTGGCATAGGCTGTCGCATCCGTTTTCGCGATCACAACCGTTATCTGGTCGATCTCGGGGATTGCAAGAAACTGGTCGATAGTGTGGCGCAGGATCGCCCTACCGCCGATTTCGACGTATTGTTTGGGTATATCGGTTTGCGCGCGAGTGCCCCTTCCGGCCGCCACAATCAGAACAGACGCCACTTTGATCACCACTCGAACGGGGCAACAATGTTGCGTTTGCCCATCATAAAGGCGTCCGCCACATGGGTGAGGGGGGCAAGATCCACGTCGTGCGCATTGGTCGCGACAAGGTCTGCAAAGCGTCTGTAAAGGCTGGGGTATTCTTCATGGGGCCCGGTGTCTGTCGATTGACCGTCAATCGCAAGTTTGGCACCCCCTTCGCTGAGCACGGCTTGCCCGGCATCTGTGTCAATTGTGATGTTCCACTTCGGCGGACCTTGTTCAAGCCAATCGAAAGCACCGGTGATTTGCGCGCCGTTCGGGTCTTGAAACGTCAGGTCGGCTGCGACCGGTGTGTCCCGGTTCGCCGGAAACGAAAGCGTAGCACTTGATAGGAAAATCGCGTGCGGCATGACTTCGCTCAGAACCGAAAGCGCGTTGATGCCGGGATCAAAGACGCCCAAACCGCCCGGTTGCCAGATCCAATCTTGCCCCGGATGCCAAAATCGCACGTCTTCTTTCCAATCCACATGCACTTTGCGGATCGTTCTTTCTGCCAGCCAATCGCGGGTATAAGCCACGGCAGAGGCGTGGCGCGAATGCCATGTGGCAAACAGCGACAGACCCTGTTCGGTGGCAATGGCTTCAAGATCGCGGACTTCGCTAAGGGTGGCGCCGGGTGGTTTTTCCAACATGACGTGGCACCCTGCCAAAAGTGCCGCGCGCGCATCCGCGTAACGTGCCATCGGGGGCGTGCATAGTGAGACACAATCAATCTTGGGTTCGCCTTCCAGCAGGCTTGCCAGATCGCCGTAAGCCGTAACCCCGTCGACCGAGGCGTTGCGGCTGGCGGTTGCAACGAGGTCGAAATCCGGATTGGCATCAAGGGCGGGGATGTGCTGATCCCGCGCAATTTTCCCGATGCCGACCAAAGCCAGCTTGCTTGGCATTGCCTGTTCTTTCCGATCTGGCGCGGTTCCACGATTAGGGGCCTGCGCGATAAATGTGATGCATTCACACTTGGTCCCGATTGACTGGACCGTCAAGCGTCGGTTCCAATAAATACCTGGATGGATGATTATCCGAGAAACTCAAATTTGAGTGCCACTGTGCGATGACGGGACTTTATTCCTGACAGACAGGCGTGCAGGATAGCCATCGGACCTGAAGGATAAGAAGAATGCCAACGCGCGACTATGATCTGCTTGGGGAGAACAGCGAACGAGCCGTAAAAACCGGCCTTGCATCGGCGGCGTGGTATCACACGGATGTCCCAACGGCCGAGATCAAAGCCTTGATGGTGCGCCGCGATGGCCCGGCAATTCGTGATTGTTTGATCTATTACGGCGCGCTGATTTTTCTGGGCGTGCTGGCCACGATCCTTTGGCCAACGGGGTGGGCGGTTCCGGTGCTTTTGGTGTACGGTGTTCTTTACGCAAGTGGCGCTGACAGCCGGTGGCATGAGGCCGGGCATTCTACCGCGTTCAAGACCCGCTGGATGAATGACGTGGTCTATCAAATCGCCTGTTTCATGTTGATCCGCAATCCGGTGATTTGGCGCTGGAGCCACGTGCGCCATCACACCGACACCATCATTGTTGGCCGCGATCCTGAAATCATCACTATGCGACCGCCGGATATTGCGCGGGTTTTCATGCTGTTTATCGGATTGGATTCTGTCCAATCGTTTTTTCGGATGTTTCGCTATGCAACATCTGGGCCAAATGCGGTGGAGCGCAGTTTCACGCCCAAAAGCCAGCATGGAAAAGTCATTCGGATCGCGCGGATTTGGATGTTGATTTATGCGGTGGTTATTGGTGTCGCGCTTTGGACCGGTTCAATTCTGCCGCTTCTACTGGTCGGCGGACCGGTGCTGTATGGGTCGTGGCATTATATTATGACGGGGCTTTTGCAGCACACGGGGTTGGCCGATAACGTTACCGATCACCGGTTGAATTCGCGCAGCGTTCTGATGAACCCGTTCAGCCGATTTATTTATTGGAACATGAATTACCACATCGAACACCACATGTTTCCGATGGTGCCTTATCATGCACTGCCCGCGCTTCATGCAAAGATCGGTCACGATCTGCCGCCGCCAAATTCGTCGATCAGCGAGGCTTTGGCCGAGGTGTTCACCGCCCTAAGACGGCAAATGACAGACCCGGACTACCGGATCGAAAAGACGCTACCGCCAAGCGCGCGCCCCTATCGGCTGGATTTTCACGCCGAAGCTTTGGGGCAGTCGAGTTAAGACAGAACGTTGGCGTAGGTGTCCCGAAGAATGTTTTTCTGCACTTTGCCCATGGAGTTGCGGGGCAGTGCGTCAACGATGACAATGTGTTTTGGTTGCTTGAACCGGGCCATGTCGCCAAGGTTTGATGCGATGGTTTCTGGTGAGATCTGGGTATCGGGTTCAGCCACGACGACAGCCACAACACCTTCGCCGAAATCCGGGTGCGGCACGCCGATCACAGCGCTTTCCAAGACGCCCGGCAGGTCATCAATCGCGGATTCGATTTCCTTTGGATAGATGTTGAGGCCTCCGGAGATGATCAGGTCTTTGCTGCGCCCGACAATCTGAAAATAGCCATCCGCATTGATCCGCGCCAAATCGCCCGTGATGAAAAACCCGTCTTCGCGAAGCTCTTCGGCGGTTTTTTCGGGCAAGTTCCAATAGCCGGAAAACACGTTCGGGCCGCGAACTTCCAACACACCGATTTCGCCTTGCTTCAGGGTTGCGCCCGTTTCGGGATCACAGACCTTGACGTCAACCTCGGGCAGGGGAAAGCCAACGGTGCCTGCGCGTCTGTCACCGTCATAGGGGTTGGACGTGGTCATATTCGTTTCGGTCATTCCATAGCGTTCAAGGATCGCATGGCCGGTCACGCGTTGCCATCGTTCATGGGTTTCGGTCAAAAGTGGGGCCGAACCCGATACGAAAAGCCGCATGTTGCGCGACTGTTCCGCCAGATCGGGCTGGTCAAGAAGCCGGGTGTAAAACGTCGGAACACCCATCAGCGCGGTCGCCTTCGGCAGAGCATCCATGATGGCGTTGGCGTCGAAGCTTGGCATAAAGATCGCCGCGCCGCCTGCCATCAGAGTGATATTGGTGGCCACGAAAAGCCCGTGCGTGTGGAAGATCGGCAGCGCGTGGATCAACACGTCGTTTTCGGTGAACCGCCAAAGCTTGCGCAGGGTGTCGCTGTTTGAGGTCAACGCACCGTGGCTCAGCATCGCGCCCTTGGAACGCCCGGTTGTGCCCGAGGTGTACAGGATCGCGGCCAGATCATCTGGGCTGCGTGCGACGGGTAAGGCGGGCGGGGCGACGTTCCGCGCATTCGTCAAAGTGCCGGTTTCATCTGCACCAAGCGTCAGCAGATGGGCAACCTCTGTTTCTTTGGCGATTGCAGTCAGCGTTGCTTCGTCATCCGGGTCGCAGACAAAGACAAGGGGTTTCGCGTCGCCCAAGAAGTACGACACTTCAGCTGGTGTATAGGCAGGGTTCAGCGGCAGGAAAACGCCGCCAACCATGATCGTGCCAACGTAGAGTTCCAGCATCGCGATGGTTTTCGGGGCCTGCACGGCCACTCGGTCACCGGGCGTTAAGCCAAGGTCATGCAGCACGCCCGACATCTTCGCGGCGTTTTCAAAGAAGGCCCCATAGGTCAGTGTGTCACCGGTTCGGTTGTCGTAGAGAAAGGGCGCGTCATCACGTCCCAAACTCGCGCGTCGAAGGGCTTGGAACAGGTGATTGATCATGGGCGGTCTTGTCCCACGATCGGATCAATGGGCCCCAAGGGTCCTCCCACGGCCATTTCGACGGCGCGCGCAACCGCCAGAACTTTGGCTTCGCCCTGTGGCGGGCCGATAAGTTGCAGACCAATTGGCAGGCCGTCAGGGGATAATCCGATGGGAACGGACGCAGCAGGCAAGCCGGTGGTCGTGGCCAGAAAGGCGAACCTGAGCCAGCCGAGGTAATCTTCGTATTGTTCGCCTTCGATGTCGTCGATCCATTCGATGCCCAAAGCGCGCGGCATGGCCCCGACCGTGGCGCAGGCCAGAACATCGAAATCTTGCAAAAACTGTTGAACGCTCAGAAAAATGCGCGTTCGGTCGACCTGAGCAATCGTCACGTCTTCCAGCGTCAGCGTCCTTGCGTAAGCCAGGTTTTCGCGGATGGTGGGTTTGACTTGTTCGACGATGGCATCAGGCATTTGCGCATAACTCGCCGCCATCCCAATCCCGCGCAACCGGCGATAGGTTTTTTCCAAACCTTCGATGTTGGGGCACTCTTCGATCACCGCGCCACCTTCTGCTTCTACCTTGGTTAGCGCATCGGCCATCGCCTTTCGGATCACGGGTTCCACGGCACCAAAGCCACCCAGATCAGGCGCATAGGCGATCCGAACCTTGGGTGTCGCCTCGATCACAGCCTGCTGGAATGGCGTGGCCGGGGTGGGCAACGAAAACGGCACCGCCGATTCAAAGCCGCACATGGCATCCAGAAAAAGTGCCGCATCCCGGACAGATCGCGCCATCGGGCCCATAACGCCTTCGGTGATCCAACCGGCACTTGCGCCAGACGTCAGGGTGGTGGAAATCCGTCCGGGCACGGTTCGAAGCCCGACAACACCGCAATAGGCAGCTGGCGTGCGAAGCGATCCGCCATGGTCCGAGCCTTGGGACAGCCAGGTTTCACCCGTTGCCAAAGACGCCGCCGCACCGCCCGAAGACCCTGCCGCATTCAGGGATGTGTTCCACGGGTTTTTCGTTGCGCCAAAAACCGGATTGAAGGTGTTGGCGCCTGCACCGAACTCGGGGGTGTTGGTCTTGCCGACCACGATCCCGCCGTTGTCTTCCAAACGTTCGACAAAGTGGTCGGAAAAATCAGGCACGTTGTCTGACATGGCGGCGGTGCCAAAAGTCGTGCGCACGCCCTTCACACGGTCCAGGTCTTTTATTCCCAAGGGCAGGCCCGCCAGCCAACCGGACGTGTTCCGATAATCAAGCTTGTCGGCAGCCTCGTAAGCCCGTTCCGGACACAGGGTTGGCATGGCGTTTATAGCCGGTTCCACCGCGCTGATCCGGGCGAAGGCCGCGTCCAAAAGGTCCTTCGGCGAAACCTCCCGCGATGCCAGCATAGCAACGGCTTCGTGCGCTTCCAGGCGGCAAAGCTCGGGTCCGGTGAACGGGGCGGGATGTGTGGTCGTCATCGGGTTTCGCTTTTATGGATCGCGCAGGTTTTTGACACTTTGAAGCGCACGCCTGAAAGCTTCAAGGGCATGCGTCTTGGCGGTTAAGCCGCGAGGGCCGCACGCCGCGTCGTACTTGGGGTTTCACCAAACATCTGTCGGTACGCGCGGGTCATGGCCGACGGGTCTTCGTAACCGCACCGTTGTGCAATTTCGGCCACGCTTTCGCGGGTTTGTTCCAGCCGTCGCCGTGCTTCGTTTAGTCGGATGGTGCGGTAAAGTCGGCTTGGGCTTTGATTGGCGTGGGTTTTGAAGGCCAGTTCCAGAACGCGTTGACTGACCTCAAGTCTGGCCGCAACGGTGTTGATTTTCAAAGGGTCTTCCAGATGACGCCGCATCAAAGCTGCCGCAGCACGCACCACTTGGTGGTTTGACATGAGGCGATCCGGTTCCGTTTTGGGATGCCGTTCGCCATACATAAAAAGTGCGGCGACATCCAAGGCCAAGCCTGCGCCGTGATCCCGTTCGATGAATTCCAGCATCAGCTCCAGCGTTGTCGTCGCGCCGCCACAACTGGCGCGTGCGCCGTCAATGACAAAGCGATCATTGGAGACGTGAACATCGGGAAAGGTTTCCTCAAACGCGCTGAGCGTGTCCCAATGGGACGTGGCGCGGGTGCCCTCTAACAGGCCAGCGGCGGCCAACAACCACGCGCCAGTGTCCAGACCGGCGAGCATTGAAAATCGGTTGGCCGCGGCGCGAAGTTGTCGTCGCCCAAGTGCTGTGTCGTGGCTCAGATGCCCATAGCTTGGCATGACCAACAACAGATCGCCGCTTTGATCGCCCAAGGGTTCGGGCTGAACCGGCAACCCGCTGGACGACAAAACCGGTTCGCCAGCTCCGCCGAGAAACGTCCAGCTGTACAGATCGCGGCGCGAAAGTGTGTTGGCCGCGCGCAGGGGTTCAACCGCATTTGCAAGACAGAGCGCCGAAAAACCGGGGTAGAGCAGAATGGCGATGCGTTTCGTTTTTTGCATGAATTTCGAGGTTTCTGCATGGCTTATATCGCAGGCTAACGCTAATTTCGGACGTGTCGCAAGGGAGACGTCAATGAATTTCGGATTGAGCGATGAGCAGGAGATGATCGTCTCAACAGTGCGCAGCTTTGTCGAGCGCGAGATTTACCCCTTTGAGGCCGAAGTTGAGCGCACGGGGCAAGTGCCTTTGGAGCTTGGTCAAGAGATCAAACAAAAGGTCATTGATCTGGGGTTTTATGCCTGTAATTTCCCTGAAGACGTGGGCGGTGCCGGGCTTTCCCATCTGGATTTCACGCTGGTCGAACGCGAGTTGGGACGTGGTTCGATGGCGTTGACCCATTTTTTCGGGCGCCCCCAAAACATTCTGATGGCCTGCGAAGGCGAACAACGTGAAAAATATCTGTTGCCTGCTGTACGCGGCGAACGGATGGACGCGCTGGCCATGACCGAACCTGATGCCGGGTCGGATGTGCGAGGTATGAAGTGTTCGGCGGTGCGCGCGGGTGGCGATTGGGTGGTCAACGGATCGAAGCACTTTATCTCTGGCGCGGAACACGCGGATTTCTTTATCGTTTTTGTGGCAACCGGGGTCGACGACACGGCAAAGGGGCCGAAAAAGCGCATCACCTGTTTTCTGGTGGATCGCGGACATCCCGGATTTGAAGTGCGGGACGGCTATAATTCGGTCAGCCATCGCGGGTACAAAAACTGCATTCTGGAATTCGATGATTGCCGATTGCCCGATGCGCAGGTTCTGGGCGAGGTTGACGGTGGGTTTGCGGTCATGAACGAGTGGCTGTACGCGACCCGGCTTACGGTTGCGGCGTTTAGTGTCGGGCGGGCGCGGAGATGTTTTGATTACGCGGTTGAATACGCCGCAGACCGAAAGCAGTTCGGACAAGCGATTGCAAAGTTTCAGGGTGTGAGTTTTCAGGTCGCCGATATGATCACCGAGATTGATGCGGCGGACTGGATGACCCTTGCAGGCGCGTGGCGGCTGGATCAGGCGCTGCCGGCCAATCGCGAGATCGCATCGGCCAAGGTTTTTGCGACCGAAATGTTGGCGCGCGTGACCGACACCACCTTACAGATATTCGGCGGCATGGGCTTGATGGATGATTTTCCCATCGAACGGTTTTGGCGCGATGCCCGTGTTGAGCGGATTTGGGATGGAACCTCGGAAATTCAACGCCACATCATCGGGCGCGAAGTGTTCCGGCCATTGGGCGCGTGATTTGGGGTCGGGTGGTGCGCGATGCGTGATCTGAAACGGCTGTTGGCCCCAAAATCCATTGCCGTTGTTGGCGGCGGGCTTTGGTGTGAAAATGTCCTGCGCGCCTGTCAGAATATTGGGTTTGAGGGGCCGGTCTGGCCCGTGCATCCGGGGCGTGCCGAGATGGTGGGCCTTGCCGCATTTCAGTCTATCGATCAATTGCCCGAAGCCCCTGATGCGACGTTCGTTGGCGTCAATCGCGCCGCGACCGTCGATGTCGTTGCGGCGTTGCGCGCCAAAGGCGGCGGCGGGGCGATTTGTTTTGCCTCGGGATTTGCCGAAGCCGAAGCGGAACTTGCGGATGGGCGTGATCTGCAAGCGGCCCTTTTGGATGCTGCCGGTGACATGGCCGTGCTTGGACCAAATTGCTATGGCATTTTGAACCTTGTCGATGGGGCGGCGCTTTGGCCGGATCAACATGGTGCGGCACGCGTCGAAACGGGCGTCGCCATTCTTGCGCAATCCTCAAACGTGGCCATCAACCTGACGATGCAACGTCGGAGCCTGCCGATTGCCTATATCGCAACGGTTGGCAATCAGGCCCAGACAGATATGGCCGAAATAGGTGCGACGCTTTTGGACGACGCCCGCGTTACCGCGCTTGGGCTATACGTTGAAGGTATAAAAGACCTGCGCCAGTTCGAAAACCTGGCGGCCAAGGCGCGCGCCGTTGGGAAATCAATTGTGGCGTTGAAAGTTGGGGCGTCTGTGCAGGCCCAGACCGCCGCCATATCACACACGGCATCTCTTGCGGGCAGCGCAGCGGGGGCTTCGGCGTTGTTTGACCGGTTGGGCATTGCAACTGTGAACGACCTTGGGGCGTTTCTGGAGACTTTGAAGGCGTTGCATGTGATGGGGCCGTTGTCGTCGAACCGCATCGCTTCGATGTCGTGTTCCGGCGGCGAAGCCAGCCTTGTGGCCGACAGCGCCTTGGCGACGGATTTGGTATTTCCGCCATTGGAGGCGGCGCAACGAACCGCTTTGGCCAAGGCGCTTGGCCCGAAGGTGGCATTGGCGAACCCGCTGGATTATCACACCTATATCTGGGGCGATGTGACGGCATTGACCGCTTGTTTCACCGCGATGATGAAAGCCGATCTGGCGCTTGGCATGGTAGTTTTGGATTTCCCGCGCCCCGATCTGTGTGACATCGCTGAATGGCGCTTGGTGATTGATGCCGTTGTCAAAACACACGCGGCCACGGGGACGCCGATGGCGATCGTGTCGAGCTTGCCGGATACAATGCCGGAAGAGATCGCGCGGGAATGTATCGCGGTCGGAATTTTACCCTTGGCCGGATTGACAGACGGGTTGGCCGCGCTGAATGCTGCAGTTTGGTTGGGCCGGTCGGTTGTGACTTCGGAGCCTCTTTTTCTTCCAGCGATGGATGGTCCGGGAACAACGTTGGGCGAGGCGGAGGCGAAGACGGTGCTTGCAGATTACGGTTTACCTGTGCCGCGATCAGTTAAAGTAAGGACCCCCGAAGCGGCGGCTGAGGCGGCTGAGACGCTTGGGTTTCCGGTTGTTTTGAAGGCCGAAGGGCTTGCGCATAAGACGGAAGCGGGTGGCGTGGCTTTGAACCTTTCCAGCGCAACAGATGTTCTTCATGCCGCGCGCGACATGGCGGCATCGTCCTTTCTTGTGGAAGAGATGATCACCGATGCCGTTGCCGAACTTCTGGTGGGTGTAACGGTTGATGCGGCCCATGGATTTGTGCTGACCCTTGGGGCGGGGGGTGTCTTGGCCGAAGTCCTGTGTGACACTCAATCGCTTTTGCTGCCGAGCACGGACAGGGATATTCGCGCCGCTTTAAACCGGCTTCGAATTGCGCCTGTTCTGAAGGGGTATCGCGGTGGCCCGTCTGGTGATGTCGCGGCGCTTGTGGCTGCGGTTCTGGCGGTGCAAGACTATGTGACGGCCCATCAGGCGGACGTGCTTGAAGTCGAGGTGAACCCCTTGATCGTGACAACCGACAGAGCCATTGCCGCAGACGCCTTGATCCGAATAAAGGAAATAACATGAGTGAGACCCCGATCAAAACCGAGCGCCGTGGCCATGTTTTTGAAGTGACCCTGGATCGACCGAAGGCCAATGCAATCGATTTGGAAACCAGCCGGATCATGGGCGAGGTGTTCACCGAATTTCGCGACGACCCGGACCTGCGGGTGGCATTGGTGACAGGGGCGGGCGAGAAATTCTTTTGCCCCGGTTGGGATTTGAAAGCTGCGGCTGATGGCGATGCGGTTGATGGCAATTACGGCAAGGGAGGGTTCGGCGGCTTGCAGGAGTTACGCGGTTTGAACAAGCCCGTGGTCATGGCGGTGAACGGGATTTGTTGCGGCGGTGGTTTGGAGCTTGCTTTGTCGGGCGACATCATCCTTGCGGCGGATCATGCGACCTTTGCTTTACCGGAAATCCGTTCGGGCACGGTGGCGGATGCGGCGAGTGTGAAGCTGCCAAAGCGCATTCCCTACCATATCGCGATGGAGATGTTGCTGACGGGCCGTTGGATAGACGTTGAGGAAGCCGCCCGCTGGGGGTTGATCAACCATGTTTATCCCGGCAGCGAATTGATGGCGAGGGCGCGTGAGATGGCCGAGCTTTTGGCGTCGGGACCACCGCTGGTTTACGCCGCGATCAAAGAAATTGTGCGTGAAGCCGAAGACATGAAATTTCAGGACGCGATGAACCGGATCACCAAAAGCCAATTCGACACGGTCGACGCGCTTTATCGCTCGGACGACCAGTTAGAGGGCGCACGGGCCTTTGCGGAAAAGCGTGATCCTGTTTGGAAGGGGAAATAGCCGATGCCATTGACCATGAACCGCGAGGTTTTCATCACCTGTGCCGTAACCGGATCAGGCTCGACGCAGGATCGCAGCCCCCACGTGCCGCGTTCGCCCGCCGAAATCGCCGCCAGTGCGATTGATGCCGCCAAAGCCGGGGCCGCCGTTGTTCATTGCCATGTTCGGGACCCGGACACGGGCGCGCCGTCTCGCGATCTTGCTTATTACCGTGAGGTGACGGACCGTATTCGTGACGCCGAGGTGGATGTGGTGCTGAACCTGACGGCGGGTATGGGCGGTGACATGGTGTTTGGATCCGCGTCGGCTCCGTTGCCCCTGAACGTGGATGGGACGGATATGGTGGGGGCATCGGAACGTGTGGCCCATATCGCAGAATGCCTGCCCGAGATTTGTACGCTGGATTGCGGCACAATGAATTTTGCCGAGGCCGATTATGTGATGACCAATACGCCCGGCACTTTGCGCGCTATGGGCGGCATGATGACGAAGCTGGGTGTGAAGCCCGAGATCGAGGCTTTTGATACCGGGCATCTTTGGTTTGCAAAGGAACTGGTGAAAGAGGGCGTGTTGGATGGCCCGGCGTTGGTCCAGCTTTGCATGGGGGTGCCGTGGGGCGCACCTGACGACATGAACACCTTTATGGCCATGGTGAACAATGTGCCCCACGACTGGACCTGGTCGGCGTTTTCGCTTGGGCGGCACCAGATGCCCTTCGTTGCGGCCTCGGTTCTGGCGGGCGGCAATGTGCGGGTTGGGCTGGAGGATAACCTGATGCTGGGCAAGGGCGTGTTGGCCACCAACGCGCAACTGGTCGAGCGCGCCGTCACGATCATTGAAAGTATGGGGGCTTTGGTAATCGGCCCCGAAGCCGTACGATTGCGCCTTGGCTTGACCAAAAGGGCGCCTGCGGCGGCATGATGTTGTGCGACGGCGGTGCCGTCGCGTTAGCCGGGCCCGGTCGTTGTGCGGGGAACCAGAGCTTTCACAAGGTCTTTCATGTCAAGCTGGCCAAGCACGTCGTTGCCATCGGTCACGCGGTACAACCGGTTTGTGTCACCGTCCGACAGGGTTATCAGATCTTCCAGAGTGGCGTTGGCCGTGACGTCGCCATCGAAACTGTCGGTTGAAACGGGCTTCATCACCGAGCGAACGCGCAGGACGCGGGCGCGGTTGATGTCGCTGACAAAATCTTCAATGTAAGGATCGTTTGGGTTTAACAGGATGTCTTGCGGTTCGCCTTGTTGCACAACGCGCCCATCCTTCAGGATCACAAGGTGGTCGGCGATTTTGAGGGCTTCGTCCAGATCGTGGGTGATGAAGACTATGGTCTTTTGCAGCTCGGCCTGAAGTTCCAGCAACAGATCCTGCATGTCAGTACGGATCAGAGGATCAAGCGCGGAAAACGCTTCGTCCATCAGCATGATATCTGTATTGGCAGCCAGAGCGCGGGCAATGCCGACCCTTTGTTGCATGCCACCGGAAAGCTGTGCCGGAAACCGGTCTTCGAAACCGTCCAGGCCGACGCGTGCCAGCCATTTGCGCGCTTGTGCGGTTTGTTCGCTGACGTCTACGCCTTGCACGCTTAGCGGCATCTCTGCGTTTTCTTGCACGGTTTTGTGGGGCAGAAGCGCGAACTTTTGAAACACCATCGACATTTTCTTTTGCCGTAAGGCGCGAAGTTGCGCGCGTCCAAGCTTCATCACGTCTTCGCCGTCGACCAGAATTTCACCGGCCGAAGGGTCGATCAACCGATTGAGGTGGCGGATCAGTGTGGATTTACCCGACCCCGATAGGCCCATGATCACCGTGATTTCACCCGCCGCCATATCGACGTTGATGTCTTCCAGACCCAGCACGTGGCCGTGTTGTTCCATCAGGTCAGGCTTGGTCATCCCGCCTTGAACCAGTTCCACCATCTCGCGGTCCTTGGGCCCGAAGATTTTATAGAGCCCGCGAATGGCGACTTTGGACATCACTGATGACCCCGATGCGTATCCACGCGGGCGAGGGCGGCCTTTGACACGCGATCCAGGATGACGGCGAGCAGAACGATACCCAAGCCTGCCACGATGCCGACGCCCAGATCCAGGCTTCGAATGCCGCGCAACACCAACACGCCAAGGCCGGGCGCCGATATCATCGAAGCGATGACGACCATGGCAAGGCTCATCATGATGGTTTGATTGACGCCGGCCATGATGTTGGGAAGCGCCAGAGGCAGTTCAACACGGGCGAGTTTCTGAGCGGGCGTCATGCCAAAGGCGTTTGCTGCTTCGACGACATCTTGATCCACAAGCCGGATGCCCAGATCGGTGAGGCGGATCACGGGGACAATGGCGTAGACGATCACCGCAATACCATAAATCTTTGATTCTGTGACGGAAAACAAGAAAATCAGTGGGATCAGATAGACGAATGTCGGTAGGGTTTGCAGCAAATCGAGGATCGGTACGATGATCCGTTGTGCAGTTTGGGACTTGGACATTCCAATGCCAATCGGCACACCCAAAAGAACCGACAGCCCGGTACAGACAAAGACAATCGCCAAGGTTTGCATGGCGACATCATAGTGATCGATGATGCTGAAGAATACCAGAACGCCGGCGACAAAAACCGTAACGGGCTTTGAGCGGCTGACGAACCAAGACAGCGCAACCAAAAGCGGGATCATCACCCACCACGGCGTCGTTTCAAAGACAAACAACGTGCCGTCCAACAGCCAGCTAAGCGGTTGGGTCAGCGGATCGAGGACGTATTTCAACTCTGCACGGATGCCAAGGAAGCCTTGCTCAAGACCTTCGGTCACATCGCGGGTTTGGCTGATGCGGGCGCAACTTTCGTGGAGCGTATCAAGCGAGGGGAAGGCAAGGGGCGTGCTTTCTCCATCGTCGCCGCCCGATTGCGCCAAGAGCTGTGCCATGGACATAGGCGCGTCGGCTTTGTCCTGATCGCACCAGTCGCGCAAACCAAGCGTGTCGAAAACGCCGTCATATCCTGCCATTGCTCACCCCCGGAAGACTGTCCGCGCCCGTGCAATTCGGGCGCGGACGCTTGTTTTATTTGATGATCGCCGCAAGCTTTGCGCGTGCATCATCGTTCAGCCATCCGCTCCAGACATCTTTATAGGACGTCAGGAAGTAAACGGCGGCTTCTTCGTAAGAGGCTTGATTTGCTTCCTGCCACGCCAGAACTTCGCCCATCTGAGCGTTGGTGAAGGTTAGGTTCTTCATCAGTTCGGCCGCGTCTGGTTCGCGTTCCACAAAAGATGGCGTGGCGGCAGTCACAACGTTTGAAACGGGATAGGACGACAATGCAGGTGATGCGCAATCTTCCAGACCGTTACAGGTGTGTTTGTCGGCGTCGTAGCCCGGCATTTCGACCTGCACCATTGGGTATTTGCCCAAAACACTTGTGGGGGCCCAGTAGTAGCCAAACCAGGGCTCCTTGGCTTCGTAAGCCGCGGCGATGGAGGTTGCCAGTGTTTCGCCAGACCCGTGCTGGAACCGTTCGACGCCTGCGCCATCCAGACCGGCCGCTTTGAAATTGTTGAAGTTCGTCACATCGCAGCCCCAGCCCGAAGGGCAATCATGGAACCGCGCGCCGACCAGTTCGGGGTTGGCCATGATGCCTTCCAGCGTGGTCAGTTCAGGATGCTCTTTGGCGAGGTAATCAGGGATCCACCACGCCTCGACGCCGCCATCGGTCAGAACTTTGCTAAGTTCAACGATTTTGCCTTCGCCGCGCAAGTCTTCGTAAACCTCGGTATAGCTGGTCCAAAGTTCGGTCAGAATATCCGGTTCGCCGGTTTCGGCGAGGGACGTCATGGCCGGAACCGTCGTTGTCGGAACAGCGGTGACCGAGCAGCCATAACCCTGTTCCAACAAGAACTTCGCAACATAGGTCACAACGGCTGAAGACGCCCAGTCCATTTCGGTGATCGAGACATCGCCGCAATCAGCCGATGCTGTGGTTGCTGTGCCAAGCCCCAAAACAAAAGCGGTTCCAAGAACAAGTTTTTTCATTGATACATCTCCCGGTTGGTTTTGACGCATTCTCCGATAAGGCGCGCCCAGTTACCACCCCTGAGATTGATGTGTTTCAAGAGTTCCTGTGGACCTTGGGGCGAGGGGCTTCCACAATGGCCCCAGCGGCGCGATTCTGGTGATCGAGACGCCGCAATTTGGGGCAAAGTACTGTGTGCAATCATCGTAAAATCATGCAATATCAGCCTCCTCCGAGAGGTCTTTGACGTTTAACTTCAAGATAACGCAAAGGACAAAGCATGAAACGCCCAAATATCGTGGTCATTATGGCCGATCAACTGGCTCCGCACTGGACCAGCACTTATGGCCATAAGGTCGTCAAAACACCGCACATGGACGCGCTGGCTGCGCGCGGTATGCGGTTTGACGCGGCCTATTGTAATTCGCCGCTCTGTGCTCCGTCGCGGGCGTCTTTCATGGCGGGCCAGCAAATCAGCCGGATTGGTACTTATGACAACGCCGCTGAGTTCCCCGCCTCGGTACCCACATTTGCCCATTATTTACAAACGCTTGGGTATCGGACCTGTTTGTCGGGTAAGATGCATTTTGTCGGCCCGGACCAAAAACACGGGTTTCAGGATCGGCTGACAACCGACATTTACCCCGCCGATTTCGCATGGACGCCCGATTGGGAAAACGCGGATGACCGCATCGACGCGTGGTATCACAACATGAAAACCGTGACCGAAAGCGGGCCTGCGGTTGCGACATTTCAAACGGATTACGACGACGAAGTCGACTATACCGCGCGCCGTTGGCTGATCGACCGGGGCCGGGATCATGCAGGCGGCGATGACACGCCATTCTGTCTGGTGGCAAGTTTCATGCATCCACACGATCCCTATGTGGCCAAGCCCGAGTTTTGGGACATGTACGACGATGCCGACATTGATTTGCCCGAGACACCGGATGCGACGGATCCATTGGCTTGCCGGGTTCGCGATGGGATCGAAGCGTCCAGCACGCCCTTAAGCGATGACCAATTGCGCCGGGCAAGGCGCGCCTATTTCGCGAACACCAGTTATTTTGACAGCAAAGTTGGGTCTGTTGTGCAAGCGCTGGTGGATATTGGCGAGTTGGACAACACGATCATCGTCGTTACCGCAGACCACGGCGATATGCTGGGCGAGCGGGGCTTGTGGTACAAAATGACGTGGTTTGATCATTCGGCGCGCGTGCCGATGATCATGGCGGGGCCGGGGGTTGTGCAAGGGACCGCGGGTAACGCCTGTTCACTGGTCGATCTGGCGCCAACGTTTCTGGATATTGCGGGCGGTGATCCCGATGCCTGTCGTCCCAAACTGGACGGTCGATCCTTGATGCCATTGGCGCGCGGCGAAGACGCCCCCGAAGACGAGGCGATTGGCGAATATTGCGCCGAAATGACCGGTCATCCGGTGTTCATGATCCGGCGCGGTAATCTTAAATATATCTGGTGCGAAAGCGATCCGCCGCAGCTTTACGATCTTGCTGCGGACCCGCACGAGCTGGAAAACCTTGCCGACGCTGAAAGTCATGCCAAGGTCGCGGCGACTTTCGCGGCTGAGGTTCAGGAGCGTTGGAACCCCCAACGCTTGCGCGCCGAGGTTATCGCGTCGCAACACGCGCGGTTCGCGGTTGATAAAGCCATGAGGCACGGTGCGAGGCAGCATTGGGATTTCAATCCCCCGCGAGACGCGGCAAATGAATACGTTCGCAATCACATCGAATGGACCGAAGCCGACAAACGCCAACGGTTTCCGCCCTTAAACTAGTGCTTAGGGGTGTCTGAATTTGCGAATACGGACCTGACTGTGTGCTGGTTTGGCGGCCTTAACCACTGTGGATGAAGACAACGACAGTCGCGATTTTTGTTCACGCAGTCGTCAGTTCAGAGCTTCGCCAATCTGCTAGTGTGAAAGGGTAAAACGCGAAGGGGACGATTTATGGGATGCCGTTTGATTGCTGTGGTCGGCTTGATGGCTTCAACCATGGGTGCGTTCGCCGGTGGTGTGGACGCGACCAAAGACGGGCGGGTTCTGATCTTGGACAAATCTGGTGGTCTGTTTCTGGCCAGTTCCGACAAGACCATCCGTCTGGACGTCGAAATGCCGACCAATGGCGCGGAATTTTTGCAGGAACAGATGGCCGAAGGTGATTTTGGCGATGTTTTGGATGCGATGGATCACCTGCGCTATAGCGACGTGATGCTGGCGCAAGACGGCGCGGATCGCGCACTTGTTGTGTCTTACACCGAATTTCATATCGACGAGAATTGCTTCACCTCGACGCTGACCAAATTCACAATACCCACAGATCAAACATTGGATGAGGTTAAGATCACCAGCGATGATTGGGTGGATCTTGCGCGCAGTTCGTGTCTTGAACCCTTTGAAGACGGATTGCCCACCTATGGGTTGAAAGCGGGCGGACGTTTGGCGCAGGTGAATGGCGACACCGAGCGGGTGATCTGGACGGTTGGTGATGACGCTGATGTGTTGGACGTGAACCTGTCAGATGGCGATTACAGCATCATCGCGCGCGACCGGTAAATGTTCGCTTTGGCACTTGTCGCCACGCTCAAAGACAGAGCGTGGCGCGCCTAACTTTATCCGATGATCGCGTTCATCGTCGCCGACGCGCGCATGACGGCATCGGTTTTCGCAGGATCGGAGTTGTAATAGCCACCAACATCTGCGGCGGCACCCTGTGCGGCGGCCAGCTCAGCAACAATGGCCGTTTCGCTATCTTTGAGCGCTTTCGCAATGGGCGCAAAATGCGCGGCCATTTCGGCGTCGTCCGATTGCGCCGCCAAAGCTTCGGCCCAATACAGTGCGAAATAGAAATGGCTGTCGCGGTTGTCGGGTTGGCCGACTTTGCGTCCGGGCGATTTGTTGTGATCAAGGATGCCTTGGGTCGCGGCTTCGACAGCCAATCCCAAGACCCGGGCCTTTTCGTTGCCTTTTGCGTCGGCGAGAAACTTCAGACTTTCGCCAAGGGCACAGAATTCACCCAGCGAATCCCAGCGAAGATGATTTTCTTCGACCAGTTGTTCCACGTGTTTTGGGGCCGAACCACCGGCGCCCGTTTCAAACAATCCGCCGCCGTTCATCAGTTTCACAATCGACAGCATTTTTGCCGAGGTGCCCAATTCCAGAATGGGGAACAGATCGGTCAGGTAATCGCGCAGCACATTGCCCGTCACCGCGATGGAGTTTTCGCCCTTGGTGATGGTGTCCAAGGAAAGCCGCGTCGCTGCCCGGGGGTCCAATATCTGGAAATCACCCGTGGCACCTTCGGCGGCCAGAATGGGTGTGACGTATTTGATCAGTTCGGCGTCATGGGCGCGGCTGGCGTCCAGCCAGAAGACCGCCTGACAGCCTTCGGCCTTTTGGCGCGAGATCGCAAGCTTGACCCAGTCTTCAATCGGGGCTTGCCGGGTTGAGGCCGAGCGCCAGATGTCGCCCGCTTCGACGTTGTGTTCGTGCATGACGTCGCCGTTGGCTGCCGTCATCCGAACGGTGCCGGATGTCGCGATTTCGAACGTTGTCGGGTGTGATCCGTATTCTTCGGCCTTTTGTGCCATCAATCCGATGTTTTGCACCGTGCCGCATGTGGTCGGGTCCAGCGCGCCATTGGTTTTGAAATAGGTCACGGCCTCTTCATAGACTGAAGCATAGGAGCTGTCGGGAACCACGCAATTTGTGTCAGCGGCTTCGCCATCAGGGCCCCAGCCTTTTCCGCCCGCGCGGATCAGGGCGGGAAGCGACGCATCGATGATGACGTCCGATGGAACATGCAGGTTGGTGATGCCTTTGTCAGAATTCACCATGTACAAAGGCGGACGTTCTGCCATTACGGCGTCAATGTCGGCCTTGATGGCGGCACCGTTCGGTATCTCGGCCACGCGATCCAACAAGGCACCAAGGCCCGAGTTCGGGTTTATGCCTGCTTTGGCAAGTGCAGGGCCATGGGTTTCGAAGACCGGCGCAAGGAAGGCTTTGACGGCGTGACCGAACAGGATCGGGTCCGAAACCTTCATCATCGTTGCTTTAAGGTGGATCGAGAACAACGTGCCCTCGGCCTTGGTCGATGCGATCTCGTCAGTCAGAAATGCACCAAGGGCTTTGGCCGACATGAACGTCGCATCAACCACGGTGCCAGCCGGAAAATCGACGCCGTCTTTCAACACGGTCGTGCTGCCATCCGCACCGATCAATTCGATTTTTGCAGGCCCTGCTTGAGCGGGCGAAAGCGTTACCGACGTCTCATTGGAGCGAAAATCATTGGCTCCCATAGTGGACACGCGCGTTTTGCTGTCCGCGCTCCACGCGCCCATAGAATGTGGGTTGGCCATGGCAAAATTCTTAACCGCCCTGGCGGCACGGCGATCCGAATTTCCTTCGCGCAGAACGGGGTTCACGGCCGAACCTTTGATGGCGTCAAACCGGGCGCGGATGTCTTTTTCGGCGTCCGTGCTTGGGGCTTCGGGGTATGCGGGGACGTCATAGCCTTGTGACTGAAGTTCAGCCACGGCTTCTGACAATTGAGGAACTGAGGCCGAGATGTTCGGCAGCTTGATCACATTGGCATCTGGAGTTTTCACAAGCTGGCCCAAAGCGGCAAGATCGTCCGACTGGCGTTGTGCGTCGGTCAACCGCTCGGGGAAGGTCGCAAGGATGCGCCCGGCAAGCGAAATGTCTTTCGTTCCAATCGAGATGCCAGCAGGTTCGGCAAAGGCGCGAATGATCGGCAATAAAGAGGCGGATGCCAATTGGGGGGCTTCGTCAACTTTGGTGTAGATAATGTCGGGTGTGTGGGAATCAGTCATGGCTCGCCTGCGGATGATTGGATGTTGTGCAGGGCCTAATATAACTGACGCGGAAGATCCATGGTTGGCTGTTAGAAACGTTGGTTTTGGCCTGTTCGCGCGATCGGACTGGCGCGCCTTTAAGGACGCACTGGTTTAAGCGAGTGACGTAATCCAGCCGAGGGATGCATCGGTGTTGCCGTTTGGTTTGTATTCTGCGCCCAGCGGAGCGGTCCAGCCGAGGGCGTTGATCTTGGCGAATATGGCTGAATAATCGACGTCGCCGTGATCCGGTGCACCGCGGTCTGGCACCGAGGCGAATTGAATATGGCCAATGATCGGAAAATGTGTTTCCAGACACGTGACCACGTCGCCTTCGGTTCTGCCGACGTGATAGCAATCAAACATCAGCTTCAAGTTCGGTGCATCGACCTGTCGGATGATGTTGGCAGCCTGATCCGTCGTGCCCAGAAAATAGCCCGGTGCATCGTGCCTGTTCAAGGGTTCAATCAGAATCGTGATGCCATGGGTTTGGGCCGCGTCACAAGCATAGCCGAGGTTCTGGATAAACGTGGATTTGGCGGCGTCACCTTCGGAAAAACCAGCCATCACATGGACGTTTTGCGCCTTGATGTCAGCGGCATAGCGAACGGCTTGATCAATTGCAGCGCGGGCTTCCGCCTCGCGGCCCGGAAGGGCCGACAGGCCGTTGTCGCCATCCGCAACGTCACCGCGAAAGGTGTTCAGGCCTAGCATCCGAAGACCGGTCTCATCCAGCGCGGCCTTCACCTCGGCCGGGGACGTGTCAAAGGGCCAGTGGCATTCGACCGTGTCGAACCCGGCGGTTTTTGCGGCCCGTATGGCGTCGCACAAGGACAAGTCGGTCCAAAGGAAGCCGAGGTTCGCCGAAAAATAGGTCATGCCTCCCACTCGACATCAAACTTGGTGACAAGGGCGCTGATCTGATCATCGTTCAGCGCAATCGCGTTAACCCCGCGCAGCATCATGGCAAGGCGCGCGGTGTCTTCCAGTTCTTCAATCGCATTGCAGGCGGCTTCGACATCTTTGCCGGCCACAACGGGGCCGTGATTTGCAAGCATCACGGCGCTGCGTTTTCCGGCCAAACCACGCACAGCTTCGCCCATGGCGGGATCGCCCGGCAAAAAGAACGGCAGCAACGTCACCTTGCCAAGCTTCATGATCGCATATGGCGTGAGCGGGGGAAGAAAATCGTCGCTGTTCGCACCCGGTATCATCGACAGGGCCACCGAATGACATGAATGCAAATGTACGACCGCACCTGCCGAACTGCGCGTGTCGTAAAAGGCGGTGTGCAGTGGCATTTCCTTGGTCGGCTTGTCGCCCGCAACCAAAACGCCTTTGGCATCAAACTGGCTCAGGCGGCCCGGATCAAGACGGCCAAAGCTGGTGCCGGTAGGTGATACCAGAAGACCGCCATCTTCGGTGCGGGCCGATATATTGCCGGTGCTGCCGTGGGTAAGGCCACGCTCAAACATGGATTTGGCAAGGGCGCAGATTCGCTCGCGAAGCTTCGTATCGCTCATAGGGTGTTCATTAGCACGGCGTGGGCCTTTTGAAAGACGTCTTCCGTGCCAAAGTTACCGGATTTCAGGGCGACCACCAAATTTGGATTGGCGCGCAAGGCCGGGACGCCGGGGTCGATCTCCGGGCCGATTTCAAAGGTTGTCAGCCCCAATCCTTCGACAACCGCACCCGAGGTTTCGCCGCCAGCTGTGATGACGCGCGTGGCCCCGCCCGAGACGGCCAGTTTTGCGACCTCGGCAAAGAAGTGTTCCAAGGCGTTGGCGGATATTTTGCGGCCATAGGTCTTTTGGGTTGCGGCAACGGATTTCGGATCGGCAGAACTATAGGCGAGGGGGATGCCGTCGGTCTCAACCAGCCAATTCGCGATATCGCTGGGGGTGAGGCGGCCCTCAATGACCTCGGCGGCGATGATTTCGCGACTTGGGTGGTTTGCTTTGTGAAACGCAACCTGCGCCCGCGTGGCCGTTGAACACGACCCCGACAAAGCGATGGTTTTACCCGATTGGCCGCTCCAAGGCACCGAAGCCGCCGTGCACCCGAAATTTCCGGGCAAGCCAAGTGCAACGCCAGACCCACCGGTGATCAAGGGCAGGTCTTTCGCCGCCCTGCCGATTTCGACCAAGTCCTGATCCCGGATCGCATCCACCACGATATGACGGTTGCCTTGCGCATGTTCCGCGTCCAGGGCTTTTGCGATGTCGCCTGCACCCGCGAAAACCGTATTGGCCGACACATGGCCGACCTTGTGTTCTGTTTGGTGGGCCAGCCAGCGGCGAATGTCGGCATCTGTCATAGGCGTCAGGGGATGGTTTTCCATGCCAGAGGAGCTCAAAAGCTGGTCACCGACGAAAAGATGGCCCCGATAGACCGACCGACCGGTGCCGGGGAAAGCCGGGCAAAAAATCACTTTATGTGCGTCAAGCGCGTCGGCAAGGGCGTCGGCCACGGGGCCGATGTTTCCCGCAGGCGTCGAATCAAAGGTGGAGCAATATTTGAAAAAGAATTGGATACAGCCTTGCGTCTTCAGCCAAGCCAAAGCCTCCAATGATTGCGCCACGGCTTGCGCGGGATCGATGGAGCGGGATTTGAGCGCGACGACACCTGCCTGAACGTCCGGGTCGGCGGCCACATTCGGAACGCCGGTATATTGAACCGTGCGCATTCCGCCCTTGGCCAGGGTGCTGGCCAGATCGCTGGACCCTGTGAAATCGTCGCCAATACAGCCCAAAAGCATCACGTATCTCCCGGCAGGGTCAGGCCTGCGTTTTGCGTATAAACCTTTGCGACTGCCGCGTCATCTTCGCACCAAAGCCCCAAGTCGCCAGCTGATTTGTATTGGTCCAGTGCGCCTGCGGTGATCGCGGCCGAGAAACCGGTGGATTTGGCAATGTCCAGAATAATGCCAAGGTCTTTGGGCCAGATGTTGATCTGACTGCGGGGCGTGTAATCGCCCGCCAATAGCCGATTGACCGATTTCATGGCAGGGCCAGCACCTGCGCTGTCGCCGAGTTCGAAAAGTGTTTCGGAGGTTGCGTCCAGAACGGAGGGCGCGGCGTTGAACGCCTCGGGTGTGCCGGACGTCCTGATCGAAAGCTGGCCCTTTGCCGCTTTGAGTGATCCGCCTGAGATTGGCGCATCCAGGTCGTAGATACCCTCGGATTGAAACCGTTCGGTTTGAGCCGCCATGACGTCGAAACCGTGTGTGGTCTGACCCGCCGCCAAACAGGATTGGGCAATTCCATAACCCATCGAGCCGAGACCGATAACAGCTGTTCGAAAGGGTTCAGTCATCGGCATATCCTGTGAGCGTTGATTCTTGGAAGTGTTGAATCTTGACGTTGGTATCGATACCGGTATCGGTATCGACTCCGGTACCGGGGGTCAATAACACCAAAGAGCAGAGCCAAATGGTCGTGAAAAAGCGCGTAACCCTAAAAGACGTGGCGACAGTCGCAGGCGTCAGCAAAATGACCGCATCCCGGGCTTTGCGCGGGGCCAGCGATGTGTCGAAGTCAAACGTTGATAAGGTCAGACAGGCCGCGAAAGACATCGGATACATCGGCAACCATCTGGCTTTGTCATTGTCCAGCCAACGGTCGAACCTGATCGGTGTGATCGTTCCAAGTGTCGCGAACATTGTGTTTGCCGAGGTTCTGGCCGGGATCGCAGAAGCCATTGAAAACAGCGGGATGCAACCCGTTTTTGGTGTAACGGATTATGATGCGACCAAAGAATACGATGCCGTCCGCAATATGTTGTCCTGGAACCCGGCGGGCCTGATTGTCACCGGGCTTGACCAACCCGAAGACACACGACGTCTTCTTTTGAATGCCGATATTCCGATTGTGCAGATCATGGACACGGATGGCGATCCGGTCGACGTCTGTGTCGGTTTTTCCCATGTGCGCGCGGGCGAAGCCATGGCCGAAGCCTTGCTGGCGACCGGGCGAAAACGTTTTGGCTACGTTGGGTGTGGTTTGGTGCAGGACACGCGTGCCAACAAAAGGTTGGGCGGCTTCAAAAGGGCGCTGGCGAAGCGAAAGCTAGGCGTTATCGGCATTGAAACCAGCGAAGAACACTCGACCCTTGCGGCAGGGCGGCGCTTGACGGCGCAGGTTCTCAAGAAAATACCCGAGCTGGATTGTATTTACTATTCCAACGACGACCTTGCCGCTGGCGGAGCGTTTCATTGCATATCGGAAGGAATTGCAGTGCCCGAACAGTTGATGCTTGCCGGGTTCAACGGGCTTGATCTGGTCAAAAGCCTGCCGGTCAGAATTGCCACATCGCTGACGTCCCGACGTGATATTGGGATTGAGGCGGTCAATGTGATCTTGCGCCGTCAGCGCGAAGGTTCAGACACCAAAAACAGATGTTTCGACCACCCGCCGCACATCGATCTTGGCCTTTAAAACCTTTTTAAAGCGTTGGAACAACAAGTTCCGAGACCATTCCCGGACCATCTTCATTTTCCCGTATCGACCGCGAACCACCATAAAGTTCTGCAATGCGCGCTACGATCGCAAGCCCCATCCCGCTTCCTTCGCAGACATCGCGCGGCTTCAGCGTGTAAAGCGGTTCATAGATTTTCTCGACAAATTCAGGCTCGACCCCGGTGCCAAAATCGGTAACGGCAATGCGAATGCTGTCTTGCGTGGCACCAATCGAAAGCCGGGCACCATGTTCATCGGCGTCCCCGTGTTTATAGGCGTTTGAGATCAAGTGTTCGATGGCGCGCATAGCATGATCTTCCTCCATCGGAAGATGGTCAATGTCGACGTTACGTTGCAGGTTTTCGGGCCAGCCCGAGCTGGGTTCCAATGCCGTGATTGGCGTGCTGGGCTGGCTTTCGTCGCGTTTTAGCTTTGCGTGTTCTGACAAGCCGATCACAATCAGATTAAGCCGCTGTGCCTGGGTTTTCTGCAGTTCCAGCAGTTCACGAACAGATGCCGGAATAGGGACCTGATTTGCGATAAGGTCTTCTTCCACCCAGCTTGGGATGTCCGCCAACCCACGTATGGGTGCGCGCAGATCGTGACATATTTTGCGGATGAACTGATCTGGTGACATGTGTTCTTTCGTACTTTGCCCCCAGAGGTTTTGAATAGGCTCGCGGACCTTAAAAGTTGCCTAACGCGAGCGGCGCAGACCGCAAAAGACTGAGCAAACAGGCTGAACAAGCCCCAAGGTAAGAAACTGTTGGTGTCATGGGGCAGGTTAAGCAAAGCGGTGATGAGGCGAAAACCCGAATAGAATCATTAAGGGCGGTTCCGGTTCCTCATCGGTGAAAGATCGGTCGCCGTGCCAGAAGCGGGGCCTTGAGAAATATGCCCGAAATGCGGATTGCCAGAGTCGCAATGCAACCGGTTGCATAAATATTTTTATCCGATACAGTTGCGACAGTTCTAGGGGAGGATGTTCACGAAACAGAGCCGTCGCTGAGCCGTGACCCAACAACGTTTCGCTGTGTGCGGACCGTCTTGCTGAAAAGATGCGGCAGGGTGCCCCGGACGCGACGGAAATGCGTTGTGTTCATGATCACACAAGCTTCGATAACTCTTAAACAACATTCGGACGGAACGCGGGCCAAAAAAGGTTCGCTATCCCATCAACGTCATGGTTCCACACGTGCCTCAATAAACGGCTACAATCGGAGCGATGATAAAATAGCCTCGACACGAGGTCCCGGTTCTTAAGAACTCGTGCACCGGGCACGATACAAGGAGGAAAATAATGAAGAAACTACTTATCACAGCAAGCCTTGCGGCGCTTGTCGGTACCGGTGCAATCGCTCAGGAAATTGGCGCCACAATTTCGCGGTTCGACGACAACTGGCTGACGGTTATGCGCAATGGCATGACCGAACATGCAGACGGCCTGGATGGCGTTAGCCTGCAAATGGAAGACGCGACAGACGATCTTGCCAAGCAGATTGACCAAGTGAAAAACTTCGTCGCATCCGGCGTTGACGCGATCATCGTAAACATCGTCGACACATCGGCTGGTGCTGCGATCACCGAAGCTGCGGGCAGCACGCCTTTGGTCTTCGTGAACCGCGAGCCTGACAATGTGAACGATCTGCCAGCAACGCAGGCTTTCGTGGCGTCGAATGAGATTGAATCAGGAACGCTTTCCGCATTCCAAATCTGCAATAACTTGCGCGCAGATGGTAAAGCAGGCGGCGCCCGTGGCTACCTGATGAATGGTCAATTGTCGAACCAGGCGGCTGTTCAGCGTTCGAAAGACGTTTACGACGTTATCGGCATGGACATGTGTAACTTCATGACCATTATCGACGAACAGACAGCAAACTGGTCGCGCGACGAAGCTCAGGATCTTATGACCAACTGGATGTCTTCTGGTGAACCATTTGATTTCGTTCTTGCCAACAATGACGAAATGGCAATCGGCGCGATCCAGGCCATGAAAGCAGCCGGAATGGACATGGCTGATGTTCAGGTTGGTGGCGTAGATGCCAGCCAGGACGCTTTGGTTTCCATGCAGTCAGGCGATTACGACGTCACTGTTTTCCAGGATGCGTTTGGCCAGGGCCGCGGATCGGTTGACACAGCGCTTGCACTCGCTGCTGGTGAGACTGTGGATCAGAAAGTCTACATCCCGTTCAAATTGGTCACTCCGGCCAACATGGATGAGTTCCTCGACAAAAACTAAGTTTGGTTTCAAACTAAACACACGGGATGGCGTCACGGCGCCATCCCGAACTTCGACCCACGTAGACTTTAGGGGAGGGCAAAAAAAATGGCAGATACAAGCCAGGGAACAGGTGGGCTAACGTTCGACAAATCCAAACGAACTTGGCCTAATGAGATGAACATCCTTTTGGCCTTGATCATCATCATCGTGATCTTCGAGATTCTGGGTCAAGTCCTGCCCTACATGAACGATCAAAGTTTTCTCTTTGATACGCGCGGTCGCTTCGACACGATTTTCAATGAAGCGCGGCTTCAGATTATCATCCTTCAAGTTGCGATTATTGGCATTATCGCGCTTGGTGTAACCCAAGTCATCATTACCGCAGGCATTGATCTAAGTTCCGGCCCGTTGGTCGCGGCAACTGCAATGATTGCGATGAGTTTTGCTCAGACCGAACTGGTCAATGGCAACCCGAACCCTAAGGCGATCTTTGGCACATGGGCGATGGACCTTCCGGTGATCATTCCCGTTGTCATCGGCTTGATGTTCGGAGCCTTCATTGGCGCGATCAACGGAACCTTCGTGGCCTATTTCCGTATTCCGCCGTTTATTGCGACCCTTGGCATGTTCCTGATCTGTCGCGGTATCGCGCTTTGGTGGTCCGAAGGTCGCCCTGTGTCCTTTCCGACAGAAAGCTACAAGTTCCTTGGTGCTGGCATGATGCCGGTTGTCTGGTTCCTGTCGCTTGCCGTGATCTTTCACATCATCCTGCGGTACACGGTTTATGGCAAACACACCTATGCCATCGGATCGAACGAAGAAGCCGCGCGGATGTCCGGCATCAATGTGCGACGGCACAAGGTCATGGTCTATATGATCGCGTCGATGCTGGCGGCGTTTGCCGGTGTTATTCTCAGCGCGAAGGCATCCACCGCACAGGCGGGCATGGGCGAGTTCTATGAGCTTTTTGCGATTGCCATGGCCGTCATCGGCGGCATCAGCCTAACGGGTGGACGTGGTTCGATTATCGGAACCGTCCTTGGTGCCATGGTGCTGGGTGTAATCCGCTCGGGCTTTACCTTTATCAAACTTGACGGGTCTTATCAGCTGATGGCCATGGGCGGCATCATCATTGCAGCCGTCATCTTGGATCAATGGCGCCAGAAACATGGCGCGTCAAAATCGTGAGGGTCGGATAAATGAGCGATATCATTCTGGAAACCAAAGACCTCACCAAGCACTATGGCGGTGTACACGCTTTGGAAGGTGCCGATTTCACGCTGCGCAAGGCCGAACATGTGGCCATCATGGGCGATAATGGCGCGGGGAAATCCACCTTTGTGCGGCAAATCACCGGGGTCGAACAACGCACCCGTGGCACCATGACATTCTATGGCCAAGACGTGAATTTCGCAGGGCCTATAGATGCGCGCGAGGCCGGCATCGAAACCGTGTTCCAGACACTGGCTCTGGCCGATGATCTGGATGTGCCCGACAATTTGTTTCTGGGCCGCGAGATAACCAAGTTCAACTTTCTGGGTCCGTTCCGCTTTCTTGATTACAAAGCCATGCGCGAAGCGACGATCCAGGGTTTGGAGAAAACGGCTGTAAAGATCCCGAACATCCGCAATTCGATCCGCAACATGTCGGGCGGGCAACGCCAATGTGTTGCGATTGCGCGCACCGCGACGTTCCATTCAAAGCTGACGATCATGGACGAACCCACAGCGGCCTTGGGTGTTCAGGAAACGGCACAGGTCGAAAACATCATCAAAACGTTGAAAGACGCCGGTGAGCCCCTGATCCTGATCAGCCACAATATGCGCCAAGTGATGGACCTCGTGGATCGCATCGTCGTCTTCCGCCGCGGCCGTATCGTGGCCAACCTGAACAAGGACGAAACAGACGGCCAAGACGTCGTTGCCTACATCACCGGTGCAAAAACAGGCGCCGAGTACGAAGGCGCGGCTTGAAGACAGGCAGTGTTTGAACTGTAGGCGCTAGGTTAGATAATCTATGGTTCTATTCAGAGAAACGACAGAAAAATAATCAAAATAGCCGCATTTCGAAAGCTACGTTGATTGCTCGCCGCCGGAATTGGTACATACGATGAATTCCTCTTCGTTGCGGCTGCTCAAATATTCTGGAAAATGGCCGAGGGTTTTTCTACACCGTAGCAGCCACGAGAAACCTGATAAAACTACTGCACAGGCGCTGGTTTATAGAATTTATCCTTATTAAACAGAGTGTTGTTCCTCAGGTGAATCGGCGGGATGCTGTCAATTGTTTTGGGCGAAAACTGATGGGCAAAGTCGATCTTGGATTCTGACACCGGCCATCCCTTTAAATTTCGCAATTGCACGTCTCAATTAGCATCACGACGTCATTGAAAAGAGCGACCTGGAATTGGAGGCTATTTCCATTGTGCTCAGTCACGCTGTTAACTGCGATCAGTGCGAGAAAGTCAGCAAGACGCCCCAAACGTGCCTCAAAATTGCTGCAGAATCCTAAAAACCTCGCTCCGGGCTCCTATTGGATTTTGCAACGACATGCGTATTTATTTAATTTCCCTGTTCACAATTTTGTGGACGTCAAGTGCAACGGCTGAGACGACGATAGACGACGTCCTGGCAGCGCTTGCCGAACAAGAATTTTCTCTGCTGGAGGAGAGGTTTGCAGAGGCGTCGGGTGACGCAAATGAAAAAGGAGATTACCGTCCGCTTCGTCAGCTCTATTTCGCCGTTTTTGAGAAAGCGAATTCGGAGAGGTTCGCAAAAACGAAAGCATGGCAGTCGGCTTTCCCTCAAAGTCCTTTTGCCGCCACAGCGCTTGCAAAGGTGCATCTAAAGCGTGCCTTCTTGCTTCGCGGAGCAATGGCCAGTCGCTACACTTCACCGGAAGCGTTCGATGGCTTCCACAGCGAGTTGCGCGAAGCCAGCCGGTACATTGAAGTCGCCCGTCGACATACGCCCGAGTTTGTTCCTGCGCTTGATGCTGCGGTTGATTTGGCGATGACAGGCCATTCGGGAGACCCGCTTGTTTTGGTAAACCGGCTCATCGATGCGGCGCCTGATTATACGTCGATGCAGTTCGCAATCTCGGCTTTACGCACCAACTGGAGCGGTTCGCTTAGGGACAACATCCAGCTTTGCGTGACGATGGCTCACAAAGTGCCAGATTACGACGCAGAACTTTGTCTCATTGAAGTTGCATTTGCAAACAAGGCGAAGGGGCCGTTGATGGATGCGGCGATTGAAGCGCTCGCAAACCGGGATGAACCGTTCCTCGATTACATCCGGATCAAGGTCTATATGACCCAGTGGCGTTACGAGCCGAATGCTCTTGAAGAAATTCAACGCATCCATCGTGCTTCGCTTGCGTGGAATTTTAAACCCGACGAATTCATGATCAGAAATGGCATATTACAAACCACCTTTAATTTGCCATTCTTCGCGGCTGAAATGGAAGAAGCCGCAATGCAGACCTTGGCGAAATGGCTGAAGGTTGATCCGCAGAACCATCGTCTTGCGAACACATATTTTCGACATTCAGTACGTCGAAGCGAAATGCGGTATGGGGAAATCTCGCCTGAACTTATGCAAGACCTGACTGACATGTGGCCCGATATGCTTGTCTTGGGCAGATTTAGTCCCGATGTCTGGGAAGTTGGACGTCAGATAATGGCTTTTCGCAGAGGCTGGCACGACGTCGTGGCGCAGTTGCCTTTTGTGCGCAACCGGGTGTATTTCAGCAATCACAACCCAAGCGTAGTTCGGAGCCATATGAGTGACCTTTACAGCGTTTGGGACGTCGCCACTGGCGGGTCAGGCAGCTCGTTAACGGCAGAGCAGCTGGCGGGCGCGCGCGAAGAGGTTGAGTGCCCGTTGGTCCGCGCATCGCGGATATACGAGGCGATGTGCAAGGCTGATCCACGCGCAATTGGATGTAATATCGGAGGCTGGGGCGGGATTTTCCCCGAGCACGCACGCCGGATCAGCAAGAACTCGAAGAAATGCAGTGCTGGCAAAGACGCGGGTATCGAGGCGCTGGTTTATACTCCGGTCGACATATCTCCGAACATTTTCAAAGAGGGCGTACAGAAATGAAACTTTGGACACTGACTTTCGCACTGGTCCTTGCCCTGCCGTGGAATGCCGCTTTTGCGACTGATATCGACGAGGTTCGCACTCTTTTGCTCAATGGTGACGTCGACAGACTTGATGCGACAATGTCCGAACTCTCAAAGGATACAGAGGCATCGCGCATTCATCTATATCGGGAAATTTCTGACACGCTGTTCCGCTCAAGCCATCCGACCTACCTCGCCACGCTTGCAGACTGGCTGGAGCAAAAGCCAAGCTCGGGTACGGCTCTTTCGGCGAATGCATGGGCAGCCATCAATAATGTCTATTTGACCGGAAGCCCATACGGTTCCGGTTTCGAAATGCCTAATCTTCACGAATTCCAGCAACGCTGGATTCAAAGCAGACAACGTGCGTTTGAACTTGCCGAGCAAGCTCTACGCACCGACCAACGAAATATATCTGCAATCGATGCTTGGCTCTTTATGCAAAGGTTCAAGCCGGCAAAAGGCGAAACGACCCACGTCGCAACCCGCCTAATGAGTATTGCCCCCAACCGGCAAAGCATCCGCAACCTTGTCGCAACAAATGTAGGGCGGGCACAGGTGCGGGGTCGCGCGGCCATCGATACGTGCCACAGCTATGCCAACCTTGCTCAAGATTACAACCGGACCCTCTGCATGATCGAGGCGGCCTTCGAACATATTTTGGAAAATGACTTACTAGATCAGGCCGGAAAAGAGCTTGCGAAGATCGATGATCCGCGCCTGGACACTGTGCGATTTGTCGCCGAAAACATACAAGGGGGCGAAAAAGACGCGACGGCGTTGTTTCGTCTGCATCGCTCGACGCTCGCGCGTCGGGTCGAACCAGGCGAATATATCGGTACCGCGCAACGTGTCGCGTGGTTGACCGACACTCCGGATTATGTCGAGACTGCGCATGACGAGTTATCGGGGCAGTTGGACCAGTGGCTAAGGGACGACCCTCTCAACCCGCGCTATCTCCTTCACAAGTCCTATGTTCTCCAACAACGTTCTGAGTACGCCGCTGCGCGAAAGGTGTGGAAGCAGGCCCTTGTTCACGGTTGGCCGGATCTGAACCTATGGATCATAGGTGCCATGACTGAATTCCACGATGAAAACTTGTCCGAGGGCGCAAAGTATATCGAAGTTGCGGCCGCGGCGGCCGGCAACAAGATTGAGCTTCTGTCTGTGCATCAGATGTTCGACAATGCTATCAAGAAATCGCACTCTCCCCCACAAGACGGTGTTTTGTGTCTGCGTGCTCGCATCGCGCTGCTTTCGAAAGGATTGTGCGATGTCTATGGCCAAATGGCAGGCTCAATCTGCAGGCCGGATCACCCGGTTTTTAAAAGTGTGACCGATACAATTTCATTGGTGCCTAAGAATTGCCCGAGATTAAGTGAAACCCCGGTTTCCGAGCTGACGTTTTCTTCGACGTTGACGAAAGAAGTGGCAGGTACGCTGGTAAATATTGCAGCAGAGTAGCTAAAGAATGGAAGTTGCGGTTGGTCGTTCATCGGTTGGCAGGCTTTCGATATGTTCAAAGACACGCCTCATGCTAACTATGGCGTCGTCACTGGGCGGAAGATGTCGGCTTCGTTCGCTTTCAATTGCGGAAACAAGTTCCGCTGCTTGCATTCAAGGATGTTCAACAAATTCTGGAAATGCTTCGTCGAAGTCTTCTTGATCGGTTTTACGCCCTTCAACCCGACACCATTCGTCGTAGGCGCGATCCGCTTCTGCATCCCTGTGGGTTTGAGGTTTCTCTCGTGATCGGCGTGTTTCAGTCTTGAAATCTTGTCGTGCCTCTTCGTCCGCGAGTTCGCTGATCAGCGTTTCATGCTGGCGCTTGGGATCCCGCAGTTTGTCGTAAGCTTCGTCAAAGTCATTCCCAAGCGGAGCGCGCCATTTCTTGATGCCGATAGCGCGCTGCAAATCCAGCGGAACCTTGCACTGATAGTAGTACCTTCCGCGCTCTACGAGCATGTAATTTGGCTGGATTTGGGGCATCTCGGTACAGAAAATGGCACTGAAAGTACCGAAAATCGACTACTATTGCGCCGACACTAAGGCAAAATGCGTTACTTTTCAATGATTTGTTAGTGCTGGTGGGCGACCCTGGAATCGAACCAGGCGTGAGTCGCCTCGAGGGAGTTACAGTCCCCTGCCACACCTTGCGGCCTGTCGCCCACCGGGCGTGTCGTTGCCGACACGTCGGGGTGGGATAGCGAGGCGTCTCTTGTCGGTCAAGCGGGAAATCTGTTGCGTTTGCGCAGCGGGCGGGGGATAGCCCCTTGTTATGGAAAAACCAAAGTGGGTCATTAAAAAAGAGCAGGCGCGACGCGAGGCGGGGCAGAGCACGATCTGGCTGTTTGGACTGCACGCGGTACGCGATGCGTTGCAAAATCCGGCCCGTGAGAAACTGCGTCTCATCGTTACAAAGAACGCGCTGGATCGCTTGGGGGACGCCGTCGGGACGTCGGGGCTTGAGCCGGAGATTTCGGACCCGCGGAAGTTTGCGGCCCCTTTGGATCAGGGCTCTGTTCACCAGGGGGCTGCGCTAGAGGTGCGCCCTTTGGATTGGGGCTCGTTGGAAGATCTGGTGCAGGGCGGCGGCGTGGTGTTGTGTCTGGACCGGGTGACTGATCCGCACAACGTTGGAGCGATTTTGCGATCTGCCGAGGTGTTTGGCGCGCGTGCCGTTATCGCGCCTGCACGCCATGCGGCGCCGGAAACCGGTGCACTTGCAAAAACGGCAAGCGGTGCGTTGGAGCGTCAGCCCTATCTGCGGGTGCGTAACCTGTCGACGATGATGGAAGAACTGCGCAAGCTTGGGTTCTTTCTGATCGGTTTGGATGGCACCGCTGACATTTCGATCGAAGACGCGCTGGACCAAGCTCCGGGACCAATTGCATTGGTGTTGGGGGCCGAGGGGCCGGGCTTGCGCGATAAGACAAAAGACACCTGCGATGTTTTGGCGAAAATCAACTTTGTCGATCAGTTCGGATCGCTCAATGTCTCGAATGCGGCCGCAATCTCCCTATATGCTGCGGGGCGGCGGAAGGGATAGAATGAGGCATTCGACAAAAATTGCGACCTGTTGTTACTGCGGAACGCGGGCGGCTTTGACGCTGATCGGGCGCGAGCGTCACGAACTGGCCTGTTCGAACTGCGGAGCCCCGCTGCGTGAGATGAAGATGTTGAAGGTGCCAGAGCCAGTTCGGGTCAGAAACGAACGATCATATCGTCGGAATTCGAACGCAAAACCAGTGCGTCGGCACAGGAAGAAGCGATCGAGAAGCTTGTCGCAACGGTTTTTAAGCGAGTTTTGGGATGAAGTAGAGGACGTCTTCGACGATTTATTTGATGACCTGTTCGACTAGCGCCTAAGCTTGAAGACGTTCGACGGTTTTTCGGAACCCTGCTGGCCTGAGCCAGAATGGCTTCTGATATTCTAAGGGCGATCAAGCCGCCGCCCATGCGGTGGCGTCCGGCTTCGTCGCCAATGACGCGCAACGTGGCTTCCATCCAT
>CALKXV010000033.1 GCA_938005545.1 uncultured Paracoccaceae bacterium
TGAAATCCTCCTGTCTGTCGATTGAGAAACCTCAATCGTCAAACAGATCAGCCAGATCGCAAAATCCGCCAACATGTGGGATGCTTCAATACGCTTGCCACAAGTGCCACTGCCGCGCGAGCGGCTTCGTCCACGTCCGCATAGCCGACCTTAACGTCCCGTTAAACTTCCTTACCGTGCGCATCACCGATGGGTGGTCTTTTGGAAAATACCGATCCTCGCACCGACGTTTTACCGACGCGATACCGACGTGATACCGACGTGGCCAAATTCGCTCTGACCCAACAAAACAGGGCGTTAACCTTCTACGGCTCAGCGCGCAACACCGCTTTGGCGCGCGGTGCATTAACCCGTGTAATGCCACGAGCGTATTGACGGCCCGCCATGGCGTCGGTCATGTGATCGGGCATGCCGACACTCGACACCATATTTCAAGCGCTGGCCGATCCCACGCGTCGCCGAATTCTGACCATGCTGTTGGAAGACGACATGGCTGTCACAGATGTGGCCGAACCGTTTGACGTGTCGCTGGCGGCGATCTCCAAGCACTTGGGCGTTTTGACCCGTGCTGGTTTGATTTCACAGGAAAAAAGAGGCCGCGTCACCTGGTGCAAGTTGGACCCGCAAGCCATGAAAGACGCATCCGTCTGGATGCAGGGGTTTGGTCAGTTTGAACCCGTCGATCTTGATGCCTTCGAGACGTTTCTGGAACAGGAACTGGACAGCTAGCTCACCACGTTTTTGCATCTTCTTTCAAAAAATTCAGGAAAGATTGCACTTTGGTTGTTCGGTGCAAATCGACGTGGGTGACCAGCCATGTCGGGATCGACCAATCGGCAAAGGGTTCAAAGACTTGCACCATGTCGGGAAAGCGCTCGGCTTCCCAAACGGTACTGAACCCCAGGCCGACACTTGCCAGAATGGCTTCTCGAATGACGCGTATATCATTGGCACGGAACACAATTTTTTCGGAAGGAACCGTTTCGACAAGCCAGCGGTAGAAGGGCGCGCGCGAGTTGAAATCATCGTAGCCGATGAATTTGTGGTCGCCTAAATCGTCCGTCGAAGACGGCAGACCATGTTTGTCGACGTAAGTGCGGGACGCATAAAGCGACACCTCTTGCGGCACGAAAGGTTGCACCACGTTGTCAGGATTATCGGGCTTGTTGCCTGCGCGGATCGCCACATGGGCTTCGCCGTATTCCAGACGCAACAGCTCTTCGCCCGTCAGATATCGAATGATCAGGTCGGGGTATTTCTCCTGAAACCGGGCCAATGTCGCCGCCATTCTCGGCGACGCCGTCGACAGCGATGTCACCACCAATTCGCCCGAAACCTCATCACCGCGACCCCGAATACGGCTGACCAACTGCGAAAACTGATCATCCGTTGCCTGCGCGACCTGCAACAAATCCTTGCCCGCCTCGGTCGAACTGTATCCACGTGCGTGACGCTGAAACAGCTTCACCCCAAGTCGGTCTTCCAAGCTGTCGATATGGCGAATAACCGTAGCGTGGTGAACCCCAAGTTCGTCAGCCGCCCCGCTCACGGTTCCCATACGGGCGACGTGAAATGCGGTTCGGATCTCATCCCAAGTGCTGATGGACATAAAGTTCTCCGTGTTTTGGTGCAACTGCAAATCTGCGCAAAAATGCTAATAGCACCACAAAGCTACTCTATCTATGCAAAATCGCACAGAACCGGTTTGGAAAACGCCGGTTTTTTGGCGCGAAGCCGAGTGTATGTCTTTCGCAACAGCAAATGAAGGACACAAACAAATGACCCGTAAGATACTTCGAATTGACGCATCCGCGCGCCGAACAGGTTCCGTCACACGTGATCTCAACGACCAATTGGTGAGACATCTGTCAGATCAAGGGCCGGTAGATGTCACACTTCGTGATCTCTCGTCTGACTTGCCACATGTCACCGAAACCTGGGTTGGCGCAAACTTTACCGCGCCTGATGAACGGAACGACCAGCAGCGCCAAATCCTGGAATTGTCCGATACTTTGGTCGGCGAACTGCGCGACGCCGACACGGTGATCATCGGCCTGCCGATCTATAACTTTGGTGTTCCGGCCAGCCTTAAAGCCTGGATCGACTTGGTCGCCCGCGTTGGTGAAACATTCCGTTACACCGAGAACGGCCCCATCGGCCTGCTTGAAGGGAAACGGGCCATTGTGATGGTCTCATCCGGCGGAACAAAACTCGGCTCTGACTTGGACTTTGCGACACAGCACCTTGCCCATGTGTTGGGTTTCCTCGGGATCACAGATGTCTCGTTCCTGACATCTGACACTTACGAAGCAGCCTTGGCCGAGGCCGCCTGAATCTTGGGCCGGATGGCATTGCGCTCCCGGCCCATTGGTTACTCAGAAATCGCGAACACCATTGTGACAGAGGTACGGATGTCCACATCGCCCACTGCAACCGGTACGTCCGCGGCAAAAGATTCTTGGCGAAACTGCACGGTGGCTGGTCTGTTTGCGCCACCTTCCGAAATAGTTCGGATCGAACCTAAGGTCACGTTTGCGGCGCTGGCCAAAACCTCAGCCTTGGCAATCGCGCTTTCAACCGCTTTCACGCGGGCCTCGTCTTCGAAAGGGCCTGGATCGGAAAGTGTGAAAGATAGGCCATTCATCTGATTCACGCCCGACCCGATAACATCGTCCAAAAGCCCGCCGAGCACATCCAAATCGCGGATGCGGATCGACAAGGTGTTCGAGGCCACATAGCCCACGACCCGCGGCGTTGCATTTCGATCTGACCGATCCCAGCGAGGCGACAGAGAAACGGACGACGTTTGAATGTCGCGTGGCGCGATGCCAACTGTTTCAAGCGTAGAAAGAACTTTGGCAACGGCGCGGCTTGTGTCGGACATGGCATCGCGTGCCCTAAGGGATTCGCGGGTGACACCCAACGACAAGACCGCCATGTCGGGTTCGACTGCAACCAACCCTTGCCCTGTCACCACGATCTCACCGGTTTCGGATTGGGCCATCAGGACGGATGGGAAAGTAATAAAGACAGCCAGTGTCGCGAGAATTAGAATTTGCATCAGACGATCCTTTCGGACTTGGAGCCCGTGACCAAGTCTAGGCGACTGGTTTGTGAGGTCGAGATGCAAAATTTATCAACTTCGGGACGTGACGATCAATATAAGCCATGGTATCCCTGTGCCATGAGCAACATGTGGGGCTTCGATCTTGACATGACTGCCGTCCGGCTGCTGCGCCGGAAAGGAAGCGACTGGCAAGAAATTGCTGCTGAAAAGATCGAGGGAGCAGATATCGAGGAGCGCCTGATGGCGCTTGTGGATCGCATCGACACCGGTGCGGCCGTGCACCTGTTTTTGCCGCGCGATCAAATACTTTATACCGATGTAGCTATTCAGACGGGCGAAATAGAACGGTCTGACATTGAACGCGCGATGGACGGCGCAACACCTTATCCGCTTGAGGATCTGGACCTTGACTGGGATGTCTCGACGCCCGGCACCGCCCGTGTTGCCGCGATTGCGCTCGAAACACTGGATGAAGCCGTGGCATTCGCGGAAGTGCGCGGCTTGAAGGTTGCGGGCTTTTCATCGCTTGCCGATCCCGCCGACTTTCCGCGACATCCGGCATTTACCAGTCACAACATTCTAAGTGTTGATGCGACAGACGACGTCATCGCCGAACAAGACACCAGCGATCCTGAGATTGTCGAGAACGCGCAGGTTGAATTTGCCTCTGCACGGGTTTTGACCAAACCAAGGTCTGATGCCGGATCTCTTGCCCCCGTCGCGCCAGAATGGATGACGTCGAAGTCCAACGCTGCCGAGGCCGCAAAAGCGCGCGCTGTCGGTCCTGAAGCGGCGATAATCGAACCTGCACCGCCCGAAGCTGAACCCGTCGTTCAAGTGGACAAAGCCGCCCCGGTCATGCGACTTGAGACACCGATTATGGCGCCTTTGGACCCGGGCCGCCCGATATCGATACCCACTCAAACGCCCCGCGTGCGCACCGACATTGCATCAGCAGTCGTTTCAGAACAGATGGCCAGCTTGACGCCGCCCTCGGTTCAGGTTCGCCGCAATGGCCCCGGCTTTTGGAGGATTGGGGCAGTTTTTGCCGTTGCGCTTTTGATGACGGTGGGCATCGCAATGCTTGTTTGGCAGCTTTTGCCGCTGGGACCGGGCAACATCGAACGCCCGTTGACTGAAGACAGCGGAGCCGAGGCAGAAACTCCGGTGCTTGTTCAGCCCGAAATTGAAATCGCGGTGCCGGAATTGGCACCTGAGGCAACACCAGAGGTGGCTGTCGAAGCCGATCCAGTCGTGGAGCTCGAACCGGAGCCTGAGATTGCAGACGTTCCAGCAGTTCCGGACTTGCCCCAGCCCGTGTTCACCGAAACCGTCGCCAACATATCGGCACCCGATGCTGAGACGCCGCCCGTTTTCGCGGCCATTCGTCCGGTGGTTGATGGTCAGGCACCAGGCTTTGCGATGGCGCTGAAGTCCGGCGAAGGCCTTCCGTTCATCGATCTTGGTGTGCCTCTTGAGCCAACACCTGCGGCATTCGCCAGTATCTTGACGGCTGCGCCTGCGGTTGACCCAGACCTGATCAGTTTCGCAAGAAGCGAAGCCATCGGCGGCATTGAATTTGCAGCCATCAATGGCAGCCTGTCGCTTGATGCCGTCACTTTGCCCGCAGCAAATGGTTTTTTGATCGACTCGCTACCAGTGATTGAAGACGCACCTGCGCCATTCCCGGTTGCTGAGGTTGCTGAGGTTGCTGAGGTTGCTGAGGTTGCTGAGGTTGCTGAGGTTGCTGAGGTTGCTGAGGTTGCTGAGGTTGAAGCAACCGCACCTGCCACCGAGTTGGCAAGCCTTGATCCAGCCATCGTGCCTGAGCCGCAAGCGGCACCCGAACAAGACCAAACACGTGCGCCAACGAACGACGGTGCCACACCTGTTGAGCCCCCGCTTGTCACGCAAACCGCAACTTTACCGACACCGACCGCATTCGCCGCTGCCTTGCCGAACCTTCCGCCGCGCGCCCGTCCGACGGCGGTGGTGGTCGAAGTCGAGCGAGTTCGCTTCGGCGGACGAACACGCGACGAACTGGCCATAGTTCGCCCGTCACGGCGTCCTGCATCAGCTCAAGATGTCGCTTTGGCATCTTTGGAAACTGCCGTACCAACTGATCCTCTGGTCAAGTCTTCCCCCGTGCCACGCACGCGCCCAAGGGATTTTGACGCTATCGTTGCCGTGACGATTATCCAGCGACAGGCCGAACAAGTCACTGCATCGCTTGACTATCAGGTGCCTGACACAAATGCCGCGATCCAAGCTGCGCTCACACCAGAAGCTGCACCGCAGCCAGCGCCTCAACCCGCGCCACGTGCCGAGCCACAACCGACAATTCCGTCCAGCGCGAATGTGGCCCGGCAAGCGACGATCGAAAACGCCATTCGCTTGAACAAAGTCAATTTGATCGGTGTATATGGAACGTCCGCAAATCGAAGCGCCCTGGTGCGGTTGCCGTCTGGCCGCTTTGTGAAGGTGAAAGTCGGAGATCGCGTTGATGGCGGGACCGTGGCACAGATCACGGACGATCAACTGCTGTACGAAAAAGGCCGTCGTACCCTTGCGCTGGAACTTCCTCAGGGCTGAGCGTCGCGGGAATACATCGATGCGACAACTCCCTAAGACTTAGCTCACAGCCATGTCGTCGTACTCGCCCTGCGCCATTTCTTCGGCTTCAATCGATTCAAACAGCGCCTTAAAGTTGCCCTCGCCAAAACCGTCATCGCCTTTGCGTTGGATAAATTCGAAGAAGATTGGGCCGATCACCGTTTTTGAGAAGATCTGCAACAGGATCTTCGTCTCGCCCCCATCCACGACACCTTCGCCGTCGATCAAGATTCCATGTTTCTTCATGCCCTCGATCGGCTCGGCGTGGTTTTCCACACGGCTCGTCGAAAGATCGTAATAGGTCGACGGAGGCGGCGGCATAAACCGGATACCCTTGTCATGAATGGCATCGACGGCTGGATAAATGTCGCGCGCCCCAACGGCGATATGCTGGATGCCTTCGCCTTTGTATTTCTTCAGGTAATTGACGATCTGGCCCGTTTCGCCGCGATCTTCGTTGATCGGAATTCGGATCTTGCCGCAGGGCGAGGTCAGCGCCCGGCTGAGAAGGCCGGTAAATTTGCCTTCGATGTCAAAGAAGCGGATTTCTTTGAAATTGAACAACTCGCCATAGAAGCGGAACCACTTGTCCATATTGCCTTTGAACAAATTGTGCGTGAGGTGATCGAGGTACCAGAACCCAACCCCTTCAGGTTTAGATTGGGTCAGCCAATTGAAATCGGCGTTATAGGGCGATGTATCGAAATATTGATCGATGAAATAGATCAGGCTGCCGCCAATCCCCAAAATCGCGGGCACATCCAATGTCTTGCCGGGGCCAGTGTATTCCTCGGCACCCTTGGCGAGGGCATGGCTTAGGGCCACATCCGCATCCGCCACGCGCCAACCCATCGACGGCGCGCAGGGGCCATGTTCTTCGATAAATTCTGCGGCATGGCCACCGGGTTCGGCGTTGATAACATAGGTGATGTCGCCCTGCTGCCAAAGCTCGACCGCTTTGGTTTTATGCGTCGCGGTATGAGTGTAGCCCATCTTGGAAAAAAGCGTGCGCAGCTCATTTGGGTCAGGATGCGCGAATTCGACGAATTCAAATCCGTCGGTTCCTGCCGGGTTTTCTGAGGTGATCGTGGCTTTCGGCGCATTGTGCGGGAATGGACCCATGGGTCTGCTCCTTATACGAGGGTTAAGCGTATCATAGCCAAATATCGGCGCGGGCTTCTCGCGATCTTGCGTAATTAATGGCAATTTCGTGCGGATATATTGCGATTTTTTGAAGTTTGGTGCAATTTCACCGCATGAATACTCTTGATGATACGGATAACCGGCTTCTTGTGGCCCTTCAAAAAGACGCCCAAGTCACCGCCGAACGTCTTGGTGAAATCCTCAACCTGTCGCCGAGTCAGGCCGGGCGACGACGGCAAAGGCTTGAGGCCGAGGGATATATTGAAGGGTATCGCGCGCGGCTTTCACCCACTCAACTTGGACTTTCGGTGCAGGCGTTCGTGACGGTGCAAATGGCGACCCATGCGCCCGAAAAGGTCAAAACCTTCACGCGAACGGTCGAAACCCGTTCCGAGATCATCAGCGCGTGGACTTTGACGGGCGAGGCCGATTACCTTTTGCGGGTCTATTGCGTTGATCTGGCAGCACTTCACATCCTGATCCACGAAGTGCTTTTGCCAAATCCCGCCGTTGCTCGCGTACAGAGCCAGATTGTCATGGATCACTTCAAAACCGACGGTCCGTTGCCGATCTAACGGCGCGCAGGGCCAAAGATTGCGGCGATGGCTAAGATGATGCCTGCGATTGTGCCAATCATACCGGCCGCGCTGACCGCATTATCGCTTCCAATCCAAAGCGGTCCGTAACCCGCCAACACGAACCCAAGGACCGCGGACAACAATGCAAATCCAATCGACCAGGCGATTTGGCTGCCGAGGCGGTTGGTCATCATGCGTGCAGCGGCGGGTGGGCAGATGAACATAGCGATCACGATGATCGACCCAACGGCATCAAATGCCGCGACAGCCGCCACGGCGGAGGCGATCACGAGGCTAAACCCAATTGTTCGCACCGGAAGACCAAGCGTTTCGGCAAAGCCCTCGTCGAAGGTCGAGATCGCCAAGGGTCGCCAAAACAGCATCAGGCAAAACCCGATTAGAAGCGTGACGATGGCTATGCGGGGCAGTTCCGGTGGCAAGCCCGCCAGCGCGATGGGATCGACAAGCGAGGTCCAGCCTGTCGCGTCCAGCCAGATCAGGCTTTCCAGATTGCCAAACAGCGCATGTTCCACGTCGAGATGTACGCCCGAGGTATCTGATTGTTCTAACAACAAAACGCCTGCGGCAAACATCGCGGTGAATGTCACACCCATGGCAGCGCCGGGTTCGATTTTGCCGAAACGGCGGATCACTTCGATCATGCCCACAGCCACCAATGCCGCAGCGCCCGACCCCAACAGCATCGGCCATGTCGTGATCTGCCCCGTAATCAGAAACGCGACCACGATGCCCGGAAGAACCACGTGGCTGATCGCATCACCGATTAAAGCCTGGCGTCTGAGCACCAAAAAGTTTCCGGGCAGCGCACAGGCGATTGACGCAAGGCATCCGATCAAAAGCGGCACTAACGAGAATGGCACAAAGTCTTCGCCGCTCATGCCACCACCTCGGGTCCGCCAATGCGGTTGTCGATCTCTTGGATCTGATCCGGAGTCAGTACATCTTCGATCTGGGTGAGCCCGTCATAGCGCGCGGCGGCCATTTCCAATTCGGGTGTTGCGCGTGCGATTTCCCAGCGTTTTTCGTCCCTAAGTGCGCGGGAGGCCCGCGCTTTGCCGTCATCGGTTGCCACTCCGTCGGCCAAAGCAAGGCCTTCGCGTTTCAAAAGGCGCAGGGTCAAGGGTTCGTAAATTGGTTGCCCTTGTGCCAGCGCCAACAGGCCCTGGCGCAGATGAACGCCGGATTGAAACCGGCGGTGCCGGATCAGCGATGACAAAAGACCACGACCCGGCGCAAACAACATCGAAAGCGCGAACATCGCAAAGCTGATCAAAACGATCAAGGGCCCGGTCGGCAGGTCTGGCGCGGAGGCGGACAGCGCTGCACCGATCCATGCTGCGAGTGCGCCGAAAACACCGGCAAACATCACGACATTTTCCGCGCGATCCGTCCAAAAGCGCGCAGTCACCGGCGGGATGATCAAAAGTGCAACGATCAGAATAAGGCCGACAACTTTGAGACCAACGACCGTAACACCCAAAACCAAACCCATCATCACCAGATCGATCCGGTCCAAATTCATGCCCGACGTTGCCGCAAATCCGGGATCAAACGCCACCATTGTCATGGGCCGACGATAAAGAAACACCAAGCCCACAACGCCCGCGCCACCAATTGCGATCAACAATGCATCGGAAAACAGCATACCTGCCGTTGAGCCAAGCAGGAAGCTTTCAAGTCCCGCCTGCCCGCCTGTATCCATGTTTTGAATGACCGTCAGCAGGACAATGCCGAAGCTGAAGAAGGCCGACAGAACTGCGCCGATGGCTGCGTCCTCGGATAGCCGCGTGCGCGAAGTCAACCATTGCACCGACATCAAACCCAGCATCGCGGTGATTGCGGACCCAACCAAAAGCCCCGGCAAATTGCGCCCGTCAAAGCCCAAAAGCGTCAACGTGATAAAGGCCAGCCCGACGCCCGGCAATGTTGCATGTGCGATTGCATCGCTGACCAGTGCACGTTTGCGCAAAAACAAAAACGTTCCGGTGACCCCGGCCGCCAACCCAAGCAAGATCGCACCAATTGTGACCAGCGTGGCGTTATAGCCAAGCTGAAACGTCAGCGCTTCAAAGAACATGGGTTACCCAAGCGCGGGGATGGCATTCGCCCCGGTCATATCAAGCCGCCCGCCATAGGCCGATTCAAGTGCCTCGGCAGTAAACGCTTCGGCCACTGTGCCTTCGCTGACTTTGCGCATGTTCAGGATCAGCGCATCGTCAAAGTATTCGGTTACGGTCGATAGATCATGATGCACCGCAATCACTGTTTTTCCGTCGGCGCGAAGATCTTTCAACACGTCAATGATCGCGCGTTCGGTTGCTGCGTCAACGCCTGCAAAGGGTTCGTCCAACAGGTAAAGATCGGCATCCTGCGCAAGGGCACGAGCCAAAAACACGCGTTGTTGTTGACCGCCCGACAGTTGACCAATTTGGCGTCCGGCGAAATCTTCCATGCCAACGCGGGCCAGACAGCCCATCACATGTGCCTTATGCGCGCGCGAATACCGGCCCAAAAGCCCAAGCTTGGAATAGAGCCCCATACCAACTACATCCACGACCCGTGCCGGGAAATCCCAATCAACGCTTGCACGCTGTGGAACATAGGCCAGCTTGTCTCGGTTTTCTGTAAGCGGCGCGCCAAAGATCGTCGCCGTCCCGGCCAATGGCTTCACGATACCAAGCGCCGCTTTCAACAGTGTTGATTTGCCAGCGCCATTCGGCCCGATGATCGCCGTCATCATGCCCTTGCGGAATGTGGCATCGACGGAAAAGATCGCCGGTTTCTGATCGTAAAACACCGTCATCCCCCGGATGGCGAGCGGACTTTCCTGAACTGCGCGCAGTTCCATCGCTTTGTTGTCGATGTCAGACAGATAGGGTTGCGCCATGATTTGTTAGCTTCCCACGCTTAGTTTGCCGGACATACCGCGGGCAGGCACAGTGCCGCCCAAACCATCTGCGATCATGGTGACGTTGTGGTCGATCATCCCAATATAGGTGCCTTCGTATGTTCCCGCAGCACCCATGGCATCTGAATAAAGCTCGCCGCCAACGCGGATGGTCCAACCCTGTGACGCTACGCCTTCGATCAAGGCCCGAACGGATCGATCAGACACCGAACTTTCCACGAAAACCGCTCCGATCTTACGCTCGACCAAAAGGTTCACGAGCTCGGTCATCCGGTTCAGCCCTGCTTCGCTTTCAGTCGAAATTCCTTGAATACCGATCACTTCGAAGCCGTATGCGCGGCCAAAGTAATTGAAGGCGTCATGGGCCGTGACCAGAACGCGCGCCTTTTCAGGCACACTGGACAAAACATTGGCACTATAGTCGGTCAGCGCATCGATTTCAGCGATAAATACTGTGGCGTTGGCCGTGAAAGCCTCCGCATTTGAAGGGGACACTTGCGTCAGCGCAGATTGCACGCCCGTCACAACGTCGCGCCAAAGTTTTGGATCCATCCAGACATGGGGATCATACCGGTTGGCATAGTCATCGTGGGCGATCAGCTTGTCGTTTGACACAACCTCGGCCACCGCTGTCACCTCAGTCCGGCTTGCAATGTCGCCCAGAACGCCTTCCATTTGGGCTTCCAGATACAAACCGTTCCACAACACCAGATCAGCCTTTGCCATCGCGACAATATCCGTACGGGTCTGGCGATAAGCGTGTGGATCAACGCCCGGCCCCATAAGCGCGCGCACCTGGACAAGGTCGCCACCAACACGGCGGGCTGTGTCTGCAATCATTCCGGTCGTCGCGACAACAGCCAAGGGATTGGTCGCAGCCACGGCACGCGACGCGCCCATGCTTGCAGCGACAAGGCCGCTGCCCAACCCTTTCAGAACTGTTCTGCGCGAATACACCTGGCCGGAACCTTTTTTGAGAATAAGTCGCAATTGCACTTTATATGAGAACCATTCGCAAAAAGTCAAGAGGCCGCCCCTTGACCTTCCAGCAACTAGAACCTTTATGTAGCCTTCTATGGAACTTTCCCACCAACCCGAGCGATTTCGCGCAACGGGACTGAACTGCGCGTCTTGCGTTGGACGGCTTGAAACCGCCTTGAAATCCACGCCCGGCGTGATTGAGGCTCGTGTCAATCTTGCTGACTCCAGTGTTTCGCTGGTGCGCGACGCGCATTTGGATACCAATGAACTTTTCGAAACCGCGCGACGGGCCGGCTATCCGATTGTCAGGGAAACGCCTGACGCCGGTACAGCCGGTACACATGACGACGTGTCCCGCCTTCGACGTGATACCCTTCTCGCGGCGGCTCTGGTTCTTCCGGTTTTTCTGGTCGAAATGGGCGGGCACTTGATCCCGCAGATCCACCACGCCATTGACCGCGCCATCGGCATGCAAACCAGTTGGGTTCTTCAGTTTATTCTGATCGGACTGGCGTTGATCATTCCCGGTCGTCGGTTCTTTGCACGAGGCCTTCCCGCGCTGTTGCGAAGGCGACCTGATATGGATGCGCTCGTTGTTCTCGGCACATCTGCCGCTTTCGGTTACTCCACTGTCGCAACGTTTCTGCCAGATATCCTGCCTCCCACAATGCGCAATGTCTATTTCGAAGCGGCGGGTGTGATCCTTGTGCTGATCCTCTTTGGCCGTCTTCTGGAAACCCGCGCAAAGAACCTGGCGAGCGCGGCTATTCAAACCTTGATCGGGTTGCAGCCGAAAACTGTGCGCATCGTGCAGAATGGCATTGAACAAGATTTGGCCATTGAAGACCTCCGCATCGGCGACCACATCCGCGTCCGGCCCGGCGAACGTCTGGCCGCCGACGGTGTGATTCTGGAAGGCACATCCTATATCGACGAAAGCATGTTGACGGGTGAAGCCAAACCTGTGTCCAAGGCCAAAGGTGACGCTGTCACGGGTGCCACGGTGAATGGCACCGGGTCACTATTGATCCGTGCCGACCGTGTGGGCCAAGACACCGTGCTGGCCGAAATCGTCCGCATGGTTCAAACCGCACAAAGTGCGCGGCTCCCAGTTGAAGCTTTGGTTGACCGGATCACTGCAATATTCGTGCCAGCGGTCATTTTCATAGCCCTTGCCACAGTACTCCTCTGGGCGATCTTTGCGCCCGAACTGGCTTTGGTCGCAGGCGTTTCGGTTTTGATCGTCGCTTGCCCCTGCGCCATGGGACTGGCCGTGCCGGTGTCGATTATGACAGGTTCGGGCCGGGCGGCTGAACTGGGCATCCTCTTTCGGCAGGGCGATGCCTTACAGCGGCTAGGTAAAACAAGCGTGGTGGCCTTTGACAAAACCGGAACGCTGACAGAAGGCACACCCGTTCTAACCGACGTAATCCTGGCAGACAGCTTCAGCCGGGATGACGTTCTAAAAGCCGCAGCCGCCGTCGAAGCCCAGTCAGAACACCCAATCGCCCAGGCAATCGCTGACGCAGTCGAAGCGCCCGAACAAGCTACAAATTTTCGCTCCATCACCGGTCGGGGCGTTGAAGCCATTGTCCAGGGGCGCTTGGTTCAGATCGGATCGCACCGGATGATGGAGGCGGCAAAACTTGATGTCTCGCGCTTGCGCGAGCCCGTTAGATCACGCAGCGAAGCCGGAGAAACAACTGTATGCGTGGCAATTGATGGCAAACTGGCGGCGGTGCTGGCCGTCTCAGACCCTGTAAAAGAGACCGCGCCGAATGCGGTCAAAGCCTTACAAGCTTCAGGCCTGCGCGTTTCGATGATCTCAGGCGACAGTCAGTCCACCGCCACCGTTATCGCCACTAAACTTGGCATCACAGATATCACTGGCGACGCCATGCCCGACACCAAGGTCGGCGCCGTCCAATCCTTGAACGCATTCGGCCAAACCGCTTTCGTGGGCGACGGGATCAACGATGCGCCAGCCTTGGCAGCGGCGGATGTGGGAATTGCCATCGGCACGGGCACAGATGTGGCCATGGAAACCGCAGACGTTGTGCTGATGTCAGGTGACCCGAACGGCGTTGTCACGGCGATCGGTCTCAGTCAGGCCACGATGCGAAACATCCAACAGAACCTCGGGTGGGCGTTTGGTTACAATATCCTGTTGATCCCGGTCACCGCAGGCCTGCTTTACCCCACCTTCGGGATTCTGCTGTCACCGATGTTAGCCGCAGGCGCAATGGCACTGTCGAGCGTTGCTGTGGTGACAAACGCTCTGCGTCTCAGACGCTGGAAAGGACGCAAACCATGAATATCAGCGATGTCGCCGAAGTCTCAGGCCTGCCACCGAAGACGATCCGTTATTATGAGGACATCGGATTGGTGCGACCCGCGCGCAGTTCCAATGGGTATCGGGTGTTCCAAGCAAACGATCTTCACAAGCTCACATTTCTCAGCCGATCCCGCGCCCTTGGGTTTTCGATTGAAGACTGTCGAACCCTTCTGGCGCTTTACGAAGACGAAGGGCGTGCCAGTTCCGAGGTGCGCGAAATCGCCCAGCGGCATTTGGCCGAAATCGCCCGCAAGATCGCTGATTTGCAGTCTATGCAGGATACGTTGACCCATCTGATCAAAACCTGTGCGGGCAATGATCGACCCGACTGCCCAATTCTCGACGATCTGAGCCGCACCTGACAATTGTGAAGGCCGTCCCCGCGCTTTGCCCTGTTGCTTACGAAAACCGGGCTATATCTAAACCTCATGGTTTTATCAGTGTGGCACGGGATTCTTAACAAGGCGACGGTCTTGGCCGCCATTCTTCTGTTCGCCGCACTGTCCGGTGCCGTGGCGCAGACCCGCATTACATTCGAACTCCCCGGTGCCAATGACGCCCTTCGCGATGCCATCACTTCAGCTTCCTTGGTCAGGCAAACCCGTGATGATGGGGTCGTCGAACCCGCCGCCCTTTTGGCCGCTGCTCAGGCCGATTATGCCCGGCTTTTGGGTGTGCTTTATGATCGTGGGCGTTTTGGCGGTGTTATTTCCATTCTTGTAAATGGGCGCGAGGCGGCAAGTTATTCTGCGTTGGCCCGGCTGAATTCGGTCACCGATGTCCGCATTCGTGTGGCGCAAGGCCCGCTTTACCGGTTTGGAACCGCGCGGGTTGCGCCCGTTCCGCACGGAACCACTTCGCCTGAAGGTTTTGCGCCGGGTGCGACGGCGTCGACCAGTGCAATCGTTGCTGCCGCCGAACGGGCTGTGACCGACTGGCGCGATGCTGGTCATGCGAAGGTCGAGATTACCGATCAACGCATCACGGCGCGTCATGCGGACGCGCAGGTGGATACCAGTCTGACCGTCGCCCCCGGACCGCGACTCACTTTTGGGCCTGTAGCCGTGCGTGGGAATTCTGCCGTCAGTACGCGCCGCATCCTGAAGATCGCAGGTCTGGAAGAAGGCAAACGTTTTGAACCTGAGGAAATAGAAAACGCCGCCAACCGCCTTCGGCGATCCGGCAGTTTTGACTCCGTGACTGTCGATGAAGCGAAGGATATCGGCCCGAACGCCACTCTGCCACTGACCATTGGGGTAACCGAAGCGACCCCAAGGCGTTTTGGATTTGGCGCCGAGATCAGCACAGTTGATGGCCTGGGGCTCTCTGGTTTCTGGCTTCATCGCAACCTTTTGGGCGGGGCCGAACGGCTCCGCCTTGATGGCGAGATAGAAGGTTTGATCGGGCAAACAGGCGGTACGGACCTTAGGTTCGGGTTGCGTTACGAACGCCCGGCAACGCCTTCGACTGACATCGATCTATTTGCCGAATTAACGTATGAAATTCTGGATCAACCCAGTTTCAGCTCGGACACCACCGAATTCACGCTTGGATTTACCCGATTTGCCAGCGACAGAACAACTCTGAACCTTGGTGCGGGGTTCTTGAAATCCAACACAGAAGACGAATTCGGGACCGAAAGCATTACATTGATCACGCTGCCTTTCGGCGGGTTGCACGACCGACGCGACGACAAACTGGACGCCACAAAAGGGTTCTACGCTGATCTGGATGTGACACCATTTCTTGCGCTTTCGGGCACATCGAATGGCGCGCAGATCACCTTTGACGGTCGCGCCTACACCGGCGGCGAGCGTCTTACCTTCGCCGCGCGCGCTCAGATCGGCGCGCTTTTCGGGCCGTCAATCGAAGACAGCCCCGCGTTCTATCGGTTCTTCTCGGGCGGTGGCGGGTCCGTTCGCGGACAGGATTTCCAATCGCTTGGCGTTGAAGTTGGTGGCGTTTCAACCGGTGGGCGCAGCAAGCTTTTGCTATCAGGCGAAATTCGAGCCGATATGACCGACACCATCCAACTTGTGGGCTTTGTCGATTGGGGGACGGTCAGCGAAAATAGCCTGCCGGGTTTCAGCGGCGACAGCCATGCAGGCGCTGGTTTTGGTCTGCGTTACAAAACCGGGATTGGCCCAATTCGGCTTGATATCGCGGCACCCGTATCAGGATCGACACCGGCGGATGATTTTTTCATCTACGTTGGCATAGGGCAGGCGTTTTGATGCGCGGGTTTTGGATCGCCTTGTTCCTGACATTCGCGCAACCTTTGGCCGCTCAGGATAAACCGGGGTTTTTCGAACGGCTTTTTGGATCGGACAGCGCGGAAACCGACGAAGATCAAGGATCGGCGTTAGAACAATTGATCGAGGATCAGCTGTCAGATGCTGGTCGCCAGGTCAGTGTAGTCGGCTTTGAAGGCGCGTTAAGCGGAACCGCAACGCTGGAAAGCCTTACGATTGCGGACAAAGATGGCATCTGGTTCACGATCAACGACGCAGAGCTCGACTGGAGCCGTGCTGCGCTGCTGCGAGGCCGCATTGAGGTGGCCAAACTATCCGCGCGCGAGATCCTTTTGCCGCGTCTTTCGGCGGTCGACGCAACACAAGCCCCCACACCCGAGGCGTCCGGGTTCCAGTTGCCCGAACTGCCAGTCAGCATAGAATTGGGAGAGATTTCCGCCGATCGCGTCTTTATCGGCACACCCGTTTTCGGCGTCGAAACCGAAGTTGCCGCGAAGGGGACGTTGTCACTGGAAGGCGGCGAAGGGGCGGCGAAACTGGACATCCTTCGTTTGGATGGGCGCGGCACGGTGACATTGGATGCAAGCTATGGAAATGCCTCAGGCGTTCTGGCCTTGGATCTGGCGTTGCAGGAAGACGCGGGTGGCATCCTTGCGACGCTCGCAGGCTTGCCCGGCGCACCATCGGTCGACTTTGGTATCACAGGAACCGCACCTGTCAGCGCCTATACAGCGGATATCCGGCTGGCCACCGATGGCTTGGAACGGCTTACCGGACAAATCAGCACCTTCACCACCGATGACCGAACGGGCGCAAATATCGACATCAGCGGCGACATCGCGCCTGTTTTTGCACCCCAGTATCGTCCGTTCTTTGGCGACGACATATCGCTAAGCGCGACAGCTTTTCAAACCTCGGACGGCACCAAGGTGCTGCAAGATCTAACGCTGAAAGCCCGCGCCATTGCACTGACCGGCGAGGCGTTTATCGATGCTGATGGCATGCCACTTAGCTTCGACGTGGATGGGTTGATCGAAGACAAAACCGGTGCGCCTGTTCTGCTGCCGGTGTCGGGCGAAATCACCGAAGTCGACCGGGTGCGGCTTGATGTGGCATTCGATGCGTCGGATGGTGAAAACTGGTCCGGTATATTCGAGATCGATGGTCTAAACCGGGGTGATGTTACCGCGGACGTAGCAAAACTCACCGTCGATGGCGAGATTGCGACCGGCACTGTGGCGGCGGTCAACGCGGAGGTGGCGTATCAGGTACAGAACCTAGATCTGGGCAATGCCTCGCTGGAAAGCGCCGTAGGCGATGACATCTCAGGCGCGGCTTTCATCGACTGGGAAAGCGGCGGTGATCTTAAGTTGTCGCGCCTGACGTTACTGGGCGAAACCTACGGGCTGGACGGAAATGCGGTCCTTTCAAACACGGATGAGATACTCGAACTCAAAGGCGAGGCGCAGACGCGTGTCGACGACTTAGCCGTTTTTTCGGGCCTTGCCGCGCGTCAGTTAGGTGGCGCAGCAAAGCTTGACCTGACGTTCGACGCCGCACCGCTGGCTGGTACTTTCGATGTTATCGCGAAAGGAAGCGGACGCGATTTGGCATTGGGCGATGCGCGCGTTGACGCCGTTCTGGCGGGCGTCTCGACGTTAGACATTCGCGCGTTACGCGATGCAGATGGTCTGAGCGTGATGTTGAATACTGTCGAAACCGAACAGGCCCAATTGACCGGGCGGGCGCAACTGATGTCGGGCGGCTCGACCGTAAAGTTAGATGGGCGCTTGTCGAACGGGGCGCTTGTTTTGAAAGGCTTCGACGGACCAGTTGAGCTAGACATCGCAGGTCAGGAAGATTCCGCGCGAAACTGGGATGTCACCGCAGATATCCAAGGCAACCAGATTGCGCTGGCCACCGATGGGCGATTGCTGAACCTTTACGATGCGCCACGCGCCGAAGGTCAGGCCACCGCAAATATTGGCGATCTGTCCCGATTTTCTGATCTTGCTGGACGCAACCTTGGGGGTGAACTTGAAGCCTCGGTCACCGGAGACGTGGCATTCGATCTTTCGACGTTTAGCGCCAAAGGAAGCCTGACCGGAACGGACCTGACAACTGGCATGGCAGACGTGGATCGGCTGCTGGCCGGCAATGCCATGCTGGACATTGACGCATCCCACGCCAATGGACGCACAGAACTTTCCCAATTCTCGCTCCAAACTGGTGCGCTTGTGGCGTCTGCAAAAGGCATACTTGAAGATAGCGCAAGCCAGCTCGACCTAAACGCGCGCCTGAACAACATTGCGCCCTTTGTGCCGGGATTGAATGGCCCGGTCACGCTTGACGGCGCACTTTCTGACGTCGGCGGTGACCGCCTGCGACTTAACTTTAACGGCACCGGGCCAGGCGGCATCCGTGCAACGATTGCGGGCACCGCAACCGAGGATTTCAGCACGCTTGATGTGTCGTTGAATGGCGTCGCGCCCCTGGAATTGGCCAACCGGTTCATTGCCCCCACAACAATTATTGGGCAGACCAGCTTTGATCTGCGCCTTGCAGGCCCGCCGGATGTGTCTTCGATATCGGGGCGGATCAACGCACAAAACGTGCGGCTTGTCGCCGCCGAAGCGGGTGTCGCCTTAAACAACGTTGCGATCGATGCCACGCTTGGGAATGGCCGTGCAAACCTGTCGATCAACGGAAACATTGACGGCGGCGGTCGGCTGGCAGTCGCCGGACCAATAGGGCTCGATGCGCCTAACACCACAGATCTTCAAGTAACGTTGACCAACGCGCGGATCACCGACCCGCGACTGTTCGATACCAGTCTTGGCGGCATCCTTCGCGTCACCGGACCACTTGCCAATGGTGCCCGGATATCCGGGGATCTCGTGCTTGCCGCAACGGAAATCCGCATTCCATCGTCGGGTTTGGGCGGCAGCGCACCGATCCCCAAAGTTGTGCATCTGAACGAACCACCGCCAGTGCGCGGAACCCGGCAGCGCGCAGGGTTGATTGAAACAGCTTCGAGCAGGGATTCCGGCGGCGGAACGGCCTTTCCGCTGGATGTTACGATTACGGCCCCCAATAGCCTGTTCGTGCGCGGGCGCGGGCTAGACAGCGAATTTGGTGGTGCACTTCAACTGACAGGCTCCACGCGAAACATCATCCCATCAGGCGGGTTCGAAGTGATCCGTGGTCGGCTGGACATCTTGGGGCGCAGGCTCGATCTGGAAGAAGCGCGGATCACCATGCAGGGGTCGTTTGAACCTCGGCTGCGTCTGGTCGCGACAACGACAGTGGATGATTTCACGATCTCTGTCGTGGTAACCGGCCCGGCCAGCAATCCCGACATTGCCTTCACATCCAGCCCTGATCTGCCCGAGGAGGAAGTTATTTCCAGACTTATCTTCGGACGAGGGCTGGAGAACTTGAGTGCGTTGCAAGCGGCTCGGCTGGCCGTCGCGGTGCGCACATTGGCTGGCCGGGGCGGCGAAGGTGTCGTGGGTAAAATTCGCAGCGGTACGGGTTTGGCGGACTTGGACGTCACCACCACCGAAGACGGAAGTGCCGCCCTGCGCGCCGGGGCCCGTTTGAACGACCGTCTTTATACAGACGTGACAGTCAACAGCAGCGGCGAAACCGAATTGAACCTTAACCTTGATGTGACACCGTCGCTGACGTTGCGAGGCGGAGTTTCAAGCGAAGGGGATTCGAGCGTCGGAATTTTCTTTGAACGCGACTATTGAGCTCAATCAAATCCGCCAAACATGATCGTTTCCAAGCCATTGCTCAGAAAATTGTGCGAAACGCTGTGTTTTTACATCTGTGGCCTCGGTTCTTGGAATTGCCATCCACCGATGTTACATTTCCCTTAAGGCCAGCGCTGAAGCCTGGTAAATTCAGTGCCTATTCAAGGAGGACGATGTCCTGTCTCATGCCCAAGACGCGGTCCGTGGCACGGCCGCCGCGAGCGCCGGAACTGCTATGACCGGCAATGCCACGCCCCTCGCCAGCGATGAATTGCTGGGCGTCATCGTGACATCACTTGAAAACAGCAAAGCCGAAGAGATCGTGAAAATCGATCTGCGCGGCAAAAGCGAAATGGCTGATTGGATGGTGATTGCTACGGGTCGGTCCAGCCGTCAGGTCGCCGCCATCGCAGAACATCTGGTCGATACACTAAAACAGGATCACGGGCGGCTTTCCAAAATGGAAGGCAAAGACACCGGCGATTGGGTGCTGATCGATGTTGGTGACGCCATCGTCCATGTCTTTCGCCCTGAAGTGCGCGAATTCTATCAGCTTGAAAAAATGTGGTTGTCGCCCCGTGAGGCTTCGGCCTCGCAAAGCTGACGTCTTCGCACCGTGGATTTGAAAATCGCGGCTGTCGGACGACTTCGTCCCGGACCAGAAGCAGAGCTGGTGTCAGATTACCTTGCGCGGATCGGAAAGATCGGGCGGAGCGTTGGAATAGGCTCTGCACAAGTTCAAGAAGTTGACTCCAAAAAACCGGGTATGGCCGCCGAAGGCGCGTTGCTAGCGAAAGCCATACAATCTGCGAAGCCCGTCGTTGTCTTGGACGAACGCGGACGCATTATGTCTTCGCCGGACTTTGCCAAGCAGTTGGGCAATTGGCGCGATCAGGCCTTCAGCGACGCTGCCTTTGTGATCGGCGGTGCGGACGGCATTAATCCCAGCTTACGCGATCGGGCGGATTTGGTGCTAAGCTTCGGCAAAATGGTGTGGCCACATATGCTGGTACGCGTCATGCTAGCCGAGCAGCTTTACCGCGCAACCTCAATTCTAACCGGCAGCCCTTATCACCGGGTCTAGGCGGCAACCGTCTTGTGTTCCGCAAACTCGCTTAGCTTGTGGGCAACAGCGGTTTCGGTGAAGGGCTGAGCCAGATAGGGCGCGTCGAACCCCAGCGTTCGCAATTCGGCTTCCGGTTTCGTCGACGTGATGACAGCTGGCAGGCCATATTGTTTAAGGTCTTCGGCAAAGTTCAAAGAAGACAAACCGATCAAAAAAGCGTCAAAAATCACCAAGTCAGCGTCGACTTTCGGATCCTTCAAAGCGCGTTTTGCCTGCACGGGTGTTGCTGCTACCGCAGACACCGTGTGACCCAAGTCTTCCAATAGACATTCCAGAGTAATGGCGGCGACCGTCCGATCTTCGATCAGAACGATCCGAAGGGGGTTTTGAGTATTGGTCATTGTCAATATCCAGAGGCTAAAAACAAAAAAGGCGGCCCTTAATAGCCACCCAAAGATAACATAGCACAGATCGATCAGGATTGCGCCGACAATAAGGCCATCGGCGATATTCTGCCGAACCTCAGGTTGAAACGTCTGGGGAAGTTCTTCCGATGATTGTAGAGAGCTGCGCGATTGCTTCAACCGAGGTAATCATCGGCAAAACCGCGTCTTCTGCGGACCGTTCAAGCTTGGCTGGGTCGTTCTCAACAAACTCCAGATAAACACGAACAGTCGCGCCAACGGTTCCTGTGCCCGACAGGCGAAAAACGATACGGTGCCCCCCTTCAAACAGAATGCGAATGCCCTGCCCTTCAGACCGCGAACCATCAATCGGATCGTCATAGGCGAATTCGTCGGCGGTGCTCACAGTACCAGCATCAAAGTGCCGACCGGGCAAGGTGCCAAGTTGGCGTCGCAACCCATCCATCAAAGCATTGGCTTTGTCTGTTTCCACCGCTTCATAGTCGTGCCGCGCATAGTAATTGCGCCCGAACCGTTGCCAATGGGCGGCCATCAATGTCTTCACCGGCTTGCCGGTGACCGCCAGAATATTCAACCAAAGCAGGACAGCCCAAAGCCCGTCTTTTTCGCGCACGTGGTCGCTGCCCGTTCCAGCGCTTTCCTCACCACATAGGGTCGCGCGGCCTGCGTCCAAAAGATTGCCAAAGAATTTCCAACCCGTTGGCGTCTCAAAGCATTCAATTCCCAAAGCCTCAGCGACGCGGTCAACGGCACCCGACGTCGGCATGGATCGCGCAACGCCGGCCAATCCACCTTTATACCCTGGCACCACATGCGCATTCGCGGCCAAGACGGCCAAAGAGTCGGATGGGGTCACATAGACGCCGCGCCCTAAAATCATGTTGCGATCTCCGTCCCCGTCCGAGGCGGCGGCGAAATCAGGCCCGTCGTTGCGCATGACCATATCGACCAAGGGTTTCGCCCAAATTGGGTTTGGGTCCGGGTGCCCGCCGCCAAAATCCGGTAAGGGTGTTCCGTTCATCACGGTGCCTTTGGGTGCGCCCAATCGACCTTCAAGAATGTCGGTTGCGTAGGGGCCGGTGACGGCATGCATCGCATCAAATCGCATGGTGAAGCCGCTGGCGAAAAGCGCGGAAATTGCCTCGAAATCAAATAGCTCTTCCATTAAGGCGGCATAATCCGCGACAGGATCGACGATCTCGACCACCATCTCGCCAAGCTGGCTGACCCCAAGGACCGAAAGATCCAAATCCTGAGTTTCCACGATGTCATAGTGGGACAGTGTCGTTGTCGCGTTGAAAATCCGGTCTGTGACGTCTTCGGCGGCCGGGCCTCCGTTCGGGGTATTGAACTTGATGCCAAAGTCTTCGTCTGGCCCGCCTGGATTGTGACTGGCGGACAAGATGATGCCGCCGTCGGTCGCGCGTTTGCGGATCAGGTTAGAGGCCGCTGGTGTCGATAAAATCCCACCTTGACCAACAATGACCCGCACAGCCCCGGACGCTGCCGCCATCCGCAAGATCACTTGCACCGCTCGATCAATGAAGTAACGCCCGTCGCCGCCAACCACGAAAGATTTGCCTTCTGCCCCGCCAATGCCGTTCCAAATTGACTGGACAAAGTTCTCCAGAAAATGGGGCTGCATGAATTCACGGGTTTTCTTACGAAGCCCCGATGTACCGGGCTTCTGACCTTCGATAGGCTTTGTATCGATCCGCAGTTTTTCCATCGGCACACCTATACACTTTCACATACCCGCCCAATACCAAGTGTGGCAGTTCTCACAAGGCCCCGGATTTCGTTAGACGCAAACTGTGCCTAGACAGCCATTGTGGCGGCCACTGCCGATTTCCAGCGGGCATATTTTGCATCGCGCAATCCAGTTTCGAGCTTGGGTTCGAACCGGTGATCCAAAGCCCAATTTTCGGCAAAGCCGGCAGCATCCGGGTAAACACCAGCCTTCATTCCAGCAAGCCACGCCGCGCCAAGCGCTGTGGTTTCCTGCACAACGGGTCGATCCACCGGCGCGCCAATCACATCGGACAGGAACTGCATCGTCCAGTTGCTGGACGTCATGCCTCCATCCACCCTTAAAACGCCCCCATCCAAACCGGCGGCATCGCCTTGCATCGCTTCCAGCAGGTCGCGCGTCTGATAACCGACGCTTTCCAAGGCCGCCCGCGCAAAGTCATCAGGCCCCGAATTCCGGGTCAACCCAAAGATCGCACCCCTGCAATCGGGGTTCCAATAAGGCGCGCCAAGGCCTGTGAACGCAGGCACCAAGACCAGCGATTGCGCCTCATCTGACGCCTCGGCCATGGCTTGTGTCTGGCTTGCATCATCAATGATCTTCAAACCATCCCGCAGCCATTGAACCACAGCGCCCGCGATAAAGATCGACCCTTCCAGCGCATAGGTGGGCTTGCCATCTATCTGATAGCCGATGGTGGTCAGCAAGCGGTTTTCTGACCGGACCGGCGCGTCGCCCGTGTTCAAAAGCGCGAAACACCCGGTGCCATAGGTGGATTTCATCATGCCCTTTTGAAAACACGCCTGCCCGACCGTCGCCGCTTGCTGGTCACCCGCAACACCAAGAATGGGAATAGAAGCGCCAAAGAGATCTGGCGTCGTGGTGCCAAACTCCGACGCGCAGTCCTGAACCGTCGGAAGCATGGCTTGTGGCACGTCCAGCATGTCACACATTGTGCCGGACCACCGGCCTTTGTGGATGTCATACAACATCGTGCGGGCGGCGTTCGTGGCATCCGTCACGTGAGACGCCCCACCCGTCATACGCCAGATCAACCAGCTGTCGACCGTGCCAAATAACAGTTCACCCGAAGCCGCACGGCCCCGGCTATCGGTCTTATCAAGTATCCACTTCAGTTTGGTCGACGAAAAATAAGGGTCAAACAACAAGCCTGTGCGATCCGTCACAGTCGGTTCGTGCCCGGCCTTCACCATTTCAGCGCAATATTCAGACGTTCGGCGATCCTGCCAGACAATCGCGTTGTGGATCGCCTTGCCGGTCGCTTTGTCCCAAACCACCGTCGTCTCGCGCTGATTGGTGATGCCAATCGCCGCGATGTCCGAAGCTGATATACCCAGTTTTTCCATGGCTTCACGCGCTGTCTCAACGACGGTGGTCCACAGGTCTTCCGGGTCGTGTTCAACCCAACCATTGGCTGGAAAATGTTGGGTGAATTCGCGCTGCGCCGAGGCGGCGATTTTCATATCAGCATCAAACAAAATAGTGCGGCTGGACGTGGTGCCCTGATCAATAGCCATGACATAGGTCATACGGCGTCTCCCTTATGCGTTGACGCAATTTGTCCTGTCCTGACGCAAGACGCAACTTCGTGACTTTGTCATTTTACAATCCCGCGCTAAGTTTTGTCAGGAGGTTCATTTATGCCCTATTTCGCCGCCCTTATCATCCTGTTCGCATCGGCCCTGGCGGCCAGCGCACAAGACCGCCGCCCGAGCCACTGCTTTGCCATCGCCGATGCCTCGCCCGAAATGAACTTCGTCTGGCAGGCGGCATGGAACACCCCCATTGAGGATGAATTCACCGTTCGTCTCAGCTATATCAACCACTCGATGTACCTGATCCAATCCCATGGCGGGCTGAATGCAGTTACCGATTATACAGGCTTCACTGGCGCCGCAGGATTGGTCCCCGACGTGGTCACGATGAACAACGCCCATGGCAGCCATTGGACGCCCTTCCCCAACCCCGACATCCCCCATGTTCTGGAAGGTTGGCAAAATGGCGAAGGCCCGGCAGACCACTATCTGGACTTGGGCGAAATGCTGGTGCGCAACGCCACAACGGACATTCGCGACCGGTTCGGGGGTGGTACAGCGATTGAAGACAACAACTCGATCTTCATTTTCGAAGTCGCGGGGCTTTGTATCGGCCACTTGGGGCACCTGCATCATGAGCCGTCGGACGAAACCTATGCCGCCATTGGTCGCCTGGACGTGGTCATGGCAGCGGTTGATGGCGGAATGACCGTCGATATCCCGACCATGACGCGGATTGTGAAACGCCTGCGCAGCTCGGTTGTTTTGCCGATGCACTGGTTTTCGGGCAGCTCGCTCAACCGGTTCCTGACGGCTGTTTCCGACGATTTTGACATCGACCGGCGGCAATCCAGTGAAATGGAACTCTCGCTCCGCACCCTTCCGTCGCGCCCCACCGTCGTGGTCCTGCAACCGCAATTTGTGGAAGACTTCGAGTAATCCCAAGCCCTTTGGCAGACCCCGCCGCCCATGCCATGCTCACTTTATTAGTGTGAGGGATGCTTGTGGACGGGTTGGGCGCATTTTTCGAAAGTGATTTCTTTGCAATCGCCGGTATTTTCGCCGGGTGCCTGATCGTTTATCTGATCCTGCCTCGACGGGAAAAATCACCCGCTGTGACGCAAATGATCAATCAGCGTTCGTTACAGCGAAACTATATCTGGCTGTTTATCGCGATTGGCATCTTGCTGATCGCATCGGCGATTGTGCTGTACGTCCACCAACTGCCTGACCTGATCGCCCGTACGATTGTCGGGCTGGAAGCGGTCTTTGCCGGTCGAACCGACGCGCCGGGCACCGACAAAACCACGCGGATCCGCAACCTTGCCTATGCCTTCGGAGCCTTGGCCGCCGCGCTGACCATCATGGCCACGATCCCGTTCCAGCTAATCGAGGTCTGGCTGAACGAACGCAGCGCCCGTAGAGGGTGCGAACCTCAGAGAGGCAAGGATGGACGGGGCGAGCCTAAGACATATTCAAATCGATCAATCAACGAAACTTGGGATTCTGTCAAACCACGCATCGGTCCTGAGTTCTGTTGATTTTAGCACTGTAGAGGTTTCGGAAAACTTTCTGAAATCTGCCTTCGGGGATGGTTCGGTTTTCCTGCCGGAAGGCTATACCGTAAGTGAGGGCGTTTTGGCCCATTGGCATCCCGATGTACTGGATTGGCCCGACTTTAATTTTGCATGGCGTGCTTGGCAGACCAAAATCGGCTACCGCGCGCCCGATTGACACCTAGGCGATCGGCTTTTACGCCAGCGCCATGTTGAACTCCGCCAATGCTGCCTTTGCTGAGACCCTGACCGCTCAAGGGATCGCCGTGTCGCCCGCCGCGCCCGGATATTTGGAAGAACCGCGTGGGCTGTATAAAGGCGCGCCCACATTCGTCGCAACGCCCCGCTCAACAGCCGAGGTCGCGCAGATTGTGACGGCTTGCGCGGCGGCGCGCGTGGGGCTCGTGCCTTTTGGCGGCGGAACCGGCTTGGTGTCGGGCCAGATCGTGACAGATGGCCCTGACCCGTTGATCCTGTCCTTGGAAGAGATGACTGAAATCCGGGGCGTTTGGGCGGAAGAAGACACGCTTGTCGCCGAAGCGGGCGCAACGCTGGCCGAGGTGCAGGCCAAGGCCGAAGAGGTGGGCTGTTTGTTCCCCCTAAGCTATGCCAGCCAAGGCACCGCGCGGATCGGCGGCGGCTTGTCGGTGAACTCGGGCGGTTTGAACGTGCTGCGGTACGGCATGGCACGCGACCTCTGTTTGGGGATCGAAGCCGTGTTGCCAAGTGGCGAGGTTTTGCACGGGCTAAAGCGGCTTCGAAAAGACAACACCGGCTATGACCTCCGGCATTTGTTGATCGGGGCGGAAGGCACCTTGGGCGTTATCACCGCCGCCGCGTTGAAGCTATCGCCACGACCCGCCGAAATCGCAACGGCATTCTTTGCGGTGCCATCGCCAGCGGCTGCGCTGACGCTGTTGTCGATGTGCCGCGATCAAGTGGGCGAAGCGGTGTCGGCTTTTGAGTTGATCCCCGCACAATCCTTTGAATTTTTGCGGGAAACCCATCCCGATTTGCATTTGCCCTTCGATGATTTCCCCCCGTGGTCGGTTCTGACCGAAATCGGCATGGGGCCCGGCAGCGCGCCCGAAGACCGCATGGCCACCATTTTTGAAGATGCGTTTGAAGCGGGAATTGCGCTGGATGGCCGGATCGCGCAAAGCGGGCAGCAGCGGGACGCATTCTGGGCCATGCGCGAGACCATCCCCGAAGCAAACCGGCGGATCGGGGCGGTTGCCAGTCACGACATTTCGCTGCCCCTGTCCGAAGTTCCCGGTTTTATTGACGAAGCCAAGAAGGCGATACGCAATATCTTACCTTGCCGGATCAATGCTTTCGGTCATCTGGGCGACGGCAACCTGCACTACAACATCTTTGCGCCCAGCGGCGAAGATCGCGCCGCTTACCGTCCGCTTTCCGGCAACATCACGCGGTTGGTCCATGACATGGTCACAGCACGCGGCGGCAGTTTCAGTGCCGAACACGGCGTAGGCCGCGCCAAAGCCGGTGAATTGGTCCGGTTGGGCGATCCGGCCAAGCTTGCCGCCATGCGCGCCATCAAGTCCGCGTTGGATCCTTTGGGCATTATGAACCCTGGCGCTGTCTTGGGCTAATCGTGACATCTGTGCCGCGCATGCGCCTGTGAACCGCCAAAACCCTTGAGAAAACAAGGTTTGCCTGCCAAACTTCGACAAAAGGCATCACCCGCCATCAGAGCGGGGAACGGAAAGAGGCAGAGTTATGAACGATCTGGCAGCGATTGCCGAAGATCTGCGCGTGCGCATTCTTCAAGAACCTGACGTTATCCTTGAGGACGCCGACGTGATGCGCGCCCTTATTGCCGCGAACGATCGGTCCATGGGTGGCAATATCGTCGATTTGCGCGGTGTTGCCATGGATCGGCTGGAAGCGCGATTGCAACGGCTGGAAGACACTCACAAGTCAGTTGTTGCGGCAGCTTACGAAAACCTTGCTGGAATGAACCAAGTGCATCGCGCGATAAACGCATTTCTGGAACCGTTGACATTTGAGGCCTTCCTGAAGTGCCTTGGCAACGAAGTGGTCGACATTCTGCGGGTTGGCAAAGTGCGCTTGGTCTTGGAAAGCCAAGAGGCCGCCGAAGCCGGTATCAAGCACGAGGTGCTAACCGTTGTGGCGCCGGGATTTGTGAACGAATATATGGGTCAAGGCCGTCCTGTGCGCCGGGTCACGTTGCGCCGGGTTGATGGGAATGCGGGTTTGGTGTTTGGCGAAAGCGCCAGCTGGGTTCAATCGGAAGCCTGTATTGCCTTGGATTTCGGTGCCAACAGATTGCCTGGAATGCTGGCCTTTGCCTCCGACGATGGAAATCACTTCTCGTCGAACCAAGGGACTGATCTTCTTGATTTTATGGGTGGTGTGTTTGAACGCGCAATGCGCCACTGGCTCGAGTGATCCAGCCCGGCCTTCAGGATGCGCTTGAGCGTTGGTTGATCGAATTGGGGTCTGTGGCGGGTCGCTCGGAGAAGACAGTCGAAGCTTACCGCGCCGACGTCTTGAGTTTCCTCGCATTTTTGCAGAATTTTGAAGGGGATGCCTTGGGCACAGCTCATCTGGCACGGATCACGACCCGCAGCATGCGTGCTTGGATGGCGCATGAACGTGGGCGTGGGTTGGGTGCGCGATCAATGGCTCGGGCTTTGTCCGCGACCAAGAACTTCATCACCTGGATCGCCGAAAAAGAAGGCTTCGACCCAACAGCCGTTCTGATGACACGAGCGCCACGCTTTGCCAAAAAGCTTCCGCGTCCGCTGGAGGAAAGCGCCGCAAGATCAGTGCTTGAAACCGTCGAATTGCAATCCACGACGCCTTGGGTTGCGTTGCGCGATCAGGCCGTCGTGACGTTGCTATATGGCTGTGGGTTGCGGATATCCGAAGCTCTCGGGTTGCGCGGGCGGGATCTTCCACTGGGGGACAGCCTGCGCATTTTGGGGAAAGGGCGCAAAGAACGCGTTGTCCCCGTGATTTCCGCCGCGCAAACAGCGGTTGAGGCCTATCTCAAGGCCAACCCTTTTGAGATTGAAGCCGACGATCCGGTGTTTCGTGGTGTGCGGGGTGGCGTCTTAAATCCCCGGCATATCCAGAAAATTATGGAGCAAGTGCGGGCTCAGCTAGGGTTGCCCAGCAGCGCAACACCACATGCCTTGCGCCACAGCTTCGCGACCCATCTTATGAACGCCGGTGGTGATCTTCGGGCCATTCAGGAATTACTGGGCCATGCCTCGCTTTCGACGACGCAAGCCTATACAGCTGTGGATACGGCGCGGCTGATGGACGTTTATGAAAACAGCCATCCTCGCGCAAGGTAGGGGCGTTTTGAGCTTAAAAACAAAAGGTTATCTGGTGCACATGCTGACCGCCTCGGGGGCGGTTTTCGCGATGCTGGCCCTGTTGGAAGCGGTCAAGGAAAACTGGGCGATGATGTTCGTTTGGTTGATCGTGGCCTTTGCGGTGGATGGAATTGACGGGCCATTGGCGCGGAAATTCGAGGTGGATATTCATGCGCGCAGGATCGATGGGGTCTTGTTGGACCTGATCATCGACTACCTGACATATGTCTTTATCCCGGCCTTTGCGCTGTTTCAGTCGGGCCTTATGCCCGGCTGGACGGGGTGGTTTGCGATCATTGTGATCACCTTTATGTCGGCGATTTATTTTGCTGACAGCCGGATGAAAACCAGCGATTATTCTTTCAGCGGATTTCCCGGATGCTGGAACATGGTTGTGCTGGTTCTTTTTGCGCTAAAGCCCGGTTTTGAAGTGATTTTATTCATCGTGGTCGTCTTGTCGATCGCCATGCTTTTGCCGATCAAATTTGTGCATCCGTTCAGAACCGAGCGCTGGCGCATGATCACCTTGCCGGTGGCCTTTGCCTGGACCTTTTTTGGCGGTTGGGCGGCTTGGGTCGACTTTGATCCACAAAGTTGGGCGCATTGGGGGCTAATCGTCACCACGCTTTGGCTGATGCTGGCGGGCGTTGCACAGCAGGTGCTTTATAAAGAGAATCTATAGAACGCTCGGGTCAGGATCGGTTTACCGGCCCGCACGCGCATCATTTTTTCCGTTTTGTACGCGGTTTGGCGGGGCGAATATCCGTTTTGTACAGGCTTGCGTTCTGTCGAATGAACCGATTGTTAACAAGAAACGGCTGTCTACGAGCGATGGTGCGGAGCAGCCACTTGGTTCGCTTGATGGATCGCGCATCGAAAAAGCGATACAATGCCAAAGATACGCGTGGATTTTCGGTCTCGTCTGAAAACGTGAGGCTCTCGGGTTTTCCTCGCATTGAAACTGCGGCAGACGATTTAGGAGCAGTTTAAGATGGCCCAGAGATTGAGCGGACTTAGCCACGAAGATGCAACTGGAACAGCCAAACTGGTTTACGAAGGCTCTGACAAGTTTTTGGGGCGGACAGCCAATCTTCAGCGCATCTTGTCCACTCACAATCCTTATCTGGCGCGTTGGTTTGGCGGCCTTGCGGCGGCTGTACGGCAACCCAATTTGGGCGCGACAACCGATGTCCGCTATCGCGGTTTGGCCAGCATCAAGACGTCGATGGTCAATGCTTGCAGCTATTGCACGGCGCACACGTCGACCTTCGGCCAAGGTCTTGGAATGACGGACGAGGAGCTTGAAGCGCTGAGGGACGATAGCTACAAATCCAGCCCGCTTTTTGATGCGCGCGACAGAGCCGCGATAGCATGGTCGGAAGCCATGACAAAGAACACGGCGCAGCGCGATACCGAGGCATGGGAGAACATGAAGGCCAATTTCTCGGACTCGGAGATCGTCGAAATTTCCATGGCCTGCGCGATGTTCAACATGATCAACCGGCTGAACGACAGCTTCTGGACCGATCTTGAAGCGGAAGATCACAACCGCAAACACTGGAATGCGGTCGAGGGTCTTTCCATCGAAGATATCGAGGCATTTGCGGGCAAATTCGCGGAAGTGGGTGCGACTGAGCGAAAAATACGAACAGCAGCTGAATAGGAGTTTTTCAGTTGGGCCTGATGTGCGGCCCAGCTAACCTGCCACTTGTGCGCCTGTAATCGCGATCATCTGATAGACATCTTCGGTTGAACACCCGCGCGATAGGTCGTTCGCGGGTTTGGCGAGGCCTTGGAGGACCGGGCCTAAGGCGGTTGCGCCGCCGATCCTTTGGGCGATTTTATAGCCGATGTTGCCTGCTGACAGGGACGGGAAGACGAAGACGTTGGCGGCCCCGGCGACGGGCGAACCGGGCGCTTTTTTGGCGGCGATGTCGGGGACGATGGCGGCGTCGAATTGTAGTTCGCCATCCACGGGCAGATCCGGGGCGCGGGATTTGATCAGCGCCAGTGCGTCTTCAATGCGGCTCAGGCTTTCGTGTGCGCCTTTCGGCACGCTACCTTTGGTGGAAAACGACAAAAGCGCGACTTTGGGATCGAGGCCTGTCATCGCGGTCAGGGATTTGGCCGAAGCGATGGCGATGCTGGCGAGTTCTTCGGCGGTCGGCTGGATCACAAGGCCACAGTCAGCAAAGACGATGGGACGCGTGCCGTCCAGAAGCATCAGGAAATAGCTGGAAACCGTGTCAACGCTTGGGTCCTTGCCGATGATTTGCAGAGCGGCGCGCACCACGTCCGAGGTTGTGTTCGCGGCCCCACCGATTGTGCCATCGGCGTCGCCTTGGCGCACCATCATAGCGGCATAGGCAAGTGGGGTTCTAACGGTTTTTCGGGCGGCGTCTTTGGAGACGCCCTTGTGTTGGCGAAGCTCAAAGAAGGCTTCGGCATAGGCATCGAGTTTGGGTGACGTGCCGGGATCGATGCTGGTGACGCCGTCGACAGATGTTGTGCCGATCAGGGTGATCTGGGCAAGACCATCGACCGTCGCGCGTTTCGCGGCTTCGATAACCCGAGGGTCGTCGCCTTCGGATAAAATGACGTGCGGCTGCGCCCGTTTGGACGCAGCCGCGATGGTTTCAAAGATCGACAAGGGTTACCCGGCAACCATGTCGGAGGCGGAGATGCCCGCGACTTCGACCGGTTTTTTCATGGCATCGCGGCGGAACGGTTCGCCCAGTTCCTGATTGATCATGGCTTCGATCAAGGTGGTGATCCCGTTCTGCATCTGATCCTTGATGGCCTGATCCAGTGCGGCGGTCAGTTCGTCCTGCGTGCGGGCAACGACGCCTTTCAATCCACAAGCGTTGGCGATGCCCGCGTAACTGACGCCTTCGTCCAGTTCTGTGCCGACAAAGTTGTCTTCGAACCAAAGGGTCGAGTTCCGCTTTTCCGCGCCCCACTGGTAGTTGCGGAAAACGATCTGCGTGATCGCAGGCCAGTCGCCGCGACCAATGGCCGTCAGTTCGTTCACCGCGATGCCGAAAGCGCCGTCACCGGCGAAACCAACGACCGGCACATTGGGTTGACCGATCTTGGCACCCGCGATTGCTGGCAAGCCATAGCCGCACGGGCCAAACAGGCCGGGAGCGAGGTATTTTCGGCCTTCGTCAAAGTCTGGATAGGCATTGCCGATGGCGCAGTTGTTGCCGATGTCTGAGCTGATGATCGCTTCACGCGGCAGAGCTTGCTGGATTGCGCGCCATGCCATGCGGGGGCTCATCCAATCGGGTTTGGCAGCGCGGGCACGTTCGTTCCACGTGGTGCCGGGATCGTCCTGTTCTTCGTTCATCGAAGACAGCTCCTGTGCCCATTTGGATTTGGTCGTGGCGATCAGGTTTTTGCGGTCGGCGCGACCGGCGTCACCGGCGCTGTCGTCCAGATTGTTCAGGATGCCTTTGGCCACTTTGGCTGCGTCACCCACGATGCCGACGGTGACTTTCTTGGTCAGACCAATGCGATCGGGATTGATGTCGACCTGGATGATCTTGGCGTCAGCGGGCCAGTAATCGATGCCGTAGCCGGGCAGTGTCGAGAATGGGTTGAGGCGTGTGCCGAGGGCCAGAACGACGTCAGCCTTGGAGATCAGTTCCATGCCCGCTTTTGATCCGTTATAGCCCAGAGGCCCGGCGAACAGCGGATGCGAACCGGGGAAGGCGTCATTGTGCTGGTAACCAACGCAAACCGGTGCGTCGAGTTTTTCGGCCAGAGCCTTGGAGGCTTCGATGCCGCCTTCGGCCAGAACCACACCAGCGCCGTTCAGGATGACGGGGAACTTGGCGCCCGAGATCAGCTTGGCGGCTTCGGCGACCGAGTTCTCACCACCGGGCGAGCGTTCGAAGTTGATTGGGTCGGGGATTTCGATGTCGACAACTTGCGTCCAGAAATCCCGTGGGATGTTCAGCTGTGCGGGGCCGGACAAGCGATGCGCCTGGCTGATAACGCGGGTAAGAACTTCGGCCACGCGCGATGGATCGCGGACTTCTTCCTGATAGGCGACCATGTCTTCGAACAGTTTCATCTGCTCGACTTCCTGGAAACCGCCCTGACCGATGGTCTTGTTGGCGGCTTGTGGTGTGACCAGCAAAAGCGGTGTGTGGTTCCAGTAGGCGGTCTTAACGGCCGTGACGAAGTTGGTGATGCCGGGACCGTTTTGAGCGATCATCATCGACATTTCGCCTGTGACGCGGGTGTAACCGTCGGCCATCATCCCGGCGGAGCCTTCATGCGCACAGTCCCAGAATTTAACCCCGGCTTTCGGAAACAGGTCCGAGATCGGCATCATAGCTGAGCCGATAATGCCAAAGGCATGGCGAATACCGTGGCGTTGCAGAACTTTGACGAAAGCTTCTTCGGTGGTCATTTTCATAGGTCAGCATCCTCTTTCAGGCCTGCGCGTTACTTAGGGTCCACCTCGTGGCATCAGTAGGGCCAGTTCGATTGGCGGAATAAGACCAGCGTTTAAAGCCTATTTGACTACAATGTCACGTAGATTTCACGGAACTGTTTTTCTCTCGGCAACAACAAAATTGTAAGCTTTGAAATATCGGCGAATCATTCCAAGTTGGGTTTGGGGGGTTACGGTCAATGTCAGAATTTCTACCAAGAGAAGTCCGCGCGGCTTTGGAGCAAGCTCGAAAGCAGGGTTTGCGCAAAAAGAGCCGGATGAAAGTGCGTGCTGGCGAGCAAACATTCACAATCCTTCGGTATTGGGATGACGGGTTTTCGCTGGATGCCGAAGAAGCGCCGCGTTTGCGAGGCCTGGTTGATCTGTACGATGGCGGGCGGCATTTGTCGCAATGTCTGATCATCACGTCTGCGGAAGACGATGGCGAACGGTTGTTCGAGTTCAAGCGTGCAACTGTGGCGTCGGACAACGCCCCACTGGATTACGAACGCCAGAAGAATGCGCCGACCGGGCTGTTGACTCACCGCCGTTTGGGGTAAGCGAAACCATTTCATGGATGATCCACACTTGGTCGACACCCACAATCCAGAGTGGGTTGCACAATCAACGGTGGATGCCTGTGCAGAAGTTGAGATTTTATTCTATCTTCCGCACGAATTCGTAGTTCACGGCAACAATCCAGATACCAGCCCAAAAATCTCACTTCCTACGCCGCGCTTTCCATGCGCGACGCCGGATTGGTACAGTTCGACTGAGGTTCTTGGTCATGAATGTGAATTGATAACATACTATCAAAAAGTGCTCGACGTCGCAGCAGAACATGCGTTTGGGTATGACGACGTAAGCGCCCACTTTTGGTTGAATTTGAGTATTGGCAGCAAAGCGAGCAACGTCGGGTTTCCCTGGTACGATCACTATCACGAATGTGAGGGCGTCTTGAGCTGGTTGGAGACCGCAAAAGATGGCGAGATCTACCACGACGTGGACCAAGGTTGGGAAAATACTATGATCGCAAAGGGTCGCCTGATCCATGTCCGTGAATGGGATCCCGAAGAAGGCGCCGAATACCTGAACAAAGCGTTTTATCGACAAGAACTTTTAGTTTCGGTTGCCGCTTTGCGCAACCGAATGCGATCGATCTTGCCGAAACTCGTCAGCGGAGTTGGCGAGGATTATTGGACCAAGTTTCGCTTCGATCTGAGCAGGTTCTTTTAGCTTCTCGGCAAGACTTGAGACCTCAAGCTATAACTGACAGAGACACAGCGACCTGAGCCGAAACCTTGAAGCGATTTCTGTACTCTTTCGATGCATGTGACGGAAATTGATCCATGTTGACGTGGCACCATTCCTCTCGCAGTATTCGGACATCAACTGCTCGTTTTTTAAAGAAAAACTAAAGGGGAGGAACACCAATGATGTATCAATTGAAGAGCGCATCCAGAATTGCGCTCTATACCGCCACATCCGCATTGGCCTTGACGACAGCGACGTTTGCCGCGGATTTGTCTTTGATGATTTCGGATACGGACGGCAAGGCAGGTCTGGTGACGGAAATGGCCGAACGCTATAGCGCGGCAAATCCAGACGTAAAGATCCAGCTAAACGTCGTGGGCTATAACGTCATTCGCGAACAGCTTTCGTTGCAGCTTGAGGCCGGAACGGGCCCCGACATGGCGTTTGTGACCAACTTGGGGGGATTGAACCCCCATTATGTTGACCTGACGCCCCATGTGGATGCAGCCGCTTGGGAAGAAGCCTATGGCGCGGTTCTTCCATGGTATCGGGCCGGTGCAGACAGTGGCATCTTTGGGTACCACACTGAAATGACCGTAACTGGGCCATACGTGAACCTGACCATGTTTGAAGAGGCGGGCGTCGAAGTGCCAGCACCGGGCGCAACTTGGGATAACTGGGCCGATGCGGCACAAGCCGTCATGGATGGCACCGGGTCTTATGCTGGTATGGTTATGGATCGTTCGGGTCACCGGATGGCCGGACCTGCCATGTCTTATGGCGCGAGCTATTTTGCCGATGACGGGAAGCTGGTTGTCGACGATGGGTTTAAGGAATTCAGTCAGAAAATGCTGGATTGGCATGCAAGCGGTCTGATGCCACCTGACATTTGGCCGGCGGTTTCGGGTTCGAAGTATGCAAACGGCAACGAGATGTTCTTTAACCAGGACGTGCCGTTCTACATGTCCGGGTCTTGGAACACTGGCAATGTGCAGAGCAACGTTGGCGACAAGTTCGACTGGGCCGTGGCACCTGTGCCTTGTGGTCCTGCTGGTTGTGGCATCATGCCGGGTGGTGCGGGTCTTGTGGCCTTTAAATCGGGCGATGCGGCAAAGGAAGAAGCCGCTGCAAAGTTCATTGACTGGATGGCTGCCGAAGATCAGGCACGCGAGTGGTACACCAAGACATATGCGATCCCAGCGCACGCAAAGCTTCAGGCCGAAGGTCTGGACTATGTGGGTGCCGGTGCATCTGAATCCGTGGCAAGTGGCCTAAGCGCTTTCACAGCCATGGCGGCAGCGGCAGCCGAGCAAACCCCGCAAGCTTATCAGCTTCAGGGTAGCCCGGTTGGATTTGTGGTTTACAACGCAACGGTTCAATACTTGGGCTCGGCCTTAAACGGCGAGCTTTCCTTGGATGAGGCGATGACCAAAATCCAAGAAGAGCTTGACACAAACGCCAACCAATAAGGCGTAAGTGACTGATCCGGGGGCAGTTTTGCCCCCGGATATCCAGGGGTGGACATGAGTTTAGCCGGCAGCATGATGTTTCTTCTTGGCGTCCTTTGGATTGGGGGCGGCAGTATCTGGCTATTGGCGAAGCGACGTTACCGGTTCTATCAAATTCCAAGTTTCGCGATGGACCTTGTTGGGTTTCCCGTGGAATTCGCGCAAAGCGTCTGGGGCCGAAACGGTGTGCCTTATGCGTTGTTGTTGCCGAACATGGTGATCTTCGGGTTGTTCACATTCGCGCCGATGATCCTGAATTTCTATGTGTCGTTCACCGGAGGCTCGTCGATATCCCTATTGGACCGCCCATGGGTTGGTTGGTCGCAATACGCCGAGATTTTCGATTGCGAGAGCATTTTCGAACCGAAGTCTTGCACCAATGCGGGCTTTAATTTCTGGACCGGCATGTTCAACACGCTGTGGTTCGTGGTGATCCAGGTACCTGTCTTGTGCATTGTCGCCTTGATAACGGCGCTGGTGGTCAACAAGAATATCAAAGGGCGTGGCTTTTGGCGGGCGATGTTTTTTTACCCCGTCATGTTATCGCCTGTTGTCATCGCCAATGTCTGGAACTGGGTTCTGCACCGCAAAGGCATCTTGAACGAAGCCATCGGTGGGTCGAGCGATGCACTGACCGCCATGGCCGGGATGACGGGCTTTGACATCATCGCCACCGTATTGATCGGCGTGCTTTTGATGGTGATCAGCGAACGCGCTTTACGCGCGCCCGATATGCCTTCGTTGGGATGGACAGTGTTATTTGCAGGGTTCTTGGCGTTGATCACGATCTGGGCCAATCCTTTGAGCATCATCGAAATGTCAGGAAGCCCCTTGTTGGGTCTTGGGTTGGCTGGCGTTCTGATCTGGATCGTTTCCAACAATTACCGCTTTGCACGATTTGCCGTGATCGCAGCCGGATTCGTTGCGGCCGCCATGTTGGTGTCGATCCAATTTGACGCGGTCTTTGATTTCGGACGCCATCGCCCTGTGAACTGGCTGGTCCAACCCAACACGGGCTGGCCGTTCTTTTGGTTGGTCTTCGTTTTCACCTGGTCCCACATGGGCTTTTACATGTTGATCCTGTTGGCCGGTTTGCAAGCGATCCCGGCGGATTTATACGAGGCGGCAAAGATGGACGCCACAAAACCCGGGCGCGCTTTTTGGCGGATCACTTTGCCTTTGGTCATGCCAACACTGACGGTCGTTTTGGTCTTGTCGCTGATCCGCAGTTTCCAGATTTTCGACGAAGTGTATTTGCTGACGGGCGGTGGGCCGGGGCGCGAAACCTTTATGGTCGTCCAGAATATTTATGAGGTCGCCTTCACCAGCAACAATCCCGACTATGGCGAAGGTGCTGCGGGTTCGGTTCTGATGGCGATTGTGATTGCTGTCTTCACCTTCTTCCAACTTTGGATCACGCGGAGGCAGTCAGAGTTCTGATGGCAGAGGGGCGTCTCACAACTTTTCTGGGCCGGACCGCTGGCAACAAGGACACGGCCGAGCGGTTTGGTATCGCGGATTTTCTGGCCTATGGCTATTTGTTGTTCGGGGTTTTGATCATTCTGGTGCCGGTGCTGTGGACGCTGTTCAGTTCGGTCAAACCCGAACGCGCGGTCGACAGTTTTGACACGCGGATTTTGCCCATCGCACAGGTCGAAACTGAGGTGGACGGCATCGGGCCGAAGTCCGAATGGATTTACACCGACGACAACGGCAATCAAAAACGGGTGTTTAAAGCGGGGCCGACCCGGCGCGAAACCGACGTGGCACCGATTGACGATCCGGACGCAGTGATCAAAGTGCCGCGCACGCAACTGACACCGTCAGAAGAAATCCGGGTGGCGACTGAAAACTATCTTGACCCTCTGTTGAAACGGAACGGGCAAGACACGTTTACGTTTGGGATTTATCTGTTCAATTCTGTTTTTGTGACGGTCGCGGCGACGCTGATCACCTTGTTGATCAACGCCATGGCCGCCTTTGCCTTGTCAAAGTACCGATTCCGCGGGCGTCTGACCTTCACCATTCTGATCATTGCCACCTTGTTGATCCCGTCTTCGATCATCCTTGTGTCGCTGTTCTTTGTAGTTTGGAGTTTTGGAATTTTTGGATCGCTTTGGGGCGTCATCATTCCGGCAGCCGCGACGCCAACGGGCGTGTTCCTGCTTCGCCAGTATATGCTGACGATCCCGGATGAGTTGCTGGAAGCTGCGCGGATGGATGCGGCCAGCGAGTGGCGGATTTTCTGGCGGATCGTGATGCCTTTGTCTCTGCCCGCGCTTTCGGTATTGGCAATCCTGAGCGTGATCTGGCGTTGGAACGATTTCCTTTGGCCGCTGATCGTTTTGATTTCCGATCCGGCGAAACACACGATCCAACTGGGGCTGACGCAATACGCGGGCGAGTTTGACAGCGACTTCCATTATATCCTTGCGATGACGGTTGTGTCGCTCATTCCCATCACGCTGGTTTTTGTCTGGCTGCAACGGTTTATCACCACCGGCATCGCAACAACGGGGTTGAAATGATCCACACGCTTGAACTGAGAGACATCAAGAAAAGCTTTGGCGATGTCGATGTGATCCACGGCGTGGATTTGGCCATTGAAGATGGCGAGTTCGTCGTTTTTGTCGGCCCGTCGGGATGCGGCAAGTCAACATTGCTGCGCCTGATCGCCGGTCTCGAAGACCCCACAAGCGGCGACATCATGTTGAAGGGCGAACGCGTCAATAATACGCCTGCGTCCGAGCGCGGGTTGTCGATGGTGTTTCAATCCTATGCGCTTTACCCGCACATGACCGTTCGCCAGAACCTGTCGTTCGGGCTGGAAAACTTTCGGATGAGCCGCGCCGAGATCAAGCGCCGGGTGGATGGAGCCGCCGATCTTTTGCAGATCGATCAGTTGATGGGCCGCCGTCCGGGGCAGCTTTCGGGTGGTCAGCGTCAACGTGTTGCCATCGGGCGCGCCATTGTGCGGGAACCCGTTGTGTTTCTGTTCGACGAACCTTTGTCGAATTTGGATGCCGAGCTGCGCTTGCAAATGCGGGTCGAGATTTCGAACCTGCATGCAGAACTTGGAAATACGATGATCTATGTCACCCACGACCAGATCGAAGCCATGACCATGGCGGATCGTATCGTGGTGCTGAAGGGCGGGCAGATCGTGCAAGTGGGCAAGCCGCTTGATCTTTATAACAACCCTAAGAACAAATTCGTGGCCGGGTTTATTGGTGCACCGCAGATGAACTTTCTTGAAGGGCAGATGTCAGGTCGTCGGCTGTCGCTTGGGGCTGGGTTGTTGCGCGATATTCCGATGGCAAAAGATTACGACGGCAAGGTGACGCTTGGAATTCGCCCGGAAGCCATCGGTGTGTCGCTTGACGGCGAAGGTGACATGCAGATCAAGGTGCAGAACTTCGAACAACTGGGGTCCGTCACTTATATCTATGGTGCGTTCGACAATGGCGAGCGTTTGACCGTTCAATTGGCCGAGCAAATTCCGCTGGAACGCAATCAGGTTATTGGAGTCACGCTGCCCACAGATAAATTCCACATCTTTGATGGCGAAAGCGAAGACGCATTAGGGTTATCCGCGTGAAGGCCGCGCTTATCGGGCTTGGGATGGTTTCGAAAACCTATGCCGACGCCATTGCGAATTCAAAAACCGTGACGCTTGGTCCGGTTCTTGCCCGCAGCGTGAAAAGTCGCGACGCCTTCGTATCTGCCCACCCTGACCTTGGCGCTTATGGTGTGACGTCAGTTGACGAGATCGCGGCGGATGCCTCGGTGGATTTCGCCATTTTGACGACGCCGCCAAACGCCCGCGCCGAAATCGTTGAGACTTTAAGTCGTGTCGGCAAACCGATTTTGATGGAAAAGCCTGTCGAACGGAACCACGCGGCGGCGGCGGACATTGTAAAAACCTGTGAAGATCGCGACGTCCCATTGGGCATCGTGTTGCAACACCGCGCACGACCGCAATTGGTGGAACTGGCCGCGCGACGTGATGCTTTGGGGGCCATGATTTCGGTTGAAGCGAATATCCCGTGGTGGCGACCCCAATCATACTATGACGAACCGGGACGCGGCACCTATGAGCGTGACGGCGGCGGCGTGCTGATCAGTCAGGCCATTCACCCGATTGACCTGATGCTGACGCTGACCGGGCCTGTTACCCAAGTGACGGCGATGTGCGCCACCACTGGTTTTCACAAGATGGAGGCCGAAGATTTCGTCGTTGCAGGATTGCGTTTTGCCAATGGTGCGGTTGGGCAGGTCTTTGCCTCGACCGCCAGTTTTCCGGGGCGCGGCGAAACGATCACCCTTCATTGTCAGAACGGAACGGCGCGTTTGGATCGTGGCAAGTTGATCGTTGATTGGCAGGATGGCCGGGTTGAGGAATTGGGGAAGGCCGTTGCAAGCGGTGCCGGTGCCGACCCAATGGCTTTCACCAGCGACTGGCACCGTTTCATCATCGAAGATTTTGCCGAAGCGATCGCAGAAGACCGCCCACCTCTGGTGCCCGGACGAAGTGCCTTGGCGGTTCACGCCTTGATCGAAGGCATCGAACGCGCCGGTGAAACGGGCCAACGCATAGACTTGGAATAGGAGACGGCGCATTGCCATTCAAACTGGGTGTCATCGGCATCGACCACGGACATATCTTTGGAATGCTTGCCCATATGAGAGCGCAAGGATGCACGTGCGATGCCTATTGGACGGATGGCGCGGCGGTAACAGAAGCTAAGTTTAACCAGGTTTTTCCAAACGTTACCAAAGCAGATGACCGACAGCGTATTCTGGATGACCCTGACATTCGAATGATCTTGATTTCCGCTGTGCCGGAAGATCGCGCCGGTTTTGCAATCGAAGCGATGCGCACGGGCAAGGACGTGATGGTCGACAAACCGGGCTGTACCACGCTGGATCAACTGGCCGAGATCCGAAGGGTTCAGGCTGAAACGGGGCGTATCTGGACGGTCAATTTTTCCGAACGCTTCGAAGTGCCTGCCGTGACGAAGGCCGACGAACTGGTGTCGGGTGGCGCCATTGGCTGCGTCATCCAAACGGTTGGGCTGGGGCCGCATAAGCAAAACCTGAAGACGCGACCACCGTGGTTTTTCGAACGTGCGCGCTATGGTGGAATTCTGTGCGATATCGGTTCGCATCAGATTGATCAGTTCTTGCACTTCACAGGATCAAAGACAGCCGACGTTGCGCATGCCCATGTGGAAAACACCACGCTTCCCGAGCATCCGGGCTTTCAGGATTTCGGCGAAATGGTTTTGCGATCCGATCAGGGCCACGCCTATGTGCGCGTCGATTGGTTCACACCAAACGGCTTGCCGACGTGGGGCGACGGGCGACTGTTCATCCAAGGCACCGAAGGCCATATCGAGCTTCGCAAATACACCGACATCGGACGCCCCCATGTAACGAACTCGCTGTTCTTGGTGAATGGCGAAGAAAACACATTGATCCCCTGCGACGACGCAGGTCTGCCGTATTTTGCACGTTTGGTGGCCGACGTTCAGGACCGGACAGAAACCGCCGTCGGTCAGACACACACGTTTACAACCATGGAGCTGGCGGTGCGTGCACAAGCGAAGGCCGAAGCATGACCTATACCGTTGCGATTATTGGTGCCGGAATTGGGCGCGAACATTTGTTGGGGTATGCCGCCTTGCCCGAACAGTTCCGAGTGAAGACCATGTGCGATCTGGATACGACCCGGGCCGAGAATGTATGCGAGGGCCATGACGTTACGGTCACAGATGATCTGGCGGGCGTGTTGTCTGATCCCGAGATTGACATCGTCAACATTTGCCTGCCGCCGCATTTGCATTTCAAAGTTGCAGTTCAGGCGTTGGAGGCGGGCAAACACGTTGTTTGTGAAAAGCCGTTGGTTGGATCCTTGGAAGAAGCGGATCAATTGATTACAAAGGCCGAAGACACCGGGAAGCAGGTGTTCCCGGTGTTTCAATACCGTTATGGGCTGGGCACGGCGCAGCTTCAGGCATTGATTGACGCCGGGCTTGCGGGTCGTTGTTACGCGGGAAGTTTGGAAACCCATTGGAACCGGCCAGCTGAATATTATGACATTGACTGGCGCGGCACATGGGCTGGCGAACAAGGTGGCGCACTGTTGGGTCACGCGATCCATATTCACGATCTATTGTCGTCTATTCTAGGCCCCGTCGCCCGTGTTTATGCCGATGCCGCCACACGGGTGAACGATATTGAGGTTGAAGATTGCGCCGCGCTTTCCATTCGGATGGCGGACGGCGCTGTGATCACGTCATCAGTGACGCTTGGGGCTGCGGACGACATGAGCCGCATGCGTTTGATGTTCGAAGGCTTCACCGTCGAAAGCGACCATGCGCCCTATGCACCTGCCCGCTATGGCTGGACGTTCAAAGCCCGTGCGCCGTTCAAACAGGGCGATCTTGACGCGGTTTTGGCGGGCGTTGGAAATGCGCGTTCGGGATTTCCGGGGTTGTTCACCGTGATGGCCGATGCCTTGGACGGCAAAGGTGGGCGCGAAGTAACGCTGGCGGATGGACGCGGATCGCTGGATTTCGTGACGGCGGCTTATGCGTCGGCGCGTTCGGGCGCGCCGGTCGATCTTCCCTTGGGCCCTGATCATCCGCTTTACGGCGGCTGGATGCCGTGAACCAGCGGCCCGGTTGGGACGACGCCTATTCCGGTCCCTTTGCGCTGCCCGATCTGGATGGCGATGGTGCCTTGGAAGATCGTCAGGCGAAGTGGCGTTGTGGATTGGCAGACGCCATTTATGGGCCAATCCCCGACGCGCCGGATGGTATTAGTTATGAGTTTCAATCGCTTGAAGGCACATCCGCCCGACGTTTGGTTTTGGAAATTAAACATGGCGCGCGGGTGTTTTCGGTGGATGCGGCACTCTGGTTGCCAAAACGCGAGACGCCCGCGCCTTTGATCGCGGGGCTTTCCTTTACTGGACCCATTGGTGTTTTGGACGGCGATACCTTTCCTTTGGATTTCAATGCGCGGGCCTATTCACAACCAGAACTTGGAGCGCCCGAAGGACGGCTGCACGATGTCTTGCGTGGCACCGAGGCGCACCGTTGGCCGATTGAGATGTTGATCGAACGGGGTTTTGCCGTTCTGATCAGTTGTTATGGATCTTGGGCACCGGATGACCCGGACCATTTTCAGTATCACGGTTTGCGTCCCTTTCTGGGGGTCGAAACGGGCGCAATTTCATTATGGGCTTGGGCGTTGCAGCGGCTTGTCGACCTGGGTGTGCTGTTGCCTGAAATTGACGAAAACCGTGTGACTGTTGCGGGGCATTCGCGTCTTGGCAAAGCGGCACTTTGGGCCGCCGCAAATGATGCGCGCATCGGGGCGGTTTTCGCCAATAATGCCGGGTGTGGCGGCGCTGCGCCTGCACGGCACGCGGTTGGCGAAGCGCTTGATGGCATGGCGCGGAACTTTTCGCATTGGATACGTCCGCAAACCGATAGATCGCCATTGGACCAGCACCATTTGATGGGATGCATCGCCCCGCGTGCATTGTACGTTGCGTCAGCGGATCGCGATCTTTGGGCAGATCCGGTTGGCACTTACATTGCGCTTTGCGAGGCGTCGAAGGTTTGGTCTGAACCCATGGACTGGCCATCGCCGGACGCCATGTGGGCGGCTTCTGTGGAAACCCATCACAGGGCCATCGGTCATCACCTGCGGCACGGCGACCACGAAATGTTGCCCGAAGACTGGGCGCAGTTCCTTCGTTTTCTGAGCCATTCCCAGATTTAGAACCACCACCCGTTCCGCCAAGATGCCCAAAAATACAGGTATGACACAACGCCTGTGCAAGTCGTTTCCCTTTCCGTCAATTGCAATTAGAGTTGGCCCCAAGCACATCCAAGAATAACGGGAAAGCATATGTCACAGTCGGAAATTGGGGTAGTCGGTCTTGGAACCATGGGCGCGATGTTAACAATGAACATCGCGGATAACGGGTTCAAGGTTTCGGCGTTTAACCGGTCGGCCTCACGACTGCCGGGTTTCATGAAGGACGCCGGGGACCTCGCATCTCAGATAACGCCCTGTGACACCTTGGAGGATTTTGTCGCGTCTTTGAAACCCCCGCGCAACATCATCCTGATGGTGCCCGCCGGTGCAGCCGTCGATTCACAAATCGACGCTTTGCGGCCCCTTCTGGACAGCGACGACATGATTATCGACGCAGGCAATGCGAACTTCCACGAAACCAATCGCCGCGCTGCCTCTGCGGTTGAGGCGGGTGTACCTTTCCTTGGGATCGGTGTTTCGGGCGGTGCGGAAGGCGCGCGCTTCGGGCCTTCGATTATGGGCGGAGGGCCGAAGGACTGTTGGGACCGTGTTGCGCATATTCTGGAAGCGATCTCGGCAAAATACGACGACCGCCCCTGTGCCCAATGGATGGGAAGCGGCGGTGCGGGCCACTTCGTCAAGACGGTGCACAACGGAATTGAGTACGCCGATATGCAACTGATCGCCGAAGCCTATGGCATCATGCGCGACGGCAAGGCGATGGCGGCCGCCGATTGTGGCCGCGTTTTTGAAGGCTGGAATACCGGCATTTTGCAAAGCTATCTGATCGAGATTTCGGGCGAAGTATCACAGGCCGTGGATTCCGAGACCGGCAGCCCGGTTCTGGACATCATCCTTGATCGTGCCGGCCAGAAGGGAACCGGTCGTTGGACCGTGATTGAAAGCCAGATGCTTGGTGCCCCTGTGCCCGTGATCGAAGCGGCGGTAGGTGCGCGGAACATGTCGGCAATGCGCGACCTGCGGCTGAAAGGGGCGGCACTTTATGGCGACGACGTGCAGTCGATTTCTGACGATGCGCTGACCATGACCGATCTGGAACAGGCGCTGATTGCCGGAAAGATCCTCTGCTATGCACAGGGCTTCGATCTGTTGGTTAAGGCCAGTGGTGAATATGGCTGGACGCTGCCCATGCCCGAAATTGCCGAGGTTTGGCGTGAAGGCTGTATCATCCGGTCGTCGATGTTGAACGATATGGCGTCTGCCTTGCGAGAAGCCCCGGCTGGCAACCTATGTACGGCCCCGCATTTCAAATCCCTGATCACCGCGAACGTCGGGGGCTTGCGCAAAACGGCATTGGCCGCACAGGCGGCGGGTCTGCCGGTTCCGGCCCTTGCCGCAGCGCTTGCGTATTTCGACACAATGACCCAAGCGCGCACAACAGCGAATATGTTGCAAGCTCAACGGGACTACTTTGGCGCACACAGCTTTGAGCGAACGGACAAAGACGGAGCACACCACGGCCCTTGGCTGGGCCAACACTTGGACGGTTAGCCTCGCCTTTGCTTGGTCGGTGTAACCAATCTCACAGGTGGCAGCGCTGAGCCTAAGACGCACCAACGGGGCACAGTTCTGTTTACGTAAACTTGCCTTAGGTCGGATCGAAGACATAGCCGATCCCGCGCACGGTTCGGATCATACTGGGTTTCTCGGGGTTGCGTTCGATCTTGCGACGCAAACGCGAAATACGGATGTCGATGCTGCGGTCGAATGGATCCCAGGATCGGTCATGCGCTTGTTCCAGAATTTGATCGCGGTTCAGAACGCGTCCGCGATTTTCGGCAAAGAGTTTCAAAAGTCGGAATTCCATTGCCGTCAGTTGCACGACCTCGCCGTCGGCATCTGTCATTCGCGCCGCATCAAAGTCGAGAGTGAAATCGCCCATGGCGACCGACTGACCAGCGGTTCCATTTACAGGCTTGGGCGCGGGTTCAGCACGGCGGCGTAGCACCGCTTTGATCCGTGCCTCAAGCTCGCGAAGATCGACGGGTTTACCCAGATAATCATCCGCACCCATTTCCAATCCGACGATCCTGTCAACGGTTTCGCCAGCCGCCGTTAGCATGACAACGGGCACATTGTTTTCGCTTCGAAGGGCGCGCAAAGCGCTTAACCCATCCTCGCCGGGCATGTTGATATCAAGCAGGATTAGGTCTGGCGCGTTTTCCGCCACCGAGGCACGCATTTCGACCGCGTCCGCGGCAAGCGCAACGCGAAATGCGCGTTTTTCCAGATACTCTTGCAGCATTTCCCGCAGATCGGGCTCATCATCGCAGATAAGGATAAGGGGGACATTCATGATGCATTCTCGGAGATTAGACCCGTCACGAAGGCGCGGAGCTCTTTAGGTGAAACAGGTTTTTCGATGAAGGGGCGTTTTGATTCGCCGAGAAATGCTTGGGATTGACGCCCCATCGTATCGCCAGTCAGAAATCCGGTTCGCGCGGCCAGATCGGGACGACACTCAGCCAGAGTTTCATACACACCACGCCCATCGATGTCGGGCATATTCAGGTCACTAAGTACCGCGTCGTAAGTTACGCCGTCCAATTTATCGAGCACGTCCCGTGCGTTATAGATGACATCGGTTGAGAAGCCGCCGCGCGACAGGATCTCGGCATTCAGATCCGCGACATCGGGTTCGTCGTCGATGACCAGAACGCGGCACACTTTCTTTTTAACGTCCACATCTGTACCCTCTGAAACTTTTGGGATGGTTTTCTCGTTTGCGGGCAAAGTCACCACAAAGCGTGCGCCACCGCTTTCGGAGGCCTTCAAACTAATTGTCCCGTTGTGTGCCGATACGATGCGATGGCACATCGTCAGGCCAATCCCGGTGCCGTTGCCGACGCCCTTGGTTGTGAAAAATGGTTCGAACACCCGGCCACGGATGTCTTCCGGAACACCTGGCCCGTCGTCTTCGACCACAATCTCGACACCAAGCGAAGTGCATGATGTGACCACTTGGATCGTTCCTTCGTTTTCGCCGATCGCTTGTGACGCATTCAGGACTAGGTTGATAACGACCTGCGTCAGTTGATCCGCGTCGGAACAGATAGGGACAATCTCGGGGGCAAGCGAAACCTCGATCTTGGCGGGGCCCAGGGCGGCCCCGTAGCTTGCCACTTCAACTGCGGTTTCGACGACTTCGTTGATGTCGGTCTCTTCCATGCGAACGGGTTCGTGGCGCGCCATTGTCAGGAAAGCCTTCACGATCTTAGCGCAGCGCTCGGCCGCATTGGAAATCTTTTGCGTTTTGCGAAGCACATCAGGATCCTGCACTTCGTCCTGCAACATCATTGCATGGCCAACGACCACGGACAGAGGGTTGTTCAACTCGTGTGCAACACCAGCCATCAGCCCACCAAGTGCCATCATTTTTTCATTCTGGAACATCTGTTCGCGTTGGTTTTCCAGCTCGGCCTCAATGGCTTTTTGATCAGTCAGATCGCGTGTGTGCGAGACAATGACTTCCTCGCCCTCCCATTCGATGATGCGCGCTGATACGGCCCCCGGAAAGGCAGCGCCATTCGCGTTCACAAATATGCCGGGCCATTCGAAAACCTCGCCGGATTTACGGACCTGGGATAAAAATGGGGCCCGGTCTTTAGGGTCTTGCCAATATTCGGACGACGACGACAGTTCACCAAATAACTCTGACACCTTCGGGCTTTGATACAAAAGCTCGCCAGTAGTAGCGCGCGCCATTAAGACGGGTGCCGGGCACGCCTCGACAACGCTGCGGATCAAGGCTTCGCGCTCCTGGACCTCGGTCAAATCTGTCATGGAAGAAACCACACATTCGACGCCGCCAAATTCGGTCAGAACACCGCTGAGGGACACAGAGATGGTCGATCCATCCGCCGCCCGAAAGCGCGTTCTGAAATCTTCTGTCTTGCCATTTTCCCGGATCGCGGCGACGTATTCGCCGCGCGCGTTTGGGTCAACAAATGTCTCGTGTGCGAATTTTGTGTCACCAATCATTTCGATCGCAGCAGGCGAGCGGTAGACCACACGACCGTCCTTGGCTTCGGTCATGACGACGGGGATCGGGTTTGCTTCCAGAATGCACGACAACAGCTTCTCACGCTCATCCGCCAGAACTTCGGCGACATGGCGGTCTGTCACGTCAATTCGGGTGACGACGAAACCGCCGGATCGGGTGGGATGATACGACAGTTCGAAAAACCTGTCGTCCAACTGGCGAATTTCCGTACGTCTTGCACGGGCGTCACGATCTTGTTCGGAAATCTCTTCCCAATCGGCACCGCTTTCGTGTTTCTCTGAAACCACACCGCGCTGAACACAGCCGTGGATCAGATCGCGCCACTGCATGCCCACTTTCACCATGTCGGACATGGGGCCCAACAAGTCGCGATAGCGTTGATTGAATGCCACCAGCCGTTCGTCGGCATCATAGATGCCGATCCCTTCTTCAAGGGCATCAAAGGCGTCGGCCAGCATACCGGGCGGAACTGTTTCTAGGTTAGGTTCATGTGTCATACCGATTTTTCTACCTCCGGTTTGTTTCACCCCTATTTCAACCGAGCGCCGGTTTGTTTCAATTGTAACAGCGGCGTGGGGCGATTTTGGCCATGAAAACCTTGGCTGGCCATTCTCCATTGGCGTTCCGGGCATCCGTCGCGCCAAGAAACCAATCGCATCAATTGAAACACAAGACCCCCTGTTTGGACAACGCATTGCAACATTGGGGCGTGAAAAGGCGGCATCGAAACCGACGGCCTGCGCCGTCCTTATGGAAAGGCAGAGAGACATGACCACCTATGCAACCCCCTTCGTCGCCGTCGCCCCGCGGACTGGCTTGGGCCGTATCGTGAATGCCGTGAAAGCGTATCGCATGCGAATTCGCACTGACCATGAGCTGAACAGTCTGGACGCTCATCTGATGCGCGACATTGGCCTGACGCCACGGGAGCGAGATGCACATCTGAATCTATTGTTCCTGACGCGCGGCTCATGGTGAGTTGCGTGCGAAATCAGCGAAACCAACCCCGACGGACAGCCGACACACGATGGCGCGACAGCCTGCGCGGCACTTTGTTCAATCGATATTTTTCAGGTGCGTAGGTCGCGCCTGTCACCTCAATTCTAAGGATCAATTCCATGGCACTTAAAAACTCAATTCTGGACACCATCGGAAACACTCCAATCGTCCGTATCAACAACATCGCGCCAGATGGCGTCGAGATGTTCGTAAAACTCGAATCCGCCAATCCCGGTGGATCAGTGAAAGATCGTCTGGCCAAAGCCATAATCGAAGCCGCGGAAAAAGACGGAAGCCTGAGACCCGGTCAGACTGTGGTTGAAGCCACGTCTGGCAATACAGGAATTGGGTTGGCCGTTGTTTGTGCACAGAAGGGCTATCCCCTTGTCGTTACCATGGCCGAAAGTTTTTCAGTTGAACGCCGCAAGATGATGCGGTTCCTTGGGGCAAAGGTTGTGCTAACCCCTGCCTCGGAAAAGGGCACCGGCATGGTGAAGAAAGCCAAAGAGCTGGCAGAGACCCATGGTTGGTTTCTGGCCCGCCAATTCGAAAATCCCGCAAACGCCGACACCCATGCCGAAACGACAGCGCGTGAAATCATCGAAGACTTTGGCCCCGATGGGCTGGACTATTTCGTGTCCGGCTTTGGCACGGGCGGAACGATTTCCGGTGTGTCGCGCACGTTGCGCGCCGATAGTCCTGCGACGCGTATCATTGCCGCTGAACCCGACAACGCACAGCTTCTGGCGTCTGGCCATGTGCAGGCGTTTGCCAGCGACGGATCGGCCGCCGAAACCCATCCCGGATTTCGGCCTCATCCGAAGCAGGGCTGGTCGCCGGACTTCATCTCTCAGATCGCAAATGAAGCGATGAACGAAGGTCGGATCGACGCGTTCTTGGGTGTCTCAGGGGACGACGCGATGCGGCATTCGCGTGAACTGGCGCAGAAAGAAGGCATCTTCGTCGGCATTACCGCTGGAGCAACTTTTGCCGCAGCGTTGGAGATTGCCAAGACCGCACCGAACGGTACAAAAATTCTTGCGATGCTGCCTGACACTGGCGAACGCTATTTGTCGACGCCACTTTTCGCAGACATCCCTGAAGAGATGACCGACGCCGAAATGGAACTGTCGAAATCAACCGCCGACGTGCGTTTTGACATTGCAACTGCCCCGGCACCCGCAGCAACGGGCGCGAAGGCCGAAGCATGGGCTCTGCAAGACGTCCACAACACCGTTGCTGCAACTCCGGTCGTTCTTTACGCACTGGAATGGTGCGAATTCTGTTGGTCGGTGCGCCGGATGTTCCAGGACGCGGGCATTGATTACCTGTCTGTCGATCTGGATAGCGCGGCCTATCGAGAGAATGACCAGGGCGGCCAGATCCGTGCGGCGCTACGCGAAATCACCGGGTCACCGACCATCCCGCAAATCTTTGTGGGGGGCAGGCATATTGGCGGTGCAACCGAAACCTTCGACGCTTACAACTCGGGCAAATTGCACGAGATGCTAGATCAGGCGTCGATCCAGATGATGGTCGCTTCGGAAAACGCCTATGGCTACTTGCCGAAATGGCTTCACCCCCGGTAGCGGGACTGGGCAAGGCGCATTAAAACGGCGGCCAGCACGGTCGCCGTTCTTTTTCGAAACGATACGATTGAAACAATTTACCGTCTTCATTGACGTACATCCGAAACGTGACACGGCTAGACGGTTTGCATGGCCAATTCGGAGCGAACCAACTCTCCCAATTCAATTGTACCTCAATTCGCTCCGGATCGGTTCGCATCTACATTTTAAAAGGGGTGTATCCCCTTGACGCAAGTTATGACTCGCCTTCTGATGGAATCCGCTGTACCAATCATTTTTGCGAAGATGATTATCAAGCTTTGGATTTCAATTGGTTATTCTCAGAGACCTAGTTTCTCCTTTGAAGACTTTTTCCGAGCCAATAAAATGGGTCGATGAAGGCGAGAATTGGAAGACATCTCGTGTGAATCTAGAAATGAACGGCGCTCCAGTTCCGGGCTTGTTTTTGCGAATAAAAAGCCCTGCTATCCGAAATGCCCACGGGTTTCTTCTCCAAACAGAATACCAGCCGGACGAACGTGTGAGGAGTGCATTTGCAATTGAACGGGTCGAGTGGAAAGTCGGACACACAAACTCGGCGATTGGGCCTCAGGAATACCACTTCTTGGACATCGAAAGTTCGCACATCCACAAGTTCGACATTAACTACATAGAAGATGAAAACCGTATGAGACAACGCAACCTACCGCTGGCGGTTCCAGTTGATCCCGACCCACATTCGCTTGAAGATTTTCTTGATTGTGCAGAAAAATTGCTTAGAATCAAAGGGGTATCAGGAATTGATCGCCCTGACTTTCAGGGGCGGCTAATGTCTTGATAAGTATGAGGAAAGATATGAATGACGGTGCCTTCATAAATGCCGTTGAAAGCGTAGCAAGCGGGATGGCGCGGTTTGAGCGTGAAAACGATGGTTACATTTTTACCACAGGAGCCGTTTACCCAAGTGGGTCTCCTGTGCGTGTTCGTGTGTCATTCGACGGAAACACGTGCTTCGTGTCTGATATGGGCGTTGGGTCAAATGAGGCTGAAATGATCGGGGCTTCGCCGCGCCAATTTGGCCATCATGCCCGTGCAACTGCAAACCATTTCGGTGTTGGCTTTGACAGCCACAGCTTCTTTGTCCTCCAGATCAGCATTGATCGTATAGCTGGGGCTGTCAAAATCGTATCAGCCGCTTCTCATAGAGCAACAGTCCTGACAGAAGCTGCAATTAGCGAGCAATCCGCCAAGAACGAGCGCGACCTGCTGGTCGACAAACTTATCGACGTTTACGGCAAAACGCGTGTGGAGCGGGATGTCGAAATGGTTGGCATGTCAGGGCACGTTTGGCCTGTTGCTGGCAGGGTTCAAGAAGGGCGAATAGTTGCGTTTGATATTGCAACGCCTTTCCATTCTTCAGTCTTTAGTGCTCATACGAAGTTCAGTGATCTCAAACTTCTTGGGGATGAGGCACCTATGGGCGTGGTTGCTGTTGAAAGTCAGAGTGACTTCAAGCCGGACTACATAACGCTACTCAAGCAGTCTGCTTCGGTGATCGAAATCGCGGCGGCGAATGACAACTATCAAGCGCTTCTGGAAACAGCATGACATTATCACTGGCAAAGGCGATCAAAGACGGCGATTTGGAGGGCTTTATATCGCAAGAGGAGGCCCGTGGTGTCGGCTCTATTTTGGAAGCGGAATTTGATGAAACCGCCTCTACCGTTATCAAAACGCCGCTACCAGTCGATCAAACATCAGGTTCACTTCATCCCGATGGTTCGCCCGAAAAGTGAACTCATCCAGATAGCGCTTCATCCACTTTTGCGAGATTGAAACATGTGTCCCGCGAATTGAGTGCTTGAAGTGACGCCAGAAGCTTTCCACGTGGTTCGTATGGTGAAGTTGCTGCGTCTCATAGTCAAAGATTGCCCACTGCTTTTGACCATGCTTAACGGCAACGTGCGTGTAGCCCTCATCCTTTAGTAAGCCATACGAAAGAAGTTCATCGGTTGAAACCGTTGTCCCCGCCTCAACATGCTTAAGGGTTTGCTCGCGCAGCGTATTCATTTTCACGTTTGGAATAATCTCAGTCACCAGATTGCCGCCGCGCTGCTTAAATCCCATGACGATTGTCTTGCCAGCAGCACCGCGACCACGCTTTCCGGGCCGTTTACCGCCTACATAGGCCTCGTCAATCTCAACGTGACCTGACAGGATCGCTTGCGCGTCGTGTTTGCTCATTTGTTCACGGATTTTGTTGCCGATGCGCCAAGCAGTCTTATACGTAACGCCCAGTTGGCGCTGGAGTTCTTTGCCTGACACGCCGTGACGTGTCGAAACGAAAAGGTAGATCGCATAAAACCACGATTGCAGCGGAGTGCGCGTGTCCTGAAAGATCGTGCCTGCTGTTGGGTAGACGTGATCACCGCAAGACGCACACGCCCACGCACGACGCTCACCCATGCGATGAAAGGTGCTTTCAACACCACAAGCCCGGCATACGTGGCGCTCACCAAAGCGGACACTGAAGATGTGCTCAAGGCAAGCTTCATCATCAGGGAAGCGCTTGAAGAAGTCACGGACACTAAAGTCGGGGGACGCTGATTTGCTCTTTTCCATGCATCATACATAGCAAATCATGTTACTTGCGTCAAGGGGATACACCCCTTTTTAAAAAGGAACCCAGACCATGACCCGCACAGTATTTGTCGACAGGTATGCATTCAGGCGCCAAAGGAAAAATAACGCGCACCGCCAACCGATGTCTCACGGACTTGCCCAAGTGATCGGCTCGGCGGGTGAACGATGACCGCCTGAACGCCCAAACCTTTCGATACACCTGACCCGCCTTCCCGGCGGGTCTTTTTTTACCGCAGGTTGTTACCTATCGTTTGGCAATTGAAACACTCGAAACACCGAACCCTGATTTCAGACAAACAACTGAAACGCACGACCATCATACCTCTCCTTGTAGCGGGCAATAACGCCCAACCGAACAAGGAGAGACCAAATGACAACTGCAACCCTCGACCGACCCAAAGTCGCCATGAACGGCGTCGACGTCCCGACTTTTCTGACCACCATCGGTGTGGTTGGTGAAAACCCGGAAGCCGCAAAATTTCAGTTTCGCGCAAAGGGCGAATGGATCAACGGCACGCACGGCCGCGCCACGATGAATGGTTTTTTCGGCGCTGGTGCCGAACACAACCGCGACGAAGACTTCATGGTTGAAGCTGATCACCCAGCCGTTCTTTGCGGCGGAGATAATGCTGCTACGCCAGTTGAATACCTTTTGTCCGCACTGGCTGCCTGCATCACCGCTGGCATTTGCAACATTGCGTCGGCCCGTCAGATTAAATTGACATCAGTCGACACGACCATTGAAGGCGACATCGATCTTTTGGGTCTGCTTGGCCTGAACGACGGCGTGCGCAACGGCTTTAACACCATCCGTGCAAAGGTTCAGATCGAAGGCGACGCACCTGCTGAAAAACTGGCCAGGATCGTCGAGCAATCTGTCGCGCGCTCGGCTGTTTTCGACATGCTGAAAAACGGAACCGACGTTGAGGTTTCCATTGCCTAATTCACCCGATTGCTAGGCGGCGCCGTCCGGTGCCGCCTGCCACACAGACTTAACCAAGGAGAAAACCCATGCTTCCCACTTTGATGAAAAACCCGCCTCGCCTGAACCCAAATCTGGCAGAACGCCACGCTGAAGCCGCTCGTATGTTACGGAAAACGCGAGTGAAAGTCGGTAAACACGGATTTCCGCTGTGACCCGCATCATCCGCAAGACCCGCGGTCAAGCGCCATTCAAAGCGTTGCGCCGCGCGGTCACCCTGCCCCGCATCACGCCTGAAAAAGGCAAATCCTGGATCATCTGACGAAAGTGCCGAACCGATGAAAGACACCAACCCAACTCCGCAATCCCTTCAGGATCAGTCGTTGAGCATGCACGATCCCCGCATCGTCAGGGCCAACATCCAACCTTCAAAGCGCCGTCCATTCAACAACGTGGCCGTTGCACCAAGCTCAAGCTAAAGGAACAGACCCGTGCTGGAACGAATTGACACCATAGTGATCGGAGCCGGACAGGCAGGCCTTTCGGCAAGCGCCTGTCTGACCGATGCCGGGATCGATCACGTTGTCTTGGAACGGGGCGCGGTGGCCGAACGTTGGAGAAATGAACGTTGGGCGTCGCTGAAACTTTTGACCCCGAACTGGATGACGCGACTGCCCGGTCATGTCTATGACGGCAACGACCCCGATGGGTACATGCACAAGGACGAAGTCACGTCCTTTCTATCGCAATATGCGCAACGGATCGCGGCACCAATTCGGTCGCAGGCTCCGGTTCATTCTGTCGTTCAGGACGGCGTGGGCTTCCGGGTTGACAGCGAGGCTGGCACTTTCCGCGCACGCTGTGTAATCGTGGCGACAGGTGCCTGCGATCAAGCTGCGATCCCAAGTTGGGCCAGCCGCCTTTCGCCACGTTTCCAGCAAATCACAACGCGCGACTATATACACGCCGGGATACACGCCGGGCAAGTCGCACCGGGCGGTGTGCTGGTGGTCGGCGCATCTGCGACCGGTGTGCAACTGGCCGAAGAATTGCGCCACGCCGGTCACGATGTGACGATTGCGGCTGGACGACACATGCCGCTGCCCCGCACCTATCGCGGTCGCGATATCATGAACTGGCTGGATGAAATGGGGACATTGAGTGAGCCCCGAAATCACGGTGTTTCAAACGTACGCACCTTGCATCACCCGTCTCTGCAATTGATTGGAAGCCTGCCGCGTCGCGATATCTCGCTTGATAGCCTTGCGCGCATGGACGTTCGTCCTGTTTCGCGTGTACTTGGGGCCGAAGGGGGCAAGTTGCTTTTGTCCGGCGATCTGAAATCCCAGATCGAAATGGCAGCGGAACGGCGTAATGCCCTTTTAAGTCAGATCGATTCCCATATTGAAAGCAATCACCTGATGGCGCCCGCCCATCGCGCAGTACCGACTTCGCATTTAGTGGCCAATCGTCACGAAACGCTGGATCTGGACCGCGCAGGCATTCGCACAATTGTCTGGGCCACTGGATTTCGCCGAGATTACTCATGGTTGAACGTTCCTGTCCTGAACGCCCATGGCGAAATCCGCGAAACCGGCGGCGTGACGACGATCCCCGGTCTTTATGCGCTTGGCCTGCCGTTTATGCGGCGGCGCAACTCGGCCTTTATTGACGGTGTCGGACAAGACGCCCGTGAGATCACACAACATCTGGCCGCCTATATCGGCGCGCCACAACTTTCCAAAGCCGCGTGAAAGGAGCCCGGTTATGACACTGCACCATTATGACGCCATCGTAGTTGGAGCCCGTTGCGCGGGCGCTGCTACCGCCATGCTGATGGCCAAGAAAGGTATGCGCGTTCTGCTTGTTGAACGCGGCGCGCCCGGTACCGACACGCTTTCATCCCACAACCTGACACGGGGCGCAGTTAAACAACTGGCCCGTTGGGGCTTGGCAGATCGGGTGATGGATCAGGGTACACCTCGCATCAACCAGACGGTTTTTCAATTTGGCGAAACCGTCTTGCCGCTGGACTTGAGACCGGTTGACGGAACGCCCGGATTGTTGGGTACGCGCCGTATGATCTTGGACACCACGCTTGTTGACGCCGCTTACGAAGCGGGTGTCGATGTTCGGTTTCACACCAGCTTTTGCGATGTGATCCGCGAAAAATGCGGCCGTGTTGTGGGCGTTACTCTGACAAACGATTCCGGGATCGATCTGGCCGTTACCGCCCCTCTGGTGATCGGTGCCGATGGAATACGTTCGACCGTGGCGCGCCGCGTCGATGCCACCACCCGAAAGGAGGCGACCCATGCGCTTGGCCATATCTATAGCTACTACCGTGGTTTGCCGTTGACCGAGAACCACGTTTTCTTTGCGCCCGGTGTTTCGGTCGCTTCAACCCCCACCAATGACGATATGGATGTTGTCATCGCTACGATTGCGCCCGGTACGCTCAAAGAGATGAAGCGTAACAAGGGCGACGAAGACGTGTTGAAGGCACTCGCCAAGATGGCCAATCCCGAATTCGCCGACCTGCTTGAGCGGGCTGAACGGACGGAACCCATAAAAGTCTTTGCAGGCACCAAGGGTTTTGTGCGCGATTGCGCCGGCCCGGGTTGGGCCTTGGTTGGAGACGCTGGATACTTCCGTGATCCGGTGACGGCCCACGGCATCACCGACGCGTTTCGCGATGCTGAACTTTTGGCCAACGCCGCCGGTCAGGGTGACGCCGCGCTTTGGGAATATCAGAGGAAACGCAACGAAGTTACGGCCGATATTTGGGAGATCACGGATCGCATCGCCGCTTTCGACATGAGGCTTGACGACTTGCAATCGTCCTATCACGATTTGGCACGGGCAATGCGCGCCGAACAGGCATGGATGGCGTCAGAGTTCGAACCCGCCGCATTGGCGGCTTGAAAATGCGAGACGTCAGACAGAAACTCGCGCCTGGACGGTTGGTTCAAAAGAGCCGTCCAATCTGGATTCGAAGGCAGAAGAATGGCCCTATTTCGGGTACAAAGGAAGGATTTCGGAAGGTTCAGTAATGACCCAATCAATTTATGAAAAGTATGGTGGCTTCGGAACCGTCAGTCGCATTGTCATGCGCTTGTATGACCGGGTTTTGGACGATGACGACATTGGGCCGTTCTTCGACGACATTGATATGCCACGCCTTATTGATCACCAGACCAAATTCGTTGCTTCTTTGATGGGCGGGCCTGCATCTTTCACCGACGCGCATTTGATTGGCGCGCATCGCGACTTGGACATCAATGATCTGCATTTTGATCGTCTGGTCGCTTTGGTCGGAGAGACTTTGGAAGAGTTCAACGTCGAGGATGACGACAACAAGGCTGTGCGGGATGCCATTGAAGCGCGCCGCTCTGTTCTGGTGAAAGCGCCCGCCGCATGATCGAAGCCATCAATGAACAACTGTTGCGCGCCATCGGCGTTGGCGTTGCGCTGGTCGATATTAAATCGGGTGCGCTTCGGTTTTCCAATGACACATTCACTGAATGGTTCGGCCAACCGGCGGATCCGTCGAACCCGATCGAACTTGGATCGCTCGATTTGCGCGCGGCTCTTGATCGGATCGGATCGGGCGAGCGCCATACGGATGAGGTGACGTTCAAGATCGGACGCCGCACCATGACGGTGGCCATCGAATTCAACAATGCGCTGGAAGAAGAAGATTTGGCCGTGCTTGTCTGCCAGAACATCAGCCGCATCAAAGAACTTGAATCGATGATCGATTCCTATGCCATGATGGTCGAACGCAACACGCACGAGATCCGGCGCGAGAAGGAACAGGTCGAAAAACTGCTGTTGAATATGATGCCGCGCACGGCCTACGAAGAGTACAAATCTTTCGGCGCGGTCGAACCACGGCTGTTTGAAGGCGTTTCGGTAATGTCGGTCGATTTCGAAGGCTTTGCCGACATGCTCGGCGCAAACGCACCTTCTGTTGTCGTGTCGGAGCTGAACGACATCTTCACCGCTTTTGATCGGATCGGCGAACAATTCGGCTGCGAACGGATCAGAACAATGGGAGATACATATTTCGCCATCACCGGTGTGCCTGATCCCGTACGCGATCACGCTGGCGCAATGGCCGGGGCGGCCACAAGGTTTCTAAAGTACATCGAGCGGCGGAACGAAAGCCATCAGTTAAGCTGGAGGGTTCGCATCGGTCTGGCCAGTGGCCCTGTCATTGGTTCGGTCGTCGGTGTTCAAAAATACGTCTACGACGTCTTTGGCCCGGCTGTGTCTAAGGCCTCGAACATGAGGATTGAAGCCGACCCGATGTCAATCAAGACGGATGCGTCGATCTCGGATCTTTTGGATGGCGGTGCCGATCTCGCCAGCACCGGTGAGGCTTGATCCTATGTCGAGCGCCTTGACTTTCGAAGAGGCGCTTTCGCTGACGTCGGAACCTTTGGCAGTGTTTGATTCCGATGCCAACCTACGCTTGGTCAATCCCGCATTCCGCAACGCCTTGCGTCAGTTTGAAGGCGTTCTAAGCCCCAGCACACCGTGGTCTGTCATTTTGTCCGAGGCCGTACGCCGCGAACATCTGACTGAGATCGATGCATCGAACCTGCGCATGATCGAGGAACGTTTACTGGATCGCCCGGATAACCAACCCGAAGTCATGGTACAATTGGCAGATGGCCGACCTGCACGCGCGACCCTGACGCGCACAACTGGCGATGGATTTGCTTTGGCATTTCGCCCACAAATCGGCAAAGAAACGCCAGATGAATCCGAACTTGAAGAGATTATGTCGATAGTTCTTCAAGCTTGCCCTACGTGCCTGACGATGTCGCGAATTGGCGACGGTCAAATCTTATATCGTTCGCCCGCTGCGCGAGAATTGTTGGGCAAAGGGTTCAACAGCTTGGCGCATTTTGCGGATCGGACGGAACGCGGAGATTTTCTTGCCGATCTTTTGCCAACCACTAGGGTCGATGGAATGCGCATCACAGCAAGTGGCGCAGACGGACGCGAATTTCCCGCTGCCATTTCCGCCCGCCTGATCGAATATCGTGGTGAAGACGTGATCGTCGCCAGCATCGACGACCTGACCGACAGACTGGCTGCCGAAGCGGAAATCGAGCGGCAGGAAAAACAGCTTTTCCAACTGGAAAAAATGTCAGCATTGGGTGAAGTCTTGTCTGGTATTGCCCACGAACTGAATAACCCGCTTTCAGTTGTTGTCGGGAACGCACATCTCCTGCTCGAGGAAGACATCTCGGACGATCTTCGCACGAGGATCGAAAAGATGACGGGTGCGGCAGAGCGATGCGTCCGAATTGTGCGTGCGTTTTTGTCCATGGCGCGGAACCGGCCGCTTGACCCTGAAAGCTGCGCGGTTGAAAAGATCATCCAGACGGCGACAGACGCTTTTTCATCCAGCGATGTATCGACGGGAATCGAGGTTTCCGTCAATGTTCCAAGTGATCTACCGGACGTGTCTGTTGACGAAGTCCAGATCGTACAAGTGCTGGTCAATATTCTAACCAACGCCGCGCAAGCCATGGCTGCTTCAAAGATCGACGGACAGATCGCGATCAAGGCCTTTCGGAATAACGCCAATCTTCGGATAGAGTTGAGCGACAATGGCCCCGGTGTTCCGCCAGCGATCGTTGATTACATTTTCGACCCGTTGTTCACCACCAAAGATGTGGGCGACGGGACAGGCCTTGGCCTTGCCCTGTGCCACCGGATCGTGGTCGCGCATGGCGGTTTGTTGGAATTGGTTGACCAGCCAAATGCCGGGGCAACCTTCGCTATCGAACTTCCCTTTTCCTGAGACGTCGGGTCGCAGTCAAAGCTTTACGAAATGGAACGACCAGGTTTGAACCGCGTCGGGATTGGCAGCGACTGATTTGTCTTTGCTTCGCTGCCATGTCTTATCTTTCCAGAGCCGCGAATCAATTGGCCTCGGCCAATCGCTAAGAATATTTGATCAACAAAAGTCGTGAGCCGCAGTCTGAATCCTGTGCCTGTTGATCTTGGGCAGGCTCACGTTGATGAATGGCTTGATCAAATACATCCGGAACGAACCCGGCAGCAGCGACAACGCGCACCGTCGCCTATGGACCGCGGGTACAGATGGGTTGAATTGTCATTTCACGACGATGTACCTTAACAGGTAAAATGTTACATCCAAATCACAAGCCCATGAAACAAATTGATTTGTCATGCCCGTGTCTCGGATTTATAACTTAGAAAACAACACTGCATCTGATAAGGAGCCGAAGGATGAAACGTAAGTTTGGAAGTCCAATTGCCTTATCCTCTACTGAAAGTGACGAACCGATGACCAGTCGCACCCTGACACGCCGAACTCTTCTGACGTCAACCGCGCTTCTTGCCACTAGCCTTGGCCTGGCTTCGCGTCCATCAAACGCAGAGTCCACGACCGAAGCGTCGATGATCGATACAAGCGAACCTGAATTCGCCATCTACATCCCCGAGGAGTCGGACTTCCCCTACGAAGTAGTGCGCACCAGGGAAGAATGGCGAGAGTATCTCGATAACGACGAACACTCCTACAACATCATGCGCCTAGCCAGGACCGAGAAACCAAAGTCCACTGAACTCTGGAAAGAGGCCCATGACGGCGACTACCACTGTCGCGGCTGCGACCTGCCACTTTACGAAGGCCGTTGGTTCCAACCGCTCGATAAGGGTTGGGTGTTCTTCCACCATGCGAAACCCAACAGCGTGTTGTTCGCGCTCGACGGGCCGGTCCCGCAATATGGCCAGTCGGGTATGGCACTAGACGAGAAAAACGCAATTGCCGAGGTTCATTGTCGCCGATGCGGATCGCATGTCGGACATCACCTGAAGGTCTCGGGCATGTTTTTACATTGCATCAACGGCACGGCGCTGAACCTGGCTTGATCGCCAGTCTGTCAGACAAAATTTTTGCGCCGGATCAAAGTGCCTTTTCAGACAATTCAGTTTGGAAAGGTTTTTTGACGTCATAAGCGGCGAGCCATCATCGTCGCCAAACAGCCCTTTGTCGTATATGAGGCAATCAAGGGACGGACGGTAGGAAACATTGTCCGTCCTGTCGGACGTCTACTGCGAGTACTGAAAACTCAACAGCACGCTGATGAGGCGCGACCGACAAAACAGACTTTGATCACCCCGCAAGAAATACGATAGAGCAGTCACATCGCGATCAAAAAACAACCGGATAGACGCTCGTCATATGATGTGGCACCGTTTCTAAGTTTGGCCCGGAACGAGAAAGTAGCCGATGATGGAATCTGCCTCAAAGCCAGAATTAAGCGAACCAGAGTTCACCTTCCCAGCTGATGAAGGCGAGTTAGTCGCCCGCGAGTATGCCAAAGCTTCGAACATACTCGAATATGGCTCGGGCGGCTCAACAGTTCTGGCAGCTAGATCAACAAACGCACGTATTTTAAGTATAGAAAGCGACAGAGTCTGGGCAAATAACTTAACAAACTTTCTTGAACAAGAAAGGATCGGGACGGATCGTGTCGTTGTCCACTGGGCCAATATCGGTCCAACAGGGAAATGGGGATATCCCAAAGATCAGAGCCGTTGGCGTAAGTATCCATCTTATGCTCTATACCCTTGGGAAAAATGTGAATTCTCACCGGATGTTGTTTTAATCGACGGCCGATTTCGATTGGCTTGCCTTGCAGCGACGGTAATGTTCGCAGCCAAACCAACAACAATTCTGTTTGACGATTACTACCAGCGAAACGTGTACCAGACTGCTGAAAAAGTCATTCGTCCTGTTCAGTCCGTCGGGCGCATGGCGAAATTTGAAATTGAACCTCTCAAACAAGACGCACAAGAGTTTGCAACCATGGTCCGTTGGTTCTTTTTAATGAAATGATCGCCTTCATCTTCCCTGGCAATCCGGACTGATCCTCAGAAGCAACTTTGTATTAGTGTTGAGTACTTCGCTAAACAAAGTGAAAAGCACTGCTTTCGGATTACATTTGCCGCAAAATACAGAGCTGAAGGACCAAACCAGGCTCTCTCCAGGCCTGACTGGGCAGACATACTGAGATTAACTTACGATATTTTTTTGAGTAATTTGCCCAAGGTACATTGTGAAAAACTCAATTGAATTTATCGACAGGAATATCTGCCGATGCCGCGCGAATTACTTTGCGCGTAACCTCGCCGCCTTTTCGAACAGCGGGGGGAATACTTGCCGCGAGGCCTAAAAGCTCGCGATCATTGAATGGGTTCACAAAGAAATTTCCGTTAAAACCCAGATAGTAAGCACCCAACGTGTTCGGTAGCCACTGTTCGATTGCTAGGAAATCGTAACATCTGGATTGAGTACTTTCTGGCAACGATTGAAGCCATTTCGAAAAATCGGGTCGCCAACGCGTTTGCATTTCGTCCGGAGTGCCGTCACGAAGCCGCAGTCGCTTCAACCCATAGCGGATGTGCGGTGGGCGCCCGATCCGATCTGATCGCCAATGAGTTGCGCGTAGCATTTCGATCCCCCCTCCCCGCAGAACAAGATGATCGCGGGTGTACTGTTCCAAACATCCGAGTGCCGACAGTTCTGCTCTGGTACACGCCCAACCGGTTTTCAGGCGAAAATCGCGAAGGTTGGACCTGCCGGGCTCAACCTTAAAATACGTCTTGTAATCCTGTCCAAGGCTACTGACCAAATCACGCCCGATGCGGGTGTCTCTTTTGGTTGGATTATTGAATCTGTAGCCAGAGAACTCAGAAAAATCTTCAAGGAAGCTGGATCCGCATGCCAGCAACAACCGAGAATCGTGCCCCGCGGTTACCGGTAAAATACATGAGAACGCAGACGTCAAAGCGCGGAGGATACATGTTTGCTTCTCCGCGATCCTTTGGCAAGCGCGGTCAATCTCGGCCTCGTCAATAATGAGCTTGAAATCCGAGCCAGGCCAAAATCGGTGTTGACTGAAAGTTTCTAGATCGAGGTAGAGGTTTGGAACGCCTCGTTTCGCCCTTCGGTCAATAGTATTTTGAAGGCTTGCGCTCGTTAGGCCTGTTAGCAGGTTTTTGGTCCGAAACTTTGGATTGGGTTGAAGCGGATAGGCGCAAAGCACGGACACGGAACTACCGACCGCGCAAAGCGTCGGGTCATATACCCAAGACATGTCGCCAGAGGGATCACTGTATAAGCGAGAGAGCCTATTGGTTAGCAGTAGAGCGACATATCGTCCTCCGAGCTGTGCTACGAAGGCTTCGAAAGCATCCGGGAGCGTGTCACTATCGACATCCACAGGCAATAGGCTCGCCCCCTGAACAAGCTCTCCATCTGAGTTCCATGCAATCCCGAGAATGAACCCAATACGAACGCCGTTTACATCCTGAACTTCATTGACTGCCAGAGCGTCTCCAATCCCCAAAGTCCATGGCCCAAGCGTCTCACGGTGCCAGACTGCCGGAACTAGCATTTCGCTTTTTGCCAATAAAAACTGGTGCCTGAAGAGTTCCTTGAAGTCTCGCCCACGCTGACGCGACTTAAATTGGCCGATCGAAATTCTTGGCGCCAAGTTCATAGAGATCGATCCTCACGCATCCGTTTGGCAAAACCTTGGTGGTTCGCCGATGTAGCTTCGGCACCGGCAGCTATAAATAATTTGCGGGGGACTGTCATGTCCTTCACCCCAACACTGCGTCACTTTACTTGTTTCAATAGGGAGACCGGACTTGGCATTCTGGAATTCCACAGCGGGTTTTTGCCCACCACGACCGCCCGCCCAGTCCTTAGGCAAGCACAAGTCTCCAAAGGAGTGACACGCTCAGTGCGTTGGCAAAACGGCGTTCGCTTCACAAACATTGATCTGAAGGATCGTTACTTCTTGCTCCTTGTCTCAGTCGTGCCAATTTCGGCTTCGGTGAGAAGAGCTGCCCATGAGGCACCGTGAATGTCACGGTCCGCCGATGCACCTTGGGTTTTGGGTCGCGGTAAACTGAATTTCACGACGTTCAAGTCAGGAATATCAAAGCGTTTGATTAGTTGTGGTTCGGCGCGAAAAATTCTGGCCACCTGCAAGGTACTAAATCCCTCGACGACGCATTTGTAAGCATTCTTGTCGCCACAGAATATGTCGACCGTCAGCCAAAAAGGGCCCGCGTTTTTGCTGCGGACTTTCTGAGCGACGTCCCCCAGTTTAGGCAAGGTTGTGCACCTCCAGCGTGAAAGCATCCATCGGGTTCTCCAGGTGCAAGACATGATTAAGAACAAACTCGTAAATTTCCCCGCGCGGCATTTCCGCAGGCGAAAAAAGAAACGCAAAAGTAGGAACCTCTTCTTCAAGCGTCAGTGGATGATGGAGCATATAGGGGTTCAATAGTTTGGCAATTTCGCCCGAAAGACATTCAGTCTTTGCGGTGACAATGCCAATCGCTCCAACCTCTGTCGGAATGACATGTTTGGTTTCCAGTGACCCAAAGCTTGCCGTCTTGCCAATCAAGCGAATTTCTATCGTGAAATCATCTGACGTTACATCGAGACGATCTCGCGCCTTGGCACTACATTTTTCGACGATGTCTTCCGCCCAAATATGCGCATTGGCGACGTAATGCTCCTCACGTAGCAATGCCATTAACACCGTCTGGAAACCTGCACCGCGTGCGCCTTCCAGTTTGACGGTGTATTGTTCTGACGGCACCCACATTGATCCGATCACACGCACCGAAGTCTCGTCCAGCGCACGATAGTGAGCATTGGTCACATCAAGGTGCCCACCTGGTTCATACAAAATGAATGGGTCGGAATTTTCGTAAAGCATATGTGCGGAAACGGTGTGTGGGGTCGCATGTGCGCCATCTGCCAATGGAGTTACCGTGAAACCCTCCGTGTCAAAGTCAATTAGGATCACACCTGATTGCGGGTTAGTTGCACATAGTGCGCCACATTCCCCGATCTTGGCACCATGCCACGCGCCGCCGGGATGGCATCCTTTTTGTAAAGGGAGCGCCGCAATAATCGCGGTATCGGTCGTGCGCCCGGCGATGACGACATCGGCACCGGTGTTCAAGGCTTCCGTGATCTGTTCGGCACCCGCCAAAGCCACGATATTGGAACAACTTGCGATCAAATTCGCATCGATGTCCGGCGCATTTGGCAGCGGTGTGACGCGCGCTGCGTCAAAGTCCGCCGCTATCTGTTCTGGCTCTTGCGAACTGCGCAGAACAGCGACTTTAACCGGACGCCCTTGTTCGGCCGCAATTTCTCGCGTGATGTCCAGCATCCAGTCAACGGCACTGTCGGTGCCGCATGTGCCTGCTGTGCCGATGACCAACGGGCAGTCTGCTTCGGCGCGCGCCTGCATCAATCCCGCCCATTCTATCTTGGTTGAACTGCGAGCATATTTCGATATGCCGCGCCCAAGGTACGAGGGCCCACTGTCCGTTGACCCGCCGTCTATGGCGATGATGTCAGGCTTTGCGGCAATCCCGCGTTGCAAAGCCTCAGAATCATAGTCTAAGCCAAGCGCGCCCGAAGGGATGAGGACTCTAACCATCAGTCACTTACTGCTTGCGGTTTCTTTAGAACGCCGCGCAGGAACATCGGAGCGACAAACCCAAGAACCGCCGCGACCCAAAGGCCAATCGCGATCGGGCTGGAAAACAAATATGTTACATCCCCATCTGAAAGGGTCATGGCACGGCGCAAGGCGTCTTCCATATTTCCGCCCAGCAATATGCCAAGGATGACGGGAACTGTCGGGATATCAAGCTTTCGCAGGAAGTACCCAAGAACGCCAAAGCCAATCATCAGTAGCAAATCGAAGTAACTGCCTGACAATGAGAAAATACCGACAAAAGAAATCATCGTGACACCAGGCAACAAGATCCAGGCGGGCACCATCAGGACTTTGACGAATATTTTCACCATGGGAACGTTCATCAGTAGCAGAACAACGTTTGCTATCAAAAGGGATGCAATCAGCCCCCAGACGACTTCGGGGCGCTCGGTGAACAGCGTTGGTCCGGGCGTAATGTTGAGCGTCATAAGCAGCGCCAGAAGCACCGCCGTTGTTCCGGAACCGGGCACGCCAAGCGTCAACATCGGGACCAGCGCGCCACCGGCAGCAGCATTGTTGCCCGCTTCTGGCGCGGCGATACCCTTTGGAACTCCGGTGCCGAATCCGCCTTTGTCACCAGCGATAGATTTCTCGGTCATATAGGCCAAAAAAGATCCAAGCGAAGCACCAGCCCCAGGCAGAATACCCGCGACGAAACCGACACCCGAAGAACGAAGCATGGTCCATTTCGTGTGCCAAATGTCCTTCCAAGGGATACGAACCTTATCAAGGACAACACCGATGGACGAGCCTTTACCGTGGGATTCGATGAAGAAGAAAAGTTCGGCAATGGCAAACAAACCGACGATTGCGACAAGGAAGTCAATGCCGTCGAAGAGATGCAGGTTCCCGCCGGTTAGGCGTGGTAGTCCTGAAGATTGATCAACCCCTATCATGGCGATGCCAAGCCCAATACAGGCTGCCAGCGCGGCCTTGGCTTGGTTGTTGGAAGCCATTCCTCCCAGCGTACAAAACGCCAGCAAATAAAGCGCGAAGTACTCAGCGGGACCAAAGAGGAAGGCAACCCGAGCCAGCGACGGCGCCAGGAACATCAACCCGATTGTGGCCAGCAATGCGCCGACGAAAGAGGCAACCCCGGATAGAACCAAAGCGTCGCCAGCTCGGCCCGCTTTGGCCATAGGATAACCATCCAAAGTGGTCATGAGTGCAGGTTCATCGCCGGGGATGTTCAGCAAGATTGAGCTAATCCGACCGCCGTACATCGCGCCATAGTAGACAGAAGTCATCAGTACGAGGGCGGAGGTCGCATCAAGGCCCAGAGTAAATGTAATGGGAATGAGGATCGCCACCCCATTCGACGGGCCAAGACCAGGAAGCGCACCAATAATCGTGCCTAGAAAGCAGCCGCAGACAGCGAGAAAAAGCGTGTAAGGCGACAACGCGACAGTGAAACCAAGAGCGAGGTTGGATAGAATGTCCATTTCAGTGCCCAACGAATGGTATAAGAACTGTGATCGCATTCCATAATTTTTCAACCGTCGGAATGCGATAGGCCACAATATTGCCAAGGCCCAGAGCGTATTTGAACAAAACAAACAACCCAACGGCCAGGCCAAGGCCTGACAAGATCGCCGGGCCAATCCGGAGTGAAATTTGAAAACTCAGGATGCCAGCTGCAAACATTGTTGGGAGCAAGAACCCCAAAGGGCTCAACATCACCGCATAGACCGCCAGCACAAAGACGGCGATGCCCATAGATACAAACGTCCGAGAGGCAGGCCATTCCGGATCGGGATCTGGTTTGAATACAAGAACAAGCGAGCAGATCGCAGCGACTGCACCGATTAGCAGCGGGAACAGCTTTGGCAGGAACTCACCCGAAAAGAAATTCGTCTGGATCTGAGTGGCAGCCGCGATATACGCGACTGCCGTGATCAGAGTGATCAGACCGAAGATCCGGTCTGATGCCATTACTGGGTGACCCCTAACTCTTTGGACATAGCTGCAATGTCTTCGACAAGGCCATCAACGTATGATTGGAAATCACCGCCAACTTTCGTGAACGGAGCCAAGCCATTGTCGGTCATAGCCTTTGCCCACTCATCGCTGTCTGCGACTTGCTGAAGCTTGCCAGCCCACTCGTCAAACTTGGCGTCAGAAATGCCTTTGGGCACATAAAGACCACGCCAGTTCACAGCAACGACATCAAAGCCTTGCTCTTTCGCGGTTGGAATGTCTTCAAAGCCCGGAACGCGCTCTTCCGTCAGCACTGCGATTACACGAATATCGCCGTTCGCGAGGAAGCTTACAACTTCGGACATGTCGCCGGTCATTGCCTGAGTAAAGCCACCAACTGTCTGAGTGATCGCATCCGCGCCACCGTCCACACCGATGTACTTAACTTTGGTGATGTCAGTAAACCCACCTTCTTTGAGGATCATCAATGGCTTAAGATGATCAAATCCGCCAACAGCCGAACCGCCCGCGAATGCAACCGAACCTGGATCCGCTTTGATGGCATCAACCATCTCGCCCAGCGACTGGAAAGGGCTATCGGCAGCAACCACGATCACTCCGGGATCAGCACCAATGGCACCAACAAACCGAACCTGATCGGCAGTCATTCCTGCGTAGGCATTCTGAGCCAAGCGTGTGGTCGTTGCCGAGGATGCGGCAACAATCAGATCGGCGTCATCACTGCGTTCGTTGACGACATTGCCATAGGCCAAGCCGCCCCCTGCGCCGGGCATGTTCGTGACTTGGACAGGTTTATCCACTGCTCCGATGTCGAACAAGATTTTGCCGATTTGGCGGCATGTAAAGTCCCAACCGCCTCCAGGGTTTGCAGGTGCGATGCACTCAGCGGCAGTTGCAGATGTCGTCATAGCTCCAGTTGTCGAGACAGCGACGACGGCACTCACCATGAGCGCCTTGACAAAGCGTTTTTTCACTAGTTTCTCCCTTTTTACTAACGCGGTTTCCTCCGCACTTATAAGCACCTGACGCTAACAACCTGTCGTCCGCCTGTCACGCAGAAAGCAACCTGCAGAATGCGCAAACCCGCCGCGCAACCAGAGTCTTTGCGGGTTGGCCTCTCCAACTTCATCCAGACCCAGGGGCGTCAGCTCATGATCACTCACCCGGCCAGCCAAAGATTCCGCACATTGCTGCAACAGCGTGTTTGAGGCCGGGCCCAAGTAGGATAACACCGGCCCGGTTTTCCAGTGCCTGCTCGATCTGGATCTGATGTCTTCAGGTAATTACCCCTGCGTCAGTCTTCCAACTGCGACCGCAGATCCAGAATACGTGCCTGTAAACGGGGCACCGCTGCGTTCAGAATGCGCATCTGACCTTCCAAGGTGCGCACCATGCTTTCCAACTCCGGCAAAGCTTCGACACCATCCACTTGCGCCACCAACCGCGCATTTATCCGAGGCACCGCCTTATTCAAAATCGCAACCTCGGCCATTGCCCGGTTCAGATCACCCGGCACCGACACCATGGCCCCAACCGTTTCGCCCTGCGCCAACAATCGTGCGTTCATCCGGGGAACCGCTTTGTTCAAAATCGCAACTTCGGCCATCGCGCGGTTCAGATCGCCGGGTACAGACGCCAGACTTTCCATCTGATCCCCCTGCCCTCTCACCCTATTGTTCAGCCGGGTAATTCCCTTTTCCAAAGTCGTCAGGCGATTCCCAAGGCTGTCCAAACGACGCCCTTGAGCATCCACGGCCGCTTGCAGACCGGCCAAAGCCGAAGGATCGGCAGCAGGCCCCGGATCAGCCGCAACCGTTGGCGCAGGTGCAGCCGCGGCAGGCCTTGGCGCAGATCGCTGCATCAAAGGTGCCACACCCAACCCAATCGCAATAAACAAACCGATGCCACTGACAGCAATCGGCAGCGAATATGACTTCCACAATTCCTTGAACATGGCCAGGTTCCCCGTTCGTCTCAGGCGTTGTTTCAATACTGACCCGAAATAACAGCCAAAGGCACCCGCTCCATAAGATTTGAAGACGCTGCGTTACGTTCGACGATCCCGCGCAACGCACCCCGCCCGAACCTCACATATTATCAGACGCTCGGGCATTTCAGGACCTCGTGCGAAATTGTCATGCCCCCATTGCATTGCCGACCCTTGGTCCAACGACGAAAAGGACGCCGCCGACATGTGGATCATCCGCGACTCGATCTTTATCGGGCTTTTAGAGGCTTCGCCGCTAATCCTTGCGGCTATGGGCTTCACCCTGATTTACTACCTGAATGGCTTCATCAATTTCGCCTATGGCGAGAACATGACGTTCGGGGCTTACTTCGCGGTGATGCTGAACGTGGGGTTAGGTCTTAACTTCTATGTGGCGATCATCCCTGCTGCTCTACTGGCTGGATGCCTTAGCGTCGCGACATACCTGTTCATCTTCCGCCCTGCCCTGAACCGAGGCGTCAAACCCTCCGAAATGATCATTCTGTCAGTCGGTCTGTCCTTCATGCTCCGATATGGGTTGGTGTTGTTCGTTGGCGCGGAAAACGCCTATCTGAACGAACCACCCATTGGATTTTACAACTTCATGGGGCTGGGGGCCACGAACCTGCAACTGATCGCACTGATCCTTGTAATCATCTTTGCGCTGAACCTCTATTGGCTGATCTATAAGACAAACTTCGGCGAAGTCATTCGCGGCCTCGCCAACAATGAAGATCTGGCACAGGTCAGCGGCATTAACCCGCACAAGGTCTCGGTGCGGGTTTGGTTCATCGCGGGCGTCGCAGGCGGATTATCTGGCATCTTTTCCGGTGTCTTCGCATTGGCCAACCCCCAGATGGGTTGGAACCTGATCCTGATCACCATCATGGTGTCGATCGTTGCCGGCGTCGGCTCTGTCAGGGGTGCGCTGATTGCCAGTATCGTGGCCGGTATCCTGACGTCGTTCATTACCCTGATTTCCAAGCCACTTTATGCCGAGGTCGTGCTGCTTTTGGCCTTCATATTTATCCTGTGGCAACGCGGGGGGAAAACAGCCTGATGGCCTATCTGTTGTTCTCACTGTCGCTTTTGCTGGTCTACATCGGTCTTGCCCAGATGTTGCATGTCCAGTTCGGGCTATTGGGCATCCCCAACTTCGGCGTTGTCGGGTTCTGGGGCTTTGGAATGTACTTTGTTGGCGTCCTGCAAGTGCAGCTCTCGATGTCTTTCGTCGATGCAATGATCCTGTCGTCGGTCATTTTGGCCGCCATCAGCTATGGGTTGGGTCATCTGATCCTCAGGCTTGAACGACAAGCCATATTATGCGCTACCATTGCGTTTTCGGCCATCATCGCGCTTTTGGTCGTAACAGAAAAATGGGCCACCATGGGCGTTGTCGGTCTTGGCACCATTCGCTATCCCCTGCGCGTGTTCGGGGCCGAAGAAGTGCTCCATTTCACCCTGCTTCTGGTCTTTGTCATCGCCGCACAGCTTTATCTGCACCGTCTGCACGGTTCGCGGCTTGGGCGTTTGATGATCGCGATCCGCGATAACGAAGAACTGGCCGCATCGCTTGGCAAGGACACGTTTCGCGTCAAGCTCCACGCGTTCACGATCACGGCGACGATCATGGGTATCCTTGGTGGGCTATCTGCTGCTTTGAACCAGTTCCTGACGCCCAATATGATCGTGCCTTCGATCACCTTCGCAGTCTGGATATCGCTGGTTCTGGGCGGCAAGGAACATGCGCTTGGTCCCATGATGGGCGTCTTTGTCACCTTCGGCATCTTCGATATCTTCATCGAAACCTATGCACCGGTGTCGCCGGAATTCGCGGTTCTGGTGCCCAATATCAAACTTTTCCTCTATGGCGCGCTTCTGGTCGCTGTTTTGCTTTATCGACCATCCGGCTTCCTCGACAAAGACACTACGCCGGCTGACATTCTGGGCGGTATCTTACGGGCCATCGCCGCCACATTGGGCGGTGTGATCACAGCGCTCAGCGTCACCGCCAAGGGCGTTGAAACATTGGCCGCAAAGACCAAAAAGGACGACGACGCATGAAGTTACACATGCAAGGCCTGTCCAAATCTTATCACGCCGGTCACCCGGTCTTGGATGTCCCCGAAGGCACGCTGGGCGAATATGGGCTAGAAGGCCTGATTGGCCCCAATGGTGCCGGTAAATCCACGATGATGGGGCTTTTGACCCGCCGTATCGCGCCTTCGACCGGTTCGGTCACGCTGGAAGACGGCAAGACAACGCACCGTTTGAACCCGCTTAAATCCCACGACGTTGCACGCCTTGGCCTTGTCAAAACGAACCAGCGTATTCAGGGCTTCGAAAGCCTGACGATCCGCGACAGTTTACGCCTTGCGGCAACCCCCTTCGGCCAGGAAACCTATCGCGGCGTGCTGCGCGATACGACTATGGATGCCGCAATAGAGACTGAAATCGACGCCTATCTCGCCCGATTCAAGTTTGATGACCCCGACGGTTTTGCCAAATCCGGTGGCGAGAAAAAGCTGCTCGATATTCTGCGGTGCATGATCCTGAAGCCGCGCATGTTGTTGATGGACGAACCAACCGCCGGCCTGCCCGACGATGTCACTCAAGAAGTGATGAAACTTGTCGGTGAAAAGGTCAAAGCCAAGGAAATGACAGTTGTGATCGTCGAGCATGATCTGGAACTGATCTGGAAGCACTGCAAATACGTGCACTTCCTGTCCGAAGGCGCGATCCTGTTTCATGGCACCCCGAAAGACGTGAAGAAAAACCGCGTCGTCGCTGAAAAATATATGGGGATCTGAGCGATGTTGGATGTCACAAACCTCTCCTCGGGCTACGGCGACGTCGAAGTTCTGCACGACATCAACTTCAGTGTCGAAAGCGAGATTTTCGCGGTGCTTGGCGCGAACGGTGCTGGTAAATCGACACTGCTGATGACGCTGGCAAAGCTTTTGCCCTTACGTGGCGGAAGCCTGACGTGGCAGGGCACCGATGTGACCCAAACCCGTGCCTATGATCTGACGGCAGCGGGCATCGCCTATGTCCCGCAAGAACACAACGTATTCCCCGATCTGTCGGTCGCCGAAAACCTGTCGCTTGGCGGGTTGGTGGGCACACGGCCCAAAGACGAACGGCTGGCCGAAGTCTATGATCTCTTCCCCCGCCTGGCGGATCGCAAAAACCAATTCGCCGGGTCACTATCTGGCGGCGAAGGTCAGATGCTGGCCGTGGGTCGCGCCCTGATGCAGGACCCCAAGTTGATCCTGTTGGACGAACCTTCGGCCGGTCTGTCACCCAAATTCGTCGACATCCTATTTGAAAAGATCGCCGACGCCCGCGCCAACCGCGGCGTGTCGATAGTTCTTGCCGAACAGAACGCCGTCAAAACGCTAGAGGTCGCAGACCGCGTTTTGGTGCTCAGCCTTGGCCAGCAACACCTTCTCGAAGACGCCAAGGCCCTCGATCGTAAACAACTGATGGAGGCGTACCACATCTGACGTCCGCTCTCATGGGCGTTGAAATCAACCACTAATCTAAAGGGAGGAAAGTCAATGAAAACAGTGACTAAGATTGGAATTGCCCTCGCACTCGCCGTTTCGGCGGGAAGCGCACAGGCTCAAGACATCAAGGTCGGTCACCTGACCTATCACACAGGCGAATTCGGCGGTTTCGGCGAATTCTTTGACGCCGTCACCGACATGTCGCTGGACGTCATCAATGCCGATCCGCCGCTTGGCCGCAAACTGGTCCCGATCCATCAGGATATCGGCACCATCGGCGAAGCCCGCGCGGCGCGCAAACTGATCGACAGCGACGGCATCGATATTCTGTTGAATGCGGCTCACAACTATATGTCTTATCGCGACTACATGCTGGACAAGCAATCCAGTGACGGCGGGCCGATCATGCCGTCGGTGCATGGTGGCGCAATCGAAGCTGAATTCGGTGGTAAGGCTGACGAACCTCTCTTCCGGGGCTCGCCCATGGACAGCGCTCAGGGGTCTGCGGCTTTGCTTTATGCCAAGGATTCCGGCAAGCAAAAGGTTGTGCTGGTCGCCACCGAAGCCGCCGGTTCGCAGCTTCAGAAAAACGCCGCCGTCGGTGCTGCTGAAAAGCTGGGCATCGAGGTTCTGGAAGTCATCGACATTCAGCCAAACCAGCCCAACTATCGGTCGGTTGTCAGCCGGATCGGCAATGCCAATCCTGACGCGGTGATCATCTTCTCGGCCCCCGCTGACGGCGGTGCCTTTGTGAAGAACGCCGCCGAGGCGGGCAACTCGTGGTTCATCGTCGGAACGTCGGAATGGCAGGAACCGGGCTTTATCCAAACGGCAACGACAGACGCTGTTTCCAAGCATGAAAGCGTCACGCTTGCGGCGTTCTCGAACGCGGATGGCCCTGCGTGGGACTACTACAAACCACAGGCCGAAGGCTCGCCTCACGCCGAAAAAATCGGTGATGTGTCGAACTCCTATGCCATCCAGTACTATGACCTTCTGGTCGCCACAGCACTGGCGATCGAGAAATCGGGCGGCGTCACAAGCGGTGATTGGAGCTCGGCCATGTATGACGTCACAGGCGGCGACGGCGATGTGGTCTACACCTATGCCGACGGCATCGCAGCCATCCGTGCCGGCAAAGACATCAACTATGACGGTGTGACCGGTTCCATGGAATACACCGACACCGGCGTTGTTTCGGGTATCTTCGGCATCTTCCGGTGGGCTGATGGCGAAAACCTTGAGCGCGTGACCCTTGTGGACGGCGATCAAGTGCTTGCGCTCGATCAGTAAACAAAATCCTGGTGCATCCCTGAAGGGGTGCACCGCCCCCTGCCCTTTCTCTTAAATTGTTAGTCTGACGCAACTTGGCAGCCGTCAAAATTGCGCATCACGCCACACATTTCGCGCCTCGAGGCGCTGCCCAAGCCTCTGTAATCTTTTGGCTTTTGGATGAAATCGGAAAAGATGCCAAATGGTGCGCTTCGCCGGAGAAAGTTCGAACTCTTTGTTCGACGCTCTGGACGAATGGGAGCGCCATCTTCGTGCAATTGAGACTTCCGCCAACACCGTAACTCAGGACAATGATCCGAGGTGTGGCGATGAGCATTTCGGAACGTAATTTCAATGCGGTAGCAGCCGCCCAACCCCCAAGAAAGCGTGAAGCGCCGTTTTCTCTGCGCTTGAGCTTCGATGAGAAAGCCGCATTGCGTGATCTGGCCGGGGATATGCCTCTTGGCGGGTATATTAAGGCTGTTCTCAAAGAAGCCATCGATCAGGGCAAGACTGTCTCTCCCAAACCGGATTCACAAGCTGTGGGCCGAGCGCTTGGCCAACTTGGCAAAAGCCGCCTGTCACAGAATCTCAATCAGCTCGCAAAATCCGTCAATATGGGCGCATTGCCGGTCACGCCAGAAACGGAAAGCGAGATCAAAGATGCCTGCCGCGCTGTGCAGGACATGCGCGATGCGTTGATGGCTGCCCTTAGTGATGGGGGCAGTCCATGATCTTGAAAGCCAAAGAACGCGGCAATGCCCCTCAACTTGCGCAATATCTCATGTCGATGCGCGACAATGAGCATGTTGAGCTGCATGAGCTGCGCGGTTTTGTCAGTGATGATTTGGATGCGGCCTTCAAAGAAGCCGAAGCCATCGCCTCACAAACCAAGTGCAAAAACCATCTCTTCTCGATGAGCCTGAACCCGCCCGAAGGCGCGCATGTCAGCCGTGAAGATTTTGAGCGCGCCGTTGATCAAATCGAAGGCAAGCTCGGTCTGGATGATCATGCGCGCGCTCTAGTCTTTCATGAGAAAGATGGCCGTAGGCACGCCCATGCCGTCTGGAGCCGCATCGATAGTGACGAGATGCGCGCCAAAAACATGAGCTTTTACAAGCAAAAACTCATGGATGTTTCCCGCGATCTGTATCTGGAACATGGCTGGGACATGCCAAAAGGCATGGTTGATCGCTCCATGCGCAATCCACTCAATTTTTCTCGCGCTGAATGGCAGCAAGCCAATCGATCCAAACAAGACCCCAAGATGATCAAGGCGGCGTTTCAGGAATGCTGGAAGAACTCTGATGGTAGTGATGCGCTTAAGGCATCCCTTGAAGAAAAAGGGTTCTTCCTTGCCAAAGGTGATCGTCGCGGCGTTGTCGCCGTTGATGTGCGCGGCGAGACTTATTCTCTGTCACGCTGGGCGGGGGTGAAAGCCAAAGACGTGCGCGAGCGCATCCCCGATGCTGAGTTCCTATCTTCTGTTCAAGATACCAAAGCGCATATCGCCTTGCGCATGACCGACCAACTCAAGGGTTATCTTAAAGAGGTTGATGCCGGATATCGCCGTGCATCGCCTGCGCTGGAGATGAAACGCCAGCAATTGCAAGCACGCCATGGTGAAGAGCGCAAAGCCGAAACCCAGCGTATCGCGCAGCGCGAGCAACGCGAGATGCAGACCCGTGCCAGCCGTTTGCCGAAAGGCTTTAGCGGCATCTGGAGCCGCATCACGGGCAAGCTGTCCAAGATCAAATCACAAAACGAGATGGAGGCGCTGCAATCCTGGCAGCGTGATCGCGCTGAAAAAGATCGCCTCATCCAACGCCAGCTTGATGAGCGCCAGCGTCTTCAACAGCAAATCAAGAAGATGCGCGAAACCCGCGCCCAGGAAGTCGCGCAAATCAGATCAGAGATTGCGGCCTATATTGCCATGAAGCGCGGTGATGTGCCGAGCCTGAACAAACGCGCCCAATCCAATGAACAAGCCAAGAGCAATATGCGCAGGCGTGAGCGCCAAAGCGCAGATCGCCAAAGAAAGCGCGAGCGCACCCGTTCTCGCGGCGATGATCTTGGCCGTGAACGTTAACCTAAAGAAAGGAGGTCGCTATGCGACACACCACACGAAAAACATTTATGCTGAATCTTGATGAGGCGCATGCCTCTAAGCTGGATGATCTGAGGCAGCATTTTCATTTGGCCGCCGATGACACCATTCGGCTTGCCATCCGTCTCACCCATGCAAGGATGAGCAAGCCCGATGTGCTGGTGCCGGAGTTCAAGCCCCATGGAAGATGGGACTATGACTTCGATAGTGAATGAAAAAGGCCGCCCAGTTGGCGGCCCTTTTCATTAGAGATTTTGAGCGCTTAGCCTGACAGAGCTGCTCCAGCCCACATGCCTGCCGCGATGGTCGTAGTTGTTGAGCATAGTGCTCGTATTGCAGTTTTCGTCCATTCGTTAGTCTTTGGCATATCTGTTTCCATGTGTGCCTCCTTTTCCTTAGCGGTGAATAGTCGTTCGTTTACGCATGCCATGATCACAAGGATCATGAAGGTTAGTGAGAAGCCACCGAGACAGAACATGTAGCCCTGAATTAGTCCTGTTAAGCCTGACGCTGTCAGGCAAAACGCTCATAAATGATATATAGTGGTTTTTTCGCAAAATTGAAGGGGCAACGGTTTTTAGGCACATCGATAGATAATCCGCTGCCCTGCGATCTGTGTTTCTGCATAGTCCATGCTCAGATCGCGTGCGATAGCATCCAGATCAATGTAGCAAGTAAGCTGATCTGGGATATCGCCGAACAAACCTTCATCGACAAACTGCTCTGCCAGCGCTTTCATTGTGTCCAGATGATAGATATCGACTTCAAAATCGTCTGGATCGACCGCATCAGGATCAAAGCTGTAGCAGCACTCACCAACCGCCAGAATGAAGCGTCTCTTCTGGTCTTCGTCCCATTCATCCACCACTTCCATGAACTTTAGAATGTTGGCCTGATTGATCCCCCATGTCTTCGCCAGATCGCAATCAATATGCTCGCCGTCAATGAACTCGACTTCGAATTCTTCAACGGGCTCGCCGTAGTCGTTCGTGATTGCCCTGATCTTGTTTGAATAGGTCTCTGCGTTGTCAAAATAGAACCCTGTTGCTGCCAAATCGTATGGCTGTGCGTAGAACTGCGTCATCTTTTTCTCCTTGTCTGATTGGTTGCGCATGCAACCGATCTGCCCCTCTGGCGAAGAGAGGGGGTGCAAGGAGCAAAGGCGTGCCAGCGGGACCAGAGCCACGCGCAAGCTGCAATGCAATGAAGTGAGCATGGCGAGGACCCACCCTTTGATCCGCGCCGGGGGCATCAGCCCCAAGCCTTAAATTTTATCGAAATGACCAATGTGCAGCCTCTTGGCTGCGCTTTTGTTTTCAAACCAGTGAGACGTGTCTCATTGATCCGCCTTGGATGTCAGCGTTAGCCGCCGATCCATGCGGTGCCTTCTAACCCCAATGATTGTGTGTGTCCGGGGCCGAAAGGCACCGATGGTCGGGGCCTCCTTGAAACAAAGGAGAATACGATGAAACTCATCACACGACATGAAGCACAAAAACTTGGCCTAGAGGAACTGCACGGCCTGTTCCGCGAAGCATTCAACGCGGTGGCCACGGCCCCGCGCGGATCACAGGATCGACGCAATGCGCTGAATTCAATGGAAGCAATAGAGCATGAACTAAACGCTCGTGGCCCATGCCGTTAGCACCAAAGGCTGGCCGTCTTGGTCAGCCGTTTTCTTTCATTTTCGAATCAATTTCGAGGGGGCCACAAAGGTCTTCTTCGGGCGCGGCCAGGAATAGCCAGGTAGTTTCAAAGCCTTAGCCAAGGGCCTTGCGCTGATTCTATGTTTCGATTCATATACTTAAGAAATGGCAGGGTTTACCTGCATGATACGGGTAATCAATATGAATGATCTCAGCCCCGATTTGGGCCTCAAATCCGGATTCTCAAAACGCTTTATTGAAGCCGCGCGGGATCAAGCCCGCGTCAAAGGTCTAACCCATGAGTTCTACCGTTACCCAGCGCGGTTCTCGCCAAGCTTTGTGCGCGGCGCGATTGAAGCTTTTTCCAACCCCGGTGATTGGGTGGTTGATCCATTCGCGGGCGGAGGCACAACGCTCGTTGAAGCCATGGCCATGGGCCGAAACGCTCTTGGCATTGATATCAGCTCGCTCTCGTCTTTCTTGTGCGAAGCCAAGACACAAATCATGGATGACCAAGATATCAGTGCCTATCGGCGCTGGATGGAATGCATTGAGACCACTATCAATATGCACAGCCCTAGTGAACGCCATGATGGCTATGCTGATGCAGGCTACTACCGCAATCTCGACGGCCCTGAGTTTTGGCGGCTACGCAAGGCGATTGAACAAGCATTGAGCTCTGTGGAACGCCTGCGTCGAAAGCGTAGTGGCATCCTGGCGCGCTGCGTCGTTCTTCGGACGTCCCAATGGGCATTAGACTCCCGCAAGACCCGCCCCAGCGTCACGGCGTTTAAAGCGCAGATGCATAAGCAAGCAGGCATCATGCTAGGTGCAGCTCTCGAATTTCGGGATCAGATCAACAGCCTTGATCTGCAAAGCCCGCCAAAGGCCATCAGCCTAAACAGGACGACCGCTGGCGCAGAAAATGAAAAAGCCGTGGCTCAAGCGTGCCCGCCTAAGCTGATCGTCACCTCGCCACCGTATCCGGGTATCCATGTCCTGTATCATCGCTGGCAAGTGGATGGACGCAAGGAAGCCCCCGCACCGTTCTGGATTGCAGGCAAACTCGATGGGGCAGGATCAAGTCACTACACGTTGGGGGATCGCAAAAACCCAGGCTTGCAATCCTATTTCGACAACCTCAAAGCCACATTTAGTTCGGTGGCGGCCATGGCCGATGAAGATACGACCATTGTGCAGATGGTCGCTTTTTCTAAACCTGAATGGCAACTTCCTAAGTATTTAGAAGTCATGGAAGAATGCGGTCTGGAGGAGCATCGCCCGTGGGACATGCCAATTGAAGAGGAAGATGGGCGACTTTGGCGCAATGTACCTAACCGCCGCTGGCATGCTCATCAGAAGTCTCGCGCGCCAGGAGCGCGTGAGGTTGTTCTTATTCATAGAAAGGGCCGCGCCTAAGCGCTTTCTTCCAACCCTTCGACCGCATCATCGGTCTCCAGATCACTTGATCCAAGAGAGATAAGCGCTGGAATGAATGGGGCCAAAGCACGGCTAGTGCGCTCAACCCGATCTTCAATGGACTCGGACGGCGTGTCCTCATCACTGGTTTCCAGCTTTTTTGCGCGCTTATCTTCCAATATCATCGAAAGGCCGATCAGGACATTGGCATACATAAACTGCTCGCGCAGTAGAGCAGTTGCTTCCTTGGAAAGACGTTTGAGTTTGGCTTCGCTTTCCAAAGGCATGTTGTCCATATTGACCTTGAATTCATAGAATTCAGATGTCTCATCCTCAGAATAGCCAATGGATTCAATTTTCATGGCCGTTAGCTCGTCAAAGCCCTCGGCCTCCCATTCGGCGCGGTAGACGCGCTTGATATTCGGAGATTCCAGCTCACTTGGACGCTCACGCTCCGCGCCATCGTTATCTTTAGGCGGCTTCCGTTCACCGCCGCCGCCTGTGTGTTTTTGGACTTTTGGTAGAATTGCCACTTTGATGTGGTTTTCAAATAGCCTGTGTGTGTCGTCGGTGCGGGCAATGAACTCGATCTCATCACCAACGCCAGCGCCGCTAGGCAGGTCGACCATCACGCTCGCTATCCCGTTTTTGAGATTTGGGCCAATGGGGCTGGCCTTAAACTCGGCACCATCGTTGCCTTTCCAAGTCAGATCAAAGGCACCGCGCTCAGCAGCACGCGTGAAGTAGTCATCGCGCACATCGGTTTCGAATGTTAGGCGCATCCGGTTGTTGATCGGGCAAGACCTACTTAAGGTTTGGCCGTACTCCACACCTTTGTTTTTGAAGAAGGTTGGATAGACCTCGCCCTTGAAGTCTTCTTTTGGATCACTGCCCGTGGCCACGGTATTGAACGGTGCAGATATTCTCTGGCCAAGCTTCAAAAGCGTGGTCAAGTTAGGCGAGGCTTTGATCAGAGATTGCAGGACATCGGTGAGCGGTTGATCATCTTGCAGACGTTCTTGCATGCGCTCCTGCTGACGTTTATTGCGCAGCTCTTTCAGCTCATGGCAATCTCGGACGGCTTTTTCCAGTGAGTCCACCAGCTCATGTTTGAATTCGTTGTCCGCCAGCCTGTCTCGGCTTGGCATGAACAAATCTTCGCGCGTCACACTAGAAAGCTCATCACACTCAACAAATACCAGAAGATCATCAGCCAACGGCTTCATTTTTACCGCTTCACGGCGGAAAAAATCCTTTGGAAGACTGCCCTGGGTTTGGCCGTTGCGAAGGAAGACAATACCTTCGCGTTTGCGATAGCCGCGCACGCCGCCAAGCTTCTTGGCGTTTGCGGGTTCCTCATCGTCATCGTCGGTTTCCTTGGTCGAGCCTGCCTGCACAAAGGCAAAGACGTTGGCGATAAGCTTTTCACCGCCCGGTTGGAAAGGAATGCGCACCGGAAAGCCGATTTCCACATTATCGCTGTCTTTGATCCGGCGCAGAAGGCCGGAGACGGTCGTGCGGCGGCTACCAACATCCAAGTAGTTGCCTGCCTTGTTTGTCCGGTACTCATAAAACCGTACCGGGAGCGCAATCTCAGGCAAGAGGAGGTCAAGGCGGCTGAGAAGGCTCTTGCCGCGCAATATATTCGAGCGTTCGCCAAGGAAGTTGTAGTCGAACATCTTAATGGCGGTACCATAAGGCGCTTCGCGGCCATAAGGGCTCTCATCATCAGGATAGATCGAAAATGCATCGGCAGGGAAGGAAAGGACGCCGCCATTTCGATCCTCTACCGCATCGCCAATCCCAACCGGGGCCAGATATGTGTAGACCGAGTTCTTTGCCGTGCCAGGCTCTCCGCTTGGAAATTCCCGACGCACGATGGTGAAACACCATTCATGATCGCGCGCATCGGCGCTTTCGTCTAGAAATGCCGGATTGCGCTTTGAAATTACGAGCTGGAGATTGTTCTTTCCACAAAACCGCAGCGCGCCTGTTCCGCCTTGGTTGAACTGCCCCTGCACAAAGGGGATGTATTGCTTGTTGCTTTTGCTAAGCGAGAGAATGGTGTCGGGAAGCTTGTCCGGGCTTTGACCCTCGCCGCAATCTGAAATGGTGATATTAAGCCGTTGCGGCCTGGTTCCTGTGGCCGTCAGCGTAATTCCGTCGGCAACTTCACGAGTCTTCTGAGCGCTCCAATCTTCGATATAGCCGCCCGTAGCGATCTTCTCGCCAGTGCTATTTTCGAAAAAGCGTGCCACAGCGGCGCGAATTGTCTGCGGTGCATCCGCGCTTGCCGGATCAATATCGCGCATGCGGCATTCATTGATTAGCCGTGCATCGACTGAGTTGACTATTTTCTCAGCCAAAGCTGCTTCTGCCAGGCTCTGCTGGTTGCCGCTTTGGCCCCAGTTATTCTCAACATCCCCGTAATGACGCCATAGGGCTGGCTTGTCCCAATAGCCGTGCTTTTTAAGAAGCGTGATCACCTCACCTTCGCTGTCTGCACGTAGCAATGCAGTGCAGAGTTTGTTGTTCTCACTCATTAGGGTTTGTCCAATCTTTGATAACTTACAGCTTAAAATCTACACCGTCCGAAGACTTCGTGGTCTTCATACGGTTTTTTAGGGCTTCAATTTCATCGTTTAAGGCTTTCACAATCTTACGAACATCCGCATCATCGTAGTCGTAGGCGTTCCGATTGCCTAGCTTTCCGATGATCCTAATCGCCTTTATTGCGCTGACTGTTCGGCTTTCCGCGAGTTTGATGAACTTCTCTCGCTTGGGGGATGCGCTGGCTGCTGCGACTTTGAGGGCAGGTTCGGACATACTTTTCGCTCCATATGCAGGCTGAGATATCCTAGAGCTGGTGATTTTGCAGCTTTTTGTCAACATATAGCGTGTAAAATGATTCGTAATTTACAATCAATAAATCGACCTTTGGAAGAATTATAGATACTTAAGGCGCTGAAATTAGTCACATTTTGTTTAACATGTCTCGTTCAGAAAATCGTCAAAAATTCGGCTTTAATGACATTCTTAAGCGCTAAAATCGAACATACAGCCTCTAAATTATAAGCTGTACAAGGTAATTCAGTACTGATTCGGCGTAGGAATTGCGATGCACTAGGCTGTTTGTAGACGGTTTCAGTCGATGGGATGGCTCCAAGGCAAGGGCAGCTATGAAATGCTCCCTTCCTGGTTTCGATGAAATCGTCTCCATGAAGTGGTCTTGGGGGTATCGGGGGCAGCAGG